>CACFAT010000001.1 GCA_902564385.1 uncultured Pelagibacteraceae bacterium
GCAATTGATAAATTAATACAAAAATTTTTTCAAAGTATAGAATTTAGATTAATTCGTTTTAAAGAAATAAGAGCTGAGGAAAAAAGGCAAATTAAACTTGAGAAAATTGAGCAAGTAGAAAAGGAAAAAATCGAAATTGAAAAACAGAAGAAAGCAGATGAGTTAGCTTTTTTAAAAGAAAAAGAAATCCAGTTAAAACAAGAACAAAAATTAGAAAGAGAAAGAGCAAAAGATATAAAATTATTCTTAAGAAAAGAACAGGCTATACTAAGAAAAGAGCAGGCGGAGAGACAAAAGAAATTTTTACAAGAATTAAAATTAGAAAAGCAAATAGAAAAGTTTAGAATAAGAGAGGTAAAAGAATTAGAACAACTAGAAAAATTAGCGTTAAGAGAAAAGAGAGAGGATTATTCAGGATTACAAGAGCGTATCGAAAAACTAAAATTAAAATATCAACAAATAAGAGATCAGAAAATAAGAGAAAGAGTTAAAGCGTTAGGAGTAGAAACACAAGAAGGAGACGATAGAGCAAAATTACTTCAAAGAGAAAGGGAGTATACTTTAGCTAGGCAAAAAATTGAGTTTGCACTTGAAAGCTTTTACAGAAGTGCGAATAGTTTAGTTTTTCAACTTAATAAAAGATATATAACTAAACATATGTCTATCTTGAGATGCATAGACAGAAGTTTCGAAACTGGAGAGATATTTATAAAATGGGATGAGACAATTGATGATGAGTGGTTAATACTAATTTATATTAAAAATAATTCTCCAGATGAAGGTATAGTCATTGAAGATAAAACAAATGAAGAAAAAAATATTTCACATGAATTTAAACCAAGTGAAATTTTTAAAGCCTCAGATTTAATGGTAGATTCATTAACCCAGCTGATTGCAAAAAAAAGATCTAGGAACAATTAAATTTGTTGGTCTTTGATAATTTTTTCTATTAACTTTATATTTTCTCCACTTTTGATTAATGGATAAATAGATTTTGCTTTTCTCAAGTCATCAACTGCTTTTTCATATTCCTTTAAGCTTAAGTATATTTGCGCTCGTCCTGATAATGCTCCAAAATGTCTTGGCTCTAGATCTAAAACTTTTTCAATATCATCTAACGATTTCTCATAATCCCCCAATATAAATAGTAATGTTGCTCTCTTATTCCAACCCTCCGCCCATTTTGGGTCCTCATTAATCACATCTGTAAATAGTTTTAATGCCATTCTATACTGCTGATGGTACATGGAATAAGTTCCGTTCTCTAATTTGTTCGTCAGATAATCATTGTTTGGGTGTCTTGTCCATTTATTCCAAATTTGATCCTCTAGCTTTTCTGCTTGTTGTAAATTTTTTGCATTAAGTAATTCTTTAAACAATATATTTAAATTGTCTGAATACACATTACTTGTACTTACAAATAAAAATATAATTATAAAACTTACATATTTTTTAATCACTGACATATACAGATACTCCTCTAGAATTAATGTCTACATCAAATTTTTTATGCAATGGTGGAAAAGCTCTTTGAGAACAATCCAGTCTATCACAAGTTCTACATGAAACCCCTACAGGTATCTCTGATTTTTTATCATTCAAATCTAAGTTTTCCGTATAAACAAAATCTCTTGCATATTTGGCTTCACATCCAAGTCCAATAGATAACATACTTTTTTTTTGTCCATATCTTCCTATACCTTTTTCAACAGTTCTTGCTATACATACATACTTTTCACCATTAGTCATTTTACTTACTGCAGCCTGTATAACACCAGGTCTAGAAAAAGCCGAATATACATTCCATCGAGGACAAGCACCACCATAACGTGGTATTTCTATACCTGACAATGAAAATCTTTTTGAAATATTACCAGCTACATCAACTCTCAAAAAATGAAATGGAACCCCAGGTAATTTTGGATCGTTCAAACATGTTACTCTATGTGTGACTTGTTCGAACGAAGTTGCAAAAGTATTTTGCAATAACTCTAAATCGTATTTAAGTTTTTTACATTCATAATGAAATAATTTGTAGGGCATTAAAATTGCTGCACCACAATAATTTAATAAAGCAACTTTTGTTAATTTTTTAGATTCTTCATTTGGATAATTAAAAGTATCAAGATAAGAATTTATTATGTCACTAGCCCCCTCTTGTGCAATTTGAGCTGCAGCATGTAATTTCTTTGTTTCCAAAGACAAATAATCAGACAATAGCAACTTTCTATTTTTGTTATCATAAATTTTTGAAAAGGGTTTTCCTTCCTCAGGAATTATATCTTGTACTTCAATTTTATACTCTGATTTTAAATAATCACATAAAGCAATATATCTTGTTCTATTATTTTGTTTTATTTGTTCAAAGATTTGATTTGCAAATTCCTCTAGTTTTGGAAAAAAATTTCTATTTTCTTGCAAAAAATCTGAAATTACTTCTCCAGGAAATGAGTTTTTTCTATTATCAACAATTTTTCCTGAAAGTTTTTCAATTTTGTTAACCAATTCATGATCTTTTTTTTTCAAAATGTCTCCTAATCTTATTAGAGCTTTACCAATTTTTGGATTACTATTTGCTAGATCTTTAACTTCTGGACCAACTATATCCAAATCTTCAAAAAGTTGATCATCAAGCAGTTCTGAAATTGTGTTGACCATATTGATATCTGATTTATTTGTTAGATCGCTAATGTTGATGCTTAACTCCTCACAAATTTTTAAAAGTAATTCCCCGTCAATTTTTCTTTTACCACCCTCGATTAAAGCTAAATAACTTGGTGAAATGTTAAGTTGTGAGGCTAGTTTGTTTGCCTGCATACCTAGCTGTCTTCTAAAAGCTTTTATTTTTGGACCAATTTTTAATTCTACTTGACTCATTTACTATATGTAAACTTTGTAAATTATTATTTACAAAAAATTTATTGTATTTACTAGAATTTTAACATTTTTTGTGGATTTTGTAAATATTGTAAATTATAAAGTTTACATGGACAAAAATACTATAAAAAACATTGAAACTAGTTCTCAAACTACAAATCACCAAGAGCACCAAGAGCATAGAAGCAGAGGGGTTTATTTAAGAGATGACCACTGCGATTGGGGATCAAGTGGAATGAATGAGTTTACAGAAGAATATAAAGAAAAGTAAAAAGAATTAGTTTTTTTAAAGGGGGAATAATGTCAGCCGAGAAAATCTCGTATGAGTTGAAAAGATTTGCAGGAATACAAAGGGATTATAAGCCAGATGAAGTAGAAAGGCTAAGAGGATCTATTAGAATTGAGTATTCAATGTGTAAACAGCAATCTCAAAAACTCTGGAGATTGTTGAATACAGAGCCATATGTAAACACACTTGGTTCTTTATCAGGAAATCAAGCTGTTCAACATGCAAAAGCAGGTTTAAAAGCGATCTATTTAAGTGGTTGGCAAGTTGCAGCAGACGCAAACAGTGCTGGTGAAATGTATCCTGATCAATCTTTATATCCTTACGACAGCGCACCCAAATTAGTTGAGTCTATGAATAATTCTTTAATTAGAGCTGATCAAATTCAGCATATGGAAATAGCAGATGGAGATATGAATAGCAGCGAAAGAACTGATTACATGTTGCCAATTATTGCAGATGGTGAAGCAGGATTTGGCGGGCCGTTAAATGTATTTGAGCTAACAAAAAAATTTATAAAAGCTGGCGCAGCCGGAGTTCATTTTGAAGACCAACTAGCTAGTGAAAAAAAATGTGGACATATGGGTGGTAAGGTACTTGTTCCTACTGGAACCATGGTCCGAAATCTAAAAGCAGCAAGATTGGCAGCTGATATTGCCGACGTTCCTCTCATTATTCTTGCAAGAACAGATGCCAACGCTGCGAAACTAATAACAAACGATTTTGATGAAAATGACAAACCGTTTTTAACTGGAGAAAGATCACCTGAAGGCTTTTATTATGTGAAAGATGGTATTGATCAAGCAATCTCAAGAGGGTTAGCTTACGCACCTTACGCAGATTTAATATGGTGTGAAACTGCAACACCTAATTTAGAAGAAGCAAAAAAGTTTGCTGATGCAATACATGCAAAATTTCCTGGAAAGATGTTAGCTTATAATTGCTCTCCATCATTTAATTGGAAGAAACATTTATCTGATGATGAGATTGCAACATTTCAAACTAAAATTGGAATGATGGGATATAAATTTCAATTTATAACTTTAGCAGGTTTCCATACGCAAAATATTGCTATTTTCGAGCTTGCAGAAAAGTATAAAAAAGAAGGTATGACTGCTTACTCTAGAATACAACAAAATGAATTTGCTAGAGAAAAAGACGGATATACCAGTGTTAAACATCAACGAGAAGTTGGCACTTCTTATTTTGATGCAGTTTCTAATACAATAAGTTCTGGAAAGAGCTCCACAACAGCAATGGAAGGCTCGACAGAATCTGAGCAATTTTAATTACTCTTTAGCTTTTGGATTTGATCCCAGGCTGAATTAATAGCTCTCATTTTCTTTTTACTTTCCTCAATAACTTCCTGAGGAACTCCTTTACTTAGAAGTAAGTCAGGATGATGTTCTTTACTTAATTTTAAATATCTTTTTCTAATATCTGTAAGATTATCATCAGGTTTGCTCTCTAATACCACATATGGATTGAGTTTATCTGATGATTTTCTACCCTCAACTATTCCATTGAACTGAGCATCACTAAGACCAAATAATTGGGAAACATGTTGTATCATTCTAAATTCTTGATCACTTATATTTCCATCAGCTTCTGCAATATAAAATAATATATTAATAACTTCTTCCAACACATTTATATTTCCTTGATAGATCTGAGCTATTTGTTTTGCATATGGTTCGTAACCAGTGCTTTCTTCTTTAGCTTTATTAAAAATTTTTCCAACTTGATCTAATTCATGTTCTGGAATTTTGAGTTTATCTTTTACCGCTATTAATTCCTCTCTACTAACCTGACCGTCTGCTTTACTCAGTTTAGCTGATAAAACTATAAGAGCTAATGCAAAAACTTGTTGAGGTTGCGCAAAAGATTTAAATGTTGATCTTGATCTTGATACTTTTCCACCAATTAAGGAACCCAATAGCATCCCAAACGGTCCTCCTAAAGAAAAACCGATCATCCCACCAATTAAACTTCCCCAGATAGACATATAAAAAAAATTTAATATAATTTAATATATTTATGTTCTCAACTTTTTTAGCTTTAACATTTTTATTTTTAATGTTTATGTGGTCATTGGCCTGGGTAAATTATTACAATAAACTAGATAAAAGATTTGGTTCGTCTTTATGGAGATGGAGTTATGATTATCCAGTACCAGGTGATAGAGACATTTCTTTTCTGGATGATAAAAAATTTGTTATTTTAAGAAGAAAGAGAAATAGAGCAGTTACAGTTATGTATTTTATTTTATTTTTCTCTTTTTTTATATTTTTATCTTTTGTAACCCAGATTTTATACGCTATTCAACATTAGTTTAGTTGGTGTTTATTTTTTAAATACAAAAAGAACGCTACAATTTCATATCCAACATAAAATAACTGGTAAATGACAGGGAGTTTAAAAAATTTATAAAGAAACTTGTATTTTGGAATACTTTTCCAAATAAGTAAAAAAGCATCAATACCCACATAGATTTTTCCATCTTGTTCTACATGAAGTCTTCTTAGAAGCTCTTTATCAGTTTTTTTTGTCTCTAGTTCAGCATTTTTATTTTTAGTTATGTCTATCCAATTCAAATTTTCTATGTTTTCTTTTTTGTAAATATTAATTTCTGCTCTGCAGATTTTGCATGAATTGTTAAAAAAAACCTTCATAATTAAACTATATTTGAATATTTTATTTTTACAAATGTGCCAAATAAGCAGTTGATATATTAATAATCACTACTACATTCTTCGAATGTCAAATTTCTTCAAAGAAACAGATATAGATACATTACAAGCTGAAGCAATTGTTACTGAAACCTTAAAAAATTGTGATGACGGAGAATTATATTTAGAAAATCATAAATCTGAGTCTATTGTTTTAGATGATAATAAAATAAAGAGTTCAACTTATAACTCTGATCAAGGATATGGTTTCAGAGCTGTGACAGGCGAAGTTGTTGCATACTCTCATTCTAATGATATTTCAAAAGAGTCACTAAGAAAATCAAGCGATAATTTAAAAGATACGTTAAAGTCAAAAAAAGGAACTTACAACCATGAAATTCCTAAAACTAACAGCAAATATTACGAAAATATTAATCCTATTGAAGGCAAGACTTTCGATTCAAAGATAGACTTGCTGAAAAGTGTTAATAACTATTTAAGATCAAAAGGCTCAATTGTAAATCAAGTAACTGCAAATTTTTTAGGTGAACATAAATCAATAGAAATTATTAGGTCTGATAATCAAGTTTTGAAAGATGATAGACCATTGGTCAGATTCAACGTTTCCGTTGTTTTAGAAAAAGATGGTAAAAAAGAAACAGGTGTTTATGGAGTTGGAGGAAGACAAAGTTATGATGATTATCTAAAAGATGGAAGCTGGAAAGATGTATGTGATGAAGCTTTTAGAATCGCAAATGTCAATTTAGAAAGCAAACCAGCGCCAGCAGGAGAGATGAAAGTTGTTTTAGGTCCTGGATGGCCAGCAATTTTAATTCACGAAGCAATCGGACATGGTCTTGAGGGAGATTTTAATAGAAAAAAAACTTCAGCATTTCATAGTTTAATGGGGCAGCAAGTAGCTAGCGAAGGAGTTACGATTGTAGATGATGGGACCCTACATCAAAGAAGAGGAAGTTTAACGATAGATGATGAAGGAACGCCTACTGAAAATACAGTTTTAATAGAAAATGGAATTTTAAAAAACTATATGCAAGACCGTTTAAATGCTCGTCTGATGGGAACTAAGTCAACAGGTAGTGGAAGAAGAGAAAGTTATAAACATGTGGTTTTACCAAGAATGAGAAATACAATGATGTTGTCAGGCAAATATTCACAAGATGAAATGATAAGTTCAGTTGATAAAGGTATTTTCGCTGTAAGTTTTGGGGGAGGACAAGTAGACATAACTTCAGGAAAATTTGTTTTTAACTGTACGGAAGCATATGAAATCAATAATGGCAAAATAGGATCACCAATCAAAGGTGCTACATTAATCGGAGATGGACCGTCAATTTTAAAAGAAGTTTCATTAGTTGGTAATGATATGAAATTAGATCCAGGTATTGGAACATGTGGTAAAGCTGGACAAGGTGTTCCAGTAGGAGTAGCTCAGCCATCAATTCTTATAAATAAGATGACTGTTGGTGGAACAAAACTTTAATCTAAATGATAAGGGATCAGGAATTTTTAAAAGATATAGCGTCTTATTGTATTGAAAACTCTAAAAAACTAGGAGCAACAGATGTGGGTGTAAAAGTAATTCACTCTGTCTCAGAAAATGTTAGTTTTAGAAACAAAAAGTTAGACGAGTCAAATAGAGCAGATAGTTTTGCTGTCAATTTAACTACCTATATAGAGAAAAAAAAATCAAGCATTAATTCATCAGATTTATCCAAATCAAACTTAGAAAAACTAATAGAACGTTGTATTGATGCTACAAAAATTACTCCATCAGATGAAAATAATTCGTTACCAGATAAAGATTTAATGTCTAAAGAGATAAGAGACCTTAATCTCTATGATGAAACACATTATCCAAATGATAAAAAGATTGAATTTTTAAAAAAAGTTGAAGAGACAGCATCAACGGACGAAAAAATAGTTAATACTGAAGCCGGTTTTACCGAAAATAAAAATAATTTTATACTCGCAAACAGCAATGGTTTTTTAGGTGGATACAAAACCTCAAATTTTTCATCTTCATGTGTAGCTGTATCAAGAATTAACGGTGCAATGGAAAGAGATTATGAGTTTGGTAGCACAAGATTCTTGGAAGATATGATGGAACCAGAAGAAATTGGAAAAATAGCTGCCGACAAAGCAATAAAAAAGTTAGGTCCAAAAAAAATCAAGAGTGAAAGAATTGGCATTATATTCGATAAAAGAATTTCCAAAGGAATACTAAGCATACTAGCAAGTGCAATTAGTGCGAATGCTATTGCAAGAGGAACTTCTTTTTTAAAAGATCAAATCAATTCTGAAGTTTTTCCAAATTCAATTAATATCATTGATGATCCAAAAATTGAAAAAGGATTAGGTTCCCAAAACTTTGATAGCGAAGGGGTTGAAACCAATTCTTTGAAACTAGTTGAGAATGGTATTTTAAAAAATTATTTAATTGATACTTATTATGGTAAAAAGTTAAATTTAAAATCTAATGGTAGGTCTGGAGGAACAACAAACTTATATTTTGAAAACGGTACCTCAAGTTTTAAGGATTTGCTAAATTCAGAAAAAAAATTTCTATATATAACAGAGACTATAGGCCATGGAGGCAGTATTATTACAGGAGATTACTCAGTTGGAGCGTCAGGATTTATGGTTGAGGATGGAGAATTAACTTACCCAGTAAGTGAAATAACTATAGCTGGAAATTTTAAGGAAATGTTTAAGAATATTACTTTGGCAAATGATTTAGAGATGAAGTACTCAACAAATGCTCCTACTTTGTTGATTAATCAAATGACGGTAGCGGGAAAATAATTATTGAATTTTTTTTAGTCTATATTCCCATAGACCCATTCTTTTATAAGCCACTTTTATAATCAATGCTTTTTTTTTATCGTACCATATTTCAAAATTTAATTTTTTATCATCAGATAGATTTGGGTTGGTAGAAAAAAGTCTAAAATGTTCTACATCATATTCTTTATTATAAAGTTTAATTTTTTCTTTTCCTAAAAATTCTATGTTTTGTTTTTTTACACTTCCAGATAATGGACTTATTTGTGTTTCAGTTTGCAAAATTTTATGATTCCACCAATGACCGATTATATTTTCTCTATCCGCCTCACCCTTATATGATGATCCATCAATTATAAACTTCTCTTTCTTTTCATCAAAAATTAAATTTACATATTTTCTCTTATTGTTTTGAAATGTTTCTGAGTTAAATGAAATTAATTGGTCCCCAATATATTCTTCAGTACCTCTACTATTTATAGAAAATACTGTAACACCCAATAATTTCACTTCAAAATTGGTTGTATTTTTTACAATAAATTTATTTTCTTCTTTTTTAAATGTGAAAATACTTTCTCCAATTTTTTCATCATCTTTAAATATCTCCATTTCTATGTTTGAATAATTTTTATAGTGATCAGTATGTGCTTGTAAAAAAAGAGGAGATAAAACTAATAATATTATTAAGAATTTTCTCATTATTTCATATTATTTTAACTAACTTGTCAGAACTTTATATAGAATTTTTATGTTTAAAAGATAAATAGTCTAAAGAATTATGTTTTTAACCATTAAAAATATTCCCTCAAAATCCTGGAGCTCAGAAAAACCTTTAAATTTAAAACCTAAATTTACAACTTTTTTACTTTTATGTATTGGTTTGTCTTTGTTTGGGTTGGGTGAGGGCCTTTTATTAGTTTCTACGACTGGTAATTCTCCATGGTCTGTTCTTGCAGAAGGGTTATCAAACATATTAAATATTTCGATTGGTTTATCTACATTAATAATAAGTATTGTTGTCTTAGGGTTTTGGTTTCCACTAAAACAAAAACCAGGAATTGGTACAATTTTAAATATTTTAATTATAGCAGCCATAATTGATTTGACGCTTTTTCTTTTTGATCCTCCTTTAGCTACTTTTTCAAAATATATTCTTGCTGTATTTTCTGTTTTACTTGTCGGTTTAGGAAGCGGCATATACTTAATTGCAAATTTAGGTCCTGGTCCTAGAGATGGATTGATGACAGGTCTAACAAAAAAAACGCAACTTCCTATTGCTTTAATTCGAGCTACTTTAGAAATTTCAGCTGTTATATCTGGTTGGTATTTGGGAGGAACTGTTGGTCTGGGCACTATAATATTTGCATTTGGAATAGGCCCTGCTGTAGCTTTAGGAATTTATATTGTGGATAAAGTTACGAAGTAAATGTTTTTAGTGGACAATTAGTCGATTGTTAATATTGAATAAAAATTGTAAATATAAATCATGTCTATAAAAAATTGGATGAAAGAATCAGCAAATATACTATTTGACGATAGTAAAAATGATTTAAGAGCACTTCCCAAAACTGTGAGACTACAAATATTATTAGTTTTGAGTTTTATATGGACAACAGTATTTAGTTTATACGTATTTTCATATGCCACTTTTGCATTTGGCTGGGCAGGGACATATGTTGCTCATATAGGTTTAATATTTGCTGTTTATTATACGTTTAAACAATTTCATAGAGCTGAAGCAAAAGCTGTTAGTGTTTTTAAAACAAAAAATTTTGATCCATTTAAAATAATGACAATTGTTTTTGTCATAGTTTTTATTTTTGTTTTCTCAAAAGGAATTGAAGTATTGACAAGAACAAACTCTTACTCAATTCCATATGACGGACCTAGTAAATCAGCATTTGAAAAGTGGCTACCTTTTACCAAAAATAAATCTGAATAATAATTTATTAAGAAGCTTCTGATAATTTAGAGAGCTTTTTTCTCTCGTGAGGATCAAGCACAGCTTTCCTTAATCTGCATGAATTTGGCGTAATTTCTAGTGCTTCATCAGAATTTAACATGCTCAATTGTTCAGCGATAGACATCTTTCTTACAGGAGTTAAAACAACATTTTCATCTGTTCCTTGTGTCCTCATATTTGTAAGTTTTTTACCTTTCATGACATTTATAATCATATCACCAGGTTTAGGTGATAAACCTACAATCATACCAGAATAAACTGGATCGTTATGAGTAACAAACATTTCTCCTCTTGCCTGTAGATTATAAATTGCAAATGCTACTGCTTTTCCTTGTTCCATAGAAATTAATGCACCATTTCTTCTGCCTTCCATATCTCCCTCAAATTTTCCATAAGAATGAAATATTCTGTTTATTACTCCTGTTCCTTTAGTTAGAGTAAGAAATCTACTGGTGTATCCCATTAAACCTCTAGTTGGTGCATGAAAGATTAATCGTTTTTTATTTTTTCCAGTATCTTTAAGATCTATTAATTTACCTTTTCTTTTATTCATGGAGTCTATGACTTTAGAAGAGAATTCTTCGTCAAGATCCATAGTAATTTCTTCAATAGGTTCTAATTTTTCACCATTTTCATTTTTTTGAAATAAAACTCTCGGAGGACTTACCGTCATTTCAAATCCTTCACGTCTCATTTGTGTTAATAATATTTCTAACATCAATTCACCTCTTCCACTTATTTCAAATGAATCTTTGTTTTCATTTTCTGAAAATGAAATCCCGACGTTATTCTGAGCCTCTTGAACCAATCTCTCTCTAATTTGAGTACTTGTAAGTTTTTTACCTTCAGTACCAGCTAATGGAGAACTATTTACTGTTATTTTAATAGACATCGTTGGTGGATCAATAGGGGTTGCTTGGATTGGTGTATCTACCTCAGTATCACATATGGTATCAGCAACATTTGCTTTTTCTAATCCAGCGATAACTACAATATCTCCAGCTTCACCAACTTCTATTGGTACTTTTTTTGTACCCTCGTATCTAAATATTTTAGTCAACCTTCCTTCATCAACTTTTTCTCCATCAAGATTAATTGCCTTGATTTGTTGGTTTGCTTTTGCAGTACCTTGAGAAATTCTACCAACTAAACTTCTACCCAAAAAACTATCAGCATATAAAAGGGTCGAAAGCATTGCAAAAGGCTTGGACTTGTCGAATTCTGCTGGTTTAACATGGTCTATTACTAAATCTAATAATGGATTTAAATTCTCTCTTGGACCATCTATTTCATTAGATGCCCAGCCAGATCTCCCACTTGCGTAAATAACTGGAAAGTCTAATTGTTCTTCATTGGCATCTAAGCTGACAAATAAGTCAAAAGTCTCATTTAAAACTTCATCAGCTCTTTGGTCAGCCTTGTCTAATTTATTAATAACTACTATTGGTTTAAGACCTTGTTTAAGTGCTTTAGCTAATACAAATTTAGTTTGAGGCATTACTCCTTCGGCTGAATCTATTAACAATAATGCACCATCAGCCATACTAAGGACTCTTTCAACTTCTGCAGCAAAATCTCTGTGTCCAGGTGTATCAATAATATTAATTCTAGAGTCTTTCCAATTTATTGAGGCTGGTTTAGCAAGAATTGTAATACCTCTTTCCTTTTCAAGTTCTCCAGAGTCCATTAGTCTTTCATCAACAACTTCATTTTCTCTAAAAGAACCACTCTGTTTCATTAAGTTATCAATCAAAGTAGTCTTGCCATGGTCAACGTGAGCAATTATGGTGATGTTACGTATTGATGTTGTCATTTGCGCGTTTTTATATATTCAAAATATTTTTTTTCAATTCAAAAAAAAAGGGCAGTAAAACTGCCCTTTTTGAATTTTTTCTTGAGTAAAACTAGGATTACATTCTCATACTGGTTGTCATTAAGTCTTATATTATCTAGTCTTTTTAATTTTTGTTCATCAAAGTTCATCTAATTTACATCTCAATTCAAAAGCAATTCAAAAGGTCAATTTTTACCGTTATAGGCGCATTTGCAAGTGTAACAGTTATTACTTAGACTAGATTTAGTTCAATCAAAAATTTTTTCAAAAAAATTATCTAAATTTTTTTTATAATTTTTGTTGTAACCTGAGTATTTAATTTTCAATTTTTTTAATACTTTTTCAAATCTTTTAAAACCTTCTTTACTTCTAAGTTGCACCCATTGAACAGAATTATCGTCTAATTGTTTAATGTTTGTATCAGATAATTTATCAGCAACAAAAACATGGGAATCTCTTGCATAAAATGCATCTGCAGATTCTGGATTACCTTTTCCCATTAATTTTACCTCACACTTAAATTTTTTATTCCCATTAATTAGGTAAAAATCTGTTTCTCTACTGTAATTTTTTCCCTCATCAATTAAATTTCCTTTATGATAATTACTTTCATCCACACCAAAAATTTTACATAGTGTTATCATTAACGGTTTTTCTACTCTCTTACCGGCAGTGCTCCACAGACCTCCTCTAAGTTCTGCCCTTTTTACTGCAAGTGCATTTACAATAAATAAGAAATCTTTAAAATCAAAATCTTGTTTTACTTTTCCTTTATTAAATTCTATAGATAAGTTAACATTCATTTCTTCATCTTCACTTAATTTACTTAAAATTTCCTTTAAACTTGAAAAATTCTTTTTTGATGCATCTTTAACAACTTTTTCAACTGCTGTATTATACATGTTTGAAATTGTTTTTTTGTTCATTCCGCTATTTATCATTATTTCTTTTGAACTAAGTTTTAAATCTTTGTTTAAAAATAATTTTTCAAAGTCTATACTTTCTTCATCAGATAATTTAATTAGTGCTGCTTTTCTTTCAGGTATTAATAATAAAAAATTTTTAACATGATCAAAAAAAATACTATTAAGAAGACTTACAACTTCTATTCTATAATCTTCGCCTTTAAGTAGTTTTTTGATTATATTTTTAGTTACCTCGTCTGAAATTCTCATTCTAAATATTTTGGAATGAAATTCATTAAAGTCAATGATATATAAACCTAGTAATTTATGAAGATTCACAAAGAAATTGGTATTAGAAATCAAAAGTTTTCAGATTCTGATATTTTGAAATCACTTAAAAAATTAGGGAAATTACACAAACAATTTAAAGATGAAGATATATTAATTGATCTTTTAAATTCTGATAATAAAAATATTAGATATTATTCAATAAATAATCTCGCAAAATTGAATAATGAAAAACTTCTTAAAACTTTTGAAAATTTTTTAAATAAAGAAGAAACTTCAAATGTCAGAAGAGAAACTGCTTCTGCAATAGGAAGAATGAGAAGTAAAAAAGCAGTACCTTTAATGACCAAATTACTAAAAGATAAAGATCCAAACATTATATTGCAGGCAGTAAGAGGATTATTAGTTTTTAAATCGGACAATAAAATTGAAAAAATTCTTAAAAGTTTAAAAAATCATCCAAATGAAATAGTTCAAAAAGTAATAAATATAGAGTTTTTTGATAATAGAAAATATTCTTCAAAACATAATGAGTTTCCAAATTACCTTAAAAATTGTATCGCAAATGGAGATGTAATTAAACTTTTAGAAAAAGTTGATGATGAAAGTGTTCATTTAACTTTTACATCGCCCCCATATTATAACGCTAGAGATTATTCAATTTATAACTCTTATAATTCATACTTAAAATTTTTATGGAAGACTTTTGAAGAAGTTCATAGAATTACTAAAGAAGGAAGATTTTTAATTTTAAATACATCTCCAATTATTATTCCAAGAACAGGCAGAAAGTATTCAAGTATTAGGTATCCAATTCCATTTGATATTCATAGCGAAATGATAAAAATGGGATGGGAATATGTTGATGATATTGTTTGGTTGAAACCAGAACCTAGCGCCAAAAATAGAGTTGCAGGATTTAATCTACATAGAAAACCTCTTGCTTATAAACCAAATTGTGTAACTGAAACATTAATGGTTTACAGAAAAAAAAGTAACAAACTTATAGATTGGATATTTAAACAATATCCAGAGGATGTAGTAAAAAAAAGCAAAATAAAAGATGGATATGAAACATCTAATGTCTGGAAAATAGATCCATCTAGTGATAAAAATCATTCTGCAGTATTTCCAATAAAATTATGTGACAAGGTGATAAATTATTATTCATTTGAAGGAGATTTAGTTTTTGATCCATTTGCTGGAAGTGGATCTGTAGGTTTGTCAGCAATTAAAAATAACAGACACTTTTTTTTAACTGAAATAAATAAGGACTATTTTAAAATTCTTAAAGACAAATTTGGATCAAATCTTTTTGATGATTTAAAAATTGGAATTAACAAGTAAAACTGATTTATTGGAGCAGATGCGTCTGTAACATTCCTAAATTGTTCATCAAACATTCATCAAAATGTTCATCAAACTATTTTTTTCGTTGAAGTAAAAAAAAGGGCAGTAAAAACTGCCCTTTTTGAATTTTTGTTTGAGATTAATGGGGATTACATTCCCATTCCACCCATGCCGCCCATACCACCCATTCCTCCAGGAGGCATACCAGCTCCACCAGCATCTTTTTCATCCGGTTTATCTGCTATCATTGCTTCAGTTGTTACTAATAACCCAGATATAGAAGCAGCATCTTGAAGTGCTGTTCTTACAACTTTAACTGGATCAATAATACCTTCTTTAAACATATCAACATATTGCTCTGATTGTGCATCGTAACCATTGCTTGGCTTGTTGGTTTCTAATAATTTACCAACAACTACTGATCCATCAACACCTGCATTTGTTGTGATTTGTCTAATAGGTGCTTGCAAAGCGCTTTTGACAATTTCTACACCAGCTTTTTGATCATCACCTTTTACTTTTAGACTATCAAGTTCTTTTGAAGCATAAAGCAATGCACATCCACCACCAACAACAATACCTTCTTCAACTGCTGCTCTTGTAGCATTTAATGCATCCTCAACTCTATCTTTTCTTTCTTTAACTTCAACTTCTGTAGCTCCACCAACTTTGATAACTGCTACACCACCTGCTAGTTTAGCAAGTCTCTCTTGTAGTTTTTCTCTATCATAGTCTGATGTTGTTTCTTCGACTTGAGCTTTTATTTGAGCACATCTTGCTTCAATATCAGATTTCTTACCTGCTCCGCTTACAATTGTACTATTCTCTTTATCAACTTTTACACGTTTTGCAGATCCAAGATCATTAAGTTTAACATTTTCAAGTTTAATTCCTAAATCCTCAGAGATAACTTGTCCACCTGTTAGAATTGCAATATCTTCTAACATTGCTTTTCTTCTGTCTCCAAAACCTGGAGCTTTAACAGCTACAACTTTTAGACCACCTCTTAGTTTGTTAACAACAAGTGTTGCAAGTGCTTCACCTTCAACATCTTCTGAAATTATCATTAATGGTCTACCCGCTTGTACAACAGCTTCTAACAACGGAACCATTGGTTGAAGATTTGTTAATTTCTTCTCGTGAAGAAGAATTAGTGGATTTTCTAACTCTGTAGTCATTTTATCACCATTCGTAATAAAATATGGAGATAAATATCCTCTATCAAATTGCATACCTTCAACTACATCAAGTTCTGTTTCAATTCCTTTTGCTTCTTCAACAGTAATTACTCCTTCATTACCAACCTTCTGCATAGCTTTTGATATCATTGCACCTATTTCTTTATCACCGTTTGCTGAAATTGTACCAACTTGTGCAATCTCATCACTATCTTTTACTTTTTTAGCTGATGAAATTAATTTGTTTTTTACATGATCTACAGCAGCATCAATCCCTCTTTTAACATCCATTGGGTTCATCCCTGCTGTTACATACTTACAGCCTTCCTTAACAATAGCTTGAGCTAAAATCGTTGCAGTTGTAGTTCCATCACCAGCTTCATCGTTAGTTTTGCTAGCAACTTCTTTAACCATTTGTGCACCCATATTCTCAAACTTATCATCAAGATCAATTTCTTTTGCAACTGAAACACCATCTTTAGTCGTTCTTGGTGCACCATAAGATTTGTCGATAACAACGTTTCTTCCTTTTGGTCCAAGAGTAACTTTTACAGTGTTGGCAAGTATATCAACTCCCTTTAACATTGATGCTCTAGCATCTGAATCAAATTTTACTATTTTAGCCATTTTAAACTCTCCTTATTATTTATTTACCTGTTGCAATACCCATAATGTCAGATTCTTTCATTATGCTGTACTCTTTACCATCAATTTTAACTTCTGTTCCTGACCACTTACCGAATAAAACTTTATCACCTACTTTAACGTCCATAGGTATTAGTTTTCCATCTTCAGTTTTTGCTCCTCCGCCGACAGCAACAACTTTACCTTCTTGAGGTTTTTCTTGAGCTGTATCTGGAATAATTATGCCACCAGCAGTTTTTTCGCTGCTATCCAAAACTTCAATTAAAACACGGTCGTGTAACGGTTTAAACTTCATACGAATTCTCCTTTAAATTAGCAGTCATATAGAGACATATTTAATAATTTTCAAGATCTTGAATAAAAATTATGGTCTAAAAAACTCAAGAATTAAGCTTATTTTTAAGCTATACCTCAAGTATGCCCCAAAACTTAGACAAACATGGATTAAGATCTAAAATAAACAGTTACGAATTATTTTTTATCGACATATGGGGAGTGATCCACAATGGCTTACAAATTTTTGAGGATTCTATTGAAGTATTAGAAAATTTAAAAAAAAATAATAAAGAATTTGTATTACTTACGAATGCGCCGAGACCAAATTCTACAGTTATTGATTTTTTGAAAAAAATGGGACTCAAAAAATTTTATGAAAATGTATACACCTCAGGAGAAGCTTCGTTAAAATATTTAGTGGAAAATTTTCTAAATACTAAATTTTATCACATTGGACCACCAAGAGATTTTGACTTATTTAAAAGATTTGAACAAAATAAAGTTAGCAATATTAATCAAGCTGATTATTTTATTTGTACGGGGTTATTTGAAGATCATGAGACTAAACTTGAATATTATGAAGATTTACTTGAGAAATTTTCAAATAAAAAATTTGTGTGTACAAATCCAGACCTAATTGTTGATAGAGGTGATGTTAGAGAGTTTTGTGCTGGATCAGTTGCAAAAATATTTGAGGAAATCGGTGGAAAAGTAATTTACTTTGGTAAACCTTATCCTCCAGTTTATAATTTATCTGCTAAAATTAATGGTAAAAATGTTTTATGTATCGGAGATAATATGAACACAGATATAAAAGGAGCTAATATTCAAAATTTTGACAATTTGTTAATAACGAGTGGTATACATAAAAAAGAATTAAGTAATCATAATATTGATAAATTAGAAAAAAAATATGGAGTGAGAGTGAATTACACTCAAACAAAATTAAAATGGTGAACAAAATTAAAATTTACAAAAATTTCAAGATTTTAAGAAAACATCAAAATGCCATGATATTAATTGGTAATTTTGATGGTTTACACTTAGGCCATCAAAGATTATTCAAAGAAGCAAAAAAATATAAAAAAAAATATAATTCAAAAATTGGAGTAGTGACTTTTGATCCAATACCAAAAATGTATTTTGATAAAAGTATTACGAATTATCGACTATCAAATCTTAACCAAAAGAGCAGATATTTTAGTGATTATAACGTAGATTTTTTAATAAATAAAAAATTCGATAAAAAATTCTCCAAAATATCTTGTCATAATTTTATTAAAAATATTTTATGCAAAAAGTTAAGTGCAGATTACATTTTTGTTAGTAATAATTTTAGATTTGGAAATAGGAGAGAGGGGGACGTAAATTTATTAAAAAGATTTCAAAAAAAATATAATTACAAGTTAATTAATCCAAAACCGTTATATAAAAAAAATAAAATTATTTCCTCAACATTAATTAGAAAATTAATTGAAAATGGTAATTTAAAAATTGCAAATCAACTTTTGTCAAGAAATTGGTCAATAGAAGGTGTTGTAGAAAAGGGTAGAATGATGGGAAGAAAAATTGGCTTTCCTACATGCAACATAAATATAAAAAATTATGTAATACCAAAAGTAGGAGTTTATGCAGTTGATGTTTATATTGAAAAAAACAGAAAAAAGATCAAAGGAATAGCAAATATTGGGTATAGGCCTACTTTTAATCAAAAAAAATTATTATTAGAGGTAAATTTATTTAAATTTTCTGGAAATCTTTATAATAAAAATCTAACTATTAATTTTACAAAATTTATTAGAGGAGAAACAAAATTTAAAAATATTGATGCTTTAAAAAAACAGATAAAGAAAGATATTAAAGTTGCTAAAAGATAAAATTACATGAGCAAGGAACATATTAATTTACCTAAAACAAAATTCTCAATGAAGGCAAATTTGCCAAATAAGGAGCCAAATTACATTGAATTTTGGAAGAAAATTGACCTTTACAATTTGTTAAGACAAAAAAGTAAAGGGCAAGAAAAATTTGTGCTTCATGATGGGCCTCCGTATGCAAATGGAAATATTCATATGGGTACTGCCTTAAATAAAATTTTAAAAGATATAATTACAAAATTTCATCAAATGGATGGCAAAGACTCAGTTTATGTTCCTGGATGGGATTGTCATGGTTTGCCCATTGAGTGGAAAATTGAAGAACAGTACAAAAAGAATAAAAAAAATAAAAATGATGTTCCAATTATTGAATTCAGAAAAGAATGCAGAGAATTTGCAAATAAATGGATAGACGTCCATAAGGGAGAATTTACAAGACTTGGGGTAATCGGTGATTGGGAAAATTACTATTCAACAATGTCATTTGATGCTGAAGCTCAAATAGTTAGAGAACTTGGAAAATTTCTTAAAGAAGGAAGCCTTTATAGAGGTTACAAGCCAGTTCTTTGGTCAACTGTTGAAAAAACAGCTTTAGCTGATGCTGAGGTTGAATACATGGATCATGTTTCAGATACGATTTATGCAGCATTCAAAGTGAAAGTTACAAATTTTGATATAATTAAAGGTGCTGATGTAATAATTTGGACGACAACACCATGGACTATTCCTGCAAATAAAGCTTTAGCTTACAATGCTGGCCTAAAGTATGTTTTACTCGAAATAAACGATGACAAAAATTTTATTGATAGAAAAATAGTAATTGCAAAGGATCTACTAGAACCTTTTAAAAAAGATACTTCTATTGAAAATATAAAAGTTTTAAACGAATTTTTAGGAAAAGATTTAAAAGGAACAATTTGTAGCCATCCATTTTCTAAAATGGGATATGATTATGATATACCAATGCTTGAAGCTAATTTTGTTACTACTGAACAAGGTACGGGTATCGTACACTGCGCCCCTAGTCATGGACCAGATGATTTCAATCTTTGTTTAAATAATAATATTAAAGCAATTGAAACAGTTGATGGTGATGGAAAATATACAAATGAAATTAAACATTTTGAAGGTTTACATATTTTTAAGGCCAATAACTTAATTATTGAAAAATTAAATGAGCAAAAAAATTTAGTAACAAACGGAAAACTTACTCACTCTTATCCCCATTCTTGGAGATCAAAAGCTCCACTAGTTCATAGAGCAACTCCACAATGGTTTATTTCTATGGAAAGCCATGGATTAAGAGATAAAGCATTAAAAGCCATCGATAATACAGATTTTTATCCTTCCAAAGGAAAAGAAAGAATAAAATCAATGATTGAAACTAGACCTGATTGGTGTGTATCAAGACAGAGAGTTTGGGGTGTGCCGCTACCAATTTTTATTTCAAAAAAAACAGGCGATGTTTTAGTTGATGATGAAGTTTTTGAAAATATTGCAAAAATTTACGAAAAAGAAGGTTCTGATTGTTGGTTTAATGAAGATTATCAGATCTTTCTTGGAGAAAAGTATAAAGCGGAAGATTATGAAAAATTATCAGATATAGTTGAAGTTTGGTTTGATAGTGGATCCACTCATTCGTTTGTCTTAGAAAAAAGAGATGATCTTAAATGGCCAGCATCTATGTATTTAGAGGGTTCAGATCAACATAGAGGATGGTTTCATTCTTCATTACTAGAGTCATGCGGAACAAGAGGTGTTGCTCCATTTGAAAGCATTCTTTCTCATGGTTTTGTCGTAGATGGAAAAGGTCTAAAAATGTCAAAATCAACAGGTAACGTAATTGCTCCACAAGATATACTTAAAAAATACGGAGCTGATATATTAAGAATTTGGGTTGCATCTTCAAATTATGCTGAGGATCTTAGAATAGATTATTCAATTTTAGATCAACACGCAGAGTCTTATAGAAAAATTAGAAACACGTTCAGATATCTTTTAGGAAATATTCAAGATCAATATGAAAATCTCGATTTCGAAAAAGTTAAGTTTGAAAACTTTGATTCACTTGAAAAATTTATGCTTAACAGAATTTATATAATAAATGAGAATTTTAAAAATAATTTTAAAGTTTATAACTTTCACAACTTATATAAAGAATTACTAAATTTTTGTACAGTTGAGCTTTCAGCCTTTTATTTTGATATTAGGAAAGATACCTTATATTGTGACGCTTTAAATTCTGACAAAAGAAAGAACTGTATAACTCTTTTAAATATTATTTTACAATGTCTTCTTAAATGGTTTGCTCCAATATTATCATTTACAACTGAAGAAATTTATCAATTAGTTAAAAAAGAAGAAGATAACCAAAGTATCCATTTACAAAATTTTGTCTCAGTTCCAAATTCTTGGAATAATGAGGTACTTAGCTCAGATTGGGATTATGTTAAAAAAATTAGAGATGAGGCAAACATTTCTATTGAGAATATGAGAGCTGAAAAGTTAATTGGTTCAAGTTTAGAAGCAATGATTGAAATAAAGTTGAATAAAGAATTTTACGATAAAGCAAAAAATATTAATTTTTCTGAAATTTGTATCACTTCATCTGCCTCTATAATTAAAGATGAAAATTTAAAAAATAGTATTGATGTTATTGCAAAAAAAGCTCAAGGAAATAAATGTCCTATTTGTTGGAAAATTTTTGAGTCGAGTTGTGAAAGACCAAATTGTGGACTTTTAAATACAAATGGGAAATGAAAAATTAAATAAACTTCTTATCGGTTTTATAATTTTAGTTGCATGTTTTGCGTTAGATAGATTTTCGAAAATATATATTCTAAATATTTTAAATAATGAAGGACAAGTTGATTTTTATATAAATCAATACTTAAATATTTATTTGGTTTGGAATACAGGTATTGGATTTGGTTTATTTTCGTCAGAAGACAATCTTTTCTATAACTTATTTACTACAATAATTATTATTATAAACATTGTAATTTTGTATTTTGCTTTTATTGAAACAAAAATTAAATCATTTTTTTTAATGATTATATTAGGCGGTTCTTTAGGTAACTTGTTTGACCGTGTTTATTACAGAGCTGTTCCAGACTTTATAGATTTAAATTATGCAGGATATCATTGGTTTATTTTTAATGTAGCTGATATTTTTATAACAATTGGTATTATATGCCTTATTTTATCTGAATTTATATTTTATAAAAAAAAAGATGAAAAAAATTAAATTAAATCTAATTTTACTAATTATTTTAGCGCCGTTATTAACTTTTTGTGGTGGGGTTAGAGATGCTTTAGAAGGAAAAAAGAGATCTGAACAAAGTGATGAATTTTTGGTTAAGAAAAAAAATCCACTACAAATGCCACCAGACATGAATAAGCTTCCCACACCAGGAGACGATTTAGACATAAAAAGTCAAACAAATAATGATGAAGTTAAAGATTTACTTAAAATAAAAGAAAACAATAATACTGAAGACACAAGCAGCGGATCAGATTTATTAAATAATATGAAAAAGAAAATACAGTAATTGATGGAGACAAATCATATTATTTACAAAAATTTTAATAATAAAAATAAAAAATTAAATAAAAAAAAACTTATTGACTTCCTAAAATTTAAAATTTTAATTAAAAAATATCCTTTATTAAAATCTCTAACAAATAGTTATAATTATTCATTTAAGAAAAAATATCTTCTTAATTTAAAAAAATATAATGAATTTAATTTAATAGGTATGGGTGGATCAATTTTAGGTACGCAAGCTATATATGATTTTCTTAATCATAAAATTAAAAAAAAATTTTTCTTTTATAATAATCTACAGAACTTAAAAATCACAAATTCAAACAAAAAACGCTTAAATATAATTGTATCAAAATCAGGCAATACCCTAGAAACATTATCAAATTTAAATTTAATTTTAACAAAACAAAAAAGAAATAAAAATTTAATAATCACTGAAAATAAAGATAATATCCTAAGAGCTATGGCTAATAAACTGAGATCTGATGTAATTGACCATAAAAATTATATAGGAGGAAGATATTCAGTATTATCTGAAGTTGGAATGGTCCCGGCAGAATTGATGGGCTTAAATGAAAAAAAATTTAAACGATTAAATTATCTAATAAAAAATAAAACATTTATTAATTTTTTAATTGAAAATGTCTCTTCAATTTACTCAAATATTATTAAAGGAAAAAAAAATTGTGTAATTTTAAATTATGATGAAAAATTAAATAACTTTTTGAAATGGTACCAGCAATTATCTGCTGAAAGTTTAGGAAAAAAGGGTAAGGGCTTCTTTCCTATAATCTCTACAATGCCAAAGGACAATCATAGTCTTTTACAACTATATTTAGATGGCCCAAAAAATAATTTTTTTAGTTTTTTTTTCTCTAGAGATAGAAACCAATATAAATTTAATAATACTTTCATAATTGATGGATTAGAACATTTAAAAAAGAAAAGTTTGGATCAAGTCATGTATGCTCAAAAAAAAGCTACGCAAAATGTATTTAAGAAGAAAAAATTGTCATTTAGAAGTTTTGAAATTAAAAATAAAAGTGAGGAAACTTTAGGTGAACTATTTACATTTTTTATCTTAGAAACACTAATGCTAAGCTCCTTATTGAATGTAAATCCAATTAACCAACCTTCTGTTGAATTGATTAAAATAGAAACAAAAAAAATCCTAAAATAGTAATTTACCAAATATTATTTTTGATAAACCATATTTTTTTTCTCTAAGAACTTTAAAATCTTCTATAAAATTTTCTTTAAATTTCTTATTTCTATGTATTACTATTAATGTTCTTTTGTGAGCAATTTTTAAGTCTAAAATTTTCCTTAATAATTTATTTATATTTTTATCTTTAAATGGTGGATCCAAATAAATTAAATTAATTTTTTCATTATCTATATTTTCTTTAGAAATTTCATATGCGTTTATTTCCTTGATGACTGAATCTTTATCAATTTCTAACCCCTTAATGTTTTTTTCTAAAATTTTCAAAGAGGGTTTGTAATTTTCAAAAAAAAAAACTTTTTTTACTCCTCTAGACAAACATTCAATGCCAAACGAACCAGAACCAGAAAATAAATCCAAAACTACGTCATTTTTGAATTTAATTTTTTCATTCTTAGAATGCTCTAAAATATTAAATATCGACTCTCTAACCATATCCTTTAAAGGTCTTGTTGTTCTATCTGTAGGATTATGAATTAATTTCCCTCTTAGTTTTCCACCAATTACTCTCATTTATCTATGACTTTATGACCTATATCTGATCTGTAAAAACCATCTTCCCAATTCAATTTATTAATCTGATTGATGATTTCTTTTCTACTTGATAAAAAACTATCTGAGATATTCACAAAATTTATTACCCTACCTCCAACTGCTACAATTTTGTTTCCAGAACTTTTTGTTCCAGCATGAAAAATAAAATTATCTTTAGTTGATTTGAATTCTTTTAAATTTTTAATTTCAACATTCTTATTATATTTTTCAGGATATCCTTTTGAGCATAAAGCAATGCACATACTTTTTTTATTTTTCCATTTTATTTCGTGGGTCTTTAATTTTGAATTACAACAAGAATTTATTATTTCCAATAAATCACTGTCAACCAAAGGTAATATTGTTTGGCATTCAGGATCACCCATCCTGACATTATATTCAATTAGGTATGGTTCATTACTTTTTATCATTAAGCCGGCATATAAAAAACCGACGTACTTCTCATTCATTTCATTTATAGCTTTTAACGTTGGCTCAATTATTTTGTTTAAAATTTTATTCTCTAAATCATTATTAATTAAGCTTGAAGGTGAATAAGCTCCCATCCCTCCTGTATTTTTTCCAGTATCGCCCTCACCAACTCTTTTATGGTCTTGAGCTGTATTAAAAGTTTTATAACTAATTCCATCTGAAATAATAAAAAAACTCATCTCATCACCTTCTAGGAATTCTTCGATTAATACTTGATCTGCTTTCCCAAATTTACCATCAAATATTTCATTAACAGCAGTTTTAGCCTCATCAACATTTTGACAAATATAAACACCTTTACCTGCTGCAAGAACATCTGCTTTTACAACAAGAGGAAAATTAGATGACGATAAAAATATAAATGAGTCTTCTTTGGATTTACAAATTTTAAATTTAGCAGTTGGTATGTTAAATTTCTCACAAATTTGCTTTGTAAATATTTTTGAGCCTTCTAATTGAGCTACTTTTTTTCTAGGACCAAAAACTTTAATATTTTTTGACTCTAGGAAATCTACTAATCCTTCAACTAATGGTTTTTCTGGACCAACAATCACTAATTCGATTTGTTCTTTCTTAATAAAATTATACAAATCTTGAAAATTTTCCAAATTTAAATCAATATTTACAGATATTTCTTCGGTACCAGCATTACCTGGTATTGAATATATTTTTGTTATTTTTTTTGAATTACTTAAGTGATGAACTAGAGCATGTTCTCGTCCTCCACTTCCAATAATTGCAATTTTCATCTAGTAAATATATATCTTAAATATGTTAAATAAGTTAGCTAAATTAAAATACTTAGCAAATAATTTTCAGATCATTGAAGATGGTGATCATGTGATTTGTGCTATCTCACAAAAAAAAATACCACTTGAAAACTTAGCTTATTGGAATGTTGAAGAACAGGAAGCCTACTTTTCGTATGTTGAGGCCTCAATGAAAAGAGATTTATTAGATAAAAACTGATTATGTTTTCCACCTATCGTGTGTCCAGATCCACTGGTCTACATTTTTTAAAATCATTTTTTCAAGTATCTTATTTAGATGTTCAGTGATTTCTTTGATTGACTTATTGTTCCCAATTTTAATTGGCTCTGAAACAAACATTTTAAAATAATTATTTTTTTTTCTCTCTATATAAATAGGCACTAGATCACATTTATATTTTTTAATTAATTGTGCGGGTATGGTCGTAGTACTAGCTGGTTTACCGAAAAAATTAATTTTTATACCTTCTCTTACTCTTTGGTCTATCATTAGAGCTACTGAGTTACCTTTTTTTATATTTTCAATAATCTGTCTTGTACCTGATCTTCCTTTTTTAATTTGATTTTTGCATATAAAATTTTCTCTAATTTCTTCCATAGTTTTGTTAAGGAATACGTTATTTAGCGGTCTATAAATAGCGCACAAATTTATACCGGCTTTTTCTATTTGGAGCGCCATTAATTCAAAATTATTGAAATGACCAGATATAAATACAGCTCGTCTTTTTTCCCTTTTAATTTTGCTTAGGTTTTCAAGCCCGTCTATTTCAATAAATTTATTTAAATTGTTATTTCTAAATGCTTCAAGAAAAGGATATTCAGCAAGTATTCTTCCATAGTTTCCATATATTTTACTGATAATTTTATTGTAATTTTTTTTGTCTACAATGCCAGATTGTTCCAAATTATTTTCAATTAACTTTTTTGATCTAAATATTGGTCCAATCAAGCGTCCAATAAAATCTCCCAAATTAGATCCATTTTTATAACCGATTATAATTAGTATAAAAAAAAAGAATTTTATTAAAATAAATTCAATTAAATAAAAAAACTTCCTCATAATTTCTTTAATAAAAAATTTCTAAATTCTCTCTCTTTTTCAATTTTTAATCTTATTTTTAAAAATTGGATATTCTTTTTTTGTATATTTGACAATCGATTGTAGTCTTTCTCTGTTGTTATAATTTTTAATTTATTACTCTTAGCTATATTTTTTATATTATTTATATCAGAATTTTTATATTTATAATGGTCAGGAAAAGTCATTATTTTTTTTATCTTAAAATTATATTTTTTTAATGTTTGTTGAAATTCCAGAGGATTACCTATGCCTGAAAAGACTAGAAAGTTATTTTTAATTTTAAAAGACTCTAAATTACTAGGAGTGTATTTAGCTCTAAATATTTTTAAATTTGGATTTAATCTCTTTAGAGTTTTCTCGAAAGTTTTATTATTTTTTTCCCCATTAAGAAATGCAACATCATAATTAAAAATATTTGTAATTCTTTCCCTTAATGGCCCAGCAGGCAAAACTAGCCCATTTCCAACTAGCTCTG
This sequence comes from uncultured Pelagibacteraceae bacterium, assembly GCA_902564385.1. GTDB lineage: Bacteria > Pseudomonadota > Alphaproteobacteria > Pelagibacterales > Pelagibacteraceae > Pelagibacter. Next base: position 27,075 of record CACFAT010000001.1, read on the forward strand.
AACTATTAAAACAAGCAATAGAAATATCATAATTTAAACTTTTATCCTGTAAACCATCATCTAATATAGCTAACTGGTAATTTTTTTTCTCAGCAATTCTCAGCGCGATATCTCTAAAATTTAAACAAATTAAATTTCCATATTTTGATAAAATATTTTGTTCATCAATTTGATCAATATATTTTTTTTTAATAAATACAGTTTTGAACTTATATTTTAACATATCATTTATTTTTAAAACTAAAGGTGTTTTTCCAGTTCCACCTAAGTAAATATTTCCAACACAGATAGTTTTTATTTTGAAATATTTTTTAAGACTTAAAGATTTAAAAAAATTAAAAATAAGAGTTATTAAACTAAATGGTGAGAGTAATAATGATTTGAAATTGAGACTATCCCAAAAAATGGGTCTTTTTACTTTCATTATAAATAATTTTTAATTTCTTTAACGTTATTTTCGAAAATTTTAGCACCTAAATAATTAATTTTATTAAGTTTACTATTTGATATTTTGTAATTATGATTTTTTAAAAATACCTTTTCCATTTGATCAATATTTTTAATCTCTGAAGATATTTTTAAACTTTTTAATTCTTTATATATTTCTTTAAAGTTATTTACTTTTTTACCATGCATCACGTAATTACCCATTCTTACAGCTTCTAATGGGTTTTGTCCTCCATGGTTTACCATAGATCCACCAATAAATGTTACATTTGAAAGTCTTAAAAATTTTGACATTTCTCCATATGTATTAACAATATATATGTCACAATCATCAGATGGTTTATGTCCACTTGATCTTTCGATAACTATCAGTTTTAATTTTCTAAGTTCTTGCTTTATGTCCTCTGATCTATTTATATGACGCGGAACCAATATTGTAATTAAATTCTTAAACTTTTTCTTCAATTTTAAATGTAATTTTGCAATGATTTTCTCCTCATTATAATGAGTACTAGCCGCGCAGAATACTTTTTTATTTTTAAAATATTTTTGAACGTTTTTCTTCAAACTTTGTTTATCATTTTTAAAATACTTTAAGTTTCCTATGAATTTTATTTTTTTAACACCCAATCTTTTTAAATAATTTTTGGTTTCTTGATTTTGAGGTAAAGCTATGGTTATTTTGCTAAAAACATTCTTTGCAAAAGATGAAAAGATTTGCCATCTTTTGAAACTTTTACTCGTAATTCGAGCATTTATTAAAATAAGAGGTATTTTTTTTGAATTTATTTTTTCATACATGTTGGGCCAGATTTCAGAATCTACAAATACTGCGATTTTTGGGTTCCAGTAATTTAAAAAGTTATTGCATATAAATCCAACATCAAACGGATAGTAAATATGAATAGTTTTATTTAATGGTTTCTTAGCAATTATTGATGCAGAACTTAAAGTAGAAGAAGTAAGTAAAATTTTTTTTATAGATTTGTCTTTTTCAAACTTATTTATCAAAGGGAGAATGCTCATGATTTCCCCTACACTTGCACCATGAAACCATACAGTTGTATCAGCCTTTTTTTTGTTGTAGTAAGCGTATTTTTCTAAGATTCTTCTCCAATCTTCCTTTCCATTAATCACTCTGAAAAATAATATAAATGGTGAGATTAAAAAAAAAATAATTCCCAATATATTATACAAAAAATACATTAGTTATTTTTTATTTGTCTCTCGTAGAAGTTTTTATAAAGCAATGAATTTTTGATTAAATCATCATGTTTCCCTGATGATTCTACGGAACCTTTATCAACGACATAAATTTTTTCCGAATTAAGAATAGTTGATAGTCTATGAGCAATAACTACTGTTGTTTTATTTTTTGTTAATTCCTCAATAGCTTTTTGTATTTTTTCTTCTGTTTCAGAATCAAGAGATGAAGTTGCTTCGTCTAAAAGAATTATTTTGCTATCCTTTAACAAAGCTCTAGCTATTGAAAGTCTTTGCTTTTCACCGCCTGATAATTTTACTCCATTTTCTCCTATAACCGTCTGGAATTTATTTTCTAATTTTTCTATAAAATCTGTACACATTGATATTTTTGCAGCCCTAAAAATTTCTTCATCATTTGCATCTGGTTTTGCGTACTTAATGTTGTTGAAAATAGTATCATCAAAAAGTGTTGTATTTTGATCAACAATAGATATTTCTTTTCTTAATGATTTCAGATTAAGGTTTTGTACTTTTTGATTATCAATAAGAATTTCCCCAGAGTCTGCATCATAAATTCTAGGTATTAAATTTAATATTGTAGATTTGCCAGATCCGCTGTGTCCTACTAGAGCTGTCATTTTTCTGCCAGCTATATCAATATTAATATTTTTAAGGACTATATTGTTAAGATTTGACTTATAACTAAAATTAATATTTTGAAATTTAATTGATGCATTACTTATATCTAATACTTTGCCATTTTCATTTGATGAAATCTTATTTTGTTGATCTATAATCGGCAGTATTCTTTTTCCGGCAGACAAACCTTGACCAAATGAAACATTTACATTCGCTAAAGATTTAACTGGTTGATATGCAAGCATCATTGCGGCTAAAAAAGAAAAGAAATTATTTATACTCAGTTGATCATTCATAATTAATTTACCAGAGTAAAAAATTAATATTGCAATCATAATTCCAGTTACAACTTCCATAATAGGTGTTGACCTTATAAATACGCTATGAATTTTTATTGTTTTTTCTTTTAGGTCATTTACAAATTTTTCTGATCTTTCATTTTCATAATTTTCTCTTTGGAAGATTTTTATAATTTTGTGGTTTTTAAAAAGATCAATTAAATATTTGTTTAAATCACCAGATTTTTCTTGTGCTTCTGTTGCAACTTTTACAACACGTTTACCTAATTTTTTAGCAGTAGTTGACGCTATAGGAAGCATAATTAAAGCTATAAGAGAAAGTCTCCAATTTTGTAAGAACATTACAAATAACAAGCCAATAAGTGTCAAGCCATCCTTGAATAAATTTAAAACTGCGTTACTTAACATTCCAGTTATTTGATTTACATCAAAGTTGAGGTTTGAAATATATTTGCCTGAATGTTTATCTTCAATTTTTTCAGTATCAGCTTTTATGAAAGAAGATAACATATCGATTTGAATATTTTTCTTTACTTCTTCTGCAGTTCTTATCATTAAAACTTTTGCTAAATATAGAGATATACCTTTAGTAGCAAAAGCTATTATGATTAAAAGTGGAATAATCAAAATTAAACTTTGATCTTTATTTAGAAAAATTTTTTCTATTGCGGGATCAAGTAACCATGCTGTTGCAGATGTGGCGCCAGCAACCAAAATGGAAAATACTATAGCAAGTACTATTTTGTTAAGATGTTTTGTTGTATAATCATTATACAATCTTTTTATAATATCGACATTTTTCATTAAGTTAATTTTCCTATTAACAAAATTATTAAAATAATAAGACCCAAAATATTATTGCTTTTAAATTTTACTAAGCAATCATTTCCACTTTCGGTTTTTAATTTAAGACATTGAAAAACTAACAAATGAGTGAAAGGCACTATTAAAGCAATGTAATATAAATAATTAAAATTCATTTTATAACCAACAAGAAACAATGATATTAAAAATATAATGTAACAAAACGATATAAATTTTTTTGGGTTATTTTTAAATTTAATCGATGTTGATTTAACTCCAATTATTTCATCATCATTAATATCTTGATATCCATATATTGTGTCGTAACCTAATGTCCAAAATGTGGCTCCTAAATAAAATATAATTGGTATTATAGAAACCTCATTTTGAATGGATATCCATGCCAAAACTAGACCGTAATTAAAAGTAATACCTAAAAAAAGTTGAGGCCAATAAGTAAATCTTTTCATCAATGGATAAGTAAAAGCTAATGGCATTGAAAGAAGAGCCATATAAATAGTAAACTTATTAAAATTTATCAAAACTAAAAACGCGATTAAACATAAAATTGCCGCATATATTGCAGCGTTAAACACTGAAATTTTTTCTGACGCGATTGGTCTATTTTTTGTTCTCTCAACTAACTTATCAATTTTTCTATCACTTATATCGTTAACAATACATCCTGCAGATCTCATTAGAACAGATCCAGAAAAAAACAAAAAAGCATAAATAAAATAAGTATTTAAAGATAGAGAAAAATCATATGAAATTGTTAAACCCCAAACGCATGGCCAAAATAGAAGCATGAAACCAATTGGTTTATTAAGTCTTGTTAATTCAATAAAAATTTTAACCTTTTCAGACATAATTTACTTGTAAATAACAAAGCGTAGATTCATAATCAAACTGATTCGCATGAATATTGATTACACTGTTACCGCATTAATGTTTCCCGCCATTCCTTTGATTATGGCAGTCTATAGTAATAGATTTCATACATTAAGTGGTTTGATTAGAAAAATACATGACGAATATGTTTTTGAAAAGCATACTCCACCAGAGTGGAAGCAGCAGCTAATTAATTTAAATGATAGAGTAAAAAATTTAAGGATTACTATACTTTTTGCAGCATTTGGTTTTTTATTTAATATGCTTACTGTTTTTGCTCTTTATTTAGAGACATACTTTTTGGCTAGAATAATTTTTGGCTCTTGTTGTTTATCGATGATGGTTTCAATAATATTTTTTATAAGAGAAATACAAATTTCGACTAGGGCGTTAAGACTTCATCTTTCAGATATGGATGATCAATTTAAGGAATAATAACTGCTGGTCCAGTTAAAACCCTATTCTCTAAATCTATATGAGCTTGTTTAGCTTCACTTAATTTATATTTTTTAGAAACCTCAATTTTTATTTTCCCTGAGAGAACTGCATCAAAAACCAACTCAGCAGATTTTTCTAATTCATCTCTTGTAATTGTATAATGCATTATTGACGGCCTTGTAAAAAAAAGACCTTTTGTGTTTATATGTTTTTTGACATCTATAGTGTGAACATAACCAGATGCATTTCCAAATGCCACCATCATGCCTCTAATTTTTAAACATTCTATTGATCCTTCAAAAGTCTTTGCTCCCACACCATCATAGACAACATCTATTCCGTTTTTGCCTACTATTTTTTCAACTTCTTCTACAAAGTTATTATCTGTATAATTGATAACATGATGGCATCCATTTTTTTTTGCTATTTCAACTTTTTCTTTAGATCCAACTGTTCCAATAACTTCACATCCTAAAGCATTAGCCCATTGGCATAATATTTGGCCAACACCTCCAGCTGCAGCATGAAATAAAACTTTATCTCCTTTTTTAACAGCATATGATCTGTGTAATAAATATTCTGAAGTTATGCCTTTTAATAAAATACAAGAAGCTATTTCATCTGAAATACCTTCGGGTACGGTAACTAATTTTTCCTCAGGCATTATTTGTTTTTCTGAGTATCCACTTATTGGAGCAGATGCATGACTTACTCGATCTCCAACTTTAAAAAGACTTACTTCTGAGCCAATTTCTTCAACTACTCCAGATGCTTCTAATCCAAGTCCACTTGGTAATTCAATTGGATACAAACCTGTTCGATGGTAAACATCAATATAATTAAGTCCAACTGACAAATTTTTAACTAGAACTTCCTTTGGACCAGGTTTGCCAATTTCAATATCCTTGTATTCTAAGACTTCTGGACCTCCAAACTTCTCAAATCTTATAGCTTTCATATTTATTTTACAAAATTACCATTATGGTAATCATCAATTGCTTGAAGTATTTCTTGTTTGGTATTCATGACGAATGGGCCACCTCTTGCAATCTGTTCTCCTATCGGTTTTCCAGATATTAGTAAAAATTTAGCTTTTGTTAAAGCAGTTACTTTCAAGTTTTCACCCTTAGATAATAATATTAATGTAGAGTCTTTAACACTTTCATGTTTTTTGTTTCCAATTTCTATCTCACCTTCAATTAAATATATGAATGAATTATGTGTGGATGGAACTTGATGATTAAAAGTTTTACTTTCATTTAATTCTACATCAAAATAAATTGGATCAACATTGTGTTTTTTTATTGGACCTTCTGAATTTTCAAACTTTCCAGCAATTACTTTTATAAATTTATCTTCATCCTTATGTGTGCTCATTTTATCTGAGTCAATATAATGGTATTCTGGTTTACTCATCTTCTCGCTGGCAGGCATATTAATCCATAATTGAAAACCATGAAGTTTTCCATCGTTCATAGCTGGCATTTCAGAATGAATTATTCCACTACCAGTTTTCATCCATTGCACATCCCCTGCAGTCATTTTTCCCTGACCACCTGTGCTATCTTTATGTTCAAAACTCCCAGCTAACATGTATGTAACTGTTTCAATTCCTCTGTGTGGATGAGGAGGAAAGCCTGCAATATAATCATCTTTATTTTCTGATCCAAATTCATCTAACATTAAAAATGGATCATAATAATTTGGTTCAACACCAATACTTCTTTTTAATTTAACTCCTGCGCCATCTGATGCTGGTGATGGATTTATAATTTTATCTACTTCGATATTTGTCATTTCTTTCATATAGGATATATCTAAATTAAATCAAGCAATTCTGATAAATTACTTATTTGTTTGTTAGGTTCGAAATCTAATTTATCAAAAATATTATTATTTCTGTTCACCCAAACAGTGTTATATCCATAATTCCCTGCGCCAGATACATCCCATGTATTTGAACTTAAGAATAAAACTTCATTCTTTTCAATATTATATTTATTTATTGGAAGGTCGTAAACTTTTGAATCTGGTTTAAAAATACCAGCTTCTTCTACAGAAAAAATATCATCAAAAATATCTTTTAATTGATTGCTAACTACAAGTTCATTTAAAAGGTCAGGTGTACCATTTGAGAGAATTGCTAATTTATAATTTGATTGTTTTAATTTTTTTAAAGCATCCCTTACTTCTGTAAATGGTGAAAGCACTTTATATAAATTTAATAGTTCCGATCTTATTGAATTATCAATATTGTAAAAGATCATAGATTTATCCAAACTATCTTCAGTGATTTGCCAAAAGTCTTTGTGTCTTTTCATTAAACTTCTAAGCCAAGTATATTCAAGCTGCGTAGTTCTCCAATAATTAGCAAATCCTTCCCATTTATCGCCTAATTTTTCCTTACATTTTTCAGCTGCAGAATTAACATCAAATAGAGTGCCGTATGCATCAAATATGATTGCTTTAATATTTTTCATAAATTAATTTAATTATAATGAGCAATATTAGAATATTTTATCCAGAAAAATTATCAATTAATTTAGAAACTAATTTAAATAAGTCTCAATCACATTATTTATTGAAAGTAATGAGGATTAAACAAGGAGAGACCTTTTCTGTTTTTAATAAATCTGGAGAATGGAAGTCAATTGTAACTGAAATTTCAAAAAGCAGCTTACATTTTAAGGTTATTGAACAATTAAGACAAAATGATAAAGAGCAAGATATTTGGTTAGCCTTCTCACCCATTAAATCAAATTATTTTAACTTCATGATACAAAAAGCAACTGAGCTTGGAGTAACAAAATTTGTACCAATTATTTCCGAAAGGACAATTGTTAGAAAAGTAAACAATGAGAGATTAAATAAAATAATTATAGAGTCATGTGAGCAAAGTAATAGAATAAATATTCCTTCAATTGAAAAACCTCAATCATTAGATAAATTCCTGTCTAACAATTCAGATATAAATTTAATTTTTGGAGATTTAAATACGAATAATAAAAAAATTAAAATTTCTAATTCAAAACCAAATTGTCTTTTAATTGGTCCTGAAGGGGATTATTCATCTGATGAAATTAAAAAGATTCTAAATTTTAAAGGGTCTCAATCGATAAAACTAAGCGACAACATTTTAAGGTCTGAAACTGCGGTTATATCCGCGTTATCTGTGATCAATTATTTGCAAAATTGATAAATTGTCGCGAATTCTCTGGTATTTTTTATAATATTTTCGATCTATATAGAAAATAAATGAAGAAACTATTTTTTGTTTTTATAGCATTAATTTACTCAGTTGAGGCATTTGCAAACCAACCAAAAAATTGGCAACTAGGTTTCCAAGAGCCTGCATCTCAAACTATGAGAGATATAGTTTGGTTTCATGACTACATGTTAGTACCAATCATAGTTGCTATAAGTGCGTTTGTTTTATTTTTAATGCTTTATGTGATGGTAAGATTTAGAGCATCGAGAAATCCTAATCCATCTAAAAGAACACATAATGTTTTAGTTGAAATTGTTTGGACATTAGTTCCTTGTTTAATCTTGATTGTGATGGCAGTTCCGTCATTTAAAGTTTTATATTCACAAGATGCAATTCCTAAAGCTGATGTAACTATAAAAGCAATTGGATATCAATGGTATTGGGGATACGAGTACCCAGATGAAAATATAATCTTTGATGCTTATATGATCGAAGAGAAGGATTTAAAAGAAGGTCAGCCAAGATTGTTAGCAACAGATAATGTAGTCGTTGTTCCAGTAAATAAAGTAGTTAAAGTTTTAATTACAGCAAATGATGTGCTTCATGCATGGGCATTACCAGCATTTGGAGTTAAAAGGGATGCGATGCCAGGAAGAGTAAATGAAACTTGGTTTAAAGCTGAAAAAGTTGGGACTTATTACGGACAATGTTCAGAGTTATGTGGAATTAAACATGCTTTTATGCCAATTGAAGTTAAAGTAGTTTCAGAAGAAGATTACCAAATTTGGCTTTCAGAGGCGAAGATAAAATTTGCAAAAGATGAAAATTTAATTAATAAAAAACTAGTAGCGAGTAAATAAAAATGAGTTCAGAAGCGGCACATATTCACGATCATCATACTCCAACAGGTTGGAAGAGATGGGCATATTCTACAAATCATAAAGATATTGGAACAATGTATTTAATTTTTGCAATTATTGCAGGAGTTATTGGAACAGCCTTTTCAGTTTTGATGAGAATGGAATTAATGCACCCTGGTGATGATGTTTTAGGTGGTAACTACCATCTTTATAATGTTTTGGTTACAGGTCATGGATTAATAATGATTTTTTTTATGGTCATGCCGGCGATGATTGGTGGCTTTGGAAACTGGTTCGTGCCGATAATGATAGGAGCACCAGATATGGCATTTCCAAGAATGAATAATATTTCTTTTTGGTTATTGCCTGTTGCATTTATTTTATTACTTTCATCAATTTTTGTAGACGGACCTCCAGGTGCACAAGGTGTAGGTGGTGGCTGGACGATTTATCCACCTCTATCTTCTACTGCAGGTCAACCAGGTCCAGCAATGGATTTAGCAATTTTAAGTTTACACGTCGCAGGAGCTTCTTCAATTTTAGGAGCAGTTAATTTTATTACAACTATTTTAAATATGAGAACTCCTGGAATGACTTTGCATAAGATGCCATTATTTGCATGGTCAATATTAGTTACAGCGTTTTTATTATTACTTTCGTTACCAGTATTAGCCGGAGCAATTACAATGCTTCTAACAGATCGAAATTTTGGTACTGCATTTTTTGATGCACAAACAGGTGGAGACCCAACATTATTCCAACATTTATTTTGGTTTTTTGGTCATCCAGAAGTTTATATTCTAATCTTACCAGGATTTGGAATGATCAGTCATATCGTATCCACTTTTTCAAAGAAGCCGGTTTTTGGATATTTAGGAATGGCTTACGCGATGGTAGCAATTGGAATAGTAGGATTTGTTGTTTGGGCTCACCACATGTACACAGTTGGTTTAGATACTGATACTAAAGCGTATTTCTTAGCAGCAACGATGATTATCGCTGTTCCAACAGGAATTAAAATATTTTCATGGATAGCTACAATGTGGGGAGGATCTATATCATTCAAAACCCCAATGGTTTGGGCTTTAGGATTTATATTTTTATTTACAGTCGGAGGTGTAACTGGTGTTGTTCTAGCAAACGCTGGAGTAGATACTGCATTGCATGATACTTATTATGTTGTAGCTCATTTCCACTATGTACTATCTTTAGGGGCTGTTTTTGCAATATTTGCAGGCTTCTATTATTGGTTTGGGAAAATGTCAGGGTATGAATATTCTGAGTGGATGGGTCAACTTCATTTTTGGTTAACTTTCATTGGTGTAAATTTAGTTTTCTTTCCACAACACTTCTTAGGATTAGCTGGAATGCCAAGAAGATACGCTGATTATCCAGATGCATTTGCTGATTGGAATTATATTTCTTCAATCGGTTCATATATTTCTGTAGTTGGCTTAGTGGTATTTTTCGCTAATTTAATCTACGCTTTTGCAAAAAAGAAAAAAGCAGCACAAAACCCATGGGGAGAAGGGGCCACAACATTAGAGTGGACAGTTCCATCACCACCAAATTTTCATACTTTTGATGAATTACCGAAGTTTGAAGATTATGAAGGTACTGAAAAATCTAGTAGTTAGTAACGTCTTAAGATATAAAAATTAAAATGGCTACGACGTATTCTAAAGTAAAAAAATCATATTACGAACTAGGTATCATTCCTGAATTATTAAAATTAATGAAACCAAGAGTAATGTCTCTTGTTATTTTCACTTGTGCAGTTGGACTGCTAACAGCTCCTACCTCAGTTTCATTTCAACAATCAGTGTTTGGGATATTAATTGTAGCTTTTGGTGCAGGAGCAGCAGGAGCACTTAACATGTGGTATGAAGCTGACTTAGATAAATTAATGTCTAGAACTTGCTTGCGTCCAATTCCAAGAGGAAAGCTGAACAGAAACCAAGCATTGTATTTTGGAACATTTCTATCAATTATTTCAGTTGTAAGCTTATACTTTGTTACTAATGCTTTATCAGCGTTTCTACTATTGTTTACGATATTATTTTACGTATTTGTTTATACAATCTGGTTAAAAAGAAAAACTCCACAAAATATTGTTATAGGTGGAGCATCAGGAGCTTTGCCACCAGTAATTGGGTGGGCAATAGCAACAAATTCTATTTCGTTGGAATCGATTGCTTTTTTCTTAATAATTTTTTTTTGGACACCATCACACTTTTGGGCATTAAGCTTGTACAAAGCTGATGATTATAAAAAAGCAGGTATTCCAATGCTTCCAGTAACTAATGGAATTCAGGATACTAAAAAAAATATTCTAATTTATTCTTTACTAATGATACCTACAATTATTTTCCCATATTATATTGGATTTGTCGGTGAAGTATTCTTAACGCTTAGCTTACTTCTTACATTTTATTATAATTTAATTTGTTACCAGCTTTACAACTATAAAGTTGGAAAATTTAACATAAAGAAAGCTAGACATATTTTCAGCTATTCAATTATTTACTTATTTTTAATATTTGTTTTTTTCTTAGTGGATAAAGTTTTATGATAGTCAAAGATCAAAAATTAAAAAAGAAAAATTTATGGACAGCAGTTGGTTTGGTTGCATTTATAGTTTTCTTGTTCATTTTCACACTATTTAATATTGGAGTATTTGAAAGACCTCTATGATTAAAAAAAATACTTTAACTCCACTAATTCTAGCAGGAATTTTTGTCTTTATGTTAGGATTATCTTTTGCAGCAGTTCCTTTGTATGATTTATTTTGCAGAGTAACTGGCTTTGGTGGAACTACACAAATATCGAAAGAGGCTCCTAATATAGTTTTAGATAAAAAAATAAATGTAAGGTTAGATACCAACGTTAACAGTGCTCTTGATTGGAATTTTGATGTTGATCAAAAAACAATGGATGTTCAGCCAGGCAAGGTATACAGAATTAAATTTGAAGTGGAAAACACCGGAGATGAAATTTCATCTGCTGTAGCTACATACAATGTTTCTCCATCATCATTTGGAGCATATTTTAATAAATTAGGCTGTTTTTGCTTTGAAAAACAAACTTTAGATCCAGGGGAAAAGGCAAGTTACACCCTAGTTTTCTACCTAGATCCAGAATTAGTAAATGATCCAAAAACATCTAGAGTTGAAGATGTTACTATGTCATATACTTTTTTTTCATCTGAATATTATAAAAACGAAAAAAAAGAGAGTTAAAATAAATGTCTGCATCAGGTCAAAAACATGATTATCATTTAGTTGACCCTAGTCCTTGGCCTTTAGCCACATCTATAGCAACACTAGTTACAGCTGTTGGATCTGTTTATTATTTTCACAGTAAAGTTATGTGGGCGATGGTCTTAGGTTTTTTACTTATAATTTATTGTGCCTTTATGTGGTTTAGAGATGTTGTAATTGAAGCTGAACATAAAGGTCATCATACACCTGTTGTTCAAATTCATCACAGATATGGAATGACATTATTTATCGCATCTGAAGTAATGTTTTTTGTTGCATGGTTTTGGGCATACTTTGATGCAAGTTTGTTTCCAAATGAATTCATGGGAAATGTATGGCCACCAAAAGATATTGAAACTTTTGATCCATGGGACATTCCACTTATAAATACTCTTGTCCTACTTTTATCTGGTACAACAGTAACTTGGGCACACCATTCTTTGTTAGAGGATGATAGAAAAGGATTTATAAATGGTCTAATCTGTACAGTAGTTTTAGGAGCATTCTTTACACTATTGCAAATATACGAATACCAACACGCCACATTTAGTTTTTCGGGTCATATTTATGGAGCTACATTCTATATGGCCACTGGTTTTCATGGTTTCCATGTTTTAATAGGAACTATTTTCTTAGCGGTTTGCTTATGGAGAGGTAAATTAGGACATTTTACTAAAGAACATCACTTTGGTTTCGAGGCCGCTGCTTGGTACTGGCACTTTGTCGACGTTGTCTGGTTGTTCTTATTTGCAGCTATTTACATTTGGGGAAGTTAATAGTTCTTGAAAAATAAGTTATCTTTTTCAATTTTTGTATACTTTTTTATTTTAGTTTTTTTGGCATTAGGTACTTGGCAAATTATAAGACTAAATTGGAAGCTTGATTTAATAAATTCAATTGATGAATCTTTAAAAAGTGATCCAGTAGAATTTAATGGAAGTAATCCAATTAACTTTAAAAAAATCAAATTTGAAGGAATACTAGATAATTCAAAAATAATTTATCTATATTCCTTAAACGAAAAAGGAGAGCCAGGATTTGATATTATAAATCCAGTAAGTATTAACAATAAAAGCTATTTAATAAATCGGGGTTGGGTTCCAAGAGACCTTAAATCTAAAAAGTATGTTTCAAATGAAAGTAAATTCGAGGGAGTTTTAAAATTAAAAAGCAAATTTAATTATTTTAAGCCGGATAATGACGTTAATAAGAATTACTGGTTCACCCTTAAAGATGAAGATTTATTGACTTATACAGGCAAAGAATTTTCTCCATTCATTATCAACAATATTAGCAAGCAGGAAGGAATTTATCCTAAGTCAAAACAAATAGGAGCCAATATTTCAAACAACCACTTAAAGTATGCTCTTACATGGTTTTCATTAGCTGTTTCCATTTTTTTAATATATTTATATTTTAGAAAAAAAAATTACTGATGGAATATATAAGCACTAGAAATAATTCAGATCATTTTTCATTTAAAAACGTATTTCTAAAAGGTTTAGCTGATGATGGAGGTCTTTTTGTACCAAAGTCAATAAAACCATTTAGTAAAGATGAATTAAACAAACTAAGTGGTCTTAATTACAATGAATTAGCAGCTGAAATAATTTTCCCATTTATTGGTGATTTTATGAATAAAGAAGAGTTAATTTCCACAGTATCAAAATCTTACTCAAATTTTAGAGCAGAGGATGTTGTAAAAATCTCTGATTTAGGAAATTTAAAAGTTTTAGAACTCTATCACGGCCCAACACTTGCTTTTAAAGATATTGCAATGCAATTAATAGGAAATTTCTATCAATATCATTTAGGAAATGAGCAAGGAAAAATTAATATTATTGTAGCAACTTCAGGAGATACAGGTGCAGCAGCTATTGATGCTTTAAAAGGCAAAAAGAATTTAAATGTTTTTGTATTACATCCAAATAACAGAATTTCACCAGTGCAAAGAAGACTGATGACAATTCATGAAGAAAAAAATGTATTCAATATTGCTATTGAGGGTAACTTTGATGACTGTCAAAATCTAGTTAAAGCAATGTTTAATGATGAAAAATTTTCTAGTTCAATAAATATGTCAGGTGTTAATTCAATTAATTGGGCAAGAATTGTTGCTCAAGCTGTTTATTATTTTTATGCTTATTTTAAAATAGGAAACGGACAGCCTCTGTCTTTTTCTGTTCCAACTGGAAATTTTGGCGATATTTATGCTGGTTATTTGGCAAAGAAACTTGGACTTCCAATTGATAAACTTATTGTAGCTACAAACAAAAATGACATTCTCCATAGAGCAATTTCTGATGGAGATTACACTCAAAAGAAAGTTGAGGAAACAAATACTCCTAGTATGGATATACAGATAGCAAGTAACTTTGAGAGACTTTTGTACGATGTTAAAGACTGCAATTCAGATGTTACAAAAGATGTGATGAGTAAAATAAAAAATAATACTTATCAAATTGATAACAGCGACTTAGATGTAATAAAAAAGAATTTTAAATCTGAAATGTTAGATGAAAATGAGACTATCCAAATGATAAAAGATATAAGTAAAGAATATAAAGTTGTAGTTGATCCACATACTGCAGTTGGTATTGGTGCTGCAAAAAAACTTGGACTAGAACAAAATTGTGTTGTTTTATCTACGGCACACCCATGTAAGTTTCCGAAAGCAATAGAAGATGCAATCTCAAAAACTGAGGAATTACCAGATAGTCTTAAATATGTTTATGATAGAGAAGAAAAATTTGAAGTTATCTCAAATGATTTAAATAAAGTTAAAGAATACGTTATTAATTCTATATGAAATTAAAAATAAAAGATCAAATCCCAGACATAGAAATTTTTCATCTATTAGATGGTGAACCACAAACTAACAAAATTAGAGATATCTTAGGAAATGGTAAAGCTGTTTTATTTGGGCTGCCTGGTGCTTTTACCTCAACTTGTTCAAAAATCCATCTTCCTGGATATGTTGCTAATGCTGATAAAATTAAATCAAAAGGAATAGAAAAAATATTTTGTTTATCTGTAAATGATCCTTTCGTCATGAATGCTTGGGGAGAAGCAAACAATGCAGCCGGTAAAATAAAAATGTTATCAGATCCGTATCTATTATTTACGAAAGCAATTGGTGCAGAAGTAGATAGAAATTCAAAAGGAATGGGTATTCGTTCAAATCGTTATGCAATGGTTATTGAAAACTTTGAGGTTATAAATATTCAAGTTGAGAAAGAGACTAAGCAATGTGGTCTATCCTCAGCAGAGGGTGTTTTAGATTTATTATAATTAGCAGGGAAGCTTTGTTACCAGGTGCCCCGAAATATGTCTAAATAATCTTTATACTTTATCAATTAGCAATCGTAAAATTAAACAATTAAAAGATAATAATTTATAGACAATGTATGAAATATTATAAGTGATAGATCTATATTTTGGACTCATGGTTCATAATTTAGTAAGGTTGGATCATGAAAAACAACGGCTTCACTTTAATAGAACTGCTGGTCGTAGTAGCAATCATTGGTATATTAGCTGCAGTAGGAGTGGTTGCTTATAGTGGGTATACGAGTGGAGCAAAGAAGACTGTAGCTAAACAAAACCATGAAATGATGGTTAAACAATTTTCAGTAATGGTCATAGATTTTGAAATTAATGGAAGCATTAATAGAAAATTAAATGGTGGTAGTATAAAAAATTTTTCTCAAAAAAATTTAGCTTTTGATTGTCCAGCATTTCAGCATCATTTTAAAGATATTAAAAGTCCATATGCAGATTCAGTTGCTATCAGCAAAGACCAGGACAATCAAGCGTGGGGAGGTCAATGTTGTAATTATGGCAAAGAGGGGAGAACATATATTTCAACTAAGTCAGGTGGATATTGTACTTTCTCGACATATGTTGATGCTAACGAATTAGTTTATAATGAAATAAAATGGTCTGATTAATTATGAAACGAAGCGGCTTCACCCTAATAGAACTCTTAGCTGTAGTATCAATCATCGGAATATTATCTTCAGTTGGAGTAGTTGCGTATAATGGTTATACAAAAAATGCAAAAGCTAAAACATCTGAATTAAACTACACAAACATCAATAAAGCTTTAATGTTAGAGTTTATGAAGTGTGAGTTAGATAATTCTGCAACTGTTTTTAGTAATCATAAATGTAGCAATATGAACTCTCCTACTGTTAATACTATAAGCAGCTTTATTACAAATAATTTAAAAATGACTAACCCATATGGTTCTACTTTGATAAATAAATCTCCATGTACTCAAGGGTCCATTTCAATTAGCAGTCCATCTAAAGGTAATTATTCAGTTAGCTTTTATTCTACAACTAAGAAGAAAATTATCACTACAAACATGGGGACTATATGGACGCCAGTGAAAGTTGGAAGTAATACAAAATATACAAATGTAAATACAGGATGCAATACCACATGGACTGCAGTTAATACAGGAGCTAATACTACTTACAGTTCTGTTAACACTGGGTCAAATACAAAGTATAGCAGCCCATAGAGAAAACTGATTTAGAAGGGGGCTGTTCCGTTGCTAGGTGCACCTATATTATGGCAGAGGACCTTGCCAATAAATCCACTTCATTATTAAGTCTATTTGTTGAATGTGCTTTTACCCAACTCCATTTAATATCAAAAGTATTTGATAGGTTATCTAATTCAGTCCAAAGTTCTTTATTCTTAACTTCTTTTTTATTTGCTGTTTTCCAACCATTTTTTTTCCAATTATGTATCCATTCAGTTATTCCAGATTTTACATATTTAGAGTCTGTAAATATTTGAACTTTGCTCCCTTTTGGAATTTTTTTTAAAGCTTTAATGGGGGCAAGTAATTCCATTTGATTATTTGTTGTTTCTTTTTTGCTTCCTTTAATTTGAGTTTTCTTTCCATTTTCAATAATAATTGCAGCCCAACCACCATTTCCTGGATTTCCAATGCATGAACCATCTGTGTAAATTTTAATCATCAAGAATAATCCTTAAATGAGCTCAGATTTCTATGAAAATTTAACTTATCTATATACTCTTTTGGATCTTTGATTTTAATGACAGCATTTTTAGGAGTATTTAAATAATCATAGGATCTAGTCAAAAGATATCTCAAAGCCGACCCTCTACATAATGTATTTAAATTTCTTTTTTCAATTTCAGTTAATTTTCTAACGGATTGGTAGCCCTTTAATAAATTTGAGGATCTATTTTTATCTAATACAAATTTTCTATTTTTCTTTTTAAAACATAAAGCGTTAATGCAGGTTGCTAATTCATAAGATAGAAAATCATTAGCTGAAAAATAAAAATCTATAAATCCATGAAATTTACCTTTATTGAAAAAAATATTATCAATAAATAGATCGCTATGAATTATTCCATTTGGCATTTTTTTAGGCCATTTTTTTTTGAGATCTTTCAAATCATCTTTCATTAAATCTTTAAGGTTTTTTGACAATTTATTAATTTTATTGTCTATTTTATTCAGAATTGATCCCCATGAATTAATCGATAGAGAATTTTTTCTATATAATTTTAATTTTTTTGAAGCCTCATGAAGTAGTGCTGCATTTTTTCCAACTATAAAACAATCTTTACTATTTAGTTGATCTTTATCTTTTCCTTCTAAGAAACTGACAATACAAGCTTTTTTATTTTCTAAGTTAAATAAATATTTACCCTTTTTATCTTTTATAGGTACTGGACATTTTACTTTTAATCTAGATAGACCAGACATAAGATTAACAAAAAATGGGAGATCTTTTTTCTGAACTCTTTTTTCGTAAATAGTTAAAATATATTTATTTTTTTTTGTCTTTAAAAGGAAGTTGGTATTTTCAATACCCTTTTTTATACCTGAATAATTTTCTATTTTTCCAATATTATATTTCCTCTCGATAAATTTTATCTGCTTATTATTAATTTTAGTATAAACAGCCATTAATTTAATTTTCCAGGAATTTTAAAAGTAATATTTTCTTTTACGATTACAACTTCTTCTATGTTGACTGTAAATTGATCTTCTAACTCTGCTATAAATTTTTCAACAAGTATCTCTGGTGCTGAAGCACCTGAGGAAATTCCAATCGTATTACATCTTTTAATTTTATCTATAGGCACTGGACTTTCTGAATGTATTAATTCAGCAGAACTACAACCAGAGTTTTTAGCAACCTCAACTAATCTTACCGAGTTAGATGAATTCCTACTTCCAATTACAAAAAACATATCACATTTATCTGCTATTTCTTTAACTGCTGATTGTCTATTTGTTGTTGCATAACATATGTCATCTTTTTTAGGCTCTTTAATATCTGGATATTTAGATTTTAAAGCTGCAATTATATCTTTGGTATCATCTACAGAGAGTGTTGTTTGAGTTATGAAAGATAGCTGTTTGTTTGAGACATTTTCATACTTATTTGCGTCCTCAATATTTTCAATCAAATCTATTGAACCTTTTGGTAATTGACCCATAGTTCCTATGACTTCTGGATGGTTTTTGTGTCCTATTAATAATATATGATGACCTTGTTTGTTTAAGTTTTCTGCTTCTCTATGAACTTTAGATACTAGAGGACACGTTGCATCTACAAACATCATATTTAAATTAGAAGCTTCCTCTGGGACGGATTTTGGCACTCCATGTGCCGAGAATATAACTGGTCTAGACCTATCTTTGATTTCATCTAATTCTTCAACAAATATAGCTCCTATTTTTTTTAAACTTTCTACAACATGTTTGTTATGTACAATTTCGTGTCTCACATAAACTGGAGCACCAAATTTATCTATACTCTTTTTTACAATTTCGATTGCTCTATCAACTCCTGCACAAAATCCTCTTGGTGCAGCTAAATAAATTTTTAAATTTTTGTTACTCATTTTTTTTCTACCATGAATTCAAGTAAAATATGAGGGAAGGTCAATGAAGCCAATCCAACAAATATTATTTTAATAATACTTTCATCTATACCAAATTTTTCTGAAATAAAATAAAAAACTATTAAATACATTATTGCTGTGATTACTGTAAGTGGAATAATTTTTCGTAAAAAAATAGGAAATCCTTTCATCAAATTTTTATTTATTTCACTAATTAAACTTAGTGAGTGTCTTATAGAATGAAGAAAGCAGAAATAAATTGTGAAAGCCAATATAGGGTTAAAAAAATAGTTTAAAATAATTATTGAAAAACTATCTAAAAAAAGAATTGATCTTAAATCATTATTATTACCTCTATATATAAGAAAATTACTTAGCACTGATAATATAACTAAAGGAATTAAAAAATTATTAGCCACAATATTTTCGTCTATTGAAAAATTTAACATTTTAAAAATTTCGATTGTCTCAGTTTTGTGAAACAGTAAGGGTGCTGAAATAACTAATGATCCTTTAATGAAATAAAAAATTTCTAAAAAATTAGCATTTTTTGTTTCGATAAAGTCACTATCCTCTTTGCCAAAATGATATGCTGCAACTATCAAAAAAAGCGAAAGCAACAATATTGAACTTAAAATCCAAATTAAAATAACAAAAATAGCAATACCTATATAAGTTATATAGAACACTTCTGTATTTTTAATTTTATAAATTTTTAAAAGTTTTTTACCTTTTTCATGATCCAGCGCACCGTGAGAGATACCAATTGTAAGAATTAAAAAAAAACTAAAAAGTATAAACGAATTATCTCTCAATACCTCAAAGGCAGAAAAAAAAATACAGATATTAAAAAAAATAATAGAATGAAAAAAATTTATTTTGTTGATCATTATTTAAATACAGCTTTAATAAAAATCCATTTTGGCATCTTTAATATAATGGATAAGTCCTCAAAAATATTACTTTTATTGGAGAGGAAATTTATTACTGTTTTTGACTTGCTTTTAAACATTTTGAAGAAAATATTTGGCATGATCTCTGGCTTTTCAGCTAGGACTTTCAAAAAAACATTATCTAAAAACTTATACTTACTTTTTATATTGAAAGCTCTAGTTTGGGTTATTTTATCAATGTTTTGGGTAATATATTCTGCTTGTTCTTGAATATTTAGGAAAGTATAGCCAGTACTTAAACGCGTCATACCTCCAGCAGTTCCAATATTAATCGTATTTTTATCGTTTTTAAATTTTGGATAAAATAATGGTATGGCCCCAACTTCTTTATAAATAATTTTATATTTTTTTATTTTTAGAGTGTTTTCGATGTAATCAGTAATTTGTTTATCATAATCTTTTTCACTATCATCTTCCATTTTTGAAAGCCACGTAGTTTCGATTAAAGCTGATTTTTTTGAATAGGGTAGTGTATAGAAAAAATGAACACTTTTTTTTTGATCACAATCAAAGTCCATTAAATTCATTATTTGATCATCAAAAAAATCTTTTTCGGTTTCAATCTCAACACCTTGAAAGTGTTGCCATAAATTAGAATCTTTATTCTCAAGATTTGGCAGACTGTTAAATAAAATTGCGTTTTCTGTATTTACTTCACTAATATCTTTAAAGAATTGAATATTAGGATTTTTATTGATTTTATTTAAAATTTTTTTGTAGAATAGTCCACTATCAATACTTTCGTAAGGAGTTTCTTTACAATCTTTATATTCAACATTTCCTTTAAAATTGATTGTATAATCTTTCCATCTTTTTTTTACACAGTCATCAAACTTGTGAGGTACAGTTTTCCAATATGACCAAGTTTTATCTCTTTTATATTCATCTCTTTTTTCAATAATTGCTAAAGTTTTATTTTTAAGTTTATCGTGATACTCTAACTCATAAGCCAATGTTAAACCTGCACAGCCACCTCCAATAATTATGTAATCAAAATCTTTCATTATACTCGATATCTTGCATTATTATCTCATGCTCTTTTATTGTAAGTTTTTTATCTTCTTTTACAAAATATAATTTAATTAAATCACCAATAGATAGCACTGTATGTAAGACTTTTCCCAAATTGTTAACATAAATTTTTCCTGATTTATTATAATTTTCTAAGTTTCCTTTTTTTAAGATTTCATTTCCAATTTGTCTGTATACTCGTCTTGCAACCAAAATCGAAAATCTTAAAAAAAATGGAATTTTTTTAATTGATATAAAAGAATTATTATAAAATTTGTCAGCGATTTTTAGAATTCTTTTAATTTCATCAAAATTCTTTTTTATATAAAACCTATTATTGCTTTCATCTTCAATAACATCTCTTGAAATATTAGTTAATTGCATTGCAATACCTAAGTCAATCGCTCCTAAAAGTGCTGATCTTTCTTTGACATTTAAAATTTTTGCCATCATTAATCCAACTGTTCCAGCCACTCTATATGAATAAACATATAGATCTTTGTCAGTGTTGATTTCTACTTTTGATTTTATATCGGCCTCGACGCCATCGAATAAATCATCAATTATTTTTTGTGATATTCCAAATTTATTTATTAAAGCCCACATATTTTTAATTATTTGGTTATTTTCATTTTTCAATTTGAAATCTTCTTTGAAAGTATTGAAATTTTTTAATTTCGTTTCAAGATCACCTTTTTCATCCGCTATATTGTCTATGTATCTGCAAAAATCGTACAAATTAGAGCAATTAGAGTAGACTTGTTTTGGTAAAAAGAAACCTGCCCAATTAAAAGATTTAGCGTATATCGACAAATAATTTTGTTCATTCATTACAAAATTTTATCTAAGACCTTTGCGGATGATAGGACCCCCGGAACACCAGCTCCAGGATGAGTGCCTGCTCCAACAAAATATAAACCGTCATAAACCTCAGATTTGTTATGAAATCTAAAGTATGCTGATTGAGAAAATTTGGGCTGAATTGAAAAACCCGAGCCATATTTTGTATTTAATTCATTTTCAAAATAATCAGGGGTTAAATAAAAATCATCTACAATATTTTCTCTTAAATTTGGTAATAAACTTTTTTCCATTTTATCTATTACAAGTTTTTTTAGATTCTCACCTTCGACTGACCAGTCTATTCCTGATTTATTATTAGGTACAGGCACTAATACATAAAAGCAATCGTGGTCTTTTGGTGCCATACTCGAGTCAGTCGCAGTAGGCCTATGTAGATAATAGCTTATATCGCTATTTAATTTTTTGTATACAAATATATCATCCAAGTGTTCTTTGTACTTATCGCCAAACTTTATAGTATGATGTTCAACATTTTCGTATTTTTTCTTTGTTCCAAAATAATAAACAAACAATCCCATTGAATATTCCATTCTATTTATCTTCCAATTAAATAAGGTGTTATATTTTTGATTATTTAGCATTTTTGAATAAACACCGGGAGGATCTGCATTACAAACTACGTTATCTGCTTTAATTTCCTCATCTTCACTTGTCACAACACCGACAACTCTTTTATTTTCTGTAAGCAAGTTTTTAACTTCTTTACCTTTAATAATTGTAACATCTTCTTCTAACATCAATTTCTCAAAACCTTTTATGATTTGTCCCGTTCCACCCATAGAATAATGAATTCCCCATTTTTTTTCTAAATACAAAATTAATCCATATATAGAGGTTGTAGTAAAAGGGTTCCCACCCACCAATAATGGGTGCATACTAAATAGCCTTCTTAGTTTTTCATTTTCAATAAAACCACTAACCAAAGAATAAACAGATTTATAACTTTTTAAACTTAGCAATGCAGGAATTTGCTTAAACATAAATGAAGGTTTATCAAATGGCACATCTGATAATTCTGAATAACCCTTATCAAATATTTTTTTTGTAAATTTAAGTAAATTTCTGTAACCCACAACATCTTTATGATTAATTGTTGCAATCTGTTCTTCCATTTTCTTTTCATCAGCTGAATAATCAAAATGGCTTCCATCTTCAAAAACAAATCTGTACCAAGTATCCAAATCTTTTATTTTTATGTAATCATCTGGATTTTTATTAAAAAGTTTAAAAATTTCATAAATTAAATATGGAGCGGTTATTACAGTTGGTCCACCATCATAAGTGAACCCATTACTTTTAAATACTCTCGCTCTTCCACCTAAATCTTTTTGTTTTTCAATTAAAGTAACTTTATGGCCTTTTGCCCGAAGTCTAAGAGCTGCTGCTATGCCACCAAAACCTGATCCAATTACAATTGAATTCATATTCCTTAATTTACATTATTTTTATAAAATTTGATAAACTATCTTAGTTTAAGAACTGATTTTCTTTAATTCTGTCTTCGTTTCTTCAAGATTTTTATTAAACAAATTGTCAAGTTTAGACTTATCAACAGATGTTGTAATAATTTTTTTCACAGATTCTACAGCAATGTTAATTGATGTATCTTTAATTTCTTTAATGGCATTATCCTTCATTTGAGAGATTTTAGTTTCTGCTAGACTTTTCTTTAGTTCAGCTGATTTATGGAATTTGTCATTCATTTCAATTACAAATCTTTCAGTTTCATCTTTTGACTGCTGCATAATCTTTTCACTCTCAATTTTTGCAGTATCTAGCTTCTTTTGCGCCTCATCCAATAGTCTTTTAGATTCAGCTCGGAGTTTTTCACTTTCATCAATTTCATTTTTGATATCAGTAATCATTTTGCTCAATAAATTATTAACATTTTGCGGAACTTTTAAATAAATTAGCGCTCCAAAAAATATTACAAAAGAAACTGCTACCCAAAATGTTGCATCAAATGCCATTATGTTTTTCCATTTCTTTTTTAGAAAGATCTTCAACTATGGCTGAAAGACTACTTTTATTTATATCTTCACCAATTAATTGTTTAATTAGATCGGAGGATGTTTCAATTGCAATTTTAGTAACTTTCTCTTGAGAAGTTTTTTTTAATTGGTCTATTTCTTCTTCAGCTTTTATTATTTCTTTTTCGATATCCTTTTCTAAAGATAATCTTTTATTGTTTATATCGTCCAAAACTTTTTGTCTTTCACTATTAAAGAAGTTTTTTGCTTCGACTTTTGTATCATTGATAATTTTATCAAATTCTTTAACTTTTTTTTCAGTTTCTTCCCGTTGCTTGTCTGCAGTTTCGATATTCTCTAAGATTTGTGATTTTCTGGTTTCAAGATTGTTACTAATTTTTGGTAGTATGAACTTAGATAAAATTATAAACAATAATCCAAAAGTAAGTACTAACCAAAAAATTTGAGATATCCAAAACTCGGGATTAAGCTGGGGCATACCTCCACTCTCAGCGCTTTGAGCGCTATAAGTAAAGATAAGACTTAAAGCTAGAAATTGAAAAATTATCTTTTTCAACATTAATTAAAACGCGAAAAGAATAATTAATGCAACAACTAATCCAAATAAACCAGTCGCTTCCGCTAATGCAAAGCCTAATAGCAAGTTTGGAAACTGCTTTTGAGCTGCAGATGGATTTCTCATTGCACCTGAAAGATAATTTCCAAAAATTATCCCAATTCCTACTCCTGCACCTGCAAGTGCAATCGCCGCTAGTCCTGCTCCTATCATTTTTGCTGCTTCTAATTCCATTATATCCTCCTTATGTTAATTAATGGTGTAAATTTAATGCATCATTCAAATAGATACATGTTAAAATTGCAAATACATATGCTTGAAGAAAAGCAACTAATATCTCCAAACCTGTTAATGCAACTGAAAAACCTAGTGGTAGCCAGCCCCCAACAATTCCTAAGCTAACTACGAAACCTCCAAAAACTTTCATCATCGTATGGCCTGCCATCATATTTGCAAACAATCTAACTGATAAACTAATTGGTCTACTTAAGTATGAAATTATTTCTATAACAACTATTAATGGTAATAAAACCATCGGAACTCCACTTGGTACAAAAAGTTTTAGATATCCAAGTCCATGTTTAATAAATCCAATTATTGTTACTCCTACAAATATAAATGCTGCTAATACAAAAGTTACAATGATGTGGCTAGTGACAGTAAAAGAGTATGGTATCATCCCAAACATGTTACAAAATAAAACAAACATGAATAAAGAAAATATGAAAGAAAAGTAAGGCTTAGCTTTTGATCCAGCTGTATCACTTATCATTTTTGAAATAAAAGAGTAACTGAGTTCCGCAAGTAATTGAATTTTATTTGGTATTATAGATCTCTTCGTGCCTAAATTAAAAATAATTAATATTGCTAGTGAACTTATGACCATAAACAAACTCGCGTTTGTGAATGAAATGTCTATGTTATTTATTTTAATTTCTGGACCAATTCGGTAAACGTTGAATTGGTACATTGGATTTGCTGCCATTTGCCTACTATTTTTGCATTTTTTTTGCTGATCTAATAACGTTCATAATTCCAGCTACTACACCAATAAAAAAAAATATTAAAATTAACCAGGGTTTAGTACCAAACCAATTGTCTAAAATAAACCCAATAATTGTCCCAACAGCCACTGCAGATACTAATTCCGTGCTCATTTTGAAGGCTGATCCCATACTTGAGCCTTTATTTCCCTCTTCAGATTTTTTGTCTTTATCGGTTTTATTTTTTGCAATTTTTAGGCGAGTTTTAAACTGGTCTTCATCCATTATTAAGCAACCATACTCTCTGCTTTTTGAAGATCTACAGCAACTAGTTGGCTAATTCCTTTTTCTGGCATTGTTACACCATATAGTCTGTCCATTTTAGACATGGTTAAAGCGTGGTGAGTTACAATAATAAATCTTGTAGATGTGATTTTAGTTAGTTCCGTCAAAAGATTGCAGAATCTTGTTACATTCGCATCATCTAGAGGTGCGTCTACTTCATCGAGAACACATATCGGAGCCGGATTAGTAAGAAACACTGCAAAGATTAAAGATAAAGCAGTCAGGGCTTGTTCACCTCCAGATAATAAAGTTATTGATTGTAATCTTTTTCCTGGTGGACTTACCAACATTTCTAATCCTGCATCTAAAGGATCATCAGAGTCTACTAATTCTAGTTTTGCACTACCTCCATTAAATAGTTTGGTATAAACTTCATTGAACTTTCTATTCACTTTTTCAAAAGCATCTAGAAGTCTTTCCCTACCTTTCTGATTGAGTTCAGTAATACTTTCTTTTAACTTTATAATTGCAGTTACTAAATCTTGTCTATCTTTTTCCATTTTCTTAATTTCATCTTCATATTTTGAAGTCTCTTCGTCTGCTCTTAAGTTGACTGAGCCTAATTTTTCTCTTTCCCTTTTTCTTTCATCAAGCAATTCCTCTTGTGTTACTGTATCTGGATATTCAGATACATCTTTTAGGTTTGAAAAATTCAGTATCTCTTCTTCTTTTAAATTAAGTTCTGTTGATACTCTTTCTAGCAAATCATTTCTTCTTTTATTCAAACCATCGATTGTTGCTCCAGAGCTTGCCTTTCGTTCTCTTATTTCAATAGACTCTTCTTTTGTTGTATTAAGATTACTTCTTAATTCGTTAATCTCTTTATCTAGCTCATCTATTAATATTTCATTATCACTTTTTTCTTTTTCAGAAATTCTTAAATTTTCTGATATTTGTCCTTTTCTTTCAGCTTGTGTTTGAGGTTGTTTTTCAAGACTATCTAATTTTTTTTGTTGAGTATCTTTTCTACTATTTAATTCATTAATCATTTTTTCAGAATTTACCAATAAGTTTTTCCAACTTTCTATTTCTTGGTCAATTATTTTAATTCTTTCACTTCTTTTTATTGACTCTTTTTTAATATTTTGATTTGTGCTAAATGCTTCAGCGTATTCTTCTTGTAGACTTTTGATTTCTTCGTTTTTCTTAGTTACTGTTATCGCTAAATCGTTGTCATGCATTTCATTAATTTTCATTTTTAAAAATGAAAGATTTATTTTGCATTCATCTATTAAATTAGTTGCACCATTGATATTGTTCTCTGAGAGCATTTCTTTTGCTTTATCTAACTGCTCACTTGCTAAATCAATAGTCTCTGAGTTCTTTTTTAGAGTATCAAGGTTTAGATTTTCTAGTATTCTCTCTAACTTATCTTGCTCATCTTTTAATTTTCCTTTTGCATTTACCAAATCTAAACCTGACAATTTTTCAGTTTCATAATATTTTGAATCGACTGTAATTAAATTTTCTTTTTCTTCTCTAAGTCTTTTTTCATTAGAGTTGGCATCAATGATTATGCTTTTTTCTCTAACAATATCTTCATCTATTACACTTAAAGCCTTTCTAATTGATTGAATTTCATCATTAACCCTGTCTTTTTCTTCATCTAAGCTCTTTAACTCTAAATTTAACCTTTGTATTTTTGACAAGTTTTCTTGATTTTTTTCTCTTATAGGATTTACATTCTTATTCTTTTCAATAATCTTCATGCTTAAATTCTCTAATTTATCATTGAAGGACTTAACTTGATCATCAGCCTCATTATTGATCTCGTTTTCTACTTTAATTTCATTATCAATTTCTAAAAGACGTAAATAATATAAACCTGCCTCAACTTTTTTTATTTCTTCTGAAATAGATTTGTATTTTGCAGCCTCTTCAGCTTGCTTTTGCAAATTTGCTAATTGTCTTTCCTGTTGTCTTCTTAATTCATCTGCCCTTTTTAAATTATTTTCTGCCGCGCCTAATCGTAATTCTGCTTCGTGTCTTCTAACATGTAAACCTGCTATACCAGCTGCTTCTTCTAAAATAGCTCTTCGATCTGAAGGTTTTGCTGTAACCAATGCTCCAATTCTACCTTGACTAATAATCGAAGGTGAATGAGCACCTGTTGACAAATCTGCAAAAAACATTTGAGCATCTTTAGCTCTAACTTCTTTCCCATTTATATAAAATTTTGAGCCTTTATCTTTTTCTATTTTTCTTCTTATTTCAATTTCATCGAGCTCATTATATTGTAGAGGACCATCCTTGTTGTCATTTGATAAGCTCACTAAAACTTCTGCAATATTTTTTGATGGTTTGTTTGAAGTTCCAGAAAATATAACGTCTTCCATTCCTGAACCTCTCATACTTTTTGCCGATGTCTCACCCATACACCATCGCAACGACTCCACTATATTTGATTTACCACAACCGTTTGGGCCAACTATCCCAGTTAAACCTTCTTCAATCAGGAAATTTGTTTTTTCAGCAAAAGACTTAAATCCATTTAGTTGGATTTTTTTAAATTCCATTCACTGACTTATATCAGTTTTTCAATGTATTTTTTTAATTTTTTGTAGTTTGAGTGATTTTCAAACTTTTTTCCGTTAATTACGACTGTAGGAGTAGCATTCACTTTATACTTTTTAACACCTTCGATTCGGTCTTCTAAAATGTGATCCTCTATCTTCTTATCAGCCAAGCACTTATCAAAATCAAGATTATATTCAGTATTATCAATAAATTTTTTCATTGCTTGATTTGCTTCTAATTCATTTTTTCCCTTGATCCACTTATCTTGATTTAAATAAAGGTGATGCAAAATTTCGTGCTCACCATCATTTCTACAATGCGCTAATTTAGTTGCATTAAATGCAATGATATCTAATGGGAAGCTTTTAAATTCTATTGAGATCAATCCTTTATCAATAAAATCCTCTTTTAGTTTAGGATAAATATTTTTATGAAAATTTGCACAAAAACTGCAAGTTAAAGATTCAAAAACCATCAACTTAACTTTAGAGTCTGCACTTCCAACTAAAATTGGTTTAACTTCAGAATTAGCATTAATGAAATTAAAAAAAATTAAAATTGAGACAAGAATTATTTTTTTCATTTTATTTTAAAATGTTTACTTAGCTCTAAAAGTGAGTTTTTTATTTTGTCATTTTTAATATTATTTATGCTCTTTATATGTTTATTTTTTGTCGCATTAATAGCGGTATTTTTATGGCTTTCTTCAATTTTTCCATCAAATGTATTCAATTTAATGTCATCTAAAACATGATAGCCAAAAAAAACATTAATTTTTTTTATTATTTCTTTTTTAGAATACTCAACGTCAACTTCATTTCCCCTCTTTACTAAAATATTTAAACGACTGCCCGATAACTTGTTTGAACTTTTATATGACTTAGGAAAGCTTACTTTAAATAAATCTTTACCTACTAAATATTTCCAATTATCTAAAGTCTCATTATAAATTTTACCTTTTTTGCTAATTATTCTTTTTGCTTCTGTGGGTAAAGTATCTTTAAAAGATCTTAAACCTTGAATGGAATTATATCTCTGCTTAGTATTATATTTTTGACTCATATGAATAATAAAAACATATCAAATAAAATTCTACTTTGGTACGATAATAATAAAAGAATTTTACCTTGGAGAAAAAAAGTTTCTCAGAAGCAAAAAGAATATTTTACGTTTGTTAGTGAATTTATGTTGCAGCAAACTCAAGTAAAAACTGTTATTCCTTATTTTAAAAAATTTGTAAAACAAATTCCAACCTTTCAATCATTGGCAAATGTCGACGAAAAGATCTTAATGAAACATTGGGAAGGTCTTGGTTATTATTCAAGAGCAAGAAATCTAAAAAAAAGTGCAATTATAATTGTTAGAGATTTCCATGGTAAGTTGCCAAAATCTTATGAAAAGTTAATACAATTACCAGGAGTAGGTGAATATACATCTAAAGCAATAATGTCTATAGCATTTAACGTTAAAACTATTCCTTTAGATGGAAATGTAGAGAGAATTCTTAAAAGAACTTTATATTTAAAAAAGCAGAACGAAATATCTAAAGATTTTTTAAAAACAAAAATTAATTTTTTTGGACTGTCCGATCGTGCCAGCGATTACTCACAAGCAATTATGGAAATAGGCGCTTTAATTTGCAAACCAAAAAATCCAAGTTGTAAAGAATGTCCATTAAATAAAAATTGTATATCTTTTAAAAAAAATGATTTTGAATTGACCAAATTTAATAAAGAAATAAAAACTAAATATTTCGAAGCGACTATTTACAAAAAACATAATAACTACTTATTAGTCAAAAATGATAAATTTAAATTTTTAAAAAATATGCCAATTTTTCCTATGACTGAAGTTCGAGAAAGTAAGTATAATTATTCAAATAATAAAAAAATTAATATAAAATTATCTAATATGGAAATGAAAATTTTGCTAAATAATGCAAAGAGACCTCCAAAGATTAAAAATAAAATATTAATTAAAAAAGACAAATTAAGCTCAGAAATAATTCCATCATTTACCAAAAAAATATTTTATACCATCTCAAAATCTGAATGAAAAAAGTTGCAATTGTTGGAGCTGGCATATCTGGTTTGTATCTTGCAAATGAATTAAACAAAAATACTGAAATAGACTATAAAATCTTTGAAAAAAAAGATTACCTCAATTTAAATGAAGGTTATGGCATTCAACTTTCAGTTAATAGTATTAATTTGTTGAATAAAATAGGATTTAAAAATATTTCAGCATCAGATGTTTATTATCCAACAAAAGTTAATTTTTTCCAGGCTAATAATATTAAAAAGATTTGTGAAATTGATTTAAAGCAATTCAATAATGTAAACGACCGTTACACAACACTTAAAAGATCAACATTAATAAAGTTTTTAATTGGTAATATTCCTGAGGAAAAAATTCAATTTAAAGCTGATATTCAAAATATCGAATATAATGAAAAAATAAAGATTTCTTGGAATAATAAGAATGAAAGTTTCGATTATATAGTAATTGCAGACGGTGTTTTTTCAAAATTAAAATCCCAAATATCTAATAATCATTTAAATCCAATTTTTAATGGCAACATTGCTTTAAGGGCGAATTTAAAACAACATGAAAAAGATAATATTTCTGTTTATATGGGTTCAAATTTTCACTATGTAACTTATCCTGTAAATCAAAAACTCGAATACAATTTCGTTGCTATAATCAAAAAGAAACTAACTACTAAAGAAATTGAAGATAAAAATATTCTTAATTCAGAAACATCTATAAAATCTTTAAAAGACTTTATTTCAAAAAATTCTATTATAAATTTGGAAAATTTAGTAAATTTAAAGTGTTTTCCTGTATTTGTGAGCACTGAATTACCCACACTAAAATATCAAAATACTTATTTGAGTGGTGATGCTTTATTTACTTTTCCACCTTCTTTTGCGCAAGGCGCTTCTCAAAGTATTGAAACAGCAAATGGTATCTTAGAAAATATTACAAATTCAAATAGTATTTATAAAGATAAGATAAGTAAAATATTACTAGTAAATAAAAGATCAAAATTAAACCATTTTGCCTTCCATTTAACTAATCCAATAATAATATTAATTAGAAATATTGTTTTGAAATTTTTATCAAAAAATAAAAAATTTCTAGAGAGTTATCTTGGAAAAATTTATAGAAATTAAGTAGTTGGCCTTAGTCTTTGCCTCAAATCATCAATTGGTTTGAGTGAATTACCTGATTTATAATACCAAAAAGTCCAACCGTTACAGCTCTCAGCACCTAATATTTGTGCAGCAACTTTATGAATTGATCCTTCTGATTTCCGATATTTTATACTACCATCAATCATAATTTTCGCATTGATTTGTTTTTTTTGATCAAAAATTTCAGTACCAGGTTTAATAATTCCTAATTCAACCAAAGATCCAAATGGCACTCTTGGTTTGGATCTATTATTTTTTATTGTATCTAAATATTCATCTTCTATAATTTTTGTATTTTTAATTCTTTTACTTGCAGCTTCAAAATAGTTTTTTTCTTTTTCTATCCCAAAATAATTTCTACCTAACTTTTTTGAAACTACAGCAGTTGTTCCCGTACCGAGAAACGGGTCCAATATTAAATCACCTTTATTAGATGATGCTAATATTATTCTATGCAATAAAGACTCTGGCTTTTGTGTTGAGTGAACTTTATTACCATTATTTTTAAGTCTTTCTTTTCCATTACATATAGGTAAATTCCATGTAGATCTCATCTGTAGATCATCGTTTAAACATTTAAGTGATTGATAATTAAAAGTATATTTTGAACCTTCACTTTTTGATGCCCATATAAGTGTTTCGTGCGCATTTGTAAAACGTGTTCCTCTAAAATTTGGCATAGGGTTATTTTTATTCCAAATCACATCATTTAGTATCCAAAAACCTAAATCTTGCATTTTTGAACCAACTCTAAAAATATTATGATAACTTCCTATGACCCATATAGATCCATTTTTTTTTAAAATTCTTTTACATTCTTTAAGCCATTGAACTGAAAACTCATCATAACTTTTAAAACTTTCAAATTTATCCCACGCATCGTTTACAGCATCGACTTTAGATCTATCAGGTCGACTTAATTCTTTTTTCAGTTGAAGGTTGTAAGGTGGATCTGCAAATATCAGATCAAAACTTTCAGCAGGAATTTTTTTTAATTCTTTAATACTATCTCCATTAATAATTTTATTTTTTATGTCTGAAATGATCATTTTATATTTTTGAATTAGACTCCAGTCAGGAGTCTACGTCAACCTGTGATTGAATTTATTGATTGATAATTGTTATGATTATTATTTAAGACTCAATATCTTGTGTATTGGTTGGAAGGTTTTTCTATGAAATCTAGTCACTCCAAATTTTTTAATAGCTTTAATATGATCCTTAGTTCCATAACCTGCATTATTATCCCAGCCGTATTTTTTAAAGGAAAAAGACATCTTTTTCATTAGCTTATCTCTTTCAACTTTAGCAATAATTGATGCGGCTGAAATTTCAGGAATTTTTTCATCACCTTTCACAATAGTTTTAATTACATAATTTTTTAAGTCTGGTGGTTTATTACCATCTATTAAAACTTTTTTAGGTTTCAATTTGAGTTTCTTAATTGCTCTTTTCATTGAAAGTAGGCTAGCATTTAAAATATTAATTTTTTCAATTTCCTTTATTGATGCAGATCCTAACGCCCAAACTGAATTTTTTTTTATATATTTAGCTAAAGTTTCCCTCTGAATTTTGTTAAGTTTTTTTGAATCTTTAAGAATTTTTCTATTAATTTCTTTATTTAATATAACAGCAGCTGCATAAACTGGTCCTACAAGGCTCCCTCTTCCAACTTCATCAACCCCAGCAATAATTTTTTTCATATAAAATATTATTAAAAATTTAAATCTCTAAACCAGTTTCATCTATTTTTTTTCTAATTTCTTTAAGATCGGCCCAAGAATATTTTTTTTGCTCTGCTTGTCTTAGTAGATATGCTGGGTGAAAAGTTATCATTGTTAAATATGTTTTATTATTAATTATTACTTCCTTCCATTTTCCTCTTTCTTTAGAGATTTTAATTTTATTCCCGAAGAGCGCTTCCATTGCTGTGCTTCCCATTAAAATAAGTATTTTTGGATTTATAATCGAAATATGTTTTCTTAAATATTCAGAGTATCTATTTATTTCTGATATTTCAGGCTTTCTGTTATTTGGAGGTCTATAATTTACAACATTAGTTATATAAACGTTAGTTCTATCTAAATTAATAGCTTTCAACATTTTATTTAAAAGCATTCCTGCATCACCAACAAAAGGTTTTCCTAATTCATCTTCTTTTTGTCCAGGTCCTTCACCTACAATCATTATTTTTGAAGATGAATTTCCATCACTGAAAACAAGATTTTTTGCACTATTTTTTAGTTCACAATCTTCAATCTTTTCTATTTCAACTCTAAGTTTTGCTAATTCTTCAGATTTTTCCTCATTAGAAGCATTATTTTTAAATCTATTTATTGGCTCATCACTAAATTCATATTCAATACCTAGCTCGTTTATTAAATCATTATCAAATATGTCATTTTGATTTTTTTCATTTAAAGTCATAAAGTAAAAAATGTTCTTAAAAATTTTTTGTTTTATAATATTAATTCTATACCAAACAAATCTCTATTCAAAAGCAGCGAATGAAAAAGAATTCAACCAGAAGTATCTATCAAATTATCTTTCAGCATTATTTTCATTTAATAACCAGAGAAATAACGATGCGCTTAAGTTTTTTGAAAATTCAAAAATATTAATTCAATCTCATGATAGTTTTTTGCAAGAATATGTATTTTCTTTACTTTTGGATGGACAGGTTAAAAAAGCAATTAAACAAGTAAAATATTCTAATACCTCAATAGGAGGAGATTTTTTTGAAGGAAATTTATTATTAATTTTAGATAGCATTAACAAGAAAAAGTTTAAACAAGCAGCTTTGAAGTTAAAAAAATTGGAAAAGTTCAAAGAGGACGACTCATACAAATTTATAATTTATTCTAGCTTAAAAAGTTACATTGATCTTTTTATATATAAAAAATCTGACATTGTTGAGCAATTTGGAAAATTAGATTTGATAAACATGGCTTTTCAAAATTGTTATTTGAATTCCAAAAAAACTGAGCCTTATTTTTTAAATTTAATTAACGATCCTCAAAGTGATTACTCTAGATATACTTTTTTTTATTTGAGTAACGAAGTGTCTAATAATGACCTTGTAACAGTTGATAATTTTGCAGATACAATAGATCCTTTAAGAAGTAGTTTGCTTATTTCTCAAGTAAAAAAATGGATAGATGAAAAAAAATATACAAAATTAACACAGCATTTTTCATGTCAAAATGAGAATGATATTTTGGCAGAATTCTTTTTCCTTATATCTAATTTTTATTCATCTCAAAGTAGATTTGATTACTCAAACATATATTTAAATATTTCAAATTATTTAAATCCAAAATTTTATTTTAATTTATCTTTAATAGCTGAAAACTATCAGTCTAATAATAATTATGATCTAGCAAAAAAAACTTTCGAAAAATTTGATGATAAGGATGAAATATTTTTTTGGTACAAAACAAAGAAGATTGCAAGAATTATAGCAGAGGAAGAAAATTATGATGCAAGTTTGAACTATATATTAAAAAATCTTGAAAAATTTAATAATAAATCGACAAAGATGATTTATGATTTGGCAAATATTTACAAAAACTTTAAAAAATATGATGAGGCTATAAATTATTATACTTTGGCTTTAAAAAATTTGGATAAAAATTCTATGGCTTATGCAGATGTTCTTTATCGCAGAGGTGGAGCGTATGAAAGATTAAAAAATTATGATTTGGCGGATAAGGATTTGCTAAATTCAATTAAAATTAGACCTGACGAACCCTATACACTTAACTATCTCGCTTATAGTTGGTTAGAAAGAGGATATAAAATTGAAGAAGCAATAGAAATGTTAAATCAAGCTTATAAAGGGAAAGAAGAAGACCCTTACATAACAGACTCAGTTGGTTGGGGTTATTATTTGACAGGAAATTATATTGAAGCAGAAAAATATTTAAGAAAAGCTGTTGAATTGTTACCAAGTGATCCTGTTGCAAGTGATCATTATGGTGATGTTCTTTGGCAATTAAATAGAAAAATCCAAGCTAATTATTTTTGGAAAAGTGCTTTAAATAGCGATGAAGCAGACGAAGAATTAAAAATTAAAGTTAAGGAAAAATTATATAATGGCTTAAATAATAATTCT
The DNA here is from genome assembly GCA_902564385.1 of uncultured Pelagibacteraceae bacterium. Lineage (GTDB taxonomy): Bacteria > Pseudomonadota > Alphaproteobacteria > Pelagibacterales > Pelagibacteraceae > Pelagibacter. Next base: position 62,561 of record CACFAT010000001.1, read on the forward strand.
TAAATGAAGTTTCATAAAATAAAATCTTTTGCAAAAGTTAATTTAACTTTAAAAATTCTAAATAAATACTCAAATGGTTATCATAAAATTGAAAGTTTAATATCTAAGATCAATTTGGCTGATGAGATTTTAATAAAAGAGATACAAGGTTCAAAAAATAGAATATCGTTTAGTGGGAAATTTTCCTCAAATATTTCAAATACAAATACAATTTCAAAACTACTAAAAATATTAAATAATCATAATTATATTAAAAATAAAAAATTTAATATTATAGTAAAAAAAAATATACCCCAATCCTCTGGTATGGGAGGCGGATCAATGAATGCAGCATCCATTTTGAACTATTTATTTAAAAGAAGAATAATCAAAACTACAAAAAATAATTTAATAAAAATTGCAAATAAAGTTGGTTCAGATGTAATTTTGGGTCTTTATAAGAGTCCAATGATTCTACATGGGCAAAATATAAGTAAAATTAATAAAAAATTAAATTTTCATTTGTTAATAATAAAGCCTAATTTTGGATGTTCTACTAAGAAGATTTATGCAAAACACAAAGGATTTTCAAAGAGCCTATTCAATAAATCGAACAAGATTGACAGACAAGATCTATTAAAAGTTTCAAATAACGATTTAGAGGGAGCAGCTTTTAATAAATATCCAATTTTAAGAAAGATCAAAAGTTACTTGCAAAATTTAGATAATATTTACTTTGCAAATATGACTGGGTCGGGTTCTACTATAATTGGTTATTTTTTAACCAAAAATGCGGCAATAAAAGCTCAAAAAAAATTAAAAAATAAATATAAAAACTATTGGTGTATTTACTCTAAAACTATATAAAGCTTTTTTTTTGTGATATATGAAAAACATCTTGGGGTGTAGCCAAGTGGTAAGGCAGCGGTTTTTGGTACCGCCATTCCTAGGTTCGAATCCTAGCACCCCAGCCATTTATGAAAGCTTTACTTAAAAAAATTTTTCAAAACAAAAAAATTTCAAGCGATAAAGATCTCAAATTTCTAGATTTAAAAAATAATAAGGGAGTAAATAAAATATTTGGTGCAATAAATAAATACAATGAAACTAGCGAGATTAGATATGTTGGTGGTTGCGTAAGAAAAATATTAAATGATGAAAAAACAGATGATATCGATCTTGCAACTAATTTAACTCCTGATCAGGTTAAGCAATGTTTAGATAAAAACCAAATAAAGTTTTTCGAAACAGGAATTGAACATGGCACAATCACAGCAGTGATTGATGATCAAAATTTTGAAATTACAACATTAAGAAAAGATGTAAAAACAGATGGAAGGCATGCTGTCGTAGAATATACAACTAATTGGAAGGAAGACTCATTAAGGAGAGATTTTTCAATAAATTCAATATATTCAGATTTAGATGGGAATTTATATGATCCAAATTCTGGTCATAAAGATTTAAATGTTGGAATAATTAAATTTATAGGTGATCCAGAAACTAGAATAAAAGAAGATTATTTAAGAATTATTAGATATTTAAGATTTTATACTGAATATAGCAAAATCGATCATGAAATTAATATAATAAAAATCATTAAAAAAAATATAGAGGGTTTGGGAAAAATATCAAAAGAAAGACAATTCAATGAATTAAAAAAAATTCTCAAATTGGATAACTTTTTTAAGTTATTTAAAAATAAAACCTCTTGTGAATTATTTTCATTAATTTTCCCTCAACTAAAAAATTTTAAAAAATTGAGCAAGTTATCAAAACCACAAGAAAAGATATTAAAAAATAAAAGTTTAAATTTCGTTATTTCTTTTCTTGTAATCGATGAAACTGACAATTCTGACTATTTTGTATATAAATATAATTTACCCAATGAGTTAAAAGATAAAATTAATTTTCTAAAAAATAATTCGCTAAATAAAGATAGTACTAAAATTTTTAACAAGAAAGATTTACAAAAAATATTTTATTATGAGGGTAAATCTAGCACAATCGATTTAATTGATTTCAATTTGTTATATTTTAAACAAAGTAAAAAACTTTCAGAATTAAAAACTTACTTTGAAAAATTAGATAAACCAGAATTTCCAATAAAAGCTCAGTTATTAATAAATGATTATGGATTAAAGGAGGGAAGGGAATTGGGTCAAAAATTAAAAAATTTAGAAATGAAATGGATTGAAAATAATTTTAATTTATCAAAAAAAGATATGGAAAAAGTTTTATCAAATTAAACGTATTTTACGTCTACAATCTCAAAATTTTTTGTCCCTGCTGGTGTATTTATCTCTACAAGATCCCCTTTATTTTTACCTATAAGACCTTTTCCTATTGGTGATTGAAAATAAAGAAGCTTTTGTTTTAGATCTGCCTCGTCTTTACCAACAATTTTGTAATTTATTTTTTCATTTGTATCTAAATTTTGAAGGTAGACTGTAGATCCAAATATTACTTTTCCATCATTACTAATCTTGGTTATGTCAATTACATTTGCTCTTGCAATTAAATCCTCAACTTCTTGAATTCTTCCCTCGTTATGTGATTGCTGTTCTTTTGCAGCATGATATTCAGCATTTTCTTTCAAATCTCCATGTGATCTTGCTTCAGCAATGGCTGCAACAATTTCGGGTCTCTTTTTTTCTTTTAAAAAAATTAATTCACTTTTTAATTTTTCTAATCCCTCAGTAGTAATTGGTTCTTTATCCATAATTTACCATTTAGCTGTTGGTGGTAATGACATAAGTATAGCTTCAACATTTCCACCAGTTTGTAAACCAAATTTTGTCCCTCTATCATGTAATAAATTAAATTCAACATATCTACCTCTTTTTTTGTATTGGATTTCTTTATCTTTAATTGTCCATTTTAATTTATTTTTTTTCTCAATTATTTCATTAGAAATGTTTTTAAAACTTATTCCCACTTCTCTAACAAAAGAAAAATCTTTTTCCCAATTACTTTTTTTATAATCAAAAAAAATTCCGCCAATACCTCTAGGCTCTTTTCTATGCGGTAAATAAAAATATTCATCACACCACTTTTTATATTTTTTGTAATAATTTTTGTTGTGTTTATTACATGATTTTTTTAGTTCTGAATGAAACCAATTTTCTAATTTCTTATCTTTTATACAAGGTGTAACGTCCATTCCACCTCCAAACCAACCAAATGAAGTAACTATATACCTCGTGTTAAAATGCATTGCGGGTACATGAGGATTTTTCATATGCATAACAACAGATATTCCTGATGCCCAAAATTTAGAGCTTGTTTTAGTACCTGGAATTTTGTTTTTAAATTCATTTGAAAATTTTCCATAAACTTCTGAAAAATTTACTCCAACTTTGTCAAAAATTTTACCGTTTTCTAAAATTCTATATTGTCCACCACCTTCATCATTACTTTTACTTCTACTCCAATTAGTAATTTTAAATTTGGTTTTTTTGCCCTCTTTTTCCTCTATTTCTCTACAAAGCACTTCTTGTAAAGTTTTAAACCAATTTTTTACTAATTTCTTTTTTATGTATTGATCCATTTAACCTAACTGTCTTATAAATTCTGAAACTCCTATGGCCACTGATATTGAAATGTTTAATGATCTTTTATTTTTTAGCATTGGAATCTTAATTCTTTCATTAACCTCAGAATGTACATCTTCTGGAACACCTGCACTTTCTCTGCCAAAGAGTAATATATCATTTCGCTTAAATTTAAACTTTGTATAAATTTTGCTAGCTTTTGTCGTCATTAAAACTACTCTATTTTTACTATTTTCATCAAAGAATTCTTTAGGGCTCTTGTAAAATTTAATTTCACTGTAATCTAAATAATCCATAACAACTCTCTTGAACCTTTTATCACTAAATAAAAACCCACAAGGTTCAATGATTTCTAAACTAGCCCCTAAGCAAGAACAAGTTCGAATAATTGAAGCTGTATTTTGAGGAATATCCGGCTGATATAGAGCTACTTTTGGACCGTGTTTTAAAGGTTTCTGTGTCATTGTTACCATAGAAATATCTCTTTTTTATTATATGAAATCATATATTACCAAAGATATAAAATATTTAAGATGTCAGACCAAAAAGACGAAAAAAAGACCAACAGAAGAGATTTCTTGTTTACTGCTACTGCCGCTGCTGGTGCAGTTGGAGTAGGCGCTGCTGTTTGGCCATTAATCGATCAAATGAACCCAGATGCCTCTGTAAAAGCATTAGCAAGCACAGAAGTAGATGTGAGTTCAGTGCAACCCGGACAATCTTTAACAGTTCTTTGGAGAGGTAAACCTGTTTTTATAAAGAGAAGAACGGATGATGAAATTAAAAAAGCGAGAGCAGTTGACATCAATGATCTTAAGCATCCTGAAAAAGATGAAGATAGAGCAAAAAATCCTGAATGGTTAGTGATGCTTGGGATTTGTACTCATCTAGGATGTGTTCCATTAACAGATAAAGGTGATTATGATGGTTGGTTTTGTCCTTGCCATGGTTCTCATTATGATACATCTGGTAGAATTAGAAAAGGACCAGCTCCAACTAATATGGAGATACCTAAATACGAATTTGTAAATACTAACACGATTAAGATTGGATAAATATGAGTGATCACGAATACACACCTAGTTCAAAATTTGGTAAATGGTTTAATGATAGACTGCCTTTGCTTACATTGGCAAATCACTTAACAGATTACCCTACACCAAAAAATTTAAATTACTGGTGGACTTTTGGTGGGATATTAACTTTTTGTTTAATTACCCAAATAGTTACAGGATTAGTTTTGGCTATGCACTACATTGCTCATGCAGATATGGCATTCAGCAGTGTTGAACATATAATGAGAGATGTGAATTATGGATGGTTGTTAAGATATGTTCATGCAAATGGTGCTTCCATGTTTTTCCTAGCAGTTTATATTCATATTTTTAGATCATTATTTTACGGATCATATAAATCTCCTAGAGAAATAATTTGGATACTTGGAATTATAATTTATTTGCTAATGATGGCTGCTGCTTTTATGGGATATGTTCTTCCTTGGGGACAAATGAGTTTTTGGGGAGCAACAGTAATAACTAATTTATTTAGTGCAATCCCACTTGTGGGAGAAAGTATAACAACTTGGTTATGGGGTGGTTATTCAGTTGATAATCCAACTCTAACAAGATTTTTTACTCTTCATTACTTGATACCATTTTTAATCCTAGGGCTTGTAGTGCTCCACATATGGGCATTACATGTTCCTGGAAATAACAATCCAGTTGGTATTGATATTAAAAAACCTTCTAAAGATACAGTTCCTTTTCATCCATACATCGTAATTAAAGATGCTTTTGCGTTATTAATGTTTTGTATTGTCTTTGCGCTGTTTGTATTTTATCAGCCAAATATTTTAGGACATGCTGATAATTATATCGAGGCGGATCCACTTGTTACTCCTGCTCATATAGTTCCTGAGTGGTACTTATTACCTTTTTATGCGATCTTAAGATCTGTTCCTGATAAACTTATGGGTGTTGTCGCTATGTTATCAGCTATTTTAATTTTAGCTGCTTTACCATGGTTGGATACGTCAAAAGTTAGATCAGCGGTTTTCAGACCGTTATTTAGACAGTTCTACTGGATCTTGGTAGCTGATGTTTTAATTCTAGGATATGTAGGGGCGATGCCAGCTGAAGGATTGTACTTGTTAATTGCAAGAGTTGCTACAGCGTATTACTTTGCGCATTTTTTAATTATTCTTCCAGTTTTAGGATGGAAAGAAAAAACTACCCCGCTGCCTTTGAGTATTACTGAGCCAGTTTTAGGAGGCTCACCAAATTTAGCTGCAGCAAGGAGTGATGAAAAAATAGAAAAAACAATAAAGTGAGAAAGTTAAAAAATATTTTTTTTGTATTAATATTCTCAGTTATAGTACTAAATTCATCTAACTCTGCTGAAAAATCACCTCCTTTTTTAGAGACTAAATGGACTTTCAAAGGTCTATTTGGAAAATTTGATAGAGCATCACTTCAAAGGGGTTATCAAGTATATACAGAGGTATGTGCATCTTGTCATTCTATGAAATATTTAACCTATAGAAATTTAGCAGAAAAGGGTGGACCAGAATTTTCTGAAGCAGAGGCTAAAGCAATAGCTGCAAGTTTTGAGGTAACAGATGGTCCTGACAGCACTGGAGAAATGTTTGTAAGACCAGCCAAATTATCTGATAAATTCGTAATGCCATATGCTAATGAACAAGAAGCTAAAGCTGCTAATGGTGGTGCTTATCCACCAGATATGTCTGTTCTAGTTAAGGCAAGAAAAGGCGGAGCAGATTATATTTATTCCTTATTGTTAGGATATTCTGAACCACCAGAGGGTGTAGAACTTGATGATGGTGTTTATTACAATAAGTATATGTATGGTAATAAAATTAAAATGCCAGCTCCTTTATCTGATGATTTAATTGAGTATACAGATGGAACAAAAGCAACAGCTGAGCAAATGTCTAAAGATGTTACAAATTTTCTGATGTGGTCAGCAGAACCACATTTAGAGCAAAGACATAAAACAGGATTTAGAGTTATAGCTTATTTGATAATATTGACTGTATTGGTTTACTTTACTATGAAGAAGATATGGTCACGTGTTGAATCTAAAGTTTAGAACATCTCCATCTTTAACGATATAATCTTTGCCTTCTAATCTCATTTTGCCGTTTTCTCTTGATTTTAACCAACCACCACTAACAACAAAATCTTGATAAGACACAGTTTCTGCTCTTATAAAACCTTTTTCAAAATCTGTATGAATTATACCTGCTGCTTGAGGAGCCATACAATTTTTGTTAATTGTCCAAGCCCTTGTCTCCTCAACTCCTGAAGTGAAAAACGTCTCTAAAGATAAAAGGTCATATCCTTTTTTGATTAATAAATTTAGTCCAGTATCATCTACGTTGATCATTTTCATATAGTTTTTTCTTTCTTCATTTTCTAGTTCATTTAGTTGATTTTCTATTTCAGCTGAAATAGTTAGAGTGTTTTTAGTACCATATTTTTCAATAAAACTTTTTGTATAATCATTGCCTTTATCAATGCTATTTTCATCAACATTACAAACATACAATTTAGGTTTTGTTGACAATAATCCTGACAATTTAACATCTTTTTTATCAAATTCTTCGTATAATTTATTTATATCATCGTTATCATTAATTAAATTCTGAGCTCTTTCTAGAATTTGGTTTTGATTTTCATCATTATTTTTTTTATTTTTCTTATCTAGTCTTTTTTGAATAGATTCCAAATCTGCTAAATACATTTCTGTTTCAATTATTTCTAAATCTCTAATTGGATCAACTGTTGGATTTACATTCTGAATATCATCAGAGTCAAAACATCTAATTAAATGAATAACAGCATCTACTTCTCTTATATGGGATAAGAATTTGTTACCTAATCCTTCGCCTTTAGAGGCTCCTTCGACTAATCCTGCTATATCAACAAAAGATATTGTAGTATTTATTTTTTTTTTAGAATTTGAAATTTTAACCAATTCATCTAACCTATAATCTGGTACAGGAACTACGCCTATATTTGGATCTATCGTACAGAAAGGAAAATTTGCTGCTTGGGCTTTACTTGAATTTGTAAGTGCATTAAATAAAGTAGATTTACCAACATTTGGTAAACCAACTATACCACACTTAAAACCCATTTAATTATTGTTAACTTTACTTGAGAATAAATCTAATTTTTTATCTATCAAAATAGCAATAGAGTCTATTATATTGTGAGTAATTTTTTCTAAGTGTTCTTGTTCATCATCTGAAAAATCATTTAAAACAAAGTCTGATACAGACATTTTATTCTCTGGCTTTCCAATCCCAATCCTCACTCTTGAATAGTCTTTTCCAATAAATTTATCTATTGAAGCAACTCCATTGTGACCTGCACTTGATCCACCAAATTTTGCCTTTATTTTTCCAAATTCTACATCTAGATCATCATGAAAAACAATTACATCCTCTGCATCTATTTTGAAATATTCAAGCAATTCTCTGATACATATTCCTGAGTTGTTCATGAAAGTCAGAGGTTTGATAGCATAAATTTTCTTTTCCCCGATATTACCTGTTGTAAGTAAACCCTTAAATTTTGGCTTTTGCTTTGAAAGGCCAAATTTTTGATTTATCGCATCTACAACTTTAAAACCTATATTATGTCTATTATTATGACTGTTTGGGGTTGGATTGCCCAAACCTACGAGTAACAACATTTTATTTTATTATTATTTTCACAGATTATTATTTTTTCTCTGCTGGAGCTTTTCCTTCTTCTTTTCCTTTATCGCCATCTGCAGCTTTTTCTGCACCTTCTTCAGGTTTAGCATCTCCATCCGCAGCTGCCTCTGCAGCTTCTCCACCTTCTCCCTCAGCTTCTGCTGGTTTTTCAGGCTCTTTAACAACTGTTGGTGCTGCGACGGTTGCTATTACAAAGTCTCTTCCTTGAATTGTAGGTGTTACATTTTCAGGTAAATTTATAAAAGATATTTTAATACTTGCTCCAATATCTAAGTTATTTAAATCTACAACTAACTCTGTTGGTATGTTTTCTGTAGGACATCTTAATTCAACTTTTCGTCTTACTATATTCAAAACTCCACCTCTTTTTAATCCTGGTGATAATTCATGGTTTATAAACTTAACTGGGATTTCTAAAATTACTTTTGCACCTTTAACAATTCTTAAAAAATCTAAATGTATAGGCTCATCTGTAACTGTATCAAAATCAATAACTCTTGGTAAAACTTTTTGTTCTTTCCCATCAATATTAATTGAAATTATATTTGATAAAATATTTTCTTTATTTAATAAATTTTTTACTTCTTTAACAGAGACAGAGATTTTTTGATTTGGCTCCTCTCCTCCATAAATTATTCCTGGAACCATACCTTTATTTCTAAGAGATTTTACTTCACCCTTAGTTTTTGTTTCTCTTATTGTGGCTGCTAATAAACTCATAAAGTGTCGGGTTTTTAACTTATGAAACTAAATTTTACAAGTAAATTATTTAAATAGATCTGAAACTGAGGTAGAATTTGATATTCTTTTAATAGCTTCTCCAACCAAATTAGAGATTGTTAATACCTCAATATTCTTAGCTTTTTTAACTTTCATTGAATTATCTATTGTATCAGTAACAACTAAATTTTTTATCGAAGATTTCTTAATTTTTTCAACAGCATTACCACTTAATACACCATGTGTTACATACACATGAACATCTTTAGCTCCTCTTTTTTTTAATTCAGAAGCTGCATTTACAATTGTTCCACCAGAGTCGATTATATCATCAACTAATATGCAAGTTTTATTTTTCACATTTCCAATTACATTCATTACTTCTGACTTTCCAGGAGCAGGTCTTCTTTTGTCTACTATTGCTAAATCCACATTTAACAATTTTCCTAAAGCCCTTGCTCTTGCGGTGCCACCGACATCTGGAGCAACACAGATTATATTATTTTTTTTTAATTTCTTTTTTATATGTCTAGCAAATATTGGAGTTGCAAATAAGTTATCTACAGGAATATCAAAAAATCCTTGAATTTGTCCAGAATGTAAATCAACTGTAACGACTCTATCTGCACCTGCCTTTGCAATAAGATTAGATACAAGTTTTGCAGATATAGATGTTCTAGGAACCACCTTTCTATCTTGTCTTGCATATCCAAAATATGGGATCACTGCAGTTATGTTTTTGGCCGATGATCTTTTTAAAGCATCAATCGATAGTAGTAATTCCATTAAATTGTCATTTGCAGGAGATGAAACGGATTGAATTAAAAAAATACTATTGCCTCTAATATTCTCATTAATTTCGATATAGATTTCTCCGTCTGCAAATTTTCTTATATTTGAATTTACTAGTCTATTTTTTAAAAATTTAGATATTTTTTGACTAAGATGTTTATTACTGTTTCCTGTGAGAATTTTCATCCGAGATAACCTATTTAATCATAATTGCAGATATATTTCTACCATAATCGTTATGCTTATTTTTTTTTGATCTCCTAGAACTAAAAAAGTTATTTTCTAGAGCGTAGGTATCTTTCCTTATTATATCTATTTTTTTAACTCCATTTTCATAAAATTGAGATTTTATATATTCGCTTAAATCAAAATAAATTTTTTTCTTTTTAAATGTGAAGAAATTCATATTTTTTTTATTCTTATCATTAAACAATTTAAAAAAATCATTTTTTACTTCGTAGTTATTTTTTTTTATACATGGCCCAATGCAAGCAATCATATCTTTCTCTGAGCATCCATTTTTTTTTAAAAGTTGGATTGTTTTTTTTACTATTCCTTTAAAAGCACCTTTCCACCCAGCATGTATTGCACCAACAAATTTTTGCTTTTTTTCTATAATTAGAATTGGTGCACAATCTGCAGTGAGTATACTAATCGCAATATTTCGCTTATTTGTAATCATCGCGTCTCCAGTCAATCTTTTTTTTGGAATACCACTTATTTTGTAAACTTTGTTACTGTGAATTTGATTAAGAGAAACTAGATTTCTACTTGTGCAGCCTATTTTTTTTGAAACTATTTTTAAATTTTTACTTATATTAGAAATTTTATCTTTTGAACCTTTTCCACAATTTAAACTTTTGTAGATTCCTTTTGAGGTGCCACCCAATCTATTAAAAAAATAATGTGAAATGGATTTTTGATCTCTAAAAATCTTTGACTTAATCACTTAAAACCCAAATTAAAATTATTTTTGGATTTGCTTACAAATAATACTTTAAACAAAGAGCCCATATATTTTGCATCAATTAATCTTTTTATTCTATAAAATATGTCAGCTTTCTTACTAAATTGTAAATTTTTACTTATAATCTCAGCTCTTTTTAATATTCCTAATTTCATTAAGAAATTACCTTGGGTTGTTACTAAAGATTTCAAATTAGAATTTGCAAACTCTTTCTCGTACATTTTAAAATTTATTAAATGAGTAATATCTGAATTATAGGGATTTTCTAAAAAACTAATTTTTCTATGCTTCTCAACACTTTGCAAAGTATTTTTCATTTTTCCACTGGTAAAGCCATAGTCTATCATTAATAAACCACCATTATTTTTAAAAATAAAATTCCCTATTTCGTTAACAAATTTCATTGCTGAAGGTGAATATTCAACAAATTTTTCTTTTTTTATATCCTTACCTAAATATTTCTCAATTATTTTTGACGACACTTTTTGATCACAAACTTCAAACTTATTTTTTTTGTATGCTACATATTTTTCATACCAATTATTGCTTTTCTTTAAAAACTGCTTGATAGGAAATGCATCAAAAAATTCATTAGCCAAGAATATAGTTGGAGCCTTTGGAATTTCTTTTAAATTTCTAATCCAACTTGCTTTTTTCTTATCTATTTTACTTTTCTGAATTTTTATCAGTATTGGACTTTTTTCTAAAATTAAGAAATTAGCAGATAAACTAATTTCACTAAAATTATTTAAAGTTTTTATAATTTGTGACATCATCTCACCATTACCTGCACCCAGCTCTACAATATTTATTTTTTTTGGTTTTTTTAAATTCTCCCAAAATGAAATTAACCAAATAGATATCATTTCCGAAAAAAGAACAGAGATATTAGGAGATGTTATGAAGTCACCTTTTTTTCCGAAAGGATTTTTTTTAATATAATAACCATTATCTTTGTCATACAAAGATTTGTAAATAAATCTATCCAATGAGATTTTTTTATTGTGTCCTATTAGCATTTTTATAATAGACGATAATTAATCCACAGGTTAGTGCTATACAACTTATTATTTGCCCCATACTCAAGTTGAAAAATAAATAACCTAGCTGTTGATCTGGTTCTCTAAAAAACTCGATTACAAATCTAAAAAATGAGTATAAAATTAAAAAATATCCCGAAATAATCCCAGGTATGTTCCTCAATCTATTAAACAACATACTTAAAATAATAAATAGAACAACTCCCTCAAATATTGCCTCATAAATTTGCGATGGATGTCGATTTAAATCATCAATTTTTATAAACTTTACTGACCATGACACATTTGTTTCTATGCCATAAAGTTCTGAGTTTATAAAATTTGAAATTCTTCCTAAAAAAATTCCTATAGGAGAACAAACAGCAACCACATCTAAATAATTAAAAATATTTTGATTTTTATTTTTGCAGAAAAAATAAGTTCCAATAATAATTCCAACTAGTGCACCGTGAAAAGACATGCCACCTTGCCAAATTTTAATAATCTCAATTGGATTACTAATAAAATAAATTGGATCATAAATAATTACATATCCAAGTCTTCCACCAATAATGATACTTATGATCAAATAAGTTATATAATCGTCGAAATATTCCTTTTGAGTACTATCTTTAATTAGTTTGTTCTTTGCATAATACCAACCAAATACTAAGCCAATTATATAAGACAAAGAATACCATCTAATTTCTAATGAAAAGATCTCAAAAGCGACTGGGTCAAAATTATTAATAAACATTTAATTGTAATATTATAAATATTACTTAAACTTTGATAAGAAATTATTATGTCAAAATCAAGATTCGTATTTGATAAATTTGCAAAGTTCCTGGAAGAAGGACTCGTAAATTACAAAGATTTTAGTGACGAGGTTGTGAATATTTTACGATCAAAAAAAGAAGAAATTATCCTTAAAATGAATTTAGTAAGTAAAGATGAAATCGATATATTAAATAAAAGAATTGAAAAATTAGAAAAAAAAATTGCTGAAAAAAAAATAAAAAAAAAAACTAAACGGGCAAAGAAATAATAACTTTTAATCCACCTAAACTAGACTTATCAAATTTAAGATCTCCCCCATGTGATTTTACGACATCTGATGATATAGCTAAGCCAAGACCAACACTTGATTTTGTTTCTGATCTACTTTTGTCAATTTTATAAAATGGCTTCAAAACATTTTGATGTTCTTTCTGTGGTATTCCTGGACCATCATCCTCAATTGAAATATTGATAGTTGATCTTCCTTTTTTTAGATACAATTCAACATTGTCGGCAAATTTTAGAGAATTATCTATAAGGTTATTAATACACCTACTAATTAAATTCTTTCTTCCATCAAAATAAATTCTCTCTTTTAAGAAATATTTTATATTTGGTTTCTCATATTTTTTACAAATATCTTCAAGAAGAACAGAAATATCAAATGTTTCAGTTTTATCTTTTGCCCCAGATCTTGCGAATTGAAGATATTCATTTAACATTTTTTCCATTTCATCAACATCTCTTGAGAGTTTCTCTACAACACTCTTATCTTTAATCATTGCTATTTGAAGTTTTATCCTTGTCAAAGGTGTTCTCAAATCATGACTGATACCTGACAACATTTCAGATCTTTGATTTAGATGTCTGAGTATTCTCTTTCTCATTTTATCAAACTCTAAACCAGCTTTTCGAATTTCAAGTGCTCCAGAAGGTCTAAATTCGTCTATATCTTCTCCTCTACCAAATCTTTCAGATGCTTCTGCAAGTTTTGTTATAGGTCTAGTTTGATTCTTTAGAAAAATTATTGCTACTGCTATCATTAATAATGCTGGTAATGTTATCCAAAGTCCAAATAATCTAGCTGAACTTGTAGTAAGTCTGTCTCTTGGAATATAAAATTGAAAATAGCCTTTTGAATACCCTATTTTTAAATCAACAACTTCTTTAAAGTTAGTTGTATCAAACCAATAAGTTAAATTTTTATTCTTTAATTCTCTCCTAAGTGATCGATCTACTGGGCTGAACCATCTTTCTGGAACTTTATTTGGCAAGATTTTGTCTTTTTCATATTTAATATTAAAACCCAAATGTTCTTTGAATAAAATTATTATAAAATCTTTATTTGTTTCATCGTTATCATAAGCGTCAACAAAAGTTTTGACTTCAGAAACCAATGCTCTTGTCATTCCGGAATTAGTTTTGATCCATAGACTGTCAAAAAAAACTAAAGAGATAGTTATTTGCATAACTACTATTGGAACAGCAACTATGAGTAGACCTCTATAAAAAAGTCTTTTAGGCAAGATGTTTTTTATATATTTACTCAATCCATAAAACATAACCTTCACCTCTTATTGTTTGTAAATAATTTGGGCTTTTTGGATTTTCTTCAATTTTCTTCCTAAGTCTTGTAATTATTACATCTACTGATCTTTCTTTATCAATTTTTATAAGATTTCCAATTTCCTCTCTTTTAAATATTTTTCCAGGGGAATTAACCATTTTATCTAAAATTATTTTTTCTGTATTATTGATTTTTATAGATTTGTCATTTTTCAAAATAAATTGCTTATTAAGATCAATTTCAATTTTACCAAATTTAAATTTTCTTTTTGTATTTCTATATTTTGTTTTTTTTAAGATGTTATTAATTCTAAGTATTAACTCTTTTGGCTCAAAAGGTTTTGGAAGGTAATCGTCTGCACCAATATCTAAACCCTCTATTCTTTCCGAGGCTTCACCTTTCGCTGTTAAAAGAATTATTGGGGTTGAAATTTTGTCTTTATTTTCTTTTGTAAATTCTAAACCACTTTTGCCTGGCATCATTATATCAAGCACTATTAAATCAAATTTTATAACTTTAACTTTTTCAAGAGCATCTTCGGCGCTATTTGAGCTAGTTACGAGATAATTATTTTGAGAAAGATATTCCTTAACTAATTCTCTTATACCATCATCGTCATCTACAACTAAAATATGTGCTTTAAATTTTTCCATTAATTATTTTTTTTAAAACATTATCAAAACTAACAACCTCATTTGCCTTTGATGCAGAGAATGCTTGGTAAATTCTTTTCTTTTGAGCTGAGAAAATTTCGTTAAATAATTTTTCTCCTTCCTCCGTTAAGAAGACATGTTTTATTCTGGTATCTACTTGGTCTTTTTCATATTTTATAGCTTTTAAATTTATTAAATCTTTCAAAACTCTATTCAAACTTTGCTTAGTAACTTTCAACTTTCTTAAAAGATCTGATATCGTAATACCCTCATATAATGAAATTAGATGAATAACCTTGTTATGTGCGACACCTATGGAGTATTTATTTAATACATTTTTAGCATCTGAGACTGTCTCTCTGTATCCAAGAAATATTTTTTCAATATATTGTTTGAGATCCTCATCTTTTAAATATAAAAGTTTTTTCATATTGGTAAGTTATATTGACATATTATATATACAAATATATTTTTTTATAAAATTAAATAATGATACCTTTCGATAAACGATCAGGAAAAATTTGGTACAATAATGAGCTTGTTGAATGGCAAGATGCAAAATGCCATGTAATCAGTCATGGACTTCATTATGCAAGTTTAGTTTTTGAAGGTGAAAGAGTATACGACGGAGAAATATTTAAGCTAGAAGAGCATACAGACAGATTATTTTATTCTGCAAAAAGATTAGATATTAATATTCCTTATACAAAGGATGAAATAAATGAAGCTTCTAAAAAAATTGTAGCAGTTCAAAATATTCAAAATGGTTATGTTAGGCCATTTGCGTGGAGAGGAAGTGAGATGATGGGTGTGTCTGCACAGAAAACTTCTATTAATGTAGCAATAGCGACGTGGGAGTGGCCTGCATATTTTGATCCAAAATTAAAAGCTGAAGGAATAAGATTAAATATTTCTAAATGGCGAAGACCGGCTCCAAATACTATTCCATGGGATGCAAAAGCAGCTGGATTATATATGATTTGCACTCTTTCAAAACACGAAGCTGAACAACAAGGGTATTCTGAATCATTAATGTTAGATTTTGAAGGTAATGTTGCAGAAGGAACAAGTGCAAATATTTTTTTTAAAGATAAAAATCATGAATTACATACACCAATACCAGATTCCTTTTTAAATGGTATTACAAGACAAGCTGTAATTGAATTGGCTAAATCAAAAAATATTAAAGTTCATGAAAGAAAAATTTCTCCAGATGAACTAGGTAATTTTGATGGATGTTTCTTAACTGGCACAGCAGCCGAAATAACACCAGTTGCAAGTATAGCAGATCATAAATACAAAATTTGTGATGTTATATTAGGATTATCAAAAAGCTTTGATCAGTTAGTTAGACAAAAAAAAGCTGCTTAATCTTTGTTATCTTCAGATATTGCATGGTCTATTCCTTTTCTAAGATAATCATATCCAGTATAAAGTGTTAAAAAAGCGGATAGCCATAAAATAATTATGCCTATTGTTTGAGCATTATAATCTTGAAAATTTATTAATTTATTTCCTGTTTCCCCAGTTAAAAGAATTGCTATCGAAAACATCTGCAAGAATGTTTTAAGTTTTGCTAAATTAGAAACCGGAAGCTTTATTTTTCCTTTCGCTAAAAATTCTCTTAATCCTGAAATTAGTATTTCCCTTGTAAGAATTATAATAGCTGCAATAACCTCGTAATTTTTTATTGTTTGGTCCATAACTAATAAAATTAATGCAGTAGCAACAATAATCTTATCAGCTATTGGATCTAAAAGTTCTCCAAGTTTAGATTCTTCTTTAAACATCCTTGCCAAAAGGCCATCTAAAAAATCTGTAAATGAGGCAATTAAAAAAAGAGCAAACGGTATTACGTCTCCATAAAATCCTGGAAGGTAGAATGTAAAAACAAATATTGGAACAATTATTATACGTCCAATTGTTAAATAATTAGGTATTTTAAATTTCATTCGTGAAAGAAGTTATATATTTTTTTTGCAACTTTTTCCTCAACTCCATCAACTGATTTTATTTCATCTAAACTAGCTGATTCCACAGCTCTGGCTGAACCAAAATGATTTAATAATGCCCTTTTTCTGATAGATCCAATACCATCAATTTGATCTAATAATGATTTGCTTATGCCCTTTTTTCTTTTTGCTCTATGAGCACTTATAGCAAATCGATGTGACTCATCTCTTAATCTTTGTAAAAAGAATAATGTTGGATCATTTTTCTCAAACTTGAACTCTCTTCCATTATGAAAAAATGTTTCATTTCCACTATTTCTCATCTTTCCCTTTGCTATAGCTACAATAGGAATTTCATGTAGACCAAGCTCATTCATCACTTCTCTTGCTACTGAATATTGACCTTTCCCTCCATCAATTAAAACTAAATCGGGGAAAGTTAAATAATTATCTTTCTCTTGAACTGCTCTTTTAAATCTTCTGTTAAGAACTTCTTTCATCATTCCATAATCATCTTGAGCATTTTTTTGAATTTTTATATTGAATTTTCTATACCTTTTTTTAACAAACCCTTCATCGCCATAAGTAATTAAAGCGCCCACACTATTTGTGCCTTGAATATGGCTATTATCGTAAACCTCGACTAAATTAATATTAGTTTCAAGATTGAATTTTTTTGATACTGCATCAAAAAGATCTCTATTATTCTGACTCTCGTAAAGTTTTCTATTCAAACTATCTTTTGCATTATTTATAGCTTGATTAATAACTTTTAGTTTTGTCCCTTTTTTTGCAACAGTAATTGTGATTTGTTTACCTTCTTTTTGTGTAAGTGTTTTTTCAATTAATTCTTTCTCTTTAATTTCATTTGATAAAATTATTGAAGAAGGCACACTTTTATTTTCATAAAATTGAGAGACAAAAGAATTAATAATATCACTTAGATTTTCTTCTGGATCATGCTTTGGAAAAAAAGCTTGATTACCCCAATTTTGTTTTGACCTATAGAAAAAAACCTGAATACAGGTTTTTCCAGACTCTTTGTATCCTGCAATAACATCTGCTTCGACTAAATTTGCTTCATTAATTCTTTGAGAAGATTGGATAATATTTAATGATTTAATTCGATCTCTTAATATTGCTGCTTTTTCAAAGTCTAAATCCTCACTAGCCTTTTCCATTTGATTAGATAAGCTTTTCTGAATTTTTCTAGATTTGCCAGACACAAACTCAATTGCATCATTAACAGTTTGTTTATAATCACTCTCAGTTACGTAACCAACGCAAGGTCCTGAGCACCTTTTAATTTGATAAAGTATGCACGGTCTCTCTCTATTTTTGAAAACAGTATCATCACAAATTCTAAGATGAAATATTTTTTGGATCATTTTTATAGTCCAATTTGCAGATCCAGCTGATGCAAATGGTCCAAAATAAAATCCTTCTTTGCCTTTTTTTCCTCTGTGCCTTTTAATTTGTGGCCATTTATCTTTGTCGCCTATAAAAATAAAAGGAAAGGATTTGTCATCTCTTAGTAAAATATTAAATTTTGGTTTAAACTTTTTAATTAAATTTGCTTCTAAAAGTAACGCCTCACTTTCATTTGAAGTAGTAGTAATTTCGAGTCTTTTTGTTTGAGAGAGCATTCTCTCAGTCCTAATGATATGATTTTTCTCTGATACATAACTTTTAAGTCTGTTTGGAAGGTTTTTTGCTTTACCCACATAAAGAATTTCTCCTTTTGAATTTAGCATCCTATAAACACCTGGCAACTTAGGAACCAAGGGCAATTCTTTTTTAATTACTTCTTTACCTATATCAGAGCTGATCATGGCTTCTTTTTTTAGAAATTTGGATCCCAACTGAGCTGCAATCCTTCATTATTTCTAATTTTTCTATTTGAAGAGTAATTTTATCTATTCTTTTATCTTTGAATAGCTCATCAAAAACATCTTCTGCCAATGTTTCAAGAAAATTGTAATGTTTGTTTTTTACTAGTTTTTTTATTAATTTTACTATTTTAGCATAGTTAACTATCGATTTAATATCTTTATCATTCGATGGCTGTTTATCTTGATAATTTACTTCTAAATTAAATTTTACTTTTTGAGGCTTTTCTTTTTCAAAATCAAAATAACCAAGTTTTAATCCCAGTATTAATTCTTTTATTAAAACTTTTTTTTCGTAATTAAATAAGCTCTTTGTTTTATTTATTTTAACAATCTTTAAGTTATTCTTTTTCATTCCTTGCTACCCATTATGTCTGGAGTTTGCCAGTTTAAGTTTTGGCCACTATCAATTGCTAAAACTTGACCCGTAATAGATCTATTTTTAATAAAAAAGTCAACAGCATTGCAGATTTCTTCTACATTTGTCTGTCTTTTAAGAGGTGTTGCCATGTATTGTTTTTTAAAGTGCTTGTCAGACTGTCTTTTATTTTTAATAGTTGGACCCGGAGCAATTCCATTCACTCTTATATTCGGAGCAAGACTCATGGCGCTAGTTTTGGTTAAAGTGTAAAGACCAGTTTTACTTAATGTATATGAAAAAAAATATGGTGTTAATTTAAATATTCTTTGATCAATTATATTAATAATATTATTGTTTTTGCCTCTAGCATTTTTCGCAAAACCCTTTGATAATAAAGCTGGCGCTTTTAAATTAGTTTTTAAATGGCTTTCCCAACTTTTTGTTGTAAAATTTTCAAGTTTATCGTTCTCAAATAATGAAGCATTATTAATTAAACAATCAAAATACTTCAAATTTGATTTTGAAAACTTTAACATTTTCTCAATCTCTTTTTCTTTAGTCAAATCTGCTTTTACCAAATAAATTTTTGTACCACTTTTATTTAAATCTTTTTTAAGACTCTCTGCTTTGGACTTAGATTTGTTATAATGGATAACAATTTCAATATTAGGCCCAGATAATTTTTTAGCTATGGCAGCTCCCATTCGAGTTGCTGCCCCAGTAATTATTATCTTCCGTGCTTCCATTTTTTATCTCTTTTTTTTGTAACTCTTGTACCAGGCATACCTAGTGTTGATCTACCTTTAGGATAAATTTTATTTTTAACATCGTACTGTCTAATTTTGGGGTTTAAAGTAATTTCTAATTCAGTACTTTGAAGCTTTCTCATCTCATCTCTAATTTTAGCTGCTTCCTCAAATTCCAGATTAGATGCAGCTTCTTTCATCTTTTTGTCTAATCCTTTTAAATGTTTTTTAAGGTTACCGCCAATATTGGAACCTTCGCTTATTTTGACGTAATCTTTCTCGTAAACACTTTCTAAAATATCACTTATTTCTTTTTTTACAGATTTAGCGTCAATTTTATTTTTCTTATTGTACTCTAATTGAATCTTTCTTCTTCTCTCAGTTTCCTTAATTGCTTTCTTTATACTTTTTGTTTCCTTATCGGCATAAAGAATAACTTTTCCATCTACGTTTCTTGCGGCTCTTCCTATTGTTTGAATCAGTGAAGTTTCTGATCGCAAAAATCCTTCCTTATCAGCATCTAGTATTCCAACTAATGCACATTCTGGAATATCTAAACCTTCTCTTAATAAATTTATTCCGACTAGAACATCAAATACACCCATTCTGAGATCTCTCATAATCTCTATTCTCTCAAGTGTATCTATATCAGAATGAAGGTATCTTACTTTTATCCCATTTTCATGAAGATACTCGGTTAAATCCTCTGCCATTTTTTTTGTAAGTGTTGTAACCAAAACTCTATAATTATTTTCAACTACTTTTTTACATTCATGCATAAGGTCATCTACTTGATTTTTAGCTGGTCTAATCTCAACTGGTGGATCTATTAAACCTGTAGGTCTTATTACCTGATCAATAAACTTGCCTTTCGTTTGTTCTAACTCCCACGGTCCAGGAGTTGCTGAAACAAATACAGTTTGTGTTCTCATCAAATCCCACTCTTCAAATTTTAAAGGTCTATTATCCATACAAGAAGGCAATCTAAAACCATACTCAGCCAACGTACTTTTTCTAGATCTATCTCCCTTAAACATCCCATTAAGTTGGGGAACTGTAACATGAGATTCGTCTACAAAAACTAATGTGTTATCAGGAAAATATTCAAAAAGTGTAGGTGGTGGTTCTCCTGGTTTTCTACCAGATAAAAATCTTGAATAATTTTCAATTCCTGCACAAGATCCAGTTGCCTCAATCATTTCTAAATCAAATTTAGTTCTCTCCTCTAATCGTTGCGCCTCTAATAATTTGTTTTCTGCTTTATGTTTTTTTAAAGTCTCCTCTAATTCTTTTCTAATTTTTATAATTGCTTGTTCTACAGTTGGTTTGGGAGTGATGTAATGAGAATTAGCATAAACTTTTACTAGACTAAGATCTCTAACCTGATCTCCTGTCAAAGGATCAAATTCTTCAATCTTCTCAAGTTTATCACCAAATAAACTTAATCTCCATGCTCTATCCTCTAGATGAGATGGAAATATTTCTAAATATTCTCCCCTTGCTCTAAATGTTCCCCTAAAAAAATTTTGATCATTTCTCTTGTACTGAAGAGCAACAAGAGATTTTATTATTTGTTCTCTATTATATTCGTAGTTTTTCTGAAGAGTTAAAGTCATTTTGCTATAAGCTTCAACTGATCCCAAACCATAAATACAGGAAACACTTGCAACAATTAAAACATCGTCTCTTTCAAGAAGGGATCTTGTTGCCGAGTGTCTCATTCTATCAATCTGCTCGTTTATAGATGCCTCTTTCTCTATGTACGTATCTGATCTTGGCACGTAAGCTTCAGGAGTGTAATAATCATAGTAAGATACAAAATACTCAACAGCATTATCTGGAAAAAAAGTTTTCATCTCACCGTAAAGTTGAGCTGCCAAAGTTTTATTTGGTGCCAATATTAATGCTGGTCTATTTGTAGCTTCAATAACTTTTGCCATTGTAAAAGTTTTTCCAGATCCAGTTACTCCTAATAATACTTGATTAAACTCATTTTTTTTAGCTCCTTGGACAAGCTTTTTAATTGCATCTGGCTGGTCACCAGCTGGGGTAAAATCTGACTTTATTTTGAATTTTTTTCCACCTTCGAGTTTTCCACCGATTTTTGGGTTTTTACTCTGAATGTCTGTAATTAGGTCTTGATATGTATTCTCCATATATTAAACAACGTAATTAAATAATTTCATAATTCAATGAGCATAATATCTAATAATTTAAAAAGAATTAAACCATCTCCAACTATTGCAGTTACTCAAAAGGCAAGAGAATTAAGAGCTGCAGGAAAAGATGTAGTTGGACTTGGGGCAGGGGAACCAGATTTTGATACTCCTATAAATGTTAAAAATGCAGCTATTAAAGCAATAAGAGACGGAGATACAAAGTATACTGCAGTCGATGGAACTCCAGCATTAAAAAAAGCAATTTTAAAAAAATTTAAAAGAGAAAATAAACTAAATTATAAACAAGACGAAATCACAGTTGGAACTGGAGGGAAACAAGTTCTCTATAACACTTTTATGGCAACTTTAAATAAAGGTGATGAAGTTATTATTCCTGCGCCATTCTGGGTTTCATATCCAGATATGGTTCTCCTAGCAGGAGGAAAACCAAAAATAGTAAAATGTGATGAAAAAGATGGATTTAAAATTACACCTGCAAAATTAAAAGCTGCAATTACAAAAAGAACGAAATGGATAATCCTTAACTCACCATCTAATCCAACTGGATCTGGATACAGCAAATCAGAAATTCAAAAATTAGCTAAGGTTTTAATCAAAAACAAAAAAGTTCATATTTTGAGCGATGATATTTATGAGCATGTTAAATATGATAATTTTAAGTTCTTTACTATTGCACAAATTTCAAAATTAAAATCTAGAACATTAACAATGAATGGGGTGAGCAAATCGTATGCAATGACTGGGTGGAGAATTGGTTATGCAGCTGGACCAAAAGAAATAATTTCTGCAATTAGAAAAATTCAATCTCAGTCAACTTCGAATCCCTCGTCAATTAGTCAAGCAGCAGCTGTTGAAGCTCTGAATGGAAAACAAGACTTTATTAAGAAAAGAGCAAAATCATTTAAAGAAAGAAGAGATTTTGTTGTAAAAAGTTTAAATAATATTGATGGTATTAGCTGTTTAAAACCTAATGGTGCATTTTACGTATTTCCGAATTGTAAAAAACTTTTAAATAAAAGAACTAAACTTAAAAAAGATACTGATTTTGTCCAAAAGCTTTTAGAAAAACAAAATGTTGCAGCTGTTCAGGGCTCAGCATTTGGTTTAGATGGATATTTTAGAATTTCATATGCGACTTCAATGGCAAAACTTAAAATAGCAATGTCTAGAATTAAAAAGTTTTGTGAGGATTTAGGATAAACCTATTTTTTTTTATTTAGTCCAATTAGTGAAGAATTTCTAAATCTTAAAATTACAATTGCTAAAGCAATTAAAACAATAGCACCTGCTTCATATAGTAATATCTCTGGATTTAGAGATTTTCCTTGTAAAATAATAAATCTAGCAAGTGCAGTTATAGCAATAAATAACGGCAGCGTAATTTGAATTGATTGGCTTTCCCAAAATACTCTAACCATTGCAAGCACTTCAAGATATAAAAAAAGTAAAAGCAGATCGGCTAAAGTAACTCTTTGCACGAGTATCATCTGGTACATTTCTTGCCCAAAAGCAATAACTGTACTAACTAAAATGATTACTAATGCTACAAGCTGGATTTGCTTTACAATGTTTTCCATTTACATTCTTTTATAATTTAAAATAACTTTTTATTCTATACTGAAATAGCTTGTAAATTATTGATATTATACTAATCCAAGTCTAACTACTGATTTTGCTGCATCCTCAATACATCCTCTAGCCGGCTGAAATTTAAATCCCAATAAATCTTCAGCATACGAAGCATCAGTTTGCATTTGTATCCCTAAATCTGGAACCATCATTTTTGCACTCGTATCTAGATGACTAATTATTCTCACTAAAAAGTTTGGCAACACTCTTTTTGGAAGTTTTTTTGAATATTTAGGTAATGCTTCAGCCATAATATTAGAAAAATCTATCATTCTTTTGACCTCGGAGCCAATTATTAGTCGTCTTCCACCAACATCTGGTCTTGTTAAAGAATTGATGTGAGCTTTCACTACATCTTTCATATCTGAGACTAAAATACTAAAATCGGGAGCACCTGGATATTTACCTTCTAGAAATAATTTAACATAACTTATCGAAGTTTTTTCTTTAGTATCTAAAGCGTCTCCAAAGACACCTCCAGGACATATACATACCAACTTATTCTTTAAACCTTTATTCTCCATAAATTCCCAAGCTGCTTTTTCAGCCTTGATTTTTGAAACAAAGTAATCATTACAACCTTTCCAATTAGCATCACTCCAATCATTTTCACCAAATGTATATGGATTTGTCCTATTAGGTTTTCTAAACATTGTTGCAATTGAAGAAGTTTTAATAATACGTTCAACTCCCGCATTAACAGCAGCTTTTAAAACTCTTATAGTTCCATCTTTAGCTGTTGGAACAAGACTTTCACGATCTCTAGAGGTCTTTAAAGGGAAAGGAGAAGCCACATGCATTACATACTTACAGCCTTTTAAAGCCTCATCCCAACCTTCGTCTTTTAAAAGATCTAATTCGACAAATGATAATTTATCAATTGATGCATATTCATTTATGGTTTTTTTTGTTTGCTCTATTAAACCAGAATCTCTAACAGTACCTAAAACTTTATATCCCGATTTTAATAATTCAATTGCAGTGTGTTTAGCGATCCATCCACTTATACCCGTTAACAAAACTGTTTCATTCATTTATTCAGATAAATGTTTTTCAGCCTCTAATGCTGCCATACATCCCATCCCAGCTGCTGTAACTGCCTGTCTAAATACTTTATCTTTCACATCACCAGCAGCAAAAACTCCTGGTATATTTGTTTCCGTAGACTCTGGTTTTGTTATTAAATAACCCTCATTATCCATTTCTAGTTGGTCTTTAAATAGTGAGGTTGCTGGATCATGTCCTATAGCAATGAACAAGCCATCAATTTTTAGTTCGTCTATTTTATTTGTTTTAACATTTTTAATTTTTAATCCAGTTACATTTTTAGGATCATTATCCCCAATAACTTCATCAACAACAGAGTCCCAAATTATTTCTATTTTTTTATTTTCCATTAATTTCTTTTGAAGTAATTTTTCTGCTCTCAAACTATCTCTTCTGTGTATAAGTTGAACTTTTGAAGCAAATTTTGTTAAAAACATAGCTTCTTCAACCGCAGCATTTCCACCTCCAACAACTGCTACAGTTTTGTCTTTAAAGAAAAATCCATCACATGTTGCACATGCAGATACACCAAAACCTCTGAAGCTTTGTTCTGAGTCAATATTTAACCATCTAGCTTGAGCTCCTGTTGAAATAATTATTGAGTCTGCCTCATAAATTTGGCCGCTATCTCCAACAGCTTTAAATGGCTTAGATTTTAAGTCCACTGACGCAATATGATCTTGTATCATTTCAGTTCCAACTATTTCTGCCTGACCTTTCATTTGATCCATAAGCCATGGCCCTTGTATTACATCTTTAAATCCAGGAAAATTTTCAACATCAGTTGTTGTTGTTAATTGGCCACCAGGTTCCATACCATGAACTAGTATTGGTTTTAACATTGCTCTTGCAGCATAAATTGCTGCTGTATATCCAGCGGGTCCTGACCCAATTATTAACACTTTTGTGTGTTTAGTTGGATTTTCACTCATATGAAAGCTATATAATGATTAATGACTAAATTGAAAGGTATATTATTAACAGAAGGTATGCATGGGATGATTAGCCAAGTAGAAGGTTTGGCTAAAGCTTTAGATATAAATTATTCTCACCACACAGTTGAAACAAAAGGTTTCTGGAAAGTTATACCGCCGAAATTCACTCCAATATCCGACTCAGTTTTTAAAAAAATTGAATGCGAAGATGTTGATTTAATAATTTCATGTGGAAGAAAAAGTATTATTCCATCATTATTCTTAAAAAAAATTTCAAAGAAAAAAGTATTTAACATTCATATTCAAAACCCAAAGATAAAACTAGATAATTTTGATCTAGTAGTAGTGCCTGAGCACGATAATCTTGATGGACACAATGTATTAAAAACTAAAGGAGCTATTCATTATTTAACAAGTGAAGAAATTGAAAAAGATAAAGAATATTTATTTAGTATTTCAAGCAAATTGAGAGATAAAAATATAATTTCATTAATAATTGGTGGTCCTACCCAGTATTATGATTATTCAGATAGAAATATCCAAGAAATTTTTTCAAAAGTAAATTATTTAGTTAAAGAAAATAATCTTAATTTAGTAGTCATCCCTTCTATGAGAACGCCAAAGGGAACTATAGAACATGCAAAAATATATTTTGGAAATGATCATTTAGTATTAGATAGTGTTGATAAAAAAGCCTATTTAAGTGCTCTTTCACAATCAAAACATTTAGTTATTACTTGCGATTCAAGCTCCATGATTTCAGAGGCAGCTTTAACAGGTAAGCCAATTTATATTGCCACTATTCCACCTAAAAGAAGCGATAAAAGATTTAAAAATTTTAGAAAATTATTTCAAGAAATGAAAATTGTTAGAGAATTAGGAGAAAAATTAGAAAATTGGAACTATGAAAAATTAGATGAAACGAATAGAGTAGCAAATATCATTAAAGATAAAATTCAATTATAATGGCATTTTTAAATTCAATATTAAAAAATTCTTCAAATCACAAAACTCCTTTTGAACATTGGGAATTAAATCAACCACTAACAGATGGCCAAGTTCAGGAAATTGTAAACGCTGATATAGCTAATCCGATAGAACATAATTTAAACTATGATGGCACAAGAGCAATTGATGGAGGCGAAGGTAAGTTTAGAGAAGGTATATCAGACGGAGGCAAAGCATTAAAATTTAGATGTTTTGTTACAAAAGAAAATTCAAATCAATTTCCTAATCTTGTTGAATTTATTAAAGAACTTCAAAATCCATCAACTTATAAAAAAATTTCTGAAATGATAAATAAAGATCTCTCAAATTCATACGTAAGAGTTGAAGTTATCTGTGATAGAAAAGGATTCTGGTTAAAACCTCATTGCGATATTAAGGAGAAACTGATGTCATGTTTATTATTCGTAAATAAGCATAATGAAAAAGAAGATTTAGGCACAGATTTTTATGATGAAAATCTAAAATTAGCAAAAACTGTTCCTTATAAGGATAATTATGGTTATTTCTTTTCAAGTGGCCCTAACACTTGGCACGGTATGGAAAAAAAAGAAATAGTAAAAGAAAGAAGATGTCTTCAAGTAAATTATGTTACATTTGAGACAGATTGGAAAGTTAATTAAAATTAATTATCTTGCAAAGATTTAACTCTTAACTTTGTTGTTTTTAAAGATTTTATTGCTTCTAAAAATGAATAGGCTGTAGACATATTCGTACAATAAGGAATTTTGTTTGCAAGAGTTCCTCTTCTTAATGCTCTTGCATCACTAATCCTGTGTTCAGAATTTCCACCTCCAGTATTTATTACCAAAGATATTTTTTTAGAATTTAAAATATCTACTATATGTGGTCTACCACTGCTCACTTTATTAATTTTTTTACATTTCATTCCATTTTGTTTTAGAATCTCTGACGTTCCTTTGGTTGCAGAAAGTGTGAATCCAAGTTTTATTAATCTTTGTGCAACACCTATTATTTCTTGCTTGTGAGAGTCTTTTACTGATAAGAATGCCATTCCTTTAGTTGGCAATGAATTAGAAGCAGCAATTTGACTTTTTGCAACAGCCATTCCAAAATCATCATCAAAACCCATTACCTCACCAGTAGACTTCATCTCAGGGCCAAGTAATAAATCACTATCTGGAAATTTATTGAATGGAAACACTGCTTCCTTGACAGCAAATTTTTTATTGGTTTTATATTTTAATTTATACTTACTTAATTTTTCCCCAGACATTATTCTTGATGCAATTTTTGCGAGTGGAATACCGTTTGCTTTTGAAACAAAGGGTACAGTTCTGCTTGCTCTAGGATTAACTTCAATGACAAAAATTTCATCATTTTTAATTGCAAATTGAATATTTAAAAATCCTTTAACTTTTAAAGCCAGAGCTAATTTTCTTGTTTGTATTTTAAGTTCTCTTAAAAGATTTGCTTTTATTGATACCGGCGGCAAGCAGCAAGCAGAGTCTCCTGAGTGAATTCCTGCTTCTTCGATGTGTTGCATTATTCCAGCAACATAAACATCTTTTCCATCTGAAATCGCATCTACATCTACTTCCATCGCATTATCTATAAATTTATCAATTAAGATTGGATTTTGTTCTGATGCTTTGAAAGCTTCATTTATAAATTGTTTCAATTGACTTTTGTCATGAACAATTTCCATAGCTCTTCCTCCCAAAACATAAGAAGGTCTAACAACGACAGGCAATCCAATTTTTTCGGCAACATTAATAGCTTGATCGAATTTGTAGGCTATTCCGCTTTCAGCTTGTTTTAATTTAAGCTTTATGAGCAACTCTCTAAATCTGTCTCTATCTTCTGCTAGATCAATTGATTTATATTGTGTCCCTAAAATAGGTAATTTATTTTCATCTAAAAATTTAGCTAATTTGATAGGGGTTTGGCCTCCAAATTGTGCAATAATCCCAATTAGATTTCCTTTTGATTTTTCTTTCAAAATTATATTTTCAACATACTCTTCAATCAAAGGTTCAAAGTACAATCTATCACTTGTATCATAATCTGTAGAAACAGTTTCTGGATTACAATTTATCATTATTGTTTCAAAACCTGCTTCTTTCAAAGAAAAACTAGCCTGACAACAGCAGTAGTCAAACTCTATTCCTTGACCGATTCTATTTGGTCCTCCACCTAAAATAATTATTTTCTTTTTATTACTTGGCTCAGCTTCGCATTCAGTTTTAATAGAAAAATTTCTTTGATACGTAGAATACATGTAAGGTGTGAAGGATTTGAATTCAGCGGCACAGGTGTCAACTTTCTTGAAAACAGGTATAACTTTTAAACCTTTTCTTCTTGATTTGATAATCGCTTCTTTTTGACCAGTTAATTGAGATATCTTTTTGTCAGAAAAACCTATTGATTTTATTTTATTAAATTCCTCAAAAGTTTTGGGCAGTCCTTTTGAATTTAATTTTTTTTCTTCATCAACTATTTCCTTAATTTGATTTAAAAACCATGGATCTACTTTTGATAATTTATAAATAGCATCTAAAGAAATTTTTTTTCTAAAAGCTTCAGCAATTAATAGCAATTTATTTGGAATATTAATTTTTAAATTTTTTAGAATTTCTTTTTTTGAATAGTTAAAAATATTATCTAATCCTGATAAACCAGTTTCTAGCGAAACCAGGGCTTTTTGAAAAGATTCTTTAAAATTTCTTCCAATTGCCATTGCTTCACCAACAGACCTCATCGATGTTCCTAAAATTGCTTCTGTGTCTGAAAATTTTTCAAAAGTAAATCTTGGAATTTTTGTAACGACATAATCAATTGTTGGTTCAAAAGAAGCTGGTGTTACTTTTGTTATTTCATTTTGCAGTTCATCTAGAGTATAACCGACCGCTAATTTTGCAGCTACTTTTGCTATTGGAAAACCTGTTGCTTTTGAAGCTAATGCAGATGATCTTGAAACTCTTGGGTTCATTTCAATAATTACCATTCTTCCATTTTTTGGATTTATGGCGAATTGAACATTTGAACCGCCTGTTTCAACACCTATTTTTCTTAAGCATGCAATAGATGCATTTCTCATTACTTGATACTCTTTATCTGTCAATGTTAATGCTGGAGCTATAGTAACAGAGTCACCCGTATGAGTTCCCATTGGGTCAACATTTTCTATTGAGCAGATTATTATACAATTATCATTTCGATCTCTTACAACCTCCATCTCAAATTCTTTCCAACCATCTAAACATTCTTCAACCAAAACCTGATTTTGAGGAGACTCGTTCATCCCTTCTTTTACAATCTTAAAAAAATCTTTTTTTGTTCTTGCAATACCTCCACCCAATCCTCCCAAAGTAAATGAAGGTCTAATAATTGCAGGTAATCCTATTTTGTTTAAACATTTTTTTGCATTTGAAAATTTATTGAGAACTTCTGATTTTGGTAAATCGATACCAATATCGTACATATTTTTTCTAAATTTTTTTCTATCTTCAGCGTTAGCTATTGCTTTGGAGTTAGCTCCTATAAGTTCAATTTTATACTTTTTAAGTAAACCAATTTTCTCTGCATTAATTGCAAGATTTAATGCTGTTTGACCTCCCATTGTAGGTAAAATAGCATCAGGCCTTTCTTGTTTGATGACTTCCTCTAGTACTTCCAAAGATATTGGTTCGATATAAGTTTTATCAGCAACACCAGGATCGGTCATTATAGTTGCTGGATTCGAGTTAATTAATATTACTTTATAACCTTCATCTTTTAATGCTTTACATGCCTGTGTTCCTGAATAATCAAATTCACAAGCTTGACCAATAATAATTGGACCAGCTCCAATAACTAAAATTTTTTTAATATCTTTTCTTTTTGGCATATTTTTTTATGTCTTTAATAAAATTACTAAATAAATATTTACTATCTTGTGGTCCAGGATTAGCTTCAGGATGATATTGAACTGAGAAAACTGGTTTATTTTTTAATCTTATTCCTTCAATAGAATTGTCAAATAATGACAGGTGCGTAATTTCCGTATTTTTTTTTAAGCTTTGCTTAACAACCTCAAATCCATGATTTTGACTGGTAATTTCTACTTTTTTGGTAATTAAATTTTTTACTGGATGATTTGCACCCCTATGTCCTAATTTCATCTTTTTGGTTTTTGCATCTAAAGCTAAAGCTAATATTTGATGACCCAAACATATCCCAAATAATGGAATATTTTTTTTTATTAAATTTTTTACAACTTCAATTGCATACTTTCCTGTTGCAGCAGGATCACCAGGACCGTTTGACAAAAAAATTCCATGAGGTTTTAGATTAAGTATATTATTTGCATTTTCTTTGCAGGAAACGACTTTAACTTCGCAATCAAAATCAGAAAAATACCTAAGTATATTTTTTTTAATTCCATAATCTATCGCCACAACCCTAAATTTTTTTTTTTTATTTTTTTCATAACCCCTATTTTTTTTCCAGGTTTTATATCCTTTCCAAATATAAGTTTTATTAGTTGAGACCTCTTGAGCAAGATCCATTCCGTTTAAACCAGGCCATTTTATTGATTTATTTATTAGTTTATTAATATTAAATTTACCATTTTTATTGTTTGATATTGTTCCTTTTGGAGCCCCTTTATCTCTGATAAAATTTGTTAAACTTCTAGTATCAAGACCAGTTATGCCTACTATTTTATTTTTTTTGAGCCACTTATCTAGATTTTGAAGAGACCTATAATTTGAAGGGCTTGTTATCTCTGAATTAAAAATAACTCCTCTTGTCCATATCTTATCAGACTCTATGTCTTCTTTGTTAGCCCCAACGTTCCCAATGTGTGGAAATGTAAAATTTATTATCTGTCCTGCATACGATGGATCAGATATTATTTCTTGGTAACCAGTTAATGATGTATTAAAGCATACTTCACCAGTTGCCTCTCCTATATATCCAAGCCCAATACCCTTAAATACTGATTTATTTTCAAGAACTAAAATAGCTGTATTAAATTTTGAAAGATGTGAGGTTTTATTTTTTCGTTTTAAAGTCAATTACAACTCATAAGTTAAAGGTTAATACAATAAAACGTATTTATCCGCAACAGATCTATAATAATTTCTTAAAAATACAATTTTTTCTTTTGAACAATTTTGTCTATGAAGTACATTCTAATATGTCCCTAAGAGATAAAATAGATAGCGATTACAAAAATGCTTTAAAATCCAAAGATAAAAATAAGATATCAACTTATAGGTTAATTTTATCTGGTGTTAAAGACTTAGATATTAACAATAGGTCTGGTCCAAATAAAAAGGAGACAAATGATGAGGATATTAAAAAACTCTTAAAAAAAATGATCAAACAAAGATCCGAATCAATTGAAATATATAAAAAAAATAACAGATCAGATTTATTAGAAATTGAGCAAGGAGAGCTTAATGTTTTATCAGAGTATTTACCTAAGCAATTATCTGAAGCTGATACAGAAAAAATTTGCAAAGAAATTATCAAAAACTCTGGGGCTTCTTCAATTAAGGATATGGGCAAAGTCATGGGTGAATTAAAAAAAAATCATGCAGATACAATTGATTTTTCAAAGGCAGGTCAAATTATTAAAAATTTACTTAATAGTTAATGAAATATCCAAAAGAATATTTAGACGAAATTAAAACCCGACTAAAAGTTTCAACAGTGGTTTCTAAAACAGTTAAACTTAAAAAGAGAGGTAAGGAGTTTGTTGGATTGTCTCCATTTAAAACCGAGAAAACTCCTTCATTTACAGTTAACGATGAAAAAGAATTTTATCACTGTTTCAGCACAAGCGAGCATGGAAATATTTTTGATTTTGTTATGAAAACCCAAAATCTTAGATTTGGTGAGGCAGTCAAAATGCTTTCAAATCTTGCAGGTATGCAGCCTTATACATTTTCAAAACAAGATGAAGAAAGAGAAAAAAAATGGAGATCATATAAATCTATATGTAAAAATTTTTCTAAATTTTATATAAACGAATTATTCAAAAATGAAAATTCAATTAAGGCAAAGAATTATCTTAAATCTAGAGGACTATCCGGTGTTGATGTAAAAAATTTTAATCTAGGTTTTGTGACTGAGGATTTAGATTATTATGAAAAGCTAAAAAAAGATTTTGATGAAGAAACTATTAAAGATACAGGCCTATTTTATTTTGATGAGAGAAAAAAAAAATATATATCAAGATTTAGAAACAGAATAATTTTTCCAATTAATAATATATCAGGAAATATTATAGGTTTTGGTGGAAGAATTATAGATGACAACAAAAATTTAGCTAAATATATTAATTCCCCTGAAACCCCTTTTTTTAAGAAAGGATCAAATTTATATAATCTTGATAAAGCAAGAAAATTATCAAATAAATTAGAAGATGTGTATTTAGTTGAAGGATACATGGATGTTATTGGTTTATCAAAAAATGGAATAGAAAATACTGTCGCAAACTTAGGAACAGCTTTAACAAGTAAACAGATACAAATTTTAAACCAATTCTATAATCATATCATTATATGCTTTGATGGCGATCAAAGTGGTTATAAAGCTGCATTAAGAGCTGCAGAAAATATTATTGATGAATTAAAACCTGATAAAAAAATTTCATTTCTTCTTCTAGAAAATAATTTAGATCCAGATAATTACGTAAATAAATTTGGTAAAGAAAAATTTTTAGAAATTTCAAATCAAAAATCTATACCTATACACAAATTTATTTTTGAGCACCATATGGGTCAAACAAATGAAAGTCCTAGTTCGCGAGCAATCTTTGAAAAAAAACTAAGAGAGATAGCATCAAATATTAAAGACAGTTTTGTAAAAAAATATACGTTAGAGTATTTTCTAGAAAAACTTTCAGAGCTAACACCAAATATCAATTCAAAATTTAATAAAAATTATAAAATATTTCCAAAGTCACTTGCTAAAACTAAAAGTTACTATAATGAAACGAAATCATTAAAATCTTTTGAAATTAAAGAATTTTCATTCTTATATATTTTACTTTCTAAATCTGAATTAATTCGTGAAAACATACATTTAATAGATAACGTTAAATTATATAGTGACGAAAATAAGCAATTATTTGATGAAATTTTAAATCAATCAGAAAATTTACTAAACTTAGATGTTCAAAAATTAAATGTGGATAAAAATTTGATTAAAAGAGTTATGAATTATGCTTCAGTCAAACATATAATTTCAAAAAACTTTAAAGATGAGGAAAAAATTTTAGAAATTTTTACTGAGATTATTCAAGATCTAAAAAATTATGAACTAGAGCAGAGAATATATGAGTTAGAATCAAAATTTTCTCAAGATATGAGCGAGACAACATTTAATGAGATAAAAGAGTTAAAAAAACAACAAAAAATCAACTAAAATTAAAAAAAATCGCATAGATTTTTTTGGAATAGACATTATATAAGTCCTTCAAACTTTTTATTGTGGAACGAATAATTACTAAATCATTTGCAAGATTAATGGGTCGTGGCATCCATAGAGGATTTATTACGCATGAGGAACTGAATAAATCTTTAGGAAAAAGAAATTTATCAAGCGAAAATCTTGCTCAAGCTTTCATTCATATACTCGATGAAAATATCATCCTTGTTGAAAAAAAATCAGATTATAAGGTATTAAGAAAGAAAGATAACTCATCAAAAGAAGAGGGAAAAACTTTAGAGAAAAGTGATGATCCTATAAGAATGTATTTAAGAGAGATGGGTGGCGTAGAATTGCTTTCACGAGAAGGTGAAATAGCAATAGCCAAAAGAATTGAAGCGGGAAAAGATGTTATGTTAAACGCTTTATCACAAAGTCCAATAACTGCGCAACAATTTTTTTTATGGAACACACAACTACAAAATGACGAAATCTTAGTGAGAGAAATAATTGATATCGATACTAATTACATGGATGATGACGAAAATGGCAATGCATCAAAAGAGAAAAAACAAGATGATGAGCAATCTTCTGATGATACAAATAATAATGAAGATGATGAATTTAATCCAACATTAGCAGCAATGGAAACTGAAATTAAGCCTAAAGTTTTACAAACTGTTCATACACTTACTAAAGACTATAATAAACTTATCAAATATCAAAATGAAAAACTTGACTGTGTTTTAAAATCAATAAAATTTTCTTCTTCAAAAGAAAAAAATTATAAAAAAATAGTAGATGATATTTTAGAAAATATTAAATCCCTTCAACTTTCACCATCTGTTTTAGAGGAGTTAGTTCAAAAACATTATATAGAAAATAAAAAAATTATTTCTCTCGAAGGTAATTTGCTGAGATTAGCATTGGAATCTAAAATCTCTAGAGATGAATTCATAAAATTTTACGTTGGAAATGAAATAAATCCAAACTTAAAAGAGTTTTTAGATACAAATGATGTATGGAAAAAATTTTTTCAAAAAAATAAAAATGAATTTAAGAATATAAGAGACAGATTAGTTGAATTTAGTAATAAATTAGGTATTTCAGTCACAGAATATAAAAAATTAGTAAGCAGAATTCAAAAAGGAGAAAAAGAATCTAGAATTGCGAAAAAAGAAATGGTCGAAGCTAATTTGAGGCTTGTTATATCAATTGCAAAAAAATATACAAACAGAGGTCTTCAATTTTTGGATTTGATACAAGAGGGCAACATTGGTTTAATGAAGGCGGTCGACAAATTTGAATATAGAAGGGGTTATAAATTCTCAACTTATGCCACCTGGTGGATCAGACAAGCAATAACCAGATCAATAGCAGACCAAGCGAGAACAATAAGAATACCTGTACATATGATAGAGACAATCAATAAAATTGTAAGGACACAAAGACTGATCTTAAGTGAGTTTGGTAGAGAGGCAACGCCAGAAGAGCTTGCAAAAAAATTAAGAATGCCTTTAGAAAAAGTAAGAAAAGTTCTAAAAATTTCTAAAGAACCTGTTTCACTCGAAAAACCGGTTGGTGATGAAGAAGATAGTAGTTTGGGTGACTTTATAGAAGACACAAAAGCACTAGCACCTTTGGAGCAAGCAATTAAATCAAATTTAAGCGAGGCAACAACTAAAATTTTATCTACTCTTACTCCAAGAGAAGAAAGAGTTTTAAGAATGAGATTTGGAGTTGGTATGAATACTGATCATACTTTAGAGGAAGTGGGCCTTCAGTTTTCTGTTACAAGAGAAAGAATCAGACAAATAGAAGCAAAAGCTCTTAGGAAGCTAAAGCATCCAAGTAGGTCTAAACAGTTAAAAAGTTTTCTAGAAAGCTAGGGCCGTTAGCTCAATAGTAGAGTACTGCATTGACATTGCAGGGGTAGTTGGAGCGTAACCAACACGGCCCACCAGATTTTAACTTTAAATTAGCTAAAATTTAATTTAATTAATCAAAATATAAGAATGTTAAATAAAACTTTTAATTTAATTTTTTCTCTTAAATTTTTTATTTGCTTTTTAATTTTACTTTTATGTGAGGGAATATTCCATTTTTATTACTATAAAGTTAGTCAATTTATAGCGTTTTTACCTTTTAAAAATCAAACAGGTTATAATTCAATAATATGGTCTGAGAACGGACTAGTTGAAATTTTACAGGTAGTATTTTTATTCATTTCTACGATTTTTTTTTCAATATTTATAAAAAAAAATTATGTACACTTGAATTTTATAACTAAGATTTTAACACTATTCTATTTAGTAGGAATTTTATATTATTTTTTTGAGGAAATCTCTTGGGGACAACATATATTCGGATGGCAAACACCTTATTTTTTTTCAAATCTTAATCATCAAAATGAGACAAATATTCACAATATTTCTAATTTATTTAACGAAGTTCCAAGAAATATATTATTAATCTGGTGTACTTTATCTTTTCTTTTAATAAAATTCTTTAAAAGTGTTTCACTTGAAATAAAAAAATTCATTTTACCAAATGAAAACTTAAAGTTAATTTCTATTTTAATTTTGATATTTTATGTACCTGATTTACTAATAGACAAACTAGATCTTGCACCAGGTCATCCTGCGGAAAATGATAAAGAAATAGCATTAAATGTCTTTTTCGAGATTGTCTCTTTTAATTTTGTAAGGCTTTCTGAATTACATGAAGTTATGTTTAATTACTATATAATTTGGCATTCTTATTACTTATATAAAATCAAGGGTTCTTGAACTATTTTGTTGAATTCATAACTTGAATGAATTTTAAAAAAGAAGTAAAACCAACCTCAATTTACAAGGGCCTGTAGCTCAGTTGGTTAGAGCAGTACACTCATAATGTATTGGTCCCAGGTTCGAGTCCTGGCGGGCCCACCAAATCAAGTAAAATCAGTGTTTATAAATCATAGTTTTTTTAAACTTTATTAAAAATTGTAGTATCCTTCTACATAAAATGAAATTTAAAATTAAAATTAAACCCAAGATATCATACTACTTTTCAATACTTGTCTCTTCTGTAATTTTTTTTTATTTTGCTTATAAAGGTATTGTTGCATATCTAATTCACCGAGAATTATATGGTGGAGGATTAGATACATTAGTATTGTTACGTGCATCTATTTCAGGAATAATGCTTCTTTTAATACTTCTGTTTATCCAATTTATAAAAATACCAGACTTAAAAAGTCATCGCACAATTTTAAGAGGAGTTTTTGTTGGATGGACAAGTGTATTTGTAATACTAATAATCGTCAATTTAAGCTCTATTTACTTTTTTACATTAACTGGTGTAGTGTCATTTTTTTCATTAATAACCTTATTCAGTTTGGAGGATCAAATAAAAGAAGAAAAAAATACTCTTACAGAAAAAGAAATTTATCTTCTTCAACAGCTTGCAAAGAAAAAATAGTTTTAATTTGAAAAAAATAATATTTTTACTTTTAGTTTTATTTTTTCAAAATTATTCTTTTTCAAAAGATATGATATTAGATCAATTAAAAAAACCAAAAATAACAAATCAATCACAAAAATGGAATTTCATCACAGATCAAGTAATGGGAGGTGTTTCAACAGGAAAATTTGGAGTCGAGAAAGTTGATGGAGTGAAGTGTTATAGAATGACAGGAGATGTATCAACTAAAAATAATGGAGGATTTATACAAATCAAAACAAAATTGATACCTGAAATTAATAGTAAAAATTATAATGGAATATATTTAAAAGTTTATGGTAATGAAAAAAATTACAACATTCATTTAAGAACCGGTTTGACTGTAGCGCCATGGCAGTATTATAGCTACACTTTTGCTACAACAAAAAATTGGAGTGAGATTAGAGTGCCATTTAAACAATTTAAAAAATCTAATTTTTATCAACCAAAAAGTGTATTAGGACAAAATATAAAATCAGTAGGTTTAGTTGCAGGGTTCGATGATTTTCAATCAGATATTTGCTTAAGTGAAATTGGATTTTATTAAACTATTTAATTAAAAATTCTTCAAGTGTTTTAAATAATGCATTTATATCACCATCATTATTTTGAATAATTGAATTAAATTCTTCTTTTTGAGTTCTTGCTAAGCTTAATCCTTCAACAATTAAGTCTCTAATTAAAGGTCTATCGGGATTTTTTGTATATATCCTCCAATCTATTTTAACTTGTGGTCTTTTTGATGTAGCCTCTAAAATACTATTAACTATAGTATACTTTTCATTAATTTTTTTTTGAGAAACAACATTTATTTTAGGGTTTGTATAATCAACCAGTCTACTAGAAAAGCTTTTTAAAAAATAGCTTCTAAATAGTTTTTGATATTTAGATTTTTGCTCATCATTAATAGATTTCCTATATTTTCCAAGAGTATACATGCCTATACCATTAATATCGACACTGCTTTCTGCAATAGCATTTAATTTTATAATTTTTGATTCAACAGGATCATTGCTCGACAATACTGCTGCCGCTTCATCAACTATTTCATTTATTAATGCACTTGGATCTTTTGCATATAAAATATTATTTAAATTTAATAAAAATAAAAAAATAATTAAATGTTTAATTAATTTCATTTAATTTTGGTTATTGACTATCTAATTCTTCCCAGTCGTCGTCACTGAGTGTTTCAGTTGTTTTATCAATATTTCTTATTTTTCTATATCTATCTTGCAAATAAAGACTTCTGACAGATGCATAAAGGTCAACAGAACTATTTTCAAGACTATCAAAAGACTCTAAATTTTTTGCTCTAAAATCTATTCCACTTAGTAATCTTGATGCATAATAGTCTGCCTCAGAAAAATATTGTGTATCATTAACTACAGTCACATTGTACCATGCATCTCCACCGATCAAATTAACTACAGAACCAAGAGAGTCTCTTACAGTAGTTGGTCCTAAAACAGGTAAAACAAAATAACAACCTGGACCAGCACCCCAAACTCCTAATGTCTGTCCATAATCCTCCTTATCACGTTTTTTTAATCCATAATAAGATGCAACATCGAAAATTCCCGCAATGCCTAAAGTTGAATTAATGATAAATCTTGCAGAATTTACCCCGGCATCTTTGAATTGACCTTGAAGAACGTTGTTAGGAATTGTTACAACATTACCCAAATTATTTAATGCATTACTAGTTCCAGATCTTATAGGTTGAGGGAACATTCTATATCCTTTAGCAAGCGGTTTAAAAACAACTTTGTCTAAAGCTTGATTAAATGCAAAAACCCCTCTATTAATTTTTTCAAAACAATCGCCAACTTCCTTGTATCCATTATTATTATTTCCATTTAATTTAAGATTTCCATCATCTCCAGCAATTGCAACATTGCTAGTGGATGAAAATAAAATTACAATTAAAATTGCAAGTAGTTTGTTCATAGAATTAGTATAAGTATATTATAATTAATATTAATATAAAGATAAATTGTCTGAAATTATGCGTAAAAATGTTGAAAAAATGTCAATAAATTACTCCCCAAATTTCGATTTAAAAAAAAGAACTAGGTCAAAGGTGAAGTACTTAATTTTTCATTATACAGGCATGAGATCTGAAAATGCTGCAATAAAGAAACTAACAAGCAAAAGCTCAAAAGTAAGTTGTCATTATTTAATAAAAAAAAATGGAGCAATAATAAAAATTGTTCCAGATTTATATATTGCATGGCATGCTGGAATTTCGTCATGGAAAAAAGATAAATCTCTTAACTCAAATTCTATAGGAATAGAGATTTCCAACCCAGGACATGATTATAAATATGAGAACTTTAATCAAAAACAGATTACCTCGATTATCAACTTGTCAAAAAATTTGAAAAGGAAATATAAAATCAAAAAAGAAAATATTTTAGGACATTCTGATATTGCTCCTTTAAGAAAAAAAGATCCTGGTGAAAAATTTCCATGGAAATTGTTAAATAAAAAAAAAATATGTTTATGGCATAATTTAAGTGAAAAAAATTGCAAAAAATTAAGAGGTGTAAAAATATACAATAGTGGTAATTTTTTTCAGTTATTATTTAAGTTTGGTTATAAATCTACAAATGATAAAAATGAGAAAATCAAAATTTATAAAAATTTTCAAAGAAGGTTTAGACCACAATTAATTAGCAGTATCGTTGATCAAGAGACTTATGCAATTTTAAAATCCTTGGTTTAATTGAATTAAAAATAGTTGAAATTTAATAAAAATAGAATAATTCTTTATCTGCCAGATAAATGACTTATCGCTTTAATTTATTAAAGAGGAAAGTCCGGGCTCTACAAAGACACAGTGCCAGTTAACAGCTGGCGGGGGAAACCCCAGGGATAGTGCCACAGAAAATAAACCGCCTTATCAAGGCAAGGGTGAAAAGGTGTGGTAAGAGCACACCGGCTAAGTTGGTAACAGCTAGCGCATGGAAAACCCCACTGGGAGCAAGACTGAGTAGAGATGACATTGTTAGAAATAACTAAAAGCAGTCTTTGGCTAGTCATCAGGGTTAGTTGCTTGAGCTTTAAAGTGATTTAAAGCCTAGATAAATGATAAGTTTAAATGACAGAACCCGGCTTATAGTTTATCTGGCATTTCATTAAAATAAATCCAAATAATTACTAAATTTTTGTATTTGAGTTCAATAATATTAGCTATTGACGCGTTGTTATAAAACCCATATTATCCCATAAAAACCCAAATTAAGGATAATATGGTTTATGTTTTTATCTACCTACGAAAACAAATTGGACAAAAAAGGAAGGGTTTCAGTGCCTGCATCATATAGATCATATTTATCAAACATAGGTTATAATGGCATAATTTGTTATCCATCATTTAACAATCTATGTATTGAGGCATGGCCTCAAGATCGAATAGAAAAAATTTCAAATGCAATTGACTCACTCAACCCTTTTGAAGAAAAAAAAGATTATTTTGCAACTTCTATATTATCTGAAAGTACAAATTTACAATTTGACAGTGAAGGACGGGTTCAAATAACTACAAAATTATTAAAACATGCAAAAATTAAGAATAGCATGTTATTTGTTGGTCAAGGTAGAACATTTCAAATCTGGGAACCAACACATTTTGAAAAATTTAGGGCAAACGCTAGGAAAAAATCTAATATTAATCGAGCAAGTCTTAAATGGGAAAAGCAATTTAATAACTAAAAAGGGGAAAAATATGACAATAAACTTTAAAACACCAGATATAAAAGAACTGAAACCTAGAATTCTAGTATTAGGCGTAGGAGGAGCGGGTGGAAATGCAATCAATGGAATGATTGATGCTGGCTTACAAGGTGTAGAGTTTATTGCAGTAAATACCGATGCTCAAGATTTAAGATTAAGTAAGGCACAAACAAAAATACAAATGGGATTAAATTTAACTAAAGGACTAGGAGCAGGTGCAAAACTAGATATAGGTCAAGCTGCTGCAGACGAGTCTTTAAATGAAATTGTAAATATATTGCAGGGTGCAAATATGGTTTTCATTACAGCCGGAATGGGTGGCGGAACTGGAACTGGATCTGCTCATGTAATTGCTAGAGCTGCAAAAGAACTCAATATATTAACAGTCGGGGTTATAACTCTACCATTCTTATATGAGGGCCCTTCAAGAATGAGAAAAGCGCAACAAGGCTTAGAAGAACTTCGAAAACATGTTGATACTATTATAGTTGTTCCAAATCAAAATTTATTCAAGATTGCAAGTGAACAAACAACTTTTGAAGAATCTTTTGCTTTATCAAATGATGTTTTGCTTCATGGTGTTCAAAGTATAACTGATTTAATGGTTAGACCAGGGCTTATAAATCTTGATTTTGCTGATGTTGAAACTGTTATGAGTTCAATGGGCAAAGCTATGATGGGCACAGGTCAAGCCGAAGGAGAAGGAAGAGCTGTCAAAGCTGCAGAGTCAGCAATTAATAATCCATTGATTGACGATTATTCTTTAAAAGGGGCAAAAGGACTTTTGGTTAATATCACTGGAGGTAAGGATTTGAAATTATTTGAAGTAGATGAAGCTGTGAATAAAGTAAGAGCTGAAGTCGATCCAGAGGCAGAATTAATTATAGGAGCTATAACGGATGATAGTTTGGATGGATTAATGAGAGTTTCAATCGTTGCTACTGCATTAGATGGACAACAACCTGAGCCTAAATCAGTAATTAACATGGTGCATAGAATTCAAAATAGAAATCCAGGTTATTCTGAGTTTTCAAATTCTGCATCAACTCAATCTTTCCAATTTACAAATAATAATTCAATTATTACTAATGGAGCTAACGCTCTTAAAATAGAGGTAGAAGAGAAAAATGAAGAATTGAGTTCTAAAAGTATAGATACTAATTATGCAAATGAGTCATCAAGCTCTCTAAATGGTGACGATTTAGTTCAAACTGAAGCACCCGTAGCTAGCTCAGTAAATTCTGAATTTGAAAACAATATAGATGAGCAAGTATCTGAAAATAATGGTTTGGAGAATTTTGAGTTAAGTG
Organism: uncultured Pelagibacteraceae bacterium; assembly: GCA_902564385.1. Lineage (GTDB taxonomy): Bacteria > Pseudomonadota > Alphaproteobacteria > Pelagibacterales > Pelagibacteraceae > Pelagibacter. Next base: position 104,997 of record CACFAT010000001.1, read on the forward strand.
ATGATGATACCCCAGAGCTATTTAATTCAGATGCTAACGAGGAGCTATCTACTTCACCACAAGAGATAAACTCAGAGGATGAAGAAGATTTAGAAATTCCAGCATTTTTGAGAAGACAAAAGAATTAATGGTCTTCAAAAAAATAAATGAATGCCACCATAAATCTGGAAAAACATTTTCCAGTATTACTAAACGAATTAGTTAGTATTATTTCCCCTCTTTATGGTGGCACATTTATCGATTGCACATTTGGTGCAGGTGGTTATTCAAAAAAGATTTTAGAGAACAACCTAAATAATATAATAGCATTAGATAGAGATAATTCTGTTAATAGAATAGCTAATCAATTCCACACAAAATATAAAAAAAGATTTAAATTTTATAACAAAAAATTTTCAGATATCGATCAAATAAAGGAAGATAATATTAAAGCAATTATTTTTGATCTGGGATATTCATTAAATCAGATTTCTGATCTAAGTAGAGGTATTTCTTTTAATAGTAAAGGCAAACTAGACATGAGAATGGGATTAAATGATTTTTCCTGTGATGATGTAATCTCAAAAATGAGCCAACAAAGTCTTTTTAAAATTTTCAAGTATTTTGGCGATGAAAAATATGCAAAACCGATATCAAAAAAAATAGCACAATTAAGAAAAAATAAAAATATAAAAACTGAAAATTTGGTAGAAATAATTGAAGGTATAAAAAAAAAGAAAAGTGGAAAAAATAAATCCACTAAGGTTTTTCAAGCTCTTAGAATTTTCGTAAATAAAGAGATAACTGAGCTGATGTATGGTTTAATAAAAGCCTATAATATTTTGCCAGTTGGTGGAGTTATAGCAGTTGTTACTTTTCATTCTATCGAGGATAAAATAGTAAAATTTTTTTTTAAAGAATACTCAGAAGTAAAAAATTCTTCTAGGTATCTACCAAAAAGTACTTCAACTAAAAAATATTTTAATTTAACCAAAAAAAAACCAATAACTCCGTCATCCAGCGAGATTAACATTAATCCTCCCTCAAGATCAGCAAAACTTAGATTTGCATACAAATTAGAGAATGGATGTAACTTCAAAAAATTTGTTAGTAATTTTAATTACTTAAAAGATATAGAAAATTTGAACTTTGATGCATAAAAAAACTCTTTTATTTATACCAATTATTATTCTTATAATTTCAACTGCTTTTACGAAAAATTCGACAAAAAAACTTGATAAACAAATTTTTGAAATTCAAGAAGATATAAGAGCTCTCAATGATATTTATGAGTTAGTTTTATTTGATTATAATTATCTTACATCACCAAATAAGTTAATGGAATATTCCAAGATATATTTTGATAAAGAATTAAAAAAAAAAAAAATTACAGATTTAAAAATTTTTAAATTTAATAATGAATAATATTGACGAAAATTTCAAATTTGAAGCAAATAGATCAAATTTAAAAATATCTTTTGAACGAATAGCGTTTATTTTCTTCATATTTTTTATAATTACAATAATTTTTACCTCTAAAACTATCTATTTAGGATTTAAGAAAACAAACCAAACTCAAACTGTAAAAGAAAAAGAGAAATATAGAGCATCTATCATGGATAGAAATGGAAATATTATTGCTAAAACTGTGCGTGTGACAAATTTGGGCATAAATCCTAATCAAGTTATTAACAAAGAAAAATTATTAATTTCTTTGAAATTAATATTTCCTGAAAAGAATTTTGAAAAGGAAATCAATGGAAAAAAATTTTTTTATGTTAAAAAGAAAATATCTCCAACAAAACTTGAAAAAATAAAACTACTGGGAGAAAAATCGTTTAAAAAGGAAGAAAATATTACTCGTGTTTATCCTAACGGTAATCTTTTCAGTCATATATTGGGACAGATTGATACAGATAATAATGGTGTGTCTGGTATAGAAAAATCTTTTGATTATGAATTAACAACTTCAAACAAGCCATTAAAACTTTCTTTAGATACTGAAATACAATATTTGATAAGAGAAGAATTGATAAAATTTCAAGAAATTTTTAATAGTTATGGAAGTACAGCTATTTTAATGAACATTAACAGCGGCGAGATTATCTCGATGGTTTCTATACCAGATTTTGATTTAAATAAAAGAGAAGATATTTCTGATAAAAAATTTATAAACAGATCCACAAAAGGTGTTTATGAACTTGGATCAGTTTTTAAAACATTTACACTGGCAGCTGGGCTTCAAGAAAATGTTATCCAAGAAGATACCCTTTTTGAAAATCTACCAAAAAAAATAAAATGTGCAGGAAGGTCAATTTCTGAATATGATATGGATATTCCATCTAGTCTTACTGCAGAAGAAATATTAATTAGATCTGGAAATATTGGTTCAATCAAAATTGCTCAGAAAGTCGGTTTAGAAAATTTTAAAGATTTTCTAGAAAATTTAGATTTATTAAATAAAATACAATTTGATATTGAAGAAGTTGGAAATCCAATTCCGTTTAAATGGGGAAAATGTAAATTAGCTACATCAGCATATGGTCATGGTATAACAACCACACCACTTCAACTTGCAAAAGCCTATGCAATAATTGCAAATGGTGGATATAAAATAAAACCAACTTTAATTAAAAAAGAGAATAATTCAAAAAGAGGTGAGCAAATAATTACACAAGAAAATTCCAATAAAATTAACGAAATATTAAGAAAAATTGTAACATCCGAACAGGGCACAGCTAATTTAGCAAATATTGCCGGTTATGAAATTGCTGGAAAAACGGGAACAGCTCAAAAATCTATAAAGGGTAAATATTCAAAAAAAAAAATAAATACTTTTGCTTCAATTTTTCCAATATCTTCTCCAAAATATGTTTTAATTGTTTTGTTAGATGAACCAAAATTGAGTGAAACTTATATTTATGAATATAATGATGGTAAAAAAAGGAAGATAATAGGTACACCTTTTAATACTGCTGGCTGGACTTCTGTCGAGGTTGCCAAAAATATAATTGAAAAAATCGGGCCTATTTTAGCCATAAAATATTAAGAAATTTCATAATGATATTAAAAAGCTTTTTTAAAAATCTTAAAAAAGATTTTATTAATAAAAGTTTTAATGGATTTGATTTTAATTCAAAAAAAATAAAAAAAAATTATATATTTTTTGCAATACAGGGTAGTAAATTTAACGGAAATAATTTCATAAATGATGCCATTAAAAGAGGAGCCCGAATAATTGTATCAAATAAATTTAAAACTGGAATCAATAAAGGTGTATTATATATAAAAGTAAGGGATCCTAGATTAGCCTTATCAAGTTTTGCAAATAAATATTATAATAAAAAACCAAATAATATAATTGCTGTAACTGGTACAAACGGTAAATCATCTATAGTCAATTTTTATTACCAAATATTAAAACTTAATAAAAAAAGAGTAGCCTCAATTGGAACTTTAGGCGTCAAATCGAATGGTGTTAACTTAAAACTTAATAATACAACTGTTGATGCTATTACAATTAATAAAATACTTGCAAATTTAAAGAAAAAAAAAATTGAAAACGTAATTTTAGAAGCATCAAGTCATGGCCTTCATCAAAAAAGATTGCATGGTATTAAATTTAGCACATCTATATTCACTAATTTAAGCAGAGATCATTTAGATTATCACAAAAATTATAAAAATTATTTTAATTCAAAATTAATTTTATTTAATGAGTTGACAAATAAAAATGGAAATTTGATATTTGATAATGATTTAAAATATTCGCAAATCTTTAAAAAAATAGCCAAAAGAAAAAAATTAAATTTATTAAACATTGGCATATCAGATAGTCATTTAAAAATTAATTCAATTAAAATTTTAAATAACTACCAACATATAAAGTTTACTTTTCAAAATAAAGAATACCAATTTAAAACAAGCCTAATTGGTAAAATACAAATTAAGAATTTGATGATGGCTATTGCTGCAGCAATTAAAAGTAATCTAAAAATTGATGATATTGTTAAAAAACTTAAGTATATTAAACCCGCAAAAGGAAGGCTCGAGATAATCGGAACAACCAAAGATAATTCAATTTTTATTTTAGATTATGCTCATACTCCAGAGGCTCTCAAAACCAGTATAGAAAATATTAAGGAACAATATAGTTTAAGAAAAATTAATATTGTGTTTGGGTGTGGCGGTGAAAGAGATAAAGAAAAAAGACCAATAATGGGTAAAATTGCTAACAAACTATGTAATTATATTTATCTTACAGACGATAATCCTAGAAGTGAAAATCCAGAAAATATCAGAGCAAGCATTAAGAAATCAATTTTACCATCTAAAATGGTTGAAATACCATCAAGAAAATTAGCTATAAAAAAAGCAATTTTAAATAGTAAGTCTGATGAGGTTTTAATTATTGCAGGAAAGGGACATGAAAACACTCAAGAATATATTAAGAAAAATAAATTTTCTGACAAAGATAATATAAAAAAATCAATAATTTTAAAAAATAAATCTTTATCAAATGATTGGAAATTAAATATACTTAAAGAAATTATAAATAACAAAAAATTAGATAGATTAAAAAATTTAAAAATTAGTACTAATTCGAAAGAACAGAATAAAGGTAAAATTTTCCTTGGAATTAAGGGAAAATCTTTTAATGGAAATGACTTTGCAGATGAAGCTTTAAAAAGTGGAGCAAAATTAGCAATAGTTCAAAATAACAAAAATGATAGTAAAAAAAAGATTAATGTTAAAAGTTCTCTAGAATTATTAATTAAATTTTCACAAAAGATAAGAATTTCTTCTAATGCATCTCAAGTTGCAATTACAGGATCTTCAGGCAAAACCTCGTTGAAAGAATTGTTAGGGCAATGTCTTCAAAAAAATTATTCCACAACATTTTCAAAAAATTCATTCAATAATAAATTCGGTTTACCGATTTCTTTAATAAATTGTAATAAGGATACGACTTATGGAATATTTGAAATTGGAATGGATAAAAAGGGAGAAATAGACAATTTATCAAAAATAATTAAACCAGATGTTGGAGTTATTACAAATATTAGTTATGCGCACGCCAAAAATTTTAAATCTTTATTGGATATAGCTAAAGCCAAATCAGAGATTATTTTCAACATAAGAAAAAATGGTACAATTGTATTGAATAGAGATGATAAATTTTTTGACTTTTTTTCAAATTTAGCAAATAAAAATAATTTAAATATTATTTCTTTCGGTAAACATAAAAATTCTACTATAAGATTATCTAAATTAAAAAAATCTACGAAATCTTATATTATTTATATTGATGTAGCTTCTAAAATTTTTAATTTTAAAATTAATAATAACTTATTACCTTATTTGGATAATATATTGGCTTCCATAGCAGTTTGTAAAAGTTTAAATATCGTTGATAAAATAAAAAGTAACTTTTTTTCTAATTATAAAATACCAAGTGGTAGAGGAAATATAAAAAAATTTACTGTTGGTTTAAAAAAAGTTAATATAATAGATGAAAGTTATAACTCAAATCCATTATCTTTGAATTTTTCAATTAAGAAATTTGATAATTTAAAAGTAAATCCAAATAAAAAATTTATGCTACTAGGTGACATGTTAGAATTAGGAAAATTTTCAAAAAAACTTCATATTGAAGCTGCAAAAGATATCAATAAGGCAAAGTTCAAAAAGTTGTTTGTTTATGGGAATTATATCACAGAAACATTCAACAAAATTAGAACACAAAAAAAAGGAAAAATACTTAAATCAATTAGTGAAATTCTTAATATAATAAAAAATGATTTAAATAATGGTGATTTTTTAATGATAAAGGGCTCAAATTCTACAGGACTTAATCAAATAACTAAACAAATTGGATCAAAATCTTAATGTTGTTTGAACTTTTTTCAATTCTAGTAGATCAGTTTAGTTTTTTGAATGTTTTTAAATATTTAACAGTAAGAACCGGTCTTTCTATGTTTACAGCTATGGTTGTTGTTTTTTTAGTTGGAAACCCATTAATTAATTTTTTTTCTTCAAAACAAATTCATAATCCAATTAGAGAAGATGGACCGAGTGATCATATAATTAGAAAAATAGGAACACCCACAATGGGAGGGCTAATAATATTACTAGGTGTTTTTTCAGGAGTATTGCTATGGGGCGACTTAACAAATCCATATAATTGGTTTCTAATATTTATCGCTGCATCTTTTGGATTACTAGGAGCTTACGATGATTATAAAAAAATTAAGTTGAAAAGTTCACATGGAATTTCTTCTAAACTTAAATTATCTCTACAAATTATTTTAGCTTTGATTGGCATATTTATACTTTATATCACAAGTAATTCTGATCAAATAAGCAATCTATATTTTCCTTTTTTCAAAAACTTAGTAATCAACCTTGGATGGTTTTTTATACCTTTTTACATGTTTATATTAGTTGGAGCCTCAAATGCAGTTAATTTAACTGATGGTTTGGACGGATTAGCAACAGTCCCTGTTATGTTAGTTGCTGCTTGTTTTGCATTTATTAGTTACGTCTCTGGTAACATAATTTTTTCTGATTATCTTCAGATCGCATATATAGAGGGTGTAGGAGAAGCTTCGATTTTTTGTGGATCAATAATTGGAGCTTGTTTAGGTTTTTTATGGTTTAACGCACCACCGGCAAAAATTTTTATGGGAGACACTGGATCTTTATCATTAGGTGGTTCACTGGGAGCGGTTGGTATAATAACTAAGCACGAAATTGTGTTAGCAATAACAGGCGGATTGTTTGTTTTAGAAGCTGTTTCTGTAATAGTTCAAGTTATTTCCTATAAATTAACTGGTAAAAGAATATTTAAAATGGCTCCAATACACCATCATTTTGAAAAAAAAGGATGGCCAGAGTCAACGGTTGTAATTAGATTTTGGATAATTTCTATTATTCTAGCGATGATTGGATTAGCAACTTTGAAACTTAGATAATGAAATTAAAAAATGAAACGTTAAGTAAAAATTTTTTAATTTATGGTTTTGGAAAATCTGGAATTTCATCATTCAAATATTTAAAAAAGAGAAATAAGTGTTTTATTTTCGATGATGATAAGAAAAAAATTAAAAATAAATATAAAAAATTTTTTATTTCTAAATCAAAATTATTAAATAATAATTTTGATTATATAGTTATAAGTCCTGGTATTAATATAAATAGATGCCAGTTATCAAATTATTTAAAAAAGAACCAAAAAAAAGTTATTACTGATTTTGATATTTTCTATAAATTTAACCCTGATGTTTTAACAATTACGATTACTGGTACGAACGGAAAGTCAACTACAAGTAAGTTGCTTTATGATATTTTAAAGAAACACAATTATGATACTAGGCTAACTGGAAATATTGGAAATCCTATTTTAGAGGAAAAAAGAGTTACCAAAAATACTATCTTTGTTATTGAGGCCTCTTCTTATCAGCTGGCTTATAGTAAATATTTCAAATCAAAATTTTCTATAATTATTAATATTTCCCCAGATCATTTAGAAAGACATAGTACAATGAAGAATTATGTATTATCAAAATTAAAATGTGTAATAAGACAAAACGAAAATGATGTAGCAATAATAACAAACACTAATTTATTGAAAGACTTATTAAGAACTAAAAATATAAAATCCAAAATAATATATGTAAGTAAAAATAAGTATGCATATTTAAAAAATAAATTAAGTAATGATAATTTTAAAAATTCAACAAATTTTCAAAATTTAAATTTTTTATTTGAGCTATCAAAACATATGAAACTTAATTTAAAAACTGTAATAAAAACTATTAATAAATTTAAACCTTTGAAATTTAGACAGGAAGTTATCCATCAATCAAAATATTTAAAAATAATAAACGACTCTAAGTCAACAACATTATCTTCTACTGTTCCATTTTTAGAATCTAATGAAAAAATTCTATGGATTTTGGGAGGATTATTTAAAAAGGGTGACAAATTTAATTTAAATAAAAAGTATTTTAAAAATTTAGAAGCATTTATTTACGGAAAAGATAGACAAGTTTTCCTAAAACTATTTAAAAATAAAATTAAAGTTAATCTATCAAAAGATCTGAGAAATACTCTTAAAATAATTCCAAACCTTAAGGATATAAGAACAAAAGTTACAGTTTTATTTAGCCCATCGGCCGCATCATTTGATCAATACAAAAATTTTGAAGAAAGAGGTAGACAATTCAATATGTTAATTAAAAGATATTTACCAATTGAATGAATAAATATTTTGATACATTTTATTTTTGGTGGAAAAACATCGATAAAACAATTTTTTTGATAATAAGTCTATTATTTTCACTAGGATTGTTCTTTTCTTTAGTTTCAACTTCAATAATAGCATCAGATAAATTAAACACAAATTCTTACTATTTTTTTTTAAAACATTTAATTTTTGTTTTAATAGGAATATTTTTAATTTTATTTTTATCTCTACTAAATCAAAAAATTTTAATTAGGTTATCAGTCGTATTATTTGTTATCACATTTATAAGTTTATTCTTAGTTCCCTTAATAGGAGTGGAGGTCAAAGGGTCAAAGAGATGGTTAGATATTGGATCATTACCTAGGTTTCAACCTATTGAAACTTTAAAACCTTTTTTTGTTATTGTTATTTCACTAATAATTTCATTAGAAAAAAAAAACCTTTATATAAAATATCTCTTGAGTTCAGTCATTTTAGTGCCAATAATTATTTTACTTTTATCTCAACCAGACTTAGGACAAACATTATTAATAATATCTGTTTGGCTTGCCATTATTTTTGTTTCAGGAATAAATTTATTACTTTTTGCAATTTCATTATTAGCTGTGGGTTCATTAACTTTATTTTTAGTCTTTTTGGTGCCAAAGTTTGAATACATAAGAATAAGATTAATGTCATTTTTAGATAATTCTAGTGGTAATAATTACCAGGCAGATAAAGCAAGCGATGCAATATCCAGTGGAAGTTTTTTTGGAAAAGGAATAGGTGAAGGAACTTTAAATTCAAGAATACCAGAGGCACATACAGATTATATAATTTCTGTAATTGCAGAAGAATTTGGAGTAGTTATTCTCATAGGTATAATATTTCTTTATTTAATATTATCTTATAGAGTTTTAAAAAAAATAGATTTTACAAAAAATAATAATTTTAAACTTATATTAGTTGGAAGTATTTCAATAATACTATTGCAAACTTTTATTCATATTGGTGTAAATATAAGAATGCTTCCTACTACAGGCATGACAATGCCATTTATTAGTTATGGTGGTTCTTCAATAGTTGGAACATCAATTTTAACTGGAATAATATTAAATTTGACGAAGAGAAAATTAAATTAGTATGAAAAATATACTTATAGTAACAGGTGGTTCTGGTGGCCACGTAGTACCATCTACCTCTTTGTTTGAACATTTGAAAAATAAATTTTCTGTAAAAATGGTATCTGATTTGAGAGGAAGCAAATATATAAATACTGAAAAATTTAAATATGAATTAATAGATGTACCTAATTTATTTTTAAAACCTTATTTACTTCCAATAAATATTTTAAAATATTTTCTAAACATTTTTCAATCTATTAGATTTTTAAAAAATAATAAGACAAATATTGTGATTAGTACTGGTGGGTACATGACATTTCCATTTTGCTTGGCTGCATTTATATTAAAAAAAAAAGTTTTCTTGTTTGAGCCTAATAGTGTTTTAGGTAGATCTAACCGCTTCGCTTTGAAATTTTCAACAAAGATAATTTGTTACGATGAAAATTTAAGAAACTTCCCAATAAAATACAATTCTAAAAAAGTTATAGTCAAACCTATTTTAAAAAAAGAAATATATAACTTAGAAAAAAATATAATTAATTTAAAAAAGGAAATAAAAAAAATTCTTATCATCGGTGGCAGTCAGGGTGCATCGTTTTTTGACGAAAATATTACTGAATTAATTATCGAAATTTCAAAAAAACGAAATTTCGAAGTTATACAACAAATATCAAATGTTAATAATTTATCTTCAATAAAAAATAAATATGAAAAATCAAATATAAACTATAAATTTATTGAATTTACCAATGATAGTCATGAACTCTACAATGGTATAGATCTAGCAATTACCAGAGGAGGCGCAAGCACACTTAGTGAACTTTCATTCTTAAACATACCGTTTATTTCAATACCCCTCCCATCAGCAAGAGATAATCACCAATTTTATAATTCAGAATTTTACTATAAAAAAAATTGTTGTTGGTTAATAAAACAAAAGGAATTCGAATTTAAAAAATTTTCAAAGATGATATTTGAAATATTTAACGATTATAAAAATTACAACGAAAAATTTAAAAATCTTGAGGAAATTACTAAAAAAAATACTTGGAATAATATAAACAATAAGATTATAGAAATTATAGATGAAAATTAATATCGGAAAAACTGAACTAATTCATTTTGTTGGAATTGGTGGTATTGGTATGAGTGGTTTAGCATTAATAATGGATAGTTTAGGCTTTAAAATACAAGGAAGTGACAAATCAGATAATAAAAATCTTAATTTACTAAGAAAAAGAAAAATTCCAATTTATTTAAGTCATAATAAGCAAAATATAAAAAATTGTACTGTATTAGTAGTTTCATCAGCTATAAAAAAATCAAATCCAGAATATAGGCATGCTAAAAAATTAAACCTACCAATATATAAAAGAGGAGAATTGTTAGGTCATATAGTTTCTTTAATGAAAAATATTGTTGTGACAGGATCACACGGCAAAACAACAACAACATCAATTTTGTCAAACATTATGAATTACGCAAAATTAGATCCGACAATAATTAATGGAGGTGTTTTGAATTCAATAGGAAGTTCGGCAAAATTAGGAAAAAGTGACTGGAGTTTAGTTGAATCAGATGAGTCGGATGGAAGTTTTCTTCAAATACCTTTTAATTATTCAATAATAACCAACATTGATAATGAACACTTGGATTATTACAGAACTATGAAAAATTTAAAAAATAAATTCATAGAATTTATTGATAAAACACCTTCTTTTGGAAAGGCTTTTCTGTGTTTAGATGACAAAAATGTAAAAAATATTTTACCAAAAATTAAAAATAACAATTATTATACATTTGGTTTAAATAAGAAATCAAATTTTCATATTTTCAATATAATTCAGAATAAAGATTATTCAAAATTTAATATTAAAATAAAAATACCAGGTAAAACAAAAATTATAAAAAATATTTCAATACCTTTGTTAGGTTTGCATAATATAAAAAATGCAACATCTGCATTGGCAGTAGCTTTTTCAATTGGTGTATCAGATAAAATAATTAAATTAGGTCTCAAAAACTTTAATGGAGTTCAGAGAAGATTTAATTTCTTATTTAAAATTAATAAAGTGCCATTTTTCGACGACTACGCTCATCATCCGACTGAAATTTCATCAGTGTTAGATGGTGTCAGTAAAGTATACAATAAAGAAGAAATAGTTTGTATTTTTCAACCGCATAGAATTTCAAGAGTAAAAAATTTAAAAATTGAATTTTCTAAATGCTTTAAAAATGCGAACACAGTTTTACTTTGTCCAATTTATAAAGCTAGTGAAACTTTAAAATTAGGATTTTCATACACTTCATTTGCAAAATTAATTGCAAAAAATTCTAAAGTTAATCTCATAATGCTTAAAAATGAAATAGATTTAAAAAAAATTACTAAAAACATTGCATTCGGAAATAAAATTTTTATTGCTATGGGTGCTGGATCTATAACAAATTGGGTAAGAAATCTTAATTGATATGGAATTAAAAGATATTGAAGATTTTAAAAATAAATATAATGCAGATCTGTTTTTTAATACCGATATCAAAAAACTTAATTGGTTTAATATAGGGGGTAAATCAAAAATCTTTTTTAAACCAAAAAATCTTATAGAATTAAAGGAATTCCTAAAACTGTATAATAATAGAGGAAAAATGTTTATATTAGGAATGGGTTCAAATGTGTTATTTAAAGATAAAACATATGAAGGAGTAATAATCAAACTTAGCAACAATTTTAGTACATTATCAAAATTAAAACCAGACACAATAATAGCAGGCTCAGCTTGCTCACAAAAAAAACTTTCAGAATTTGCACTAGAGAATGGAATAAGTGGTTTTGAATTTATGTACTGCATTCCTGGTTCTGTTGGAGGGGGTCTTCAAATGAATTCTGGATGTTTTGGAACAGAATTTAAAGACAAATTAATCTCTCTGCAATGTATTGATACAAAGGGAAATATAAAAGTTATCCCATCTAACAAAATTAAATTTCAATATAGAAAAATAGAATTAAACGAAAATTTAATTTTTTTAAGTGCTACTTTTAAAGGTGATTTATTAAATAAAAGTGAAATAAAAAATTTGATGGAAGAATTGGCAATAAAAAAAAATAATTCTCAACCCTCAAAAATTAAGACAGGGGGTAGTACTTTTAAAAACCCAATCGATCAAACAACAAAAAAAGCTTGGGAATTAATAAAAGAGTCAGTTCCAGAAAATATAAGTTTTGGAGATGCTAGTATATCAAAAAAACACTCAAATTTTTTTATTAATAAAAAAAACGCGTCGTTTGAAGAAATGAACTCTTTAATAAATTTTGTAAAAAAAAATGTTAAAGATAAAACTGGGATTAATATTAATTTAGAAATCAAAATTATAGAATGATGAAAAAAATTCTAATTTTGGCGGGTGGATATTCAAAAGAAAAAGAAGTTAGTATACAAACTGCAAAAAGTGTTTACGCAGAATTAAATAAAGATAAAAAATATAAAATTAAGGTTGTAAATCCTGATGGTAAATTTGTTCAAGTATTAAGAAACTTTAATCCAAATATAGTATTAAATTTATTGCATGGAAGATATGGAGAAGATGGCTATATTCAAGCAATTTTAGAATCTGAAAAAGTAAAATATACTCATTCAGGCGTATTATCGTCTTCTTTAGCAATAGATAAGGAACTGTCAAAAAAAATATTTATTAAAAACAACATTTTGACGCCTAAGTATCTTAAATTCTCTTACAGAAATAATATAAACAAATTGAAATTAATAAATAATTTACAAAAAAAGATTGGATTTCCTCTAGTTGTAAAACCTCTTAATGAAGGCTCTAGTGTAAATGTTTTTATATGTAACAAAAATAATATTTTGAAAACTCTAACAAAACTAAATGAATATGGAGAGGTTTTATTGGAAAAATATATACCTGGGAGAGAAATACAAGTTGCAATTTTAGAAAATAAAGTGCTCGGAGCAATTGAGCTTAGACCAACTAGAAAATTTTATGATTATCAAGCCAAATATAACCCAAAAGCAAGAACGGAGCATATAATTCCTGTGGAAATTTCAAAAAGAAAATATCAGGAATTAACAAAAATTGCTTTAAAAGCACATAAAATTTTAAATTGTAGAGGGGTTACACGATCAGATTTTAGGTATTATAAAAAATCCTTTTATTTACTAGAAACTAACACACAACCAGGAATGACCTCACTATCACTAGTGCCTGAAATAGCAAATTTTAATAACATTACTTTCAAAAATTTGATAATAAAAATTTTGGAAGATGCTTCAATCAATAAATAAAAAAAAAATATATTTTTATTTGGTTTCATTTTTATTTATATCAACAATTTTCAATAATAATCTAATAAGTAATTTGAAAAATGTTTTTAAGATTAGAGAAGTTAAAGTTGAAAATGTTAAAAAAGAAATTAATGACAATATATTATCAAATACTAGTTTTTTATTAGGTGAAAATATTTTTTTTGTAAACAAAAATTTTCTTTTAGAAAAATTTGATAAACTCAATTTTATTGAAAGCATAAGTATCAAAAAAAAATATCCTTCAATTATTAATATTCAAACTAAACAAACTAATATAATTGCAATCACCTACCTAGACCAAAAAAAATATTTTGTAGGTCAAAATGGAAAATTTATAATAGCAAAACAAATCTCAATTAAAAAAAATTTACCAACTATTTTTGGTAAATTTAAACCAGATGATTACATTTTTCTTCAAAGAGAACTTTTAAATCAAAAAATTGATTTAGATGAAATAACTAGATACTATTTTCATAAAAATAAAAGATGGGACTTATATTTTGCAAATAATATTATAATTCAATTACCTAATAAAAATATTTCTGAAGCAATAAATCTTTTCAAAAAATTTAGATCAAAAAATAATATAAATTCAAATACAGTTATCGATTTAAGAATTAAAAATAGATTAATTTTAAGAAATGGGTAAAAACAATTATTTCAATGTCATCGATTTTGGATCTTCTAAAATTCGATTTGCATCTTTTGATAATAACTTCGACGAAAAATTTTCAGAATCAATAAAAGTATATACAAACGAGAATTTACAAAGTCATTTTGAGGCAATTAATAAAATTATAAAAAAAGCTGAAAAAAAATTTTCTGATCATATCGAAGATATTGTTTTAATTCTAGATACTGCACAATTATTTACAATAGATATATCATTAACAAAAAATTTAGACAGAAGTTCAAAAATAAATAAATTATATGAGCCATTAATATTAGAATTAAATCAAATAATTAAATCACATTATGATAAATATTATTTATCTCATATAATAATGGATAAATGTATAATAGATGACGAAAAAATTTTTGAAGAATTTCCTAAAGATAAAACAGTAGATAATAATTTAAAAATCGATTTTAAATTAATATGTTTTCCAAAATTATTTATTAAGAAAATAAGAGATGAATTCATAAAGTTTAATTTAAATATAATAAATATATTTTGTTCTTCTTACATAAAGTCTCAATCATATGTAAAAAAATTTAGTGAAAACAAAACATCCTTTTTAGATGTTGGGTTAAGAAGATCTTCAATTTTTTTTTTCGAAAATGAAAAACTTAAATTAATCGAAACAATCCCAATAGGAGGACAACATATCACAACAGATATCTCAAAAGTTTTTAAAATTTCAGAACAGGATGCAGAAAAATTAAAAAAATCATTTAATAAAGCCGAGACAGAGTTTTCATACAAAAATAAAACTTCGGAAGATACGATGGTTATTCATGAAATTATTAATAAAAATATTTCAGTAGATTTACTAAAAAAAGTGATTTTGTATAGAGTTCAGGAAATCATGGATTTAATCTTTAAAAAATCAAATATTAATAATAGTAAAAATGTCTTAGAAGGTTCAAATCTATTCTTGATTGGCGAAGGATCAAAACTGTTTAACAATAATTCTTTTTATTTAGATGATAGATTTGGTTTTAAGTCAATTAATTATTATAGCGAGTCAGATGTTCAAATCTGTAAATGTGGCCTGGAAAACCATAAAATTAATAATGAAATACCAAAAATAATTAATAAAAAACTTGGTATTTTTGAAAAATTTTTCAACTTTTTCGATAAATGATTGTATTTTCTTGTAATATTTGTTGAGTGTTTAAAATTAAATACATTTTGTATAGATTTATTGTGTCTATACTTACTCAAAAAACTATATCAAAAAAAATTGAATTTGAAGGTATTGGTATACATACCGGCAATAAAGTAAAATTAAAACTAATACCAGCAATACCAAACACAGGTATAATTTTTAAAAGAACTGATCTAAATAAAAATAATATCGTATATCCAAATTATTCAAATGTAACTGATACAACATTATGCACAACAATTTCCAATGATTATGGAGTAAAAGTTTCAACAATTGAACATTTAATGGGTGCATTGTATGGAATTGGTATTGATAACTTGCATATTGAACTAAATTCGCAGGAAGTGCCTATATTGGATGGTTCAGCAAAAGAATTTGTTAATTCAATAAATAAAGTTGGCTTAAAGTCAAGTGATGAAGCAATTAAAATTATTAAAGTAAATAAAAAAATTAGTATAGATGAATTTGAAAAAAATGTTTCTTTAGAGCAATCAAATGTAACAGGGGATATAGAATTTGAAATTAAATATAATAATAAATTTATTAAAACACAAAGAAATAAAGTTAACGTATTTGAGGATAGTTTAGAGGATATATTTAATTCAAGAACTTTTTGTCTTTATGAGGATATAGAAAAGTTGAAAAAACTTAATCTTGGATTAGGAGGAAGTTTGGAGAATGCGGTAGTTGTTAAAAATGATAATGTGCTTAATGAAGGTGGATTAAGAAATGATTTAGAGTTTGTGAACCATAAAATTCTTGATTGTATGGGGGATCTATACTTGTCAGGATATAAAATAATTGGATCTTTAAAATGTTCTCAAGGAGGACATAGTCTCACCAATAAACTATTAAAAAAACTTTTTAGTGATAAAACAAATTATTCTTTAATAGAGATTAAAGGAAAACAATTACCTCATACATTTGCAAATTATCAAAATTTAAAATCAATAGCTTAAAAGTTACATTTTATAAATTTATCTGATAAAATATTTTTATGGCAGTAAAACGCAATATTATTATTCTTGTATTTTTTCTTGTATTTTTTGCGTGTTCCAAAAAAGAGAATAACGTGACAACTCTCAAAGAAAAAAACTTAGAGTCACAAATGATCGAGGTTTATTATGATGCAATGAGAGAATTTGAGAGAGGAGATGTGATTTATTCTGGAAGAAAATTTAGTGAAGTTGAATTGTTATATCCCCAATCTATTTGGGCTCCAAGAGCAGTTTTGATGTCGGCTTACGGTTATTTTTCACAAGGTTATTATAATGATGCAATAAATGATATTGAACGTTTCTTAATTAAATATAAAAACCATCCGCAAACAGACTATGCTTATTATCTATTAGCTTTATGTCATTACGATCAAATAGTTGATGAAAAAAAGGATTTGAAACAAATTTTAAAATCAAGAGATTATTTTGAAAAAATTGTTAGAGACTTTCCTGAAACAGAGTATGCATATGATTCTAGATTTAAATTAGATCTAATACGTGAAATTTTGGCTTCTAAGGAAATGTATCTGGCGAGATATTATGTTGAACGAGAAAAATGGATACCTGCAATTAATAGATTTAAAATAATAATTAATGATTATGATAATACAATTTATGTTGAAGAAGCTTTACATAGATTAGTAGAACTTCATTATAAAGTTGGTTTAATTAACGAGGCAGAAAAATATGCAGTTTTACTTGGCTACAACTATAATTCAAGCGAATGGTATCAGGCCAGCTTTAGATTATTGAATAAAAATTACGATCTAAACAAAAAAATAAACAAAAAGTCAGAGGATAATATCTTAAAAAAATTTAAGAAACTTTTCAAATAATACAAATTAATGAATAAGGATGAATTAAAAAAAAAATATAAAAACAAAATAAAAGAATACTTAAAGCACAACAAATTCTACTTTGATAAAAGTAAACCTTTAATTACAGATTCCGAATATGATGAATTAAAAAAAGAAATATTATTATTAGAAAAAAAATATGATTTTCTAAATGACAAAAATTCTCCTTCAAAAAATTTAGGTTTTAAGGCATCAAAATCATTTGAAAAGTATGAGCATAAAATCCCAATGTTATCCCTTTCAAATGCTTTTTTTGAAGAAGACTTAAAAAATTTCGAAAAAAAAATTTTTAATTATTTAAATAAAAATATCAATTTTGACTATAGTGTAGAACCTAAAATTGATGGAATCTCTGCCTCATTAACATTTAAAAATAGAAAACTTACTTATGGTGTATCAAGAGGGGATGGAAAAATTGGTGAAGTTATTACAGAAAACCTAAAAACAATCAAGGATATACCAACAGAAGTGAAATCAAATGATTTTCCTGATGAAATAGAAATTAGAGGTGAAGTATTTATAAAGAAAAAGGATTTTTTAAAAATTAAAGATAAGTTTGCAAATCCTAGAAATGCTGCTTCTGGATCTTTAAGACAAAAAAATCCAGAAGAAACTAAAAAAATACCCCTCAATTTTATTGCTTACACATTTGGTTATATTTCTGATGATAATTTTAGATATCAGTCTGAATTTTTAATGGCACTTGATAAATGGGGATTTCAAACTAACAAAGATAACAAAATTTTTAGTTCAGTTAGTCAATTAATCAAATATCATAGGAGATTTGAAGAGATTAGATTTGATTTAGATTACGACGTTGATGGTTTAGTTTATAAAGTAAATGACTTAAACTTACAAAAAAGATTAGGATTTACGTCAAATGCACCTCGTTGGGCAATAGCACATAAATTTTCAGCTTATAGTGCTAGTACACAAATAATTAACATCGAAATTCAAGTTGGTAGAACAGGTGCCTTAACTCCAGTTGCAAAAGTTAAACCAGTTAACATTGGTGGAGTTGTAGTTTCAAATGCAACACTTCACAATGAAGACGAAATAAATAGAAAAGATATAAGGATTGGAGATTTTGTTAAAATCGAAAGAGCTGGAGACGTGATACCTCATGTTATTGAAGTTGACAAAAAAAAAAGAACAAAAGATGTAACAAAGTTCAAATTTCCTCTAAAATGTCCATCCTGTGGATCTGATACAATTAAAGAATTTAATTTAGTATCAAAAAAATATGATGCAGTAAGAAGATGCACGAACGATGGCTATGGATGTGAAAAAATTGCGATTGAAAAAATAAAACACTTAATTTCAAAAGAAGCATTGAATATCGAAGGTTTAGGCAAAAAAGTTGTGGAAAATTTTTGGGAACTAAATTTGATAAGAAAACCTCAAGATATTTTCTCGTTAAATTATGAATATATAATTAATTTAGATGGCTGGGGAAAAACATCAGTAAATAATTTGAAAAATTCTATTGAGAAATCTAAAAAGGTTTCTCTACAAAAATTTATATATTCTATTGGAATAAGACATATAGGTATTGAAAATGCAAAAATAATAAGTGATAATTTAAAAAACATATCAAATTTTATAAAAATCATTAAGTCAAATGAATTTGATAAATTTTTAAATATTGATGGAATTGGGCAAACCCAGGTAAACTCCTTAAAAAATTTTTTTTCAAATAAATTAAATGTTAAAATTGTAGTTGATTTAAATAACCAACTTAAAATTGAAAATAAAATATTAAACAAAAATGGAATTTTAAAAGATAAAAGTTTTATGTTTACTGGTAAACTTGAAGGAATTAGCAGAGCAGAAGTTAAATCTTTAGTAGAAAAAAACTCAGGTATTACACTTAGTTCTGTCAATAAAAACCTAGACTTCTTAGTTGTTGGAGAAAAACCAACAAAAAAAAAAATTGAACAAGCAAATAAACTTGGAATAAAAATTATATCTTTAAAGGAATTAAAAAAATTAATAAATTAAATTAATCAACCATTTCTTTTCAGAATTATTTAAGAATTTTGATATTTTGGCATAAACACTTAAATGATAATCAAACAAGTATTTTTTTTCTTTGTTATTTAACATTTTAAAATTTATAAGATCAACATCAATAGGTGCAAAAGTTAGATTTTTAAAACTCATTTTTAATTTTTCCTTATGAACATAAACCAAATTTTCTATTCTTATTCCATATTTGTTCTGCAAATAAAAACCTGGCTCATTACTCAACACCATTCCAGCTTTTAATTTTACTCTATTATAGTTAGATATTGCTTGAGGACCTTCATGAACATTCAAAAAAAAACCTACTCCATGACCTGTCCCATGAGAATAATTTAAGCCAACATTTTTTAGGGGTTTCCTTGCTAATTTATCAATTAAGTGACCATTAAAATTTTTATTTAAATCACAAGTGATTACAGAAATATGCCCTTTAAGAACTCTAGTAAAATTATTTTTAAAAGTATTGCTTACTTTTCCTGAGCAAATTGTTCTGGTGATATCAGTGGTGCCCCATTTGTATTGTCCACCAGAGTCAATTAGCAAAATATCGTTTTTTTTAATTTCTCTGTTTGTCAAACTACTTGATTTATAGTGTATGATTGCTCCATTCGGTCCAGATCCGGCTATAGTGTCAAAACTAGGATATAAATAATTTTTTGATTTCTCTCTAAATTTTTGTAATTTTATTTCGACTTTTTTTTCAGAAATTTTTTTTTTATTATGTTTAAACCAATATAAAAATTTTGTTACTGCTACACCATCTTCAATATGTGCTTTAAGTGTATTTTTAATTTCAATATTATTTTTAATTGATTTTAAATCATAAATCGGATCATTTTCATTTATAATTTTAAATTTACTAGATATTATTTGTTGTTCAAAAATAGAGCAAGTATTTTTATCAATACAAAACGTTCCAACTCTTAAATTAAAAATAGTTTCAAACAAGCTATTCTCGTCACATAAAATTATATTTTTAAAATATTTTTTTATAGACTTAGTTATTTTATTTGAATTAACAAATAAATATAATTTTCCTCTTTTAGGTATTATAATTTTACAATTAATTAATGGACTATTGGGTAAATCTTTCCCTCTTATATTTAATAGCCAATTTACATTTTCACTAGCACTTGAATATAAATAATTAATTTTATTTTTATTCATGTATTTTCTTACTTTATCAATTTTTGAAATTGCATTTTCACCTGAAACAGAATTATTTAGTTGATATATTTTATTTACTTTGACCTCAGTCTTATTTTTAAAATTAAATTTGACAGGTATTAGATTTATATTTTTTCCAAAGTACAGATTAAGAATTTTTTTAGTAAATAACTCGGGATTAAAACCAATTTTATAATTTTCAATATTTTTTATATTTTTCGGCCAAAAATATGGAATTTGGCATATTTTAAAATTTTTTCCAGACTCTTTATTTGCTTGCAATGTATATCTTCCATCAACAAATAAATAATTTTTATTTTTCAATATTAAAGCAAATCCTGCCGATCCTTTAAAATTTGTGACTTTAGCTAAATTGTTTATTTTTGAGTATTCAGTAAAATAATTGTCGTTTTTTGGAATTATATAGCCATCCAAATTTTGATCATAAATAAATTTAATGATCTCTTTTATCATTTAAGTTTTTTTTGATATCTTAACCATCCAGGACTCCTAATCTCATTTTCAAAATCAATGTCTTGATTAAATTCAAAGTCATCTTTTTGGTCTTCACTAAAATTGTTATTTTTTTTTATAAATTCATCTGGTAATTCATCAACAAATCTTGATGCCATACTGTCAATCCAATCACCTTGGTAAAATCTATTCATAGAAAAAGAAATTTTTGCAATTCTTTTCGCTCTCGTAATACCAACATAAGCAAGCCTTCTTTCTTCCTCAAGTCCATTTTCACCTTTTTCTTCAATACTTTTTTGATGTGGGAATAAACCTTCCTCCCATCCTGGCAGATAAACAATATTAAATTCTAATCCCTTTGATGCATGCAAGGTCATTAAATTAACTTTTTCACTTTCCCAGTCCTGGTCCAAAGAGGTTGCTAATGCCACATGTTCAAGAAAACTATCAAGATTGTCAAAATCTTTCATAGCACTTAAAAGTTCTTTTATATTTTCAAGTCTATTCTCATTTTCCAAGTCTTTCTTATTTTTCAACATTTCGCTGTAACCAGACTCATCCAAAACTGTTTGTAAAAGTTTATTATGATTAATTTTTTTTTTTAAATCGTATCTCCATTTTTCTAGCAAATTTATCAATGAACTTAAACCAATTTTGGTTTTAGGTTTTATTTTATTAAGTTCCAACAATTTTTTTGCTGACATTTCTAGTGAACAAGCATTTTTTTTTGCAAATTCGGCAATTATTTTAAAAGTTGTATCTCCTATTGATCGTTTGGGAACATTTATAATTCGCTCAAATGACAGATCATCTGCTGACTGATTGATGCATTTCAAATAAGCAATACAATCTTTAATTTCTGCCCTTTCATAGAATTTAATTCCTCCAATAATTCTGTAGGGTATCCCAACTTTTAAAAATCTTTCTTCGAACTCTCTTGTTTGAAAAATTGCTCTTACTAAAATAGCAATTTCATTTAGAGAATTACTTTTTTTAAAATTTTCTATAGTAGAACTAATTTCAGTAGCCTCATCTTTAACATTTCTAAAACAATCTAATGTTATAAGTTCACCATTTTCCTGATTGGTATATAAAGTCTTACCCACTCTATTCTGATTATTTTCAATTAATTTTGATGCAACATTTAAAATATTTTGTGTTGATCTATAATTTTTTTCTAATCTTATAATTTTAGTATTTTTATAAATTTTATCAAACTCAAGAAAGTTTTTAATTTCAGCACCCCTCCAACTATAAATTGATTGATCATCATCACCAACGCAACAAAGATTCATATTGGAAAAAGAAAGATATTTTAGCCATTCACTTTGTATAAAATTAGTATCTTGATATTCATCTACTAAAATATATTTAAATTTTTTTGAATAGATTGTTGATATATCTTTATTATTTTTAAAAATTTTTACTGTATGTAAAATTAAGTCACTAAAATCTACAGAGTTTAATTCAATTAGTTTTTGTTGATAAATTTTGTAAATACTTAAAAATTTTTTTTCAAGGGTCTCTTTTTTTTTTAACAAGACATCTTCTGGATATAAACCTTTATTTTTCCATTTATCTATTATCGCTAAAATATATTTGGGAGAAATTTTTTTAGCATCTATATTTTCTGATTTACAAATATTTTTAATTAATCTGGATTGATCATCCTGATCAATAATCGTAAAGTTTGATTTTAAACCTACGGCTTCCGCATGCTTTCTTAAAATCTTCGCACTAACTGAATGGAAAGTCCCTAGCCATGGCAAGCCTGTTGCTTCTTTTCTCAAAAGTTTTGAGACTCGGATTTGCATTTCTTTTGCGGCTTTATTTGTAAAAGTAACTGCAAGTATTTGGCTAGAAAAAGCTTTATGTGATTTAATTATGTGAGCAATTCTAGAGGTTAAAACTTTTGTTTTTCCCGATCCAGCTCCAGCAACAATAAGAACTGGACCATCGAGATGTAACACTGCTTCTTGTTGCTTTTCATTCAAATTTAACAAATAATCAGATTTTAACATATTTTTTATTGTATAAGCCTTATTATTTTAATGAATAAAATTAAGCAAAATAAAATAACTTTTAGATTAATTTTAGCTGCAATTGCTATATTTTTTTCATCAATATCTATTTTATCTTTACCAGTTTTATTTAAATATAAAAGTAAAGTTGTAACAATAGAAAAAAATTTTTATAAAAATTTTAAAATATATCTTAAATCTTCTGGAAATATTTCATATAAACCATTTCCAAAACCACACTTAGTAGTAGAAAGTGCTTTAATTAATTTGTCTAAAACTAGTGATAAAAGTAATTTATTTAAAACAACTAACTTAAAAATTTATATTTCACTTAGAGATATATATTTGAGATCTTTTGAAAATTTTCTTTCCGTTGAGATATCGGATACAAATCTTGATTTTAAAATTGCTGAGATAAAAGAAATTAGGAAACATTTATATCAAAATATTAATAAACCAATTAAATTCAAGAATTGTAAAGTTTTTATAAGGAATAAAAATAATGAAGTAATCTTAATTTCTCCAATAAAAAAAATTATATATAAAATCAATAAAAAAAATAAAATTAAAAATTTTTCAATTAACGGAGAGATGTTTGGTCTAAAATACAAATCTGATTGGACAAGAAATTATGTTACCCCTAATTTAAGCTTTCATAATATAAATATATTTAATCCAAATATTGAAATCAAAAATTTTCTTGAATTCAAAAATAATAAAAAGTTTAGAGGAAAATCTCAAATATCGTACTCAAAAGATAAATTGGAGCACGAAATTAAATTTGATAATGATCAAATTATTGTTTCATCTTCAAATAATGAAAAAACTAATTTTAATATAAATAGTAAAATTCAACTCAAGCCATTTTATTTTGAGGGTGAGCTATTAATTAAAAACAAAAAAGTTGAAAAAATTATCGATAATATTTTAATGAATTTACTAATAAATGATGAAACTTACTTAGGTAATTTAAATGGCGTATTCAAAATTAAATTTGATGATTTAAATAATAAGTTGATAAAAAAAGGTGAAATAGATTTTATAATTAATGAAAAAAAAATCATTTTAAGAGAAGCTAAATTTAAATTAGATAAAATTGGGTATATTCATGCTAATATTAATTTTTTTGAGGATAGGGGAGATATTAAATTTAAATCAAAAAATATATTATATATTGAAAATCATATAGAATTTGCAAAAAGTTTTCAAATAGGATCGAAGAAAATAAAAAATATAAAACAAATAAATTTTGATTTAATTAAAGAATTTGGAGAAACAGATTTTTTAATTACAAAAATAAAGATTAATAATGATGAAAACCAAGATAAAGCTAATAAAATATTTATTGTAAAAAATATACAAAATTTAAGATCACATATAAGAGAAATTATTGATTAATGAGGTTTAATCATTTTTAATGGGTTAATTAATTTTTCGTATTCTTTCTCACTTATTAAGCCTGATTTAATAGCTTCATCTTTTAGTTTTGTTCCTTTTTTGAGAGCTTTTTTTGCTATCTTTGCTGCATTATCATAACCTATTTTTGGCGCTAAGGCAGTCACTAGCATTAAAGAATTTTCTAGGTGTTCTTTGATTTTTTTTTTGTTTGCTTTAATTCCTTTTACACAATAAATGCTGAAGTTTTTAATGCTATCAGACATAATATCTATTGATTGAAGTATATTGTATGCAATTAAGGGTTTAAAAACATTTAATTCAAAGTGTCCATGACTTCCCGCAATGGTTATGCCTGTATGATTTCCAATTACTTTAGCACAAACCATTGTTACAGCTTCACATTGAGTAGGATTCACTTTTCCTGGCATTATTGATGATCCTGGCTCATTTTCTGGCAATTGTAATTCTCCATAACCTGCTCTTGGTCCGGATCCTAAAAATCTTATATCATTTGAAATTTTCATTAAAGCAACCGCACATGAATTTAGTGAGCCTGAAAAATTTACTATAGCATCATGAGCCGCTAATTCAGAAAATTTGTTAGGAGCTGGTTTAAAATTTATTTTACAAAATTTTTTAATTTCTCTCACAATTTTTTTATCAAAATTTTTTTTTGAATTTATTCCTGTACCTACTGCAGTACCACCTTGAGCTAAATAAAAAATATCTTTTAAACAATATTTTATTCTATCTATACTTTTTTTGACTTGCTCATGATAACCAGAAAATTCTTGTCCAAGAGTTAAAGGAGTCGCGTCCTGAAGATGTGTTCTACCAATTTTAACAATTTTCTTAAATTCTTTACTTTTTTTTTTCAAAATTAATTCTAATAGTTTTAAGCTAGGTAAGAGATTGTTTATAGTCTCTGTGGCAACAGATATATGCATGGCTGTCGGAAAAACATCATTTGTTGATTGAGATTTATTAACATGATCATTTGGATGAACAGGTTTCTTTGATCCTTTCTTTCCTTTTAGAATTTCTATAGCTCTATTAGCTATTACTTCATTTACATTCATATTAGTTTGTGTCCCCGAGCCTGTTTGCCAAACTTTTAAAGGAAAATTATCAATCATTTTTCCTTTAATAACTTCGTCAGAAGCCTTTATAATTGCATTTGCAATTTTATTTGTGATTAAGCTATCATTTCGATGAACGATTGCCGCACTTCTTTTTATAATTGCTATAGACTTTATTATTGATGATGGAACCAATATTTTGCCAATATTAAAAAATTTTTTTGATCTTTGTGTTGAGGCGCCCCAATATTTATCATTTGGCACATTTATGCCACCTATGCTATCGAATTCTTTTCTTGTCTTCATTTATTTGAATAAATAACTAAATAATTTATATACTAGTTTTAATTAATCTTACAGGAGTAAAATGACAAATTTTCTAAAAGTAAAAAAATTTATGGAGACTTTTGGTCAAGAAGTTAAATCAAGTCCATCTTTTAGCTCTGAAAAAATCAATAAGCTAAGATATAATTTAATTAAAGAAGAATTAGATGAGTTTAAAGAGGCATTAGATAATAATGATCTTTTAGAAGTAGCTGATGCATTAACAGACATATTGTATGTTACTTATGGTGCAGGACATGCATTTGGAATAGATTTAGATGCTTGTTTCCAGGAAGTTCAAAATTCTAATATGAGTAAACTTGGAGAAAATGGAAAGCCTATATTTAACGATCAAGGTAAAGTTATGAAAGGTCCAAATTATTTTAAACCAGATTTATCTAAATATATTAAGTAATTTGCAGCCAACCAGGTTTCTTAATTTTAACTTTAGCAGAACCACAATTAAAAGTTTTATCAAAATCAAATTTTTCATTTTTAATTTTGATAATTGCAAACGGATATTCATCATTTATTAATACTTTTCCTATTTCATCTTTCTCAACTGATATGATATCACTCTCTAAAGTACCTTCTATTACATCAATCGGTAGAAGACGTTTATTTAATTTATCTTTCAACTTAATTCTGGCAGTATTTTCTTGGCCTACGTAACAACCCTTTTTAAAATCTATCGCATTTAATTCATCAAAGTTACACTCTATGCCAAAAAGTTTATTTTGAAGTTTCTCAGTATTATTTTGTGGAATACCAATTTCATGACTCAATTTGTAATATTCATTTTTATCTACACTTTGAAGCTCAAGTTTTTTTAATGATAAATATAGTTTTTCTAAATTAGTTACAATTCTTGCTCCAAGCTCTATGTTTCTGGGATCTAAAAAAATACTATCCCCTCTAAATTTTATTGTACTACCCGCATTAGAACTTGAATTTTCCATATCCAAAAATCTTTCTTTACTAATAACTGCAATTACAAATTCGTTACTTAAATTTAAAATATCTACTTTTGATCTAAGTTTATATAAGTTTAATTGTTTAAATAAATTATCGATATTTTTTTTCTCACAATCTAAAAAATATCCAGACTTATGTTTTAATATATTGAAGTCATACAAATATTTTCCTTGTGGAGTAAGTAAAGCAGAATAACATGAATTTTTATCATCAACATTGTTTATATTATTTGTAACTATATTTTGTAGAAATTCTTTACAATCTTCACCTGAAACATATAAAAGTCCCCTGTCCTCTAAAATATAAACATTATTTTTTTTCATCATTGATAGATATTAGAGAATAATATAATAACATTTTCTCAAAATGTTAGATCTTATAATAAAAAATGGAGAATGTTATATCGACGGACAACTTACTAAGACTAATATTGGTATTCAGAGTGGAAAAATCTCATTAATTGGGGATTTAAATAATGAACAAAGCAAAGAAACTATTGATGCAAGCAATTTATTAGTTTTACCTGGTTGTATGGATACTCAAGTTCATTTCCGTGAGCCCGGATCAACTAATGCAGAAGACTTACACACTGGAAGTAAAGCAGCTATTGCTGGTGGTATTACGAGTGTTTTTGAGATGCCTAATACGAATCCTCCAACAGCAAACATGAAAGAATTTACTAATAAGTTAAATCTTGCGAATAATAGGATGTACTCAAATTATGCATTTTATTTCGGAGCAACCCCAGATAATTCATCTGATTTAGCAAAGCTCAAAGGTCTAGATGGATGTTGTGGAGTAAAGCTTTTTGCAGGTTCCTCAACTGGAAATTTACTAGTTGATAAAGAAGAAGATATTGAAAAAGTATTTCAAAATACTTCAAAAATAGTTGCGGTACATTCTGAAGATGAAGAAATAATTAACTTGCGAAAAAAATTAATTGAAAAAGGCAATGTTCATACTCATCCAGTGTGGAGAAACGAAGAATGCGCAATGTCATCTACAAGAAGGATTGTAAGGATTGCAAAAAGATTAAATAAAAAAGCACATATATTGCATGTTACAACAAAAGAAGAAGTAGATTTCCTTTCTCAAAACAAAGGAAACATAACTTTTGAAATTACTCCACAACATCTAACAATATATGCACCAGATTGTTATGACAAACTTGGAACATTTGCGCAGATGAATCCTCCTTTGAGAGACAAGTCTCATTATGATAGATTGTGGTACGCTATTCGAAATAATTATAACGATACTATTGGTTCAGACCATGCACCACATTTAAAAGAAAATAAATTAAAAGAATATCCTCAGTCGCCATCTGGCATGCCAGGCGTACAAACATTATTACCCGTTATGCTAAATCATGTGAATGACAAAAAACTTACATTAGATCAGCTAATTAAACTTCTTTGTGAAAACCCAGTTTCTGTATTTGGTATTAAAAATAAAGGTTTTATCAAAAAAGATTATGATGCTGATTTTACAATAATAGATATGAATAGAACGATTGAAATTAAAAATGAAAATATTCATAGTAAGTGTGGATGGAGCCCATTTGATGGCTATAAATTTAAAGGTTCACCAGTTTATACAATTATTAATGGGGATATTAAAATGAAAGAAGATGAAATTTTAGGAGATCCAACTGGCAAACCAATTCTTTTTGATTGAGTTATATACTTTTACTTGAATACATGTTTACAAGTGTTACTCCAACAACGATTAGAAACATACCCAATATAGCCTGCCAATTTAAAGATTGTTTAAAAAATATATAGCCTAATATTGCAATAGTAAAAATACCAAGTCCACTCCATGTTCCATAAACAATTGCAATTGGTAATTTATCAACAACAAACGTAAGTAAATAAAAAGCAGATAAATAAAATACTGCTAAAAATACTGTTGGTGTTATTTTTGTAAAGTTTTGTGTAACAGGAAGAAGCATTGTTCCACAAACTTCACAGATAATTGCTCCTACTAAAAAAAGATATGTCTTAAGCATTATTTTAAAATATTGCTATTTATTAAGTCTTCTTTTATCTCATCAAGGATTGCAGGATCATCAATCGTTGCCGGCATTTTATATTCTTCTTTATCAGCAATTTTTCTAATTGTTCCTCTTAGAACTTTTCCAGATCTGGTTTTAGGTAATCTTTTAACAACAATTGCTATTTTAAAAGCTGCAACAGGTCCAACTTTATCTCTAACCATTTGCACACACTCTTTTGAAATAGTCTCATTATCCTTAGTAACTCCTGCTTTTAGAGCAATTAAACCAATTGGTAATTGTCCTTTCAGCTGATCTTTTATTCCTATCACCGCACATTCAGCAACAGATTGATGTTCTGATAAAACCTCTTCTATTGCACCAGTTGAAAGTCTATGACCTGCAACATTTATTATGTCATCTGTTCTAGACATAATCCAAATGTAACCATCATCATCAATATGTCCCGCATCATAAGTTTGATAGTACCCATTATAATTTGACATATAATTTTCTTTGTATCTTTCTTCGGCATTCCATAAAGTTGGGAACGTACCTGGTGGCAATGGAAGTTTAACAACAATATCACCCATCTCATTTGGTTTTGCTATAGTTTGATCTGGTTTAATTATTTTTACATCATAACCTGGAACCGCTTTACAAGCAGATCCATATTTTGTTTCTTGCATTTCAATTCCAGTACAGTTTGAACTTATCGCCCAACTAGTTTCAGTTTGCCACCAATGATCAATTACAGGAACCTTTAGTAAATTTTCAGCCCATTTAATCGTATCTGGATCCGCTCTTTCACCTGCTAAAAATAGTGATTCAAATGAACTTAAATCATATTTAGAAAAAAACTTACCCTCTGGATCTTCTTTTTTTATTGCTCTAAATGCTGTTGGAGCTGTGAATAAAGATTTGATTTTGTATTCTGATATTATTCTCCAAAATACTCCAGCATCTGGAGTACCCACAGGTTTACCTTCAAATAAAAGAGTTGCGCAACCTTTGAATAATGGAGCATAAATAATATAGGAATGTCCAACTATCCATCCAATATCACTTGCTGACCACCATACATCATCTTGATCAATGTTATAAATATTTTTCATTGTCCATTTAAGAGCAACAATATGACCACCAATATCTCTAACTATTCCTTTCGGAATACCTGTGGTCCCTGAAGTATAAAGGATATAAGCATAATCATTAGCACCCATCTCAACACAATCTTTATCATTAGCTCCAGATAGTGCTTCATCCCAACTTATTTCTAATGGCTTATTTAATTTTACCTCATGATCTTTTCTCTGAAATAGTATTACCTTTTTAACTTCGTGTTTAGCTAATTTTAAAGCTCCATCTACAAGTGGTCTATACTCAACTGTTCTTCCAGGTTCAAAACCACATGATGCTGTGATTAAAATTTTAGCTTTACTATCGTCAATTCTGCTAGCTAATTCATTTGAAGCAAAACCACCGAATACAACAGAGTGAATTGCTCCAATTCTTCCACATGCTAGCATTGCAACCACCGCTTCTGGTATCATTGGCATATAAATTATTACTCGATCTCCCTTTTTAACTCCTTGTTTATCGAGAGCTCCTGCAAATTTTGAAACTTTTTCTTTTAATTCTTTGAAAGTAAACTTTGATTTATTACCTGTAATTGGGCTATCATAGATTAAAGCAGTTTTGTCACCTCTCCCTTGATCAATATGAAGGTCTAAAGCGTTGTAGCATGTATTTGTTACACCATCTTCAAACCATTTATAGAAAGGAGGGTTGTCTTTTTTTAAAATCTTAGTTGGTTTTTTGAACCAAAACACATCTTCAGAGACTTTCCGCCAAAATTCCTCAGGATTTTTTAGAGAATCGTCGTAAATTTCTTTGTAATTTCTATTCATTTTGATTTGCTATTTGGTCTCATTTTTCTATTGAATTTATGCAACAGGTTGTATTTAATTTTAAAAAGTCAGTAAAATCAACACTTATAACGCGGCAAAAAGTCTTCAACAAACTAATTTAATTTGATATTAAGCCCATAACTTTGGATAAACCTTTGTGGTTTGTCCGTAGTTTAAATTTAAACTAAAAAAAACTAACGAGAGGGAGTTTTTTATGAAAAAACTTAAAATGTTTGCATTAGCAGCAGTGGCTCTATTTGGTCTTACTGGTGCAGCAAACGCAGCAACTGCTATGTTAGCTTCTGACGACTTTGTTGGGATTTCCTTTTGGGTAATCGCAATGGGTATGGCGGCAGCTACAGTATTCTTCTTCATGGAAAGAAATACTGTTGCAGCAGGCTGGAAAACTTCAGTAACAGTAGCTGGTCTTGTAACTGGTGTTGCATTCATTCACTACATGTACATGAGAGATGTATGGGTAATGACTGGAGATTCTCCAACAGTATATAGATATATTGATTGGTTAATCACTGTACCATTACAGATGATCGAGTTTTACTTAATTCTAGCAGCAGTTAAGAAAATCCCAGGAGCAATCTTCTGGAGATTATTAATTGGTTCGCTTGTGATGTTAATTGGTGGATACTTAGGAGAAGCAGGTTACATCAATGCTATGCTTGGTTTCATAGTCGGTATGGCTGGATGGATCTACATCTTATATGAAGTATTCTCTGGAGAAGCTGGAAAAATTGCAGCTAAAACTGGAAACAAGCCATTAGCAACTGCATGGGGTGCTATGAGAATGATCGTAACAATCGGTTGGGCTATTTACCCATTAGGTTACATTTTTGGTTACCTAGTAGGTGGAGTAGACGCTAACTCATTGAACGTGATTTACAACTTAGCAGACTTCATCAACAAAATTGCTTTTGGTCTAGTAATCTGGTCAGCAGCAGTTTCACAAGGTGGAGCACGAGCTAGATAATTAGCTTTTAATATTAAAAAAAGGCGGGTATGCTAAAACATACCTGCCTTTTTTTTTGGTCCAAAAAATAAAAATGCTAAATTTCAAAAATTTGCCGCAGTCGCAAATTAGTTTATAAGAATTATTTATTAAATATGGCAAAAATCAAATATATAGAATTTAATGGTACAGAACACGAGGCGGATGTTGCAAACGGTCTTAGTGTAATGGAAGGGGCTATACAAAATGATATCCCAGGCATAGATGCGGATTGTGGAGGTGGAATGTCGTGTGCAACTTGTCATGTATACATTAAAGATGATGAATGGTTTAAAAAACTCCCAGAAAAAGAAATGGGCGAAGATGATATGTTAGATCAAGCCTTTGAACCTAAATCTAACAGCAGATTAAGTTGTCAATTAATCGTTTCAGAAGATTTAAATGGCTTAACTGTACATATGCCGGAGAAACAAGTTTAATGATTAAAACCGATGTAGTAATTATTGGAGCAGGACCCACAGGCTTATTCTGTGCACACCAATTAGGGATCATCGGATTAAAATGTGAAATTGTAGACAATCTAGATAAAATTGGAGGACAATGTATCGAACTTTACCCTGATAAACCAATTTATGATATTCCTGCAGTTCCGAAATGTACAGGAGAAGAACTTACAAATAATTTAATTGAACAAATAAAACCTTTTAATTTTAACTTTCATTTAAGTGATAGAGTCCAAGAATTAAAAAATGAAAACAATAAATGGTTAGTTAAAACATTAAATGGTAAAGAATTTGAAACACCTAATATTGTCATAGCAGGTGGAGTAGGTTCTTTTGAACCAAGAAAATTCCCAACTAAAAGTGCTGAAAAATATGACGGAAAATCAGTTTTATATTCAATAAAAGACAAAACTATTTTTAAAGATAAATCAGTAGTTATTTTTGGAGGTGGAGATAGTGCTCTTGATTGGGCTATAGAATTATCTAATTCATCTAAAGTAACTCTTGTTCATAGAAGAGATGAGTTCAGAGGTGCACCTGTAAGTGTTCAAAAAATAAAAGAATTAAGTGATAATAAAACTATTGATTTAATTACCAAATATTCAATTAAAGACATCAAAGGAAATGGCTCATTAGAGAGTGTAGAAATAAAAAGTGAGACAGGCGAAAGTAAAGTTATAAAAGCTGATTACGTATTAGGTTTTTTTGGCTTAATAATGCAATTAGGACCAATTACTGAGTGGGGTTTAAATTTAGATAAAAAAACAATTCCAGTAAATACTGAGAATTTTGAAACAAATAAAAAAGGGATATTTGCAATTGGGGATATCTGTACTTATCCAGGCAAATTAAAATTAATACTTTCAGGTTTTCATGAAGGAGCTTTAGCTGCAAGAGGCTGCTTTAAATATGCAAGACCTGATGAAAAATATAGATTTGAATTTACAACCGCATCCAGCACTATCAAAGATAGATTAGGTGTTAAAGAATGATTGAACTCTTTACTGCTGATACTCCTAATGGTTGGAAAATTAGCATAATGCTCGAGGAAATTGATTTTAAATACAAACTTACAAAGGTAAATTTGAGTGGAGATCAATTTAAACCAGAATTTAAAAAAATAAGTCCCTTTAATAAAATTCCTGTAATTATAGATCATGAGAATAATAAGACTGTATTCGAGTCTGGAGTTATACTTATGTATTTAGGTGAGAAAAGTAATAAACTCTATCCTGAAGCAGTTAGGCTAGAGATAAATCAATGGTTGATGGCTCAAATGGCTATTGTTGGTCCAATGATAGGTCAACATCATCAGTTTCATTATTACCACCAAGGAAAAAGCGAGTGGGGTGAAGAAAGATACTTTAAAATCACGAGAAAGATTTACGAAGATCTTGAGGCTAGATTGGCTCAAAGTAAGTTTTTAGCAAATGATAAATACTCTATTGCTGATATTGCTACATGGTCTTGGATTGCAAGACATAAAAGACATGATATAGGATTAAATAATTTTAAAAATCTATCAAGGTGGTTTGTTGAAATTGCTGAACGTCCAGCTGTAGTAAAAGGGTTTAAAGCACTAAATAAAGATGCTGAAATAGATTTTCCTTAATCGTCAGCGTAAACTTTTTCGTCTTTTTCGTGTTTTTCTTGAGCTGCAATGCAAAGAGTTGCAACTGGTCTTGCCATTAATCTTTTTAAACCGATAGGCTCACCAGTTTCTTCGCAAAAACCGTAAGTTCCATCCTGAATTTTCTTTAATGCACCATCTATTTTAGAAATTAATTTGATTTGTCTATTAATAGCTCTCATCTCTACATTCTTTTCAGTGTATGAACTTGCTTGATCAACTATGTCAGCCGATGCACTATTGTCATCCATGGACGCTTGAAAAATTGCCTCGTTATTAGATCTCTTTAAATCTTTTTTCCACTCCATTAATTTCATCTTAAAAAACGCTAAATGTTTAGCGCACATATATTTCTCTTTTTCTTTTGGAGTATAAGTTTTTGAAATTCTTACCATACTTAGCTATTTTGAGTTGGTGAATATATTCATGAATAAATGAGTGTCAAGAACGGTTTATTCATATAGATTGATGAAAATGGCTTCAAACAAAAGAAATATAAATAATATTTTTTATATTTTTGTAACGACTCACTTAATTCTATGGACAGTTGTTCCGACTATCAGTAACTCAAATTTACCTTTAGATACGATTGAAGCTTTGGCTTGGGGTAGTAATTTAGATTGGGGATTTAATAAACATCCACCACTAAGCGCATTTTTTCCAGAAGTTTTTTTTCAAATATTTGGACCACAAGATTGGGCTTATTATTTTTTGAGCCAAATTTTTGTAGTGGTGTCTTTTTTCATTATTTTTAAACTATCGCAGGAAATTCTTAATAATGGTAATTTGAGTTTGTTATCAGTTTTTCTTATTGAAGGGATATACTTCTACAATTTTACAACTCCAGAATTTAATGTAAATGTTTGCCAATTACCTTTTTGGTGTTTAACGGTTTATTATACATGGAAAATATATAATAGTAAAAAAGTTCAGCTCTATGATTGTATCTTGTTAGGAGCTGCCGCAGCGTTTGGAATTTTATCTAAATATCTTTTTATTTATTTGTTAGTCGCAATAGATTTATTGTTTGTATATTTAATATTTTTTAAAAAATCCAAAAAATTTGATTTCAAATATTTAGTTTCCTTAGAAGTATTTTTTGTAATTTTAATTCCACATATAATTTGGTTATTCAATAATGATTTTATTACTATTAAATATGGTTTTGCTCGTGCGGGTTTAGATGAAGGGCAAATAATAAATCATCTTAAATATCCATTGATTTTCATATTAAAACAAATTGGTATTTTAATACCATTTTTAATTTTAGTCTGGTTACTAATGAAAAAAATTCCAAAAAAAATAAATTTTAAAGATGAAAAACTTTTATTTTTAATATTTATTAATGCGGTCCCAATTGTCTTAGTATTTATAACAGCACTAATAACTGGATCAAAAATTAGAACTATGTGGATGACGCCTTTCTACCTATTCTTTGGAACTTTATTCATTTATCTTTTGAAAAATCAAATAAACATTAAGAAACTAAATTCTTTTTTAATAGGATTTATATTTTTATTTTTATTATCTCCAATTTTGTATGGTTATGTCTCCATTTCTAAGACTAACAAAAGGACTGATTATCCTGGAAGAGATATAGCTATAAAAGTTCAAATGGTATGGCATGAACAACATGAGGAACCTATTAAATATGTGCTTGGTGATGAATGGGTAGCTGGAAATTTATCATATCACATTAATTCAAGGCCTATTTGGAAAGGTTTTGTTACAAAGGAAAAATTGAATTCATTTGAAAAATATATGTGTATTGATAAGATTTGTGTAGGGACTTAGATATGAAATTCAATAAAAACATACTATTCATCGTTTTTATTGTTGTGATAATTGAGTTGTCTGGACATGGGATTGTAGCTTCCTTATTGAGGTTGCTTGCAAGTTAAATAAATGAAAATTACTATTTTAACACCAGTTTACAATGACTGGAAATCAGCTTCAAAATTAATTGAAGAAATAAATAATATTGTAAAAGATTTAGATGCTGAATTTTCTCTTGTCATAGTTAATGACGCATCAACTGAGGAAAAACCAACTTCTATTTCCAATACAGAAAACCTATTATCTGTTGAAATCTTAAATATTAGAAATAATCAAGGACATGGAAGATGTATTGCAACAGGACTTAAACATATATTTCAAAATAAGGAATTTGATTATGTAATACCAATGGATTCCGATGGTGAAGATAGACCTGAAGAAATCAAAAGTTTTCTAGAATACATAAAATATGACAAAGGAAAACCAATTGTTGGAGAAAGAGTAAAAAGATCTGAAAATTTTATTTTTAAAATTTGTTATTATTTCCATAAAATAATCACTTATGTATTTACTGGTCATTCTATAAAATTTGGTAATTATACTTGTCTTCCAAAATCAACTGTTGAGAAATTAATTAACGATAAATCTACTTGGTGCAGCTTTTCAGGATCATTAGCTAAATTAGAAAAAGATAGATCTTCGTCTCCATCTATAAGAGGAACAAGATATTTTGGTCCTTCTAAAATGAGTTTTAAAAATTTAATTAAGCATTCTTTAGCAATTATAGCTGTTTTTAAATCTACAGTTATTATTCGATCAATTTTATTTTATGCCATTTATTTAATCTTAATAGCTGATTACATAAGCATTGTTACAGCTATTCCATTAGCTTTAGTCATCGCTTTTGGATTATCAGTTGTATTGATTGGAAGAAGAGAAAATTTAGAAGAATTAAATAATTCTCTTAGCAATATTGAAAGTATTGATACGATAAAATAATTTTTTTATGCTCTAATTGTTGGTAAACAATAAAAATCAGCTGTATCTATTTTTGAGTTATAATCCCTTTTCATACTCCAGGATTTTCTAACCCCAGCACTTGCAAGACTTAATGTCGATCTTCCATACCTATAGTTTGTATTATCAATTGATCTCATAAGTCTATTAATTCTCTCATCTTTTGCAGATGAAAATAAATTTTCATTATTTTCTGCATCTGTTAACCCGGTTAGCATCACTCCTGCTTTTTGATAACGATGTCCCTTCCTAAAGATTACTTTTAAGACAGATAAGGCATTTTTTACGATCTCTATACTATTGTTAGTTGCTATAGGAAAATCAACAGTTCTAGAGTTTGAATAAAAGCCAAATTGTTTTTGAAAAGGACTGGTTCTAACAAATACCATAACTGCTTTTGCAACGAGGTTTTCAGATCTTATTTTCTCTGATGCATTTAAACAATAACTAGCAACAGCTTCTTCAAGTTCCTGAAACCTCTCTATTCTTTTTCCAAATGATCTTGATACTACACAGCTTTTTCTTTTTGATGCAGTTTTTTCTAAGTCAATACAAGGCACACCTCTAAGCTCCATTGCAGTTCTTGAGCTTAAAACATTTGAGGATTTCTTAATCCAGGTGTTTGATTTATTTTTTAATTGTTTAGCATTATAAATTCCATTTTTTTGATAAAACTTTGTCATTTGTCTTCCAACACCCCAAACATCATTGATATTAATTTTTTCAAGAATAGGATCAAGATTTTCTATTCCAATTAAACTTGTAACACCTGATTGTTTTTTCTTAGCTATATGATTTGCAACCTTGCTTAAAGTTTTAGTTTTAGCTATTCCTATACTTGTTGGAATACCAGTCCACTTTAAAACTGTTTCTCTAATTTCTCTTCCAACTTGCTCTACTTCATTGTCGGAAAAATTTGATAAATCCATAAATGCTTCATCAATTGAGTAAACTTCAATATCAGAGTTAAATCTTTTTAAAGTTCTCATTACTCTTCTAGATAAATCTCCATACAAAGAATAATTTGATGAGAATACTTGTACATCATTTTTGATAATAATATCCTTTGCTTTAAAGTAAGGTTCACCCATTTTAATTCCTAAAGCTTTTGCTTCAGTGGATCTTGAAACTATACAGCCATCATTATTAGATAAAACTACAACAGGTTTTTTCCTTATTTTTGGATTAAATAGTCTTTCACAAGAAACATAGAAAGAATTACAGTCAACCAGTGCTAATTTTTTAGTGTACTGAATGTATGACATAGGTGACTACTCCCCAAATAAAAATATCTTGTTCTTCATTTATTAAAATTCGATCAGAAAATTCTTTAGAACCTGATGTTAAAAATTGTTTATCTTTTTCTTTAACTAAAGTTTTAACAACGAGCTCATCATGAACATTTGCTATGACAGTTGAAAAATTTTTTGGAGTTAAGCTTTTGTCTACAACTAATAAATCACCATCATTTATTCCAACATCCACCATTGATTTTCCTTGAACTCTTATGATGAAAGTTGCTGGAACATTTTTGATTAGATGTACGTTTAAATCTATATCTTCTTCTATGTAGTCAGTTGCAGGGGAAGGAAAACCAGCTCCTGCTTTATGTAAATAATAAGGTATTGTTAGCTTCATAAGTGTTCTTGTTTTGTTCTTATTAGTACATGAGTTATACAATAGTGTCAATTAGGTTGTATTTTGAGTCTGTAAGTGAATCAAAAGTGAATCAAAACGTGAACATCCAAAACCATATTTTGTGCTATTGTGGATAACTTAAACCATTAGTAGTCTATGATCTAAATTTAATTATAAAAGGAGAAGGGTATGAGTTCAATTGAAGTTAAAAGTTTTGATAATCCAGATGAAAGCAATACCAGTTTCAACAATGCTAAAATGGATATCGTAAAAGTGGGAGATCAAAGAGTAATGAGATTAGTTTTGCAGCCAGGATGGAAATGGTCACAAGATATTAAACCAACTGTAGGCACTGATAGCTGTAAAGCAAAACATCTTGGAGTAATAGTTTCAGGAGCAGTTTGCGCCAAACATGATGATGGAACAGAATTAACATATAAAGCAGGCGATGCATATTCAATTGACCCAGGTCATGATGGCTGGGTAGTTGGTGATAAGCCAGCAGTTGTTTATGAGTTTCATGGAAAATGGGGAGAATAATTAATGCCGAAACTAACGTGTCATTGTGGATGTGTAGAAGCAGAAATTGATGTTCCAATCAATGAATTACCAAAAATTGTGAGATGTAACTGTTCTATATGTAAAAGAAAAAATGCAACAATGGGAATGGTAAAAAATGAAGATTTTAAAGTCACTAAGGGAGAAGATAAATTAAAGCTTTATCAGTACCATACAAAAGTTGCTAATCATTACTTTTGTATTGAATGTGGAATTTACACACATCATAACCCAAGAAGTGCACCTGCCATGACTGGATTTAATTTAGGTTGTGTAGATGAAGTTAAAGTCGACGATTTAAAAGATGTTGTTTTCTTTGATGGTTTAAACCATCCACTTGACCAAAAATAAAATTAAATGAATTTAGTTGAGGATTGTTTAAATAAAGTAAAAAAAGATTGTTATAAGTTTATTAAAACACAAGAAACATCTTCTGATAAATTTAAAAACAAAGACAAGATGTTAAAACATTATCTTGTCCCGATGAGTTTCTGGATTGCAAAAAAAACAAATTTTAAGAAACCTTATATTGTTGGTTTAACGGGAGGACAAGGAACTGGAAAAACTACTATAAGCTCTATCTTAATGATAATTTTAAAGAAATATTTTAAGTTAAAAGTTTTCAAAATATCAATTGATGATATTTACAAAACAAAGAACGATAGAATAAAGTTATCAAAGAAAGTTCATCCATTATTATTGACAAGAGGTGTACCCGGGACCCATGACATAAGTTATATGTCTAGCTTTATTAAAAAAGCAAACTCTAGAAAATTTAAATCAATTATATTACCCAAGTTCGATAAGGCAATTGATGACAGATTTACAAAAAAAAATTGGTACAAAGTAAATAGCAGACCAGATGTAATTATTTTCGAAGGTTGGTGTGTTGGAGCAAGACCTGAAAACTTAAAAACATTAAAAAAAAGTGTAAATATTATGGAAAAAAATGATGATAATAAATTAATCTGGAGAAAACACGTTAATGACCAGCTAAAAAAAGGATATAAAAAACTTTATAGTAAGCTCGATTGTTTATTATTTTTAAGGGCAGAAAATTTTAGTTTATTACAAAAGTGGAGAGTTATTCAGGAAAAAAAACTTAAATTAAAAAATAAGAATAAAAAAACAAAACAAAAAATTATGACAAAAAAAGAAGTTTTAAAATTTATGCAAACTTACCAGAGAATTACTCAGAATATGTTTAAATATGCGCCAAAATACGCATCTATAGTTATTAAATTAAATTCTAATCATCAAATTAATTCTGTAAAGTACAACTAATGAAAAAAATAATAATAATAATTTTTAGTTTTTTTTGGTTAACAGCTCAATCGCTTGCTGTCACATTATATGAAGCATTAAACGAAACTTATAACAATAATAAACAATTAAATGCTGAGAGAGAAAATATAAAAGCATCAGAAGAAGATCTAAATATTTCTAAAGCTGATTATATGCCTTCTTTGAGTTTAAGTGGTTCCAAGAGCCTTGAAGAAACAAATAAACTAACCAACCAGAGTGGAGGTGATGCAACTATTAGCGACTCTGATCCATTCACCACATCTATTAAATTAGAACAAACCTTATTAGATTTTGGAAGAGACCTTAATTATGAAAAGAATTTAATAGGTTTAGAACTTTCAAAAGCAAGATTATTTAAAAAAGAACAAGATGTTCTTTACAGTGCCATAGAAGCCTTTACATCCGTAATTTTATCAAGAGAAAAAGTTGCGATTAATAGACAAAATTTAAACTTACTTATTAAACAACTTGAAAATGATAAAGTTAGATTGGATAGAGGACAAATAAAAACTGCAGATTTATCACAAACTGAATCTTCTCTTGCTGGAGCAAGTGCCCAACTAACTCAGGCAAGAAGTGAATTAATGATTAACAAATTAAATTACGAAAATATTATTGGCAAACTCTTAAATACAAATGAATTAAAAAAGACAAACAGAGCAATTGTAGGAGTTCCAAGTGAACTTAGTACAGCAATCAATTTAGCAAGAGAGAACAACCCAGATATAATGATCGCTAAAATAGAATTAAATCAGTCCGAAATGGATATTGCAATTGCTGAAAGTGACTTAAAACCTAGCGCATCTTTATCTTTAGAAAGATCATATGCTGAGGATTTTAGTTCAACTTATGACCAAAGAGAAAAGGATACACTTAAAGCAACAATTAGCTGGCCATTTTATTCAGGTGGAAGTAAACGTGCAAAAATAAACAAGAATACAAATCTTAAAACTAGAAAAATTTTGTTATTTGAGGATGCAGTAAAAACAACTGAAAAAAATGTTGGAAGCGCTTGGTCGAATCTCGAAGCATCTAAAAGTTTTTTAAATTCGGTAAGATCTCAAGTTAGAGCAGCAAAAATTGCTAACGAAGGAATAGCTGCAGAGTATGAAAGAGGTTCAAGAACAACGCTAGATGTTATTCAATCAAACTCTTTGTTGTTGGCTGCAAAAATTTCCCTAGCAGAATCTGAGAGAAATAATCTTATCGCTCAATATAATGTTCTAAAAGCCATTGGCTTATTGAATAGCGAGTACCTAAAACTTAAGTAATTTAACGATTTTAAGCTATTTTAAGAAATATATTGCCAATGAGAACAAAATGTGTACATTTAATTTCATGATTCGAGTGTTAAAAAAAGCAAAAAAAGAGGCAAAAAATGACTAAAAATAACCTAAAAGTGGTGAAAACCGCAAAAGATAAAGAATTGGAAAACAAAGAGAAAAATAAAGCATTAGACGCAGCAATCAGCCAAATTACAGATAGCTTTGGAAAAGGCTCAGTAATGAAGCTTGGTGAGCAAAAAGCTATGGATGTTGAGTCTATCTCAACAGGATCTTTAAGCTTAGATCTTGCTTTAGGAATCGGCGGATTACCAAAAGGAAGAATTATTGAAATTTATGGACCAGAGTCATCTGGAAAAACTACTTTAGCATTGCAAGTAGTTGCAGAAGCTCAAAAGGCAGGCGGAATTTGTGGTTTCGTTGATGCAGAACATGCTTTAGACCCAGTGTATGCAAAGAAATTAGGTGTAAATACTGAAGAGTTACTAATTTCTCAACCAGATACAGGTGAACAAGCTTTAGAAATTACTGATACATTAATTAAATCTGGCTCAATGTCAGTTCTTGTAGTGGACTCTGTAGCTGCATTAACGCCGAGAGCTGAAATTGAAGGCGATATGGGTGATACTCATGTTGGTTTGCAAGCTAGGTTGATGTCTCAAGCATTGAGAAAATTAACAGGCTCAATTTCA
Source organism: uncultured Pelagibacteraceae bacterium (assembly GCA_902564385.1). Lineage (GTDB taxonomy): Bacteria > Pseudomonadota > Alphaproteobacteria > Pelagibacterales > Pelagibacteraceae > Pelagibacter. Next base: position 147,068 of record CACFAT010000001.1, read on the forward strand.
CGAACTAATACAATGGTTATTTTCATTAACCAAATTAGAATGAAAATTGGTGTTATGTTTGGAAGCCCAGAAACAACATCAGGTGGAAATTCTTTAAAATTCTACTCATCAGTTAGAATGGACATTAGAAGAATTGGAGCAATCAAAGATAAAGATAATATCGTTGGTAACACAACAAGAGTTAAAGTTGTGAAAAATAAAGTTGCTCCACCATTTAAAGTTGTAGAGTTTGACTTAATGTATGGAAAAGGAATTAGTAAAGTAGGGGAACTAATAGACCTAGGTGCCAAAGCAGATATCGTAGAGAAATCTGGAGCTTGGTACGCTTACAAAGGTGAAAAAATTGGTCAAGGTAGAGAGAATGCGAAACTTTACCTTGAACAAAATCCTAAAGCCGCTGCTGAAATTGAAATGGCAATCAGAGAAAAGGCTGGTGTGATCTCAAAGAAAATTGAGGGAAATCCACTAAGCGAGGAAAAAGTAGAGGCACAAAAAACAGAAGAAGAAATTCCTACTAAAAAAAATTAGCAGATAACTTTTAGTTATTAAAAAGGCGCTCGAATGGGCGCCTTTTTTCCCTTCAGAGGTGTAGACATCAATAGAAAAAGCTGTATTTTAACAAAATATGGCAAAAACATTAAACGAGATCAGATCAACTTTTCTAGATTATTTTGAAAAAAATGATCACAAGATAGTTGAGTCTAGCAATTTGGTTCCAAATAATGATCCAACATTAATGTTTGCAAATTCAGGCATGGTCCAGTTTAAAAATGTCTTTACCGGATTAGAAAAAAGGGATTATCAAAGAGCAACTACTTCTCAAAAATGTGTAAGAGCAGGAGGTAAACATAACGATCTTGAAAATGTTGGCTACACTCCAAGACATCATACATTTTTTGAAATGCTTGGAAATTTCTCTTTTGGAGATTATTTCAAGGAAAGGGGAATTGAACTTGCTTGGAATTTAATTACAAAAGATTTTGGATTAAATAAAGATAGATTATATGTAACTGTATTTCATGAGGATGATGAAGCCTTCAATTTTTGGAAGAAAATAGCGGGTTTTAGCGACGATAGAATTATTAGAATAGCAACTTCAGATAACTTTTGGTCAATGGGCGAGACGGGGCCTTGCGGACCTTGTTCAGAGATATTTTATGATCATGGAGATCATTTAAAAGGTGGTTTACCCGGAACCAAAGATGAGGATGGAGATAGATATATTGAGATATGGAATTTAGTCTTCATGCAATTTGAGCAAGTTTCAAAAGATAAAAGAATTAATCTTCCAAAACCTTCTGTAGATACTGGAATGGGTTTAGAAAGAATTGCAGCATTACTTCAGGGCACACATGATAATTACGAAACAGATCATTTTAAAAAATTAATTAGTTCGATTTCTGAATTTACAAAAGTAAAACAAGATGAAAATAATTTATCAAGCTTTAGAGTAATTGCAGATCACTTAAGAGCTAGCTCATTTCTGCTTGCAGAAGGAGTATTACCTTCAAATGAAGGAAGAGGTTATGTTCTTAGAAGAATAATGAGAAGAGGAATGAGACATTCTCATTTGCTAGGTTCTAAAGAACCAGTCTTCAATAAAATCTTTGATACATTGAAAGATGAAATGAAAGGAAATTATCCTGAATTAGAAAGATCAGAGACTTTAATTAAAGAAACATTAAAAATGGAAGAAGAAAAATTTTTAGTATTACTTGATAGGGGAATTAAAATTTTGAATGATGAAATTTCAAAAATAAAAAAAGTTTTACCAGGTGAAGTAGCGTTTAAATTATATGATACTTATGGTTTCCCGTTAGACTTAACAGAAGATATTTTAAAAAATAAATCATTGACCGTTGATCAAAATAAATTCGATGAATTAATGAAAAAGAGTAAAGAACTTGCAAAACAAAATTGGAAAGGTTCTGGAGATGCCTCTGAAGAAGAAATCTGGTTTGGTATAAAAGATAAAATAGGACCTACAGAGTTTCTTGGGTATGAGTTTAACCAATCAGAAGGAGTGGTTTTATCGATAATTAAAAATAATAAAGAAGCACAAAATATTTCAAATGGTGAGGAAGGGATAATTATTACTAATCAAACCCCTTTTTATGGGGAGTCAGGAGGACAAGTTGGAGATCAAGGAACAATAGTATCTGGTAATTCAGTATTTGAGGTTACAGATACTCAAAAAAAACTTGGAGATCTGTTTATACATCATGGAATTCTAAAATCTGGTGAGATTAAGATTAAAGATGTTGTAGAAATGAAAATAGATATTGAAAGACGTAACAATCTTAAGGCATATCATTCTGCAACCCATTTATTACATGAGTCGTTGAGAAGAACATTGGGAAAACACGTTATGCAAAAAGGATCTTTAGTTGCGCCTGATAGACTAAGATTTGATTTTAGTCATATGAAACCAATTACAGAGGATGAGCTAACAATTATTGATAAATTAGTTAATGAATACGTACAAAACAAAACTGATGTAACTACAAGAATTATGACACCAAAAGCTGCCATTGAAAAAGGTGCTTTAGCTTTTTTTGGTGAAAAATATGGAGAAGAAGTGAGAGTAGTTTCTATGGGAGCGGAAAATAACTCTTATTTTTCAACAGAATTATGTGGTGGAACACATGTAAAAAATACAGGTGATATTGGAAAATTTAAAACTATTAGCCAATCCTCAATAGCTGCTGGAGTTAGAAGGGTTGAGGCTTTAAGGGACAAACAACTCGAAATATTCTTAAAAAATAAGGAAAAAATGTCAAACCTTTCTGCACAAAAGGATGAAGACAATATTAAGGATGTTTCTGCTCAAATAATTAAATTAGGTGGAAAACCAAATTTAGAAAATAAAGATACGAAAGGATTAATTAAAGACCTCAATAAACAACTAGAGCAATTAAATATTCAATCAGTTTTAGCTGATAAAACAAAAAACATAATTAAAGATGAAAATATAAATGGCACTCAAGTTAGATTACAAAAAGTTCAAGACCTATCTCCAAAAGACCTAAGAAAACTAGTTGATGCAGGTAAAAAAGAATTAGGTGATGGAATAGTAGTTGTATTTGCAAATAAAGACGAGAAAGTTGGTCTTGCGGTAGGTGTAACTGAAAATTTAATAAATAAGTACGATGCAGTTAAATTTGCTAAATTAGGATCTGAAATTATAGGTGGAAAAGGCGGTGGAGGTCGTAAAGACTTTGCACAAGCTGGGGGTCAAGATTCAAATAAAATCGATGAAGCTTTAGAAAAAATAAAAACGTTAATTTAATTTTTGTTTTAAACTTCCATCAATTACATCTAAAAACTGGTTAGTTGTTAAATACTTTGTTGAAGGACCAATAAGTATTGCTAAATCTTTTGTCATTGATCCTGATTCAACCGAATTAACACATACTTCTTCAAGTGTTTTGGCAAATTTAATTAATTCATCATTGCTATCTAACTTCCCTCTGTGCGCCAAACCTCTTGTCCAAGCAAATATAGATGCAATTGGATTGGTTGATGTTTCTTTACCTTGCTGATGCATTCTAAAATGTCGAGTAACAGTTCCATGAGCCGCTTCTGCTTCCATTGTTCTGCCATCAGGTGCTAATAAAACACTTGTCATTAAACCTAAAGAACCATAACCTTGAGCAACAGTGTCAGACTGAACATCGCCATCATAATTTTTGCAAGCCCAGATATATTTACCATGCCATTTCATTGCACAAGCTACCATATCATCGATTAACCTGTGTTCATAAGTTATATTATTTTTTTTAAATTCTAATTTAAAATCTTTTTCAAAAACACTTTGAAATATATCTTTAAATCTACCGTCATATTTTTTTAGTATGGTATTCTTTGTTGATAAATATACAGGCCACTTTTTTATTAGGCCGTAATTGAAACATGATCTTGCAAAGTCCTCTATTGATTTATCTAAATTATACATTGAAAGAGCAATACCTGGTCCTGGGAAATTAAATACTTCATATTTCTTTTCATCACTTCCATCTTCTGATGTCCATTTAACTTCTAATTTACCTTTTCCTGGAACTAAAAAATCCGTAGCTCTATATTGATCACCAAAAGCATGCCTTCCAATAATTAATGGATCTGTCCAAGATGGGACAAGTTTAGGAATGTTTTTACAAATTATTGGCTCTCTAAATACTGTTCCTCCAATAATATTTCTTATTGTTCCATTTGGTGATCTCCACATTTTCTTTAATTTAAATTCTTCAACTCTCGCCTCGTCAGGAGTAATAGTTGCGCATTTGATACCTACTCCATTTTTCTTGATTGCATTGGCACAGTTGATGGTAATTTTGTCATCCGTATCATCCCTGCTTTTCATTCCTAGATCGTAATACTCAATGCCTAAATCTAAATAAGGTAGGATTAATTTGTTTTTGATGAATTCCCAAATTACTCTTGTCATTTCATCGCCGTCTAGCTCGACAATGGGATTTTTTACCTTAATTTTGCTCATTTTTTGATGTATCTTAATAATTGAATTTATACTTTTTATATACATATTAATCCAGAATTATCAATTGAACGATTATGATAGACAAAATTTTTCCAAAGATTCATAACGAAGGCTATAAATTTATAGTAATTTTCGTAGTAGCAACGATCATCCTATATTTCATTCATGGTTTTTTAGGTTTCATAGGTTTGGTTTTAAGTATTTGGTGTTATTATTTTTTTAGAGATCCAGAGAGAATTCCAATAAATGATGAGAACTATTTAACAAGTCCTGCTGACGGATTGGTCTTACAAGTTTTAGATACAAACGGACCAAAAGAATTGGGACTTGAAAATAAAAAATTTAAGAAAGTAAGTATATTTATGAATGTATTTGACTGTCATGTGAATAGATCTCCATGTTCAGGAAAAATTGAAGAAATTTTATACAAACCTGGAAAATTTATCAATGCATCTCTTGATAAAGCAAGTGAGGATAATGAAAGAAATTATTATAAAATTAAAAATTCTCACGGAGAAGATATAATTGTAGTTCAAATAGCAGGACTGGTTGCACGTAGAATAGTAACTGATACCTCAGTTGAAGAAAATGTTGATCAAGGATCTAGAATTGGAATGATTAGATTTGGAAGTAGAGCAGATTTATATTTTGAAAACTATGAACCACTCGTAAAAGTTAATCAAAGAGCAGTTGCTGGAGAAACATTGATAGCAAAAAGATAAATGGAAAATCCAAAAAAGAATATAAGATTAGTATCAAATAAAAATTCAAGAGTTATTTTGCCGAATATTATGACGCTAGTTGGTGTGTGTATTGGTTTGACTTCAATTAAGTTTGCATTTGATGGAAGATTTGAATTATCAGTTATTGCAGTTTTAATTGCTGCAATTATAGATGGTTTAGATGGAAGAATTGCAAGATTAATTAAAGCCACATCAAAAGTTGGAAAAGAATTAGACTCATTAACGGATGTAATTAGTTTTGGAGTAGCGCCAGCATTCATAATGTATTTCTGGGCGCTAGATAATATTGGCAGATTTGGTTGGTTAATATCTTTAATATATGTGGTTTGCGTTGCCTTAAGACTTGCAAGATTTAACGTTTCAACAGGAGGGGAACCTTCATGGAGAGACAATTTTTTTGAAGGTATTCCATCACCAGCAGGTGGAGTATTAGTATTAATGCCATTAATTTATAGTTTTAGTGAAGTTCAGTTTATAACTATTAATAAAAATATAATTGTTCCATCTTTATTCATTGTTATTTCTGTACTTTTGATAAGTAAAATTCCTACATATTCTTTTAAAAGAATTGTTGTCCCAAGAAGTACTTCAATATTTCTTTTATTTGGAATAATTTTATATTTTGGTTTGTTGCTAATATATACCTTTAATACAATTATAATTTCAGGAATTATTTATTTATTAATGATTCCAGCAAGTTCAATTCATTACTTATTTTTAAAAAAACAAAATAAAGAAAAAGATGATGGCGTTGATCATCACGAAGATATTTTGTAATGAAAGAGAATGTAATTATTTCTCTAGCAGATTCTAATTACTTTGAATTGCTAAATGAATTAATAGACTCTATTAAACAATTCAATTACAGTGAAAAGGTTGCTATTTGTATACTTGATGCGGGTTTAACAGAGGAGCAAACCGCTCTTCTAAAAGATAAAGTAGACGAGATCAAAAAAGCTGAATGGGATATTGAGGTTCCACAATCTAAAGTTAAAGGTAAAGAATGGCTAAAAAGTCAGGTATCAAGAGCGTTTCTTCCAAAATATTTTCCAAATTATAAAAAATACCTGTGGATTGATTGTGATGCTTGGGTTCAAGATTGGAGCTCAATAGACTTATATTTTAAGGCTTGTGATAATGGTAAACTAGGCATTACCCAGACAATGACACCTGGATATAGAATATTAAGTAACGTTAATTGGTTGTTTGGAAAATTAGCCATTATAAAATCTCAAAATTTTAAACATGCTATTAAATCTAAAATTGATATTAATAAAGCAAGAAAGTTAGCATTTGCTCCGCATATTAATATTGGTGTTTTCTCATTAGAAAAAGACTCTAGCTGCTGGAATGTTTGGCAAAAAAATTTAAAAACTACTCTTAGTCATGGACAAATATTTGGTTCAGAGCAACTAGCAATAAATATATGTGTATATATTGATAATGTAGATGTTGAATTTCTTCCTCATAATTGCAACTGGTTAGCTAGCAACTTACTTCCAAAGTTTGATGAAAAGAATAAAATTTTCGTGGAACCTTTTTTACCAAATCATAAAATTGGAATTATACATTTAGCTAGTGGTATTAAAGTAAATGATAAAGATATGAGAAACGAGAAAAATCTAGAGATAGAATTAAATACTTTGGATAATAATAAAATCTCAAAATCTTTAAGGTTCAAAACTAATTGAAAAAAAATAAAATCTCAAAAAATTGGATTAATAAGCAGAGAAGAGATATTTATGTTAGACAATCAAAAGTTGAAGGATATAGATCAAGAGCCGTTTATAAATTAAAGGAAATTAACGAAAAATTTAAATTTTTAAAAAATAATATATCAGTAATAGATCTTGGAGCTGCTCCTGGAAGTTGGTCTCAATATATATCAAGTAATTTAAAATGTAATAAGCATTTAGCAATAGATTTAAAAGAAATAGAAGAAATAAAGAATGTAAAAATTTTAAAAGGAGATTTTACGGATACTGAGCAACAAAATAAAATTAATAATTATTTTGGTGGAAAAATTGACCTAATTATTTCAGATATGGCAGTCAATACTACGGGAAACAAAAACCTAGATTCTATGGTAACTGGAGAATTAGTTTTAGAAGCTTTGGATTTCGCTACAAAAATGATGAAGCCAAATGGCTATTTTGTCTCAAAATTATTTATGGGAACTTCATTTAATGAGATAATTGCATTTTCAAAAAAAAATTTTGTAAAATTTAATGTCTATAAGCCTCCAGCAAGTAGAAAAGACTCTAAAGAAAGTTTCTTAATCTGCAAAAATTTAAGATAGATACTTTCATTTTTTTAAGAATCGTTTATATAAGGACATGGATCCTATCAAAGAAGCGCTCACTTTCGATGATGTAACCTTAGCACCAAATTATTCTGAAATTTTACCTTCAGAAGTAAAGACAGAAGTTAAATTATCAAAACACTTAAATATTTCTATACCCCTTCTAACTTCAGCAATGGATACTGTAACAGAGTCTAACATGGCTATTTCAATCGGTAAAAAGGGTGGAATAGGTGTTATACATAGAAATTTATCAATAAATGATCAGATAAAAGAAATAAGAAAAGTAAAAGCAAAAAAAATATTAGTTGGTGCAGCTGTTGGTGCAAGTTTAAACGAACACATAAGAGCTCAAAAGATTTTAAAAGAAAATATCGATTTAATTGTTGTTGATACAGCTCATGGCCACACAAAAAAAGTAGCTGAAATAATAAAAAAAATTAAAAAAATTAAACCAACTAAAACAGCTTTATGTGCAGGTAATATTGCTACAGCAGAAGCAGCTAAATTTCTGATTAAGCAAGGAGTAGATATTATAAAAGTTGGAATTGGACCAGGATCTATATGCACTACAAGATTAGTTGCGGGGATAGGAGTTCCACAGTTAAGTGCAATTTTAGATGTAAAAAAAGGTATGGGCAAAAGTAAAACAACATTAATAGCTGATGGAGGTATCAAATTTTCTGGGGATATTGCAAAAGCACTTGCAGCAGGAGCAGATGCGGTAATGATTGGATCATTATTTGCAGGAACAGATCAGGCTCCAGGAAGAATTATTAAAAGAGGTGGTAAATTATTTAAAAGTTTTAGAGGCATGGGATCTATTGGAGCAATGAATAAAGGATCAGCAGATAGATATTTTCAATCAAAACAAAAAGATACTTCAAAATATGTAGCAGAAGGTGTTGAAGGTTTTGTTAAATACAAAGGCACAGTTGAAAAAATAATCTACCAACTAGTAGGGGGTTTAAAATCATCAATGGGATACTTAGGTGCAAAAAGAATTAAAGATCTCAGAAAAAAACCAAAATTTGTCAAAATTACTAAAGCAGGTTTTTATGAAAGTATGGTACATAACATAGACGAAATAAAAAGATGATAAAAAAAATTACCTTAGCAATAATTTTACTTTTTACTTTAGTTTTTAATGTTTACGCGGAAAAAGTTAATTTTTTTGATGAAGCAAAAAGTCTTTATGAAAATGAAAAATATGAAGATTCAAAATTTTTATTTCAAAGAAATATTGTATACAATCCCAAAGACTCAAAGTCATATCTATATTTAGCAAAAATATTTAAAAATGAAGAAAACAAAATAGAACTGGAAAAAAATATAAATACAGTTTTACTACTTGAGCCAAACAACGAAGAGGCAATGTATCTATTAATAGATATTGAGTTAGAAAGATCTAATTTTTCTAAAGCAGAGGAACTTAGAGAAGATTTTAAGAAAATATGCTCGAACCTTTGTGATAAAATCGCATCTATAAACAAACGCCTAAAAGAGTTTGAAAAAAAAGATGCGTCTTGAAAATAATCTAGATAAAGTTTTAATAATCGATTTTGGGTCTCAGTTCACACAATTAATTGCAAGAAAAGTAAGAGAATTAAATGTTTTTTGTGAAATTATAAGTCACAACAAACTTAAAAACTACAAAAATGAAAAAAATGTGAAAGGCATCATTTTATCAGGTGGTCCCTTAAATGTTTATCAAAATAAAAAAGTTAAATTCAATAGAAGTATATTAAGTTTAAATATTCCAATTTTAGGTATTTGTTTTGGCCATCAGATAATCTCTAAAGAATTAGGAGGTAAAGTAAAACGAGCAAAATCAAGAGAATTTGGGTTAGCAAAAGTTACAAAATTAAAAAAAAGCGCTTTAACCGAAAATTTCTTTTCAAAAAAATCCACCAATGTATGGATGAGCCATGGAGATGAGGTAATTAAATTACCTAAAGGTTTTAAAGTTATAGCAAAATCCTCAAATTCGAAATTATGTATGATAGAAAATGTAAAAAAAAAAATATATGGCATACAGTTTCATCCAGAAGTTTCCCATACAGTTAAAGGCAAAATAATATTAAAAAACTTTGTAATTAAAATTTGTAAAATTAAAAAAAATTGGACATCAAAAAATCAAAAATCCAAACTTATGCAACAAATTAAAGAACAAGTTGGAAATTCTAAAGTAATTTGTGCATTATCTGGTGGTGTAGATAGCAGTGTAGTAGCAAAATTAATTAGTAATGCGATTGGAAAAAACCTAACTTGTATATTCGTTAATACTGGCCTGCTCAGAAAAAACGAAGAAAAACAAGTAGTAAATACTTTTAGAAAAAAATTTAAATTGAATTTAATTTATGTAAATGCTGAACAATTATTTATAAGCAAATTAAAAAACGTAACAGATCCAGAAAAAAAAAGAAAAATTATTGGAAATTTATTTATCAAACTTTTTGAAAAATACGCAAAAAAAATAAAAAATGTAAAATTTTTAGCTCAAGGAACTCTATACCCTGATTTAATTGAAAGTAAATCTGTAACAGGAAGTCAAACGTCAAAAATTAAGTCTCATCATAATGTAGGTGGTCTGCCGAAAAGGATGAAATTAAAATTGGTTGAGCCATTGAAGTATTTATTTAAAGATGAAGTTAGAATGTTAGGTCTAGAATTAAATTTAAGTAAAGAAATTATTTCTAGACATCCTTTTCCTGGTCCTGGTTTAGCAATTAGAATGCCAGGCATAATTACTAAAGAAAAAATAAAAATTTTAAAAGAAGCAGATAATTACTTTGTAAATGCATTAAGAGAAAACAATCTATATCATAAGATATGGCAGGCTTATGCTGCATTACTGCCTGTTAAAACTGTTGGTGTCATGGGAGACAATAGAACCTATGAATATTTATGTTTGCTTAGAGCAATAACATCTGAAGATGGGATGACAGCGGATTATTTTCAATTTAATAAATCATTTATGCAAATGGTATCGAATAAAATAGTTAATAATATTCGAGGTATAAATAGAGTAGTTTATGATGTGACTTCTAAACCACCAAGTACTATTGAACTAGAATAGAAATAAATTATAATTTTACTATGAAATATTTACACACAATGATCAGAATTTCTAATATTCAGGAGTCGTTAAAATTTTTTTGTGATGGACTGGGTTTAAAAGAGACAAAAAGAATGGAAAATGAAAAAGGCAGATATACATTAATTTTTTTAGCTGCACCAAACGACAATAATGCAGAAATTGAACTAACTTATAATTGGGACGGTGACAATTTAGGAGAGGGATCTAGAAATTTTGGTCACTTAGCTTATAGAGTTAAAAATATATACGAAATATGTCAAAGACTAATGGATATGGGTTATACAATTAATAGACCACCTAGAGATGGTCATATGGCATTTGTGAAATCACCAGATAAAATATCAATAGAAATACTTCAGGAAGGAAATCTTCCTCCTAAAGAGCCCTGGTCATCAATGGAAAATACTGGAACTTGGTAATATTAGAAATACTTTATATATTTTTCATTAATATTTAAAATTTCTAAATCGACTAGCCCACCTATTACTAATTGAATAGCAACCAATAATATAAAGCCTAAACCTATATAAGCTATCCATAAATGTTTTTGTATATAATTTGCTAAATAAGTAGCTAAGGCTCCAGTAAGAACTACTGATAATACTAAGCCAAAAATCATAAAACCAAAATTACCTTTAGCTGCACCCACAACGCCAATAACGTTATCAAAACTAATCGTAATATCTGCAAATAATACTTTGTAAATACTTTTGATAAATGAAGGTTCCATAGATTTCTTTTTAGGTGACTTAATTTTTTGAATTTCAAATAAATCTTTTCTTAAGTCATTAACAATCCAAATTAAAAGTAATCCACCAAGAATTTTAATGAAGTAAAACTTAAATAAATATGTTGCAAATATTGCAAATATGACTTTGAAAACTAACGCACCAACTACTCCCCAAAATATTATCTTTTTTCTATTTTTTGGAACGAAGTTAGCAGCAATCAATCCTATTATTATTGCATTATCTGCAGCTAGAATAATATCTATAAATATAATTTGCAGTAAAATGAGTGATTGTTCTATCAAGATGCTATTATAATAGTAATTATTTATTATATTTCAATAAAACATCAAAAATTTTTATTGATTTAAGTTTTAATACATAATGAGATATGTTTTTTAAAAATATGGAGGATTTATGAAACTTTTCAAAATTTTGCTCTCTGTTTTATTTTCTGTTCTTTTAACTGCTAATGCTTTTGCTGCAGAAAAATGGGATATGGCACTAGCATATGGTGCAAGCAACTTCCATTCTGCTAATGCAGCTGAATTTGCTAAAAATGTTTCAGAAAAAAGTGGGGGAAAATTAACAATAGTAACTCACCCAGGTGGATCTCTATTTAAAGGTGGAGAAATATTTAGAGCTGTTAGAACTGGACAAGCTCAAATTGGTGAGAGATTTATGTCGGCTCTAGGTAAAGAGGATCCGTTGTTAGAGATTGACTCACAACCATTTCTTGCGACATCATATGATGATGCTATGAAATTGTATCAAGCATCTAAGCCTGCAATAATTAAAGGTTTAGATCAAAAAGGTCTTGTATTTTTATATGCTGTTCCATGGCCTGCGCAAGGTCTTTATAGTAAAAAAGAGATTAACAGTGTTGCTGATTTAAAAGGTTTAAAATTTAGAGCATATAATTCTGCAACTATTAGAATGGCTGAGTTGACAGGTATGGCTCCTACAAAAATTGAAGCAGCTGAAATAAGTCAAGCATTCTCAACCGGCGCGGTTGAAAGTATGATTACTTCACCAACTACTGGTAAGAACAGTAAAATTTGGGAAAATGGAGTAAAGTATTTTTATGATATTGCGGCTTGGTTTCCAAAAAATATGATTGTAGCTCACAGAGGTTCTTGGAATAAGTTAGATAAAGCTACACAAAAAATGATAATGGAAGAGGCGGCAGTTGCCGAGAAAAAAGGTTGGGCACTTTCAAAAAAAGGAAATGTTGCTGATAAAAAAGCTTTAGCTGATGCTGGAATGAAAGTAGGCAAAGTAAATGCAGCCCTTGAAAGTCATTTCAAAAAAGTTGGTGCTACAATGGCAGAAGAATGGAAGAAAAAAGCTGGCGATAGAGGTGCTAGTGTTCTTGCTGCCTATAATTAAATCATTATAATTAAAAAGGCCGTATTAAACGGCCTTTTTATATGTTTACTAAAGTCAATAAATTTTTAAATAATCTTTATAGTTATTCAGGCTATATAGCTGCATTCTTTCTTATTTTGGTTGCAGTTTTTATTTTAATTGGAATTTCATCAAGAATATTTGGTTTTTATATAAGAGGCCTAGCTGAATATTCTGGATATTGTATGGCTGCCTCATCTTTTTTTGCTTTATCTTATACTTTCGTAGAAGGTGGTCACATTAGAATTACTTTATTTTTAGAAAAAGCTACTGGGATTAAAAAGAGATTTTTGGAATTATGGAGTTTGATAGTTGCGACTATATTTTCTGGTTATCTAGCTTTTTATTTTTTGAAAATGCTAAAAATATCTTATGAATTTCAAGAGAGAAGTGAAGGAGCTGACGAAATTTTAATTTGGATACCACAAACTAGTGTTGCTTTAGGATCACTAATTTTTTTCATATGTGTATCTCATCAATTAGTTTTGAAAATACAAACAAAAAAAAATGACTGAAATTTTACTTACTATATTTTTCATAAGTGTTCTCTTGATATTTTTAGGATCGGGAATTTGGGTTGCTATAAGCATGGTTGGAGTTTCATCAATAGGAATGATGCTGTTCACTACAAGGCCAGTTGGTGATGCGATGGCAACAACAATTTGGGGAGCCTCATCTTCATGGACTTTAACTGCACTTCCTTTATTTGTTTGGATGGGTGAAATTTTATTTCGGACGAAGTTATCTGAAAATTTATTTGAAGGATTATCTCCATGGATGCAGAAACTACCTGGTGGCTTAGTGCATGTTAATGTAGTTGGATGTGCTTTATTTGCAGCTATTTCAGGATCTTCTGCAGCGACTGTAGCCACAGTAGGAAAAATGTCTATTCCAGAACTAAGAAAAAGAAAATATCCAGAAAGTATTCTGCTTGGAAGTTTAGCTGGTTCTGGAACGCTGGGTCTTCTAATTCCACCTTCAATTATTTTAATTATTTATGGTGTGACTGTCCAAGAGTCGATAGCAAAACTATTTATTGCAGGAATTTTACCAGGAATAATGATTGCGTTGATCTTTATGACATATGTAATGATTTGGTCGTCAATAAATAAAAAATCCATGCCCACTTTTAAACAAGACTTCACACTTATGGAAAAGGTAAGGAAATCAGGAAAACTGATACCTGTAATATTATTAATAGTTTCAGTTATTGGCTCAATTTATACTGGTATAGCAACCGCAACCGAAGCAGCTTCTTTGGGCGTAGTAGGTGCATTAATTTTATCATACTTTCAAAAGAGTTTGTCTTTAAGAACATTTAAAGAGTCTCTCTTGGGTGCTACTAAAACTTCTTGCATGATAGCTTTTATATTAGCTGGAGCCACTTTTTTATCTTTGGCAATGGGTTTTACAGGATTGCCAAGAAATCTTGCTCTATGGATTGAAGGAATGGAACTTTCTCCTTATGTTTTAATTTTTGTTTTAATGATCTTTTATATAATTCTTGGAATGTTTCTTGATGGTATCTCTGCTGTAGTTTTAACAATGGCTATAATTGAACCAATGATTAGACAAGCAGGTTTTGATATGATTTGGTTTGGTGTTTTTCTAGTTATTGTTGTCGAAATGGCTCAGATCACGCCGCCGGTTGGTTTTAATCTTTTTGTTCTTCAGGGTATGGCTAATAAAGATATGGGTTATATAGCAAGAAGCGCGTTTCCACTCTTCTTGCTAATGATTTTTGCTGTTATCTTGGTTGTGATATTTCCAGAAATTGCTCTTTGGATGCCTGAGCAAATGATAAAAAATATAAACTAGTATTTTGATTTTTTAGATCCGTCTATAACACCTTTTAGCTGATTGTATTCTTCACAATTACATCCCTCTAGAACATTCAATCTTTCTTTTGCTAAATTCATTCTATTGGTTGCAACATATAATTCACCTAAATATTCGTTAATTCCTATGTGATTTGGCTCAATCGCTAAACCTTGAAGATAATATTTCTCACCATTTTCAAAATCACCAATTTTTCTTGTTGCAAATCCAAGATAGTTTAAAGTATCTGCTTTATTTGGTTTCATCTTATTTGACTTTACCAAAAATTTAATTGCTCTTTCGTATCTTTTAATCGCTTTCTCGGTTTTACCTTTTTTTTCTAATTTTTTTGCCATTTTTATTTGTTGTACAGCTTTATCATATAACGTTTCCTTTGAGCTCGAGTCACTTGAACCAGCAGCAAAAGATGTTCCTGCTAAAAAAATTAAAAAGAACATTGAAAAAAATATTTTTTTTATCATTATTTAAATTTCCTTAAGTTAGTTAGTGTTTTTAGCTCTAAGCCATTATCTATTAAATTATTTTTTATAGATATAGCTGTAGATAGTGAACTTTCATTATCCCCATGTATGCACACAGAGTCTATTTCACAAGGTATTTGCTTTCCGCTGTGACAATTAATGGCCTGGTTCTGAACCATGCTTAAAACGTGACTTTTTGCTTTATCTGGATCTGTAATAAGTGCATGAGGCTCTTTTCTAGACACTAAATTTCCATTATCTTCATAATTTCTATCGGCAAAAATTTCACATGCTATCCTCATATCAAATTTCTTTGCAGCCTCTTCCATTTTTGAACCTGTCGGTACCAAGTAGATTAAATCTTTATTAAAATTGCAGATTGATTTTGCAATGATAGTTGCAAGCTCAATATCCTCGCAAGCCATATTATTTAATGCACCATGTGGTTTAATATGTGTAACGATTTCACCATGTTTTTCAGCTATATCTTGTAAAATTTCATACTGATCAATTAACAATTTATTTATTTCATCTGACGATAAATTTAGTCTTTTACGTCCAAAGTTTTCTGGATCATTAAATGATGGATGCGCACCTATGCTCACACCGTTTTTCTTACAAATTTTTACAACTTGGTTCATGCTATCTTCATCACCAGCATGATAACCACAAGCAACATTAGCTGAATTGACAATTTCCAGTAATTTTGGATCATTTTCATCTGAATGATGCTTTGATTTTTCACCCAAATCACAATTGATATTAATTTCCATACTAATAAATCATAAGTATAACATGGTATGATAAAAAATATATTAAATCTTGGTGACGCAGCTTTGTATTGCGATTTTGGAAGTGATGTAAATCAAGAAATTAATTCAAATGTTATCAAATATTTTTACCATATAAAAAAATTAAATTTAAAAGGTATTACAAACTTAACTCCATCTTATAATAAATTAATAATTTCATATGATTTAAATATACATTCTTTTTTATCTTTAAAAAAAAAAATTGAAAATATAGAGATTAAAGAAAACAATAAATTAGAAAAAAACTTAATCGAAATTCCTGTGTGTTGTGATAATAATTTTGCATTAGATATTAAAAGAGTTGAAAATAAATTAAAATTAAAATCAGAAATAATCCTAGAAAAATTTTTTAGCAAAAATTACTTTTGTTATATGACAGGTTTTGTGGCTGGCATGCCTTTTCTCGGTGATCTTGAAAAGGATATGAGATTAAAAAGATTAGAAACACCAAGAGTTAAAGTTCCAAAAGGTTCAGTTGGAATAACGGAACAATTTTGCAATATATATACTTTTGAAACACCTGGGGGATGGAATATTTTGGGAAATACACCACAAAATATTTTCGACACATCTAATCAATTAAACCCCAATCTTGTTAATCCAGGAGATACAATAAAATTTTATAGAATAACTTTAGATCAATATAATGAAATCAAAAGATAGAAACTACTTTAAAATTTTAAGAGCTGGTATCAACACCACATATCAAGACTTAGGAAGAAATAATTTATACCATATTGGTATTCCTTTTAGTGGAGCGATGGATAAAAGAAATTTTCAATTGTTAAACTCACTTCTACAAAATGATTACAATTCACCGGTAATAGAATTTGCTTATCAAGGCCCGCATTTGAAGTATTTCGGAAAAGATATTTTTTTTTGTATTTCTGGAAATGTATCATTTAAAATTATAACAAAAGAAGGTGTTATTGATGGTAATTCCTACCAATGTTATTTGTTAAAAAATGGTGATGAAGTCGATATTCATTCAACCAACAAGTCTGTTTATGGATATTTTTCGATTAATGGAACTTTTGGTGTTGATTATTATTGGGGAAGCTGTTCAATAAATACACAAGCTCAAATTGGACCAAATAACGGGAATAAATTTTCTAAAGATTTAGAAATTGAAATAATTGATATTAATAATTCTTTTAACAAAAGAAAACTTGATTACTTAGGTAGCACCATTGAAAATATAAGGGTCATTAAAGGCACAAACTATGATTATTTTTCTGAGTCTTCACAAAATAAATTCTTTAAAGAAAGTTTTAAAATTACAAAACTTTCAGACAGGATGGGTATGAGATTAGAAGGTCCAAAAATTGAAAATATCGTTGATCCTAATATAAAATCTGAAGGTTTGGTAAAAGGTGTAATTCAAATAACATCTGCTGGAGATCCAATAATTATGTTATCAGATCATGGGACTATTGGTGGATATCCGAAGATTGCAACTGTCATATCTGCTGACTATGATCGACTGGTACAATTAACACCAGGATCTAATATTAAATTTAAAGATGTAAGTTTAGAGGATGCTGAAACATTATATAAACTTTATCAGATGGAGACTAATAATATTATTTCTCAAATTAAATGAATTTAATTACAAAATTACCAGGACCGCTTTTGATTTTTTTTGGTGCTTTCAGTTTAAGTTTTGGAGGGTTGATAGTCAAATCTTTCGAAGGCTCCACTCTATGGCAGATACTATTTTGGAGATCAGTTTTTTTTATAATTGTAGTTCTGATCTTTCTAATTATTAGTTATAAGCAAAATTTTATTTCGGCATTTTATAAATCTGGAATCCCTGGTCTTATTGGAGGCATTATACTTGCCTGTGGCTTTAGTGGTTATGTTTTTGCGATGTATAATACTACTGTAGCAAATACTAATTTTATAATTCAAACCCAAACATTATTTTTAGCAATCTTTGGATATATATTTTTAAAAGAAAAAATAAACTTAATAACATTAACTTCTATAGTTTTAGCAATTTCAGGAATAATTTTGATGGTTGGAAGCTCATTAACAATTGGACAAATGAGTGGAAATATTGCTGCTTTTATTATGCCAATATCATTCGCAACATTAATTTTAATAGTTAGAAAATTTCCAAGTATAGATATGGTTCCATTACAATTTATTGCAGGTGTTATTGCTTTGATCATTGGATATTTTATGTCTAAAACGATCTTTATATCTTTAAATGACATTTTTTTGGGATTTTTAGCTGGTTTTTTCCAACTTGGTTTTGGTTTTATTTTTATTACAATCGGTGCAAGATCTACACCTTCAGCATTAGTTGGAATCATAATGTTATCAGAGGCAGTTTTAGGACCTTTTTGGGCCTGGATGTTTATAAATGAAAATCCTCCAACCAGCGTTTTAATTGGTGGTTTAATAGTGATATTTGCAGTTTTAATACAATTTCTTTCACTTATGAAAAAAAAAAGTGCAATAAATTAGAGCTATAAATTTATATTAGTTATGTTATAAGGATTTATACGGGAGAGACTACTTTTGTAGCGCCGAAGGAGCAACCACCCCGGAAACTCTCAGGCAAATGGACCGTACATATTAACTCTGGAAAGAGAATAATTCTCGCCGAAGGAGCAAATCTCTCAGGCAAAAAGACAGAGGGGGCATATAGAGTTAATATGAATATAAAAAAAACATCTTTAAATAATCTCCACATTAAGTACGGCGCAAAGCTTGTAGAATTTGCCGGATATCAAATGCCCATCCAATATAAAGATGGAATTATACAAGAGCATAAATACACACGTTCACACTCTGGTATTTTTGATGTTTCTCATATGGGTCAATTATTTATATCGGGTGGTGATGATCTTACAAATGATCTTGAAAAGATTTTTCCTGCGGATTTGAAAAAATTGAAAACTAATCAAAGTAAGTATTCATTTTTAATGAATAACAAAGGAGGAATTCAGGACGATCTGATAATTACCAAAACATCTGATGGATTTTTAATTATCTTAAATGCTGCATGCAAGTATAATGATTATGAAGTAATAAAATCTAAACTTGATAATCAATATAAATTAAATCTTGACGAGTCATTGTCATTAATTGCATTGCAGGGCCCCGAAGCAAAAAATGTTTTAAATAAAGTTATACCTGGTTGTGACAGTCTAAAATTTATGAACGGAAACAACCATGTCTATAAAAATGAAAAAGTATACATAACTAGATCAGGATATACTGGTGAGGATGGATTTGAAATTTCTATAAAAAATAGTGATGCTGAAACTTTTGTAGAAAGTTTGATAGAAAATGGATCTAAATTGATTGGTTTAGGAGCAAGAGATACATTAAGAATGGAAGCTGGACTCTGCTTGTATGGAAATGATTTAGACAACGATACAAGTCCTATCGAAGCTAATCTAAAATGGGCAATACCTAAGAGCAGAATTGAGACTGAATTTCTTGGATCAGAAGTTTTAAAAAACCAATTTCAAAGCGGAGTAAAAAAATTGAGAGTTGGCATAAAACCAGACAGCAAAGTAATTGCTAGAGGAAATACCAAAATTTACAATGATAAAAATCAAGAAATTGGGAAAGTAACAAGTGGCACATTTGGACCAAGCGTTGAACATCCAATAGCAATGGGATATGTCGATAATAGTTATTCAACTGTAAATACAAAAATATTTCTTGAAGTTAGAGGAAAAAAAATTCCCGCAAATATTTGTAACTTACCGTTTTATAAAAAAAATTACGTAAAAGGGGAAATTAATGTCTGAAGTTAAATATTCAAAAGAACATGAGTGGATTAAAATAGATGGAGAAGAAGCTACAATTGGAATAACCAAGCATGCAACAGAAATGCTTGGGGATATAGTATTTGCTGAACTCCCAGAGAAAGGTTCAAATGTCGATAAAGATGGAACTGCTGGAGTGGTTGAGTCAACGAAAGCTGCTAGTGATGTTTACACTCCTGTTAGTGGAGAAGTTATAGATACAAATCAAATGATAGTTGATGATCCATCAAAAATAAATGAAGACCCAGAAGAGTCTGCATGGTTTTTTAAACTTAAAATAAAAGACAAATCTGAAATGGATAGTCTTATGAGTAAAGATGAATATGAAAAATTTGCAAAGGAGACATCAGCATAATGTTACCAAATTCAGAAAAAGATTTTATAAAAAGACACATTGGACCTTCTAAAGAAGACCAATCAAAAATGTTAAAAGAATTAAATTATCAATCAATAGATGATTTAATGAATAACACTGTTCCAGAAAAAATAATGTTTAAAGGTGAGCTTAATATCGGAGAATCTAATTCGGAATATGAGGCGTTAAGAAAATTAAGAGCAATTTCAAAAAAAAATCATGTTTACTCAAATTTTATTGGAATGGGTTATTATGGAACTTATACGCCATATGTTATTTTAAGAAATATTTTAGAAAATCCAGGTTGGTATACATCATATACACCTTATCAGCCTGAAGTAGCTCAAGGAAGACTTGAGATGTTATTAAACTTTCAACAAATGATTGTTGATTTTACTGGAATGGATATCGCTAATGCTTCTTTATTGGATGAAGGTACAGCAGCAGCAGAAGCCATGGGTCTTAGTCATAGATTAAATAAAAAAGATAGTAATTTAGTTTTTGTGTCTGAGGATTGCCATCCTCAAACAATAAATGTAATTCAAACTAGAGCCGAACCAATGGGTTTAAAAGTTTTAGTTGGAAAAGAAGATGAAGTTTTAGATCAATTAAAAGAGGATTTAGTTTGTGGAATTTTACAATATCCTGGAACTTTAGGAGATATTAAAGATCCTAGTGAAGCAATTAGCAAAATTCATAAAAAAAACGGTAAGGCTGTATTAGCTTGTGATTTATTAGCATTAGCAAAATTAAAAACACCAAGAGAACTTGGTGCTGATATAGCTGTTGGGAGCTCTCAGCGATTTGGAATACCAATGGGGTATGGAGGTCCACATGCAGCATTTTTTGCAACTAAAGACGAGTATAAAAGATCGATGCCTGGTAGAATTGTTGGTGTGTCGGTTGATAGACATGGTAACAAGGCATATAGATTATCTTTACAGACTAGAGAGCAACACATCAGAAGAGATAAGGCGACAAGCAATATTTGTACTGCACAAGCTTTATTAGCAATTGTTTCAGCAGCATATGCTATTTATCATGGCCCAGATGGAATTAAAAATATTTCTGAAAGAGTTTCTCAATTAGCAAAAAGTTTTGCTGATAAAATAAAACAGTCAGGTTATGAAATTTATTCTGATTATTTTTTTGATACTGTTACAATTATTACCAAAGAAAAGACTGATCAAATTTATAAAAATGCTCTAAATCAGAAAGTTAATATACGAAAAGTAAATTCTGAAATGCTTGCTGTCTCTTTCGATGAAAGAAAAAACGTTTATAGAGTAAATCAATTATTAAAAATTTTTAATGCTGCAGAATCAATAAAAAAAGAGGATCCTTCAGTTAAATTACCTAATTTACCAAAAAATTTATTAAGAACTTCAAAATATTTAGAGCATCCAATTTTTAACTTATATCATTCAGAAACTGAAATGCTTAGATATCTTAAAAAGCTAGAGGATAAGGATATAGCATTGAATAGAACTATGATAGCACTTGGTTCGTGCACAATGAAGTTAAATGCTGCCGCTGAAATGATCCCGATTTCTTGGAAAGAATTTGCAGAACCTCATCCTTTTGTTCCAGTTGAACAAATGGAAGGTTTTAGAGATTTGTTTACTGATTTAAAAAATTGGTTAAGATCTATAACAGGTTTTTCCGGTGTTTCTCTACAACCTAATGCAGGCGCTCAAGGAGAATATGCAGGTCTAATGGTTATAAGAAAGTACCACTTAAATAGAGATGATGCTCATCGTAATATATGTTTAATCCCAAGTTCGGCACATGGTACAAATCCAGCAAGCGCACAAATGGTTGGAATGAAAGTCGTTGTTGTTAATTGTGATAAAGAGGGAAATGTAGATTTCGATGATTTAAAGAAAAAAGTAGAGCAACATTCAGAAAATCTCGCAGCTTTAATGGTAACTTACCCATCTACCCATGGAGTATTTGAGGAAAAAATAACTGATATTTGTGAGTTAGTTCATAAACATGGTGGACAGGTCTATATGGATGGAGCAAATTTAAATGCCCTTGTTGGAGTTGCAAAGCCTGGAAATTTTGGTCCAGATGTTTGTCATATTAATCTGCATAAAACATTTTGTATTCCTCACGGTGGTGGCGGACCTGGAATGGGACCTATAGCTTGTAAAAAACATTTACAAGTTTATCTGCCTAATCATCCAGTAATAAAAGATTGCGGACCAACAAGTGGAATTGGAGCAGTATCAGCAGCTCCTTGGGGTAGTTCAAGTATTCTATCAATCTCTTGGATGTATATTAAAATGATGGGATCAGAAGGATTAAAGCTTGCTACTCAAGTTGCAATTTTAAACGCAAATTATATTGCTCATAGACTTAAAGATCACTTTCCTATTTTGTACAAAGGTGCAAATGGCAATGTTGCACACGAGTGCATAATTGATATTAGAAATATTAAATCTGAAACAGGGGTAACAGAAGAAGATATTGCTAAAAGAATGATAGATTTTGGATTTCACGCACCAACTATGTCATGGCCTGTAGCTGGCACTATGATGATAGAGCCAACTGAAAGTGAAGGTTTATCAGAAATAGACAGATTTTGTGACACTTTAATTAAGATTAAACAAGAAATTGAAAAAATTAAATCAGGTGAATTTGATAAAATTGATAATCCAATTAAAAACGCTCCTCACACTGATACTGAATTATCATCAGATGTATGGGAACATAAATATTCAAGACAAGATGCAGCATATCCTGCAAGTTTTCTAAAACAAAATAAATTTTGGCCTCCAGTTGCCCGGGTAGACAATGTTTATGGAGATAAAAATATATTCTGCACATGCCCAAGCATGGATGAGTTTAAAGAAGACGCAGCATAGCCTTAATGCGAATTGCAGTAATTGGATCAGGAATCTCTGGTTTATCAGCAGCACAAAAGCTTTCCAAAAAACACCATGTTGATTTATTTGAAAGTGAAGATCATTTTGGTGGTCATTCATATACCTTAGATACTTTAATCAATGGTAAAAAAGTTCCTGTAGATATTGGTTTTATTGTTTTTAATCATGAAACTTATCCAAATCTCATAAATTTTTTTAACGAATTAAAAATTGAAATTGAAAAAAGCGATATGTCATTTTCTGTTTCTGTAAAAGATACAAATTATGAATATTGTGGTAGAGGTTTAAACGGAATTTTTGCAAATAAAGTTAATCTTTTTAATTTAAAATTTTTAAAAATGTTTTTTGATATTATAAATTTCTACAAAAAGTGTGATCAAATTAAAAGTTTAAATGAAGAGATTACTCTTGGTGAATTTCTTGAAAAAAATAAATGGTCAAAAAATTTTATTAATTTTCATCTAATCCCAATGGTTTCTGCTATCTGGTCTATGCCTCCAGTAGAAGCAAATCAAATGCCAATTAAATTTTTTTTAAAATTTTTTCAAAATCACGGACTTTTTAAATTAAAAAATAGACCACAATGGTACACAGTCACCAACAGAAGTAGAACTTATGTAGAGAAAGTATTAACTCAAATAAGTGGAGAATATTTTAAAAATTATAAGATTAGTTCGATAAAAAGAAATAAAATTGGTGTTCAAGTATATTACGGTGCTAGTAACGAATTTTTTGACTATGATAAAGTTGTCATCGCTACTCATGCAGACGATGCATTGAAAATTTTGAGTGAGCCGACTGAGGATGAAAAAAAAATACTTTCAAATTTTAAATATAAATCCAATCTAGCAGTAATACATACTGACGATGTATGTATGCCAAAAAATAAAAAAGTTTGGTCTTCATGGAATTCCTCAATAGATAAATCAGATATTAGTAAGACATCATTAACTTATTGGTTGAACTTATTACAAAATCTGAAGACAGAAAAAAATATTTTCTTAACCTTAAATCCTTTTTTTGAAATAGATCAAAAAAAAATCCTACAAAAAGTTACTTTTACCCACCCTTATTTTGATCAAGATGCTTTGAATAATCAAAAATTATTAAAAGAAATACAAAATAAAAGAAATGTATTGTTTTGTGGAAGTTATTTTGGTTACGGTTTTCATGAGGATGGAATAAAATCATCCATTAATATGATTGAAAACCTAAATGATTAAAAATTCCAATATTTACGAAGGTAAAGTAATTCATAAAAGATTTAAGCCAAAATATCACTTTTTTAAATACAACGTTTTCTCACTCTTTTTAGATCTTGATGAAATTAATTTGATACAAAAAAAAATTAAAATTTTTTCTAACAATAGTTTTAATATTTTAAGTTTTTATGACAAAGATCACGGACCTAGAGATGGTAGTGATTTAAAAGCCTGGGTAATAGAAAATTTAAAATCAAACAACATTCAATTTGAAAACATAAAGGTAAAATTGCTTTGTTATCCTAGAATATTTGGTTACGTATTTAATCCATTAAGTATTTTTTTCGTTTATGATAATCATTCAAAAATTATAGCTATATTGTATGAAGTAAAAAATACATTTGGTGAGCAACATACTTATATATTTAAAGTCAACGACGAAAAAATAATTACAAATAGTTGTGAGAAGAAGTTTTTTGTTTCGCCATTTATTGAAATGAAAAGTAAATACAATTTTAGAATCCTCAAACCTGAAAAAATGTTATCCGTAATAATTGATCAAAGTGATAAGGAGGGAAAATTGTTATATGCTTCACAAGATGGGGTTGCAAAAGAAATTAACAATAAAAATATGCTTATATCTTATATTTCTCACCCTTTAATGACCTTTAAAGTTATTGCCGCAATTCATTTTGAAGCATTAAAATTATGGTTAAAGGGAGTTAAGTTAGTTAAAAAAAACATAAAAATAAAAAATAATATTACGTTTGAAAAAAAATGAATTTTAATCTTTTGTCAGATAAAATCGTATTTAATTCTCTAAAACTAATAAAGCATGGATTTCTTGAAATTCAAAATCATGACAGCAAAATATATAAGTTTGGTAACGAGAGTGAACAATTAAGAGCAAAGATTAAAATTAACAAACCTGGTTTAACACTTCAAATAATAAAATCGGGAAGTGTAGGACTTGCAGAAGCGTACATGCGAAATGAATTTGAAACAGATAATCTAACTAATCTAATAGAAATAACAGCTAAAAATATTTCAAAACATTATGATTTAGGAAATGATTTCTTTTCATTATGGTTGGATCCTTCACTTACTTATTCAAGTGCAATTTTTGAAAAACAAAAAGACGATTTATTTTCTGCTCAACTAAATAAATATAAAAAGCTTACAGAATTAATAAAGCCAAACGTAGGAAATAAAATTTTAGAAATTGGCTGTGGCTGGGGTGGCTTTGCTGAATATGTGGGTAAAAATTATGATGTAAAATTAGATTGTATAACAATTTCTAAAGAGCAATTTGAATTTTCAAAAAAAAGAATATTTGAAAATGGATTGAATGAAAAAGTGAATATTTTTTTGAAAGATTATAGAGATGTAAAAGACAAATATGACTCTATCGCATCTATAGAAATGATAGAAGCGGTTGGGCAAAATTATTTAGTCAATTATTTTAAAAGTATTAAAAAAAATCTATCTGAGAACGGAAGTGCCGCGATACAAGCGATAACAATCGATGATAGTTTATTTGACAGATATAAAACCAAAGAAGACTTTATACAAAAATACATATTTCCTGGAGGTTTTTTGCCATCAAAAAGAAAATTATATGATTTATCTAGTAGCAACGGTTTAGAAATTAAAAAATATGAGTCATATGGCTCTCACTATTCCAATACCTTAAAAATATGGAGAGATGAATTCCTAAAAAAATGGGAAGAGATTTCAAAATATGGATTTGATAATAAATTTAAACGTATGTGGCATTTTTATTTGTCATATTGTGAAGCTGGGTTTAAATCAAAGAATATAGATTTAATTCAATTTTCCATGCAAAATAAAATTTAATATGATTAACAAAAAATTTTTTAAAGTATTTTTATTGATAATTTTTACAGGATTAATTACAAGCTGTATAAATAATCAATCTATGAAACCAGAAGATTTTAAAGATCAAAAACCAAGACTAATAATTGAAGAATATTTAAGCGGAAACGTCAAAGCTTGGGGTATACTACAAAATAGATCAGGTAAAGTTACAAGACAATTTTCAGCAGACCTAGACGGTAAGTGGGATGGCAAACAACTTATATTAGACGAAAAATTTATTTGGAATGATGGTGAAATACAAAATAGGCAATGGGTAATAGATAAAATTGATGAACATAATTACGAGGGAACTGCAGGCGATGTAGTTGGAAAGGCTAGGGGGTATTCATATGGCCCAGCATTTAAATTTGAGTATGTTTTGTTAGTTCCTGTGAAAGGAAAAAATATCAAAATTACTTTTGATGATTGGATATTTATGCAAGACGAAAGAGTAGCTATCAACAGAGCTAAGATGACAAAATTTGGAATTAAAGTTGCAGAGTTGACTGTGATGTTTGTTAAAGATTAATTTTATTTTTTTTGTAATTTAGTTAATTTCCGTATTAAATAAAAATATAATCGATCAGGTATTATTTTTAAAAATTTAAGGATCAAAGTTAATTCTTTTGGGTAGTGTATTTCAAAATTAGAACCATTAATAAGCCCATCATAAATTTTGTCTGCCGAGAATTCTGGAGTTTTTAGAAAAGGCATCTTAAAATCATTCTTATCAGTCATTGGTGTTTTGATAAAACCTGGAGAAACTAAACAAACCCTCACGCCATATCTTCCAAAATCAAAATGTAAACTTTCAGCAAGATTACTTAAAGCAGCTTTGGATGGTCCATAGCCACTTGAGTTAGGTAAGCCTTTGTATCCTGCAATCGAAGATACAATGGTAATAATACCTTTTCCTCTTTCTCGAAAATGAGTTTCAACTGCTTTTATACAATTTAATGTTCCAAAAAAATTTACTTTAAATACATTTTCAATTTGCTCTACATCAATTTCTTTTTCTTTTTTTGGATCCCAAGTACCCGTAGAAAAAAAACAAATTTGGATGTCACCAAGTTCCTTTTTTATATTTTTAAAAACAGACTTACACTTTTCCTTATCATTTACATCAAGTGGAAACGATTTAATATTTTGATGCTTATCTTCGATTTCTTTTAATAAATTTTCTCTTCTTGCAGAAATAGCAACTGTCCATCCATTATTAGCAAATTTTAACGCAAGTGCTTTGCCAATTCCTGTACTTCCGCCGGTGATCCAAATTACTTTTTTATTCATATTTAACTGCTGTATAGTACTTAAATGCTAAAAAATAAAATTTTATCTTTTATTCTTTTTGCAATTACTACGTTTTCAGCTTCATTTATTGGAGGTTTGGTTACTATAAATTTTAAAGAACCTTGGTATTCAAATTTATCTAAACCTCAATACAATCCACCAGATTGGATATTTGGGCCAGTATGGACATTACTTTATTTATTTATGACAATAGCCATATGGAATGCGTGGCATAAAAACACAAAAAATTTAAATATTGTATTTTTATATTTCATTCATCTTTTTTTTAATACAACTTGGAGTGTTGTTTTCTTTGGTTTCCATAATATTTCTTTAGCAATTTTAAATCTTGTTGTGTTAATTATATTTATTGTTTTATTGGTATTTAAATATAAGAATATAAGTCAATTAAGCATGTACTTGATGATTCCATATTTGCTATGGTGTTGTTTTGCATTGCTTTTAAATATAAACATTTTTTTGATAAACTAATATGGATGATGTTGTAATAGTAGGTGGTGGTATAATTGGAGCTGCAACTGCATACTTTATGTCCAAAGAAGGCAGAAAAGTAAAAGTCATTGAAAGGGATCCAACTTATAAAACTGCATCATTCCCATTATCACTTGGTGGATTTAGGCGACAGTTTTTTCAAAAAGAAAATATTCTTTTAGGAAAATTTGCAAGGGAATTTATATTTCAAATACCAGAATTATTGAAAACTGAAAAAAATCCAAATCCAACAGCTAGCATGGTGCCCAATGGATATCTTCTAATGTTTGGACCAGATCATGCAGAAGAGCAATACAGAGCTTTAGAAAATCATAAAGAATGTGAAGCGGGTACAAAAAATATTAAAGGTTCTGAATTAAAAAACTATTTTCCTTACATTAATGAGGAAGGAATTGAAACTGCAACATTTACTGATAACAAGAGCGAGGGATGGATTGATCCATTTTTATTTCATAGCGCTTTAAAGCATAAAGCAATTGATCTTGGGGCAGAATTTATTAAGGGAGAGGTTAAGAGCCTATCTGAAATTAATGCAAAGACAATTATTTCCGCAGCTGGGTGTTGGACTAAGGAACTACTTGAAGATATTCCTGTAGTACCTCAAAAACATACAGTCTTTAGAGTTAAATGTCCTAAACATATTCCAGAGATGCCATTATCCGGAGATCTAACAACAGGAGTATATTGGAGACCAGAAGGAAAAGAATATTTAGCAGGTTCTCCAATTTCAGTTTTTGATGCAGAAGATCTCGAACCTGCATGGAATGATTTTGAAGAATTAGTTTGGCCTGCTCTTGCAAAAAGAATACCAGCATTTGAAGAACTCAAATTAACAGGTGGATGGGCTGGATATTATGATTGTAACAAATTAGATAATAATGCTGTAGTTGGAAAACATCCAAAATATGAAAATGTTTACATGGCCTCAGGATTTACTGGCAGAGGTTTAATGCAAGCACCAGGAATTGGTAGAGCTCTAACTGAATTAATAACTACAGGCAGTTATCAAACTATAGATATTAGTGTTTTCGCAGTCGAAAGAGTATTAAATAGCTCTGCAAGACCCGAGCCCTACGTCTTATAATTTTTTTACGTAAACTCCCATCAAACCATTAAAAAAAGATACAGCAATTATAAGAATTTGGCCTTTTAGTGAGTAAAAATCAAATGATGGATAAAAACTGATAGCTATACTCAAAAAAATATAGGTTAATAAAAAGGGTCTATAAAATTTCTTTAAAAATTTCATAAAAATTCTAATTAAATTTTTACAAGCATTTTTCCTATGTTTTTGCCTTCTAATAAATCAATGAATGATTTTGGCGTATTTTCTATACCCTCGTAAACAGTTTCTTTAAATTTAATTTTATCTTCTAATAGCCATTTAGCCATATCAGTTTCAAACTGTTCTCGATCATTTTCATGATCAAAAATTATAAAACCTTTAATAGTTAGTCTTTTTACAAGAACATGAGCCATATTTTTTAAACCAGAGCCAGGATTAGTTGCATTCATTTGGGATATCCTTCCACAAATTACAATTCTTCCAAAGTTCTTCATTTGAAAAATAGCTGACTCTAAGAAATCGCCACCTACATTATCAAAATATAAATCAAATCCTTCAGGACAAACTTCTTTAAGATGCAAAACAAGATTTTCAATTTTTTTATAGTTAAACGCATGATCAATTTTTAAATCATTTTTCAGCCATTTAACTTTTTCATCTGATCCTGTACTTGCAATTACTTTACAACCCATATTTTTTGCAATTTGACAAACAGTAGATCCAACACTACCTCCAGCTGAAGAAACAAGGATTGTTTGACCTGGTTTTAATTTACCATGTTTAAAAAGTCCTATATAAGCTGTATGACCTGTCATTCCAAGTGGACCCAGATATGTTTGTATCGGAATATTCATTGGCTCAATTTTTTTTAGATCATTGGAATTACAAACAAAGTAATCTCTCATTCCGAAATTACTAAAAACAATATCTCCTTCTTTAAAATTTTTGTCTTTAGACTCTTTAACTATACCTAAAGCATAACCTTCCATCTCTTCACCAATATTAAAAGGCGGTTTATAGTTTTTTCTTTCAGTCATCCTTGCCCTCATATAAGGATCAACTGAAATCCATAAATTTAAAACCAATATATTGTTCTTAGTATCTAAAGATATCTCCTTAGTTTTTATTTCAAAGTCAGTTTCTTTTGGTAAACCTGTCGGGATATAGTTTTTTAAAGCTACAAATTTGCTTGTTACAGGCATTAATTATGATCCCCAAATAATATCAAGTATTCTCTCTCTTTTGCATGCTTTCTTATATTTTAAATAATTTTCTAAATATACTTGATAGTAATCTTGATGTTTATCCTCTGCTTTGTAAAAAATCTCAAATTCTTTAACATATGTTACTACCTTCTTTTTAAATTTCTTTTCTAATCTTTTTATATCTTTATCAATTAAATCTTTCTGATAATCGTTTTCATAAAATGCTACAGATCTGTAGCTGTATCCTTTATCGCAAAACTGGCCATAGGCATCAAATGGATCAATATTAAGCCAGAAGTTTTTTAAGAGTTCTTTATAGGATATTTTCTCTTTGTCATAAATTATTTCAACAACCTCAAAATGACCAGTATCTCCATAAGTGACTTCCCTATATGTTGGATTTGCAGTGATCCCTCCTGAGTAACCAGATATAACTTCTTCTACACCTTCCAACATTTCAAAAGATTCTTCCATGCACCAGAAGCAACCTCCTGCAAAATACGCTTTATCTTTTGAATGAGAGAATGATGTCGAGATAAGAAATAACAAAAAAAAGTAATAAAATAACCTCATATACAAAATATATAATAATGCGGGTTTAAATCTATGGTATTAAAGGTAGCTACTTATTTAAGTAGCATACCTTTAATAAATCTATTTTATTTTTTTTGATATTTAGCAGCTTCTTCTGATCCACTAGTTGCAGACCCTTTACTGTAAGAATGCGCACCCATTCCTGCTAATTGGCCATCTTTTACAATCAAATATTGATTTCTAATTTCTTTTCCTTCAAAGAAACATTCTAATATTTCTCTAACACCATCTGCATATCTTGCTTGAGCAGATAAAGATGTACCAGAAGTGTGTGGTGTCATTCCATGATTTGGCATTGTTCTCCACACATGATCATTTGGAGCGGGCTGAGGAAACCATACATCACCTGCGTAACCACTTAGTTGTCCACTTTTTAGGGCTTTAGCTATTGCATCTCGATTACAAATTTTACCTCTTGCAGTGTTAACTATGTATGCTCCTTTTTTCATTTTACTTATCATTTCATCATCAAACAAATTTTCAGTTTCAGGATGAAGGGGGCAATTAATTGTAACAACATCACAAACTTTTACCATAGACTCCACTGATTCATGAAAAGTTAAGTTTAGTTCTTTTTCAACACTGTCAGGTAATTTATGTCTGTCAAAATAGTGCAAATGAACATCAAATGGTTTCATTTTTCTAAGTGCATCTAATCCGATTCTTCCAGCAGCAACGGTTCCTATATGCATTCCTTCAACGTCATAACTTCTCTGAACAGCATCTGCAATATTCCATCCGCCTTCATTAACTATTCTGTGTTGATTGTGATAATCTCTAACCATTGAAACAATCATCATTACTATGTGTTCAGCAACTGATCTAGAATTACAGAAAGTTACTTCAACAACATCAATTTTATTATCCATTGCTGCTTGCAAATCAACATGATCAGAACCTATTCCTGCTGTAATTGCCATCTTAAGGTTTTTAGCTTTAGCGATTCTCTCTTTAGTTAAATAATAAGGGAAAAATGGTTGTGAGATAACAATATCAGCATCAACAATATGTTTATCCGCTTCGCATCCATCTCCATCTTTACTGTTAGTAACAACCAACTCGTGTCCATTACTCTCTAAAAACTTTCTCAAACCAAGTTCACCTGAAACACAACCAAGTAATTGGCCTGGTGTAAAATCTCTTCCTTTAGGCGATGGTAATGTCATTCCATCTGGATATTTCTCTAATTTTGGTAAATCCGACAGAGGATAAGATTTAGGCATTCCTCCTTTTGGATCATCATACAATACACAAAGTACTTTCATTTCTACTCCTATTACTAGCTTCTTTAAGCTGAATTATTAATTATTATTTGAAAAGACTAGCACAAGTTAAATAGGACTAGCAAACAAATTGTGTTTATTTTGGGTAATTCCTTTTAGCAATAAATTTGTTCAAGATTATGCCAAAAACTATCACAATAATTGATCCGCTTATAACTGGGGATATTAAATATTCAAAAGAAACCGATCCCATGATCACAATTATAGGATTTCCTCCTGCAGGAGGGTGGGTTACATTAAGAATAATCATTAATCCGACACCTATTCCAACAGCAACAGGTATAATAATATATATCGGAAGTGGAACGAAATTCACAAATATCACACCAACAAGTGAAGTTAAAAAATGACCAAAAAATATATTTTTAGGTTTTGCAAAAGGACTTTCTGGATACCCATAAAGTAAAACCATTGTAGAACCAAAGGAAGCAATCAAAAATAATCCATAAGGTGTTTTATAAGTAAGCAATGACAAAACTCCAATTGTCAAAGTAGAAAATATTGCAGCGATAGCAGGTTTTTTAATATCTAAATTATTCATCAATGCTGAGTTTCTTAATTGCAATTAATGGCATTAATACACAGTTTTTTCTAGATATATTTTTTTTATTAAACAATTTATTAAATTTATTTAGATTTTTTGGCAAAGGTTTAATTTCATTTTCAAAATAATCGATAAGATTTTTTAATAAATAATTAATTTTATTTTTACTTTTTTTGATAAGTTTATGAGAAATTAAGCTTGCAGAAGCTTGACAGTAAACACAGGATTTTGTCTGATACCCAATATCTTGTATTATATTTTTCTTAATATTAACTCTCATTTCAATTATATCGCCACAAGTTTTATTTTTATATTTCGATCTATGAGTGTAATCTTTCAATATTTTATTATTAGTCGTGTCGGATGCAATTTTTATTATATCTAAATCCATATTTATTTAATAATATCATTAAAAATTTATAAAAAATAAATTAATTTATGCCTGATTTAAAAAATCCTAAAGTAGCTATTCCAATTGTTTTATTTGCAGGCATACTTTGGTCATTTGGACCATATGTTGTAAGACATATAGATCAACCCGAAACTGTCCCTTGGCAATACTTGTTTGCGAGAGGCATTGTTATTTTTTTATTGCTGAATGTTTACTTATTTCTGGAAGAAGGAATTTCATTTTATAAAAATTATTTAAAAATTGGGATATCTGGAATTATAGGTGGTGTCGGTTTAGGAACAGCAATGATAACTTTTATTTGGTCAATTACTAACACGACAGCAGCAGTAACTCTATTATGTTTAGCTGCTATGCCTTTTATAACCGCGCTACTTGGCTTCCTTTTCTTGAAAGAAAAAATATCAATTACAGTTTGGATATCAATTTTAGTTGCTGCATTTGGTATAATAGTAATGGCATATGGTAATAGTGAAGAAAATTCTTTAATGGGTCTAATATTTGGATTAGTATCAGCACTAGGTTTTTCAATTTTTTCAGTAAGTCTGAGATGGAGAAAACAAACTCCCAAGTTTACAACTGTTGCTATAGCTGGATTATTTTGTTTTTTATTTTCAACAGTTATGCTTTTAAATAACGATGCAAATTTCTTATCTTCAAATAAAAATGAAGCATTATTTGCCACTCATGGAACACTTGTGTGTATGGGCTTAATTCTTTATTCAATTGGATCTAAACATATTCCTGCAGCTGATTTGACTCTATTGTCTTTGACTGAAGTAATAGGAGGAATATTTTGGGTTTGGCTTCCATGGCTTGGAATAAATGAAATTCCTTCAACTAACACAATTATTGGTGGCTTCTTTATTTTTTTAGCTATATTTTATTATAGTATGATAATGCAATCTAATAGAAGATTTATTGGATTAAATTAATTTTACATGGTTCAAAATAATAAGATTGTTAATAGTTGGAATGAATGGGATCCATTAAAACATGTAATTGTTGGAAGAGCAGATGGTACATGTATTCCAGCACCTGAACCTGCTTTAGATGCTAAAGTTCCAGAAGACTCTGATATGCGAGGAACTTATGGTCCAAGAACTAAGGACACTGTCGATAAAGCTAATGAACTGTTAGATAATTTTTCAAATTTGCTTGAAAAAAAGGGTATAAAAGTTGATAGACCAACACCTTTAGATTTTAATCAACCAACATCAACTCCTGACTGGAAAGCCGAAACTATGTTTGGATGCATGCCACCTAGAGATGTTTTATTAACCGTGGGAAATGAAATATTAGAAGCTACAATGAGCTACAGGTGCAGATGGTTTGAGTACCTATGTTACAGACCATTATTAAAAGACTATTATAATAAAGATCCAAATATGAGACATGAGTCAGCGCCAAAGCCTAGATTAACAGATGCAGATTATAGAAAAGACTATTTATCAGATAAAATTGGTGTAACTAAAAGACTTGAATGGACAGAAAATAAATACTTTGTCACAACAGAGGAAGAGCCATTATTTGATGCCGCAGATATTCTAAGATTTGGAAAGGATTTAGTTGTACAACATGGATTTACAACTAACTTAAAAGGAATTGATTGGATAAAAAGACATTTTAAGGATCATAGAGTTCATGCTGTAAATTTTCCTGGCGATCCTTATCCAATTCATATTGATGCAACTTTTACACCAATTAAAGAGGGCTTAATTATTAACAATCCACAAAGGAGACTTCCAAAAAATCAAAGAAAATTATTTGAGGATAATGGATGGAAAATTATTGATGCTGCACAACCCGCACACAATACTCCACCACCGCTTTGCTATTCTTCAGTATGGCTATCGATGAATGTTTTAGTTCTTGATCCTAAAACTGTATGCGTTGAAAAAAGTGAAAAATATCAAGCCGAACAGTTAGATAAATTAGGAATGGAAGTTATCCCTGTAGAATTAAGAGATGCATATGCGTTCGGTGGAGGCCTACACTGTTGTACAGCTGATGTTTATAGAGAAGGAACTCTAAAAGATTACTTTCCAAAACAATAATATGAATGCAAAAATTATTACTAAACGAAAAAGAGTAAAATTTGCATCAGACAATATTGCAGGAGCCTGTCCAGAGGTTTTAGATGCAATTATTAAAGCA
Source organism: uncultured Pelagibacteraceae bacterium (assembly GCA_902564385.1). Taxonomy (GTDB): domain Bacteria; phylum Pseudomonadota; class Alphaproteobacteria; order Pelagibacterales; family Pelagibacteraceae; genus Pelagibacter. The sequence goes on from CACFAT010000001.1 coordinate 182,130, forward strand.
AACGATGGTATTGCTCCTCCATACGGCAACGATGAAATATCAGATGTGTTACAGGAAAAATTTTCTAAAATTTTTGAAAAAGATGTAATTGTTTATCCAACAGCATCAGGAACTGCATCAAATGCTTTGGCACTTTCTGCTATATCCCCATCGTTTGGAAATATATATTGTCATAAATTTTCTCACATCAATGTTGATGAATGTGGAGCTCCTGAATTTTATACAGGTGGTGCAAAACTTATTCCTTTGAATGGCAAAGATGGCAAAATATCAGTTGATGAACTTGAAGCTAATATTGGAGGATTTGGAATTGTACATCATACACAACCATCTGTAGTAAGCATAACTCAAGCCACCGAAACCGGCGAAGTATATACTTTAGATCAAATTAAAAGCATTTCTAAAGTTGCGCATAAAAAAAAATTAAAAGTACATATGGATGGTGCTAGATTTGCTAATGCTTTAGTCTCACTAGATGTAACCCCAGCTGAGATGACATGGAAGTCAGGTGTTGATATATTATCTTTTGGAGCAACGAAAAATGGATGTATTGCTGCTGAAGCAATTATTATATTTAACAAAGAATTAGTCGGCAATTTACCTTTCCTGTTAAAAAGATCTGGGCACCTTTTATCCAAAATGCGTTTTGTATCAGCCCAGCTAGATGGATATATTTCAAATGATGTTTGGATAAAAAACGCAAAACACGCAAATCTAATGGCAAAAAAATTAAGCGAGGGCTTAGTTTCAAGTAATCAAGTTAAGCTTGAATATCCAACAGAGGTGAATGAAGTATTCGTTAAACTTCCAAAAAGAATGGTTGAACATCTAAATTCAGAAGAATATATGATGAGTGATGATGAACTAGACGGCAAAACTATTAGATTAGTTACTTCATGGAATACAAACAAAAATGAAGTGGAAGAATTTTTAAAAACTATACTTAATAATTAAATATATTATAGTAAATATGTCATGAAGGGAGAAAAATGGAAGGCTTAGCAATTGTAATAGTGTTGGTAGTGGCTTATTTAGGAGCTTTTAATTAATAGACTTATAAATTAATTTTTATGAATTGTTTTTTATAAAAATAAAATTTTTTTAATTTGAAATTAAATTTTAACATTAAAATTTTAGTAGGCATCTTTTTTTTATCGTATTTAATTATTGGCCTCAATATATTTAAAAATTATGGTGTATCATTTGATGAGGAAACTTCTAGACTTTATGGATTAACCAATGGAAATTATATATTAAAGAAATTCTTGAATGAGGAAAGATATAATAATTTATTTAACTCAATCACAACAAATAAATTCAAAGATAAAATTTCTAATAAACAACCAACAGAATTAAATAAGTTTCCGGATAGAGCTTATGGCGCAGTGTTCGAACTTCCTTTGGCAGCTCTAGAGGTTTTATTTAATATAAAAGATGAAAAAAATGTATTTTTATTCAGGCACTTAATAAATTTTTTGTTTTTTTTTACATCATGTATTTACTTTTATTTCTTATTAAAAAAAATATTTAAAAAAGATTCCATAGCTTTTTTTGGGGTATTATTACTAATTACTAATCCAAGAATTTTTGCGAACAGTTTTTATAACTCTAAAGATATAATATTTTTAAGTTTATTTATTATCTCAAATTTTTATGGTTATAATTTATTATCAAGTAAAAATAAATCCGATTTAATATTTTTTTGTTTTTTTTCAGCCTGTTTAATTAATATAAGGCTAATAGGAATTTTAGCCCCCTTATTGATATGTTTCATGATTTTTTTAGATAATTGTAAAAGAAAGAAATTACTTAATTTCAAAATAATTCAAATCATTTTTTTTACATCAATATTTTTGTATTTAATTTGGCCATTTTTATGGGAAGATCCAATAAATAAATTAATATTTATTTATAATCATTTCAGAAATTTAGTTCCACTAGATGTTCTGTATTTTGGAGAGTTTGTTAGAGGAGATAGTCTACCTTGGCATTATCTTCCAGTTTGGATTTTAATTACGTCACCATATGTTATAATTATTTTATTTACCGTTAGCTTAATTTTTTTTATAACAAACTTAAGTAAAAAATTTAATTTTGATAAGAACTATCTTTTATGGAGTTCTATTTTCTTTTTAGGATTACCGATTTTTTATGTAATTTCATCAAATCTCTCACTTTATGATGGCTGGAGACATTTTTATTTTTTTTACCCCATTATTATAAAAATATCTTTAATCTCATTTTATTCTCTTCTTAAATTAAAAAATAGTTTAATAAAAAAAATCTTTTTAACTCTTTTGATGGTTATATTTTTTCATTCAATTTATACAATTTATAAATTACATCCTCATCAATACTTATATTTTAATAATATATTTGTAAAAAATGGACTTAAAAAATTTGAAAAAGATTATTGGGGTCTTTCTAATAAAGTTGTTTTAGAAGAATTTTTAAAAAAAAATAAAAAGGGTAAAATAATTTACTCATTTTCTGGATCTATGCTACCTTCAAGTCTTTTGCTAATAGATAAAACACAAAAAAAAAGATTTATTAAATTTAGTGATGTAAGCACTTCATATAATGGGCCTGTCTATTTCTTTTTAAATAATAGAGATAAAATAAAATATGATAAAATTCGAAAATATAGTGATACAATTTATGAGTTTGTTTTAAATGACGTCTTAATTAATGGTGTTTATAAGTTTAATAATGTTGAGAATTTAAATAAAGCTTTTGATGAATAATAACTTACACATTATTTCGGGTTATTTTTTAAATATTTAATGTAACTTAAAACTTCATTTATTTTTTCATCAGGTATATCTTTATAAGAGCTTTTAAATTTATTTTTTATACAAATCGCTACATGAGCATATGCATTCCTTCCTTTAGGATGATTTGGATGATCAGGAAGTTGACCATGTAAATAATCGCCAGCTTCCTGTATCATTTTCCACAGTTTACTTGCGTTTTTTTTGTTCACAAAAATCTAATCTTTGATTTATCTCTTTATTATCGAGTTATTATCAAGTTTTATTAGTTGAGTTTTAATTCCCCTCAACCAAAACTAGATGAGCTTTAGCCGCTAATTCTCTTACCGCTTTAGCCGCTTGGTATTTTTCTGATTCATAGAACTTACGAGCAGCATCAATACTTTCAAATTCAATTAATACAACAGTACCTAGATTCTCACCCTCTCTTACATCAGGACTGGGTTCACGAACTAGAACTTTTCCACCGTGCTCCCCAATAGTTGGTCCAGACATTTGTTTAAACTTGTCCATACCTTCTTGATCGTGTTCTTTAAGATGTGCTATCAAATATCCTTTGCTCATAATTTTCTCCTTTATGTTTTAATGTAACAAATCATGAACCATGAGTCTATTTACTTTAAAAATAGCTATTTGATTTATCTCAAAAAGTTCTAGGATCAATTAGATTAATAGAGATTCAACAAATTCCCAATCTATAAGATTATTAACAAATTTATCTAAATATTCAGGTCTTCTATTTCTATAATCAATGTAATAAGAATGTTCCCATACATCACAACCAAGTATTGGTTTTAAGTTATCAATTAAAGGATTAGCAGCATTAGCGGTTTTTGTAACAACTAATTTATCATTATTTAAAGATAACCAACACCAACCTGATCCAAACTGAGTTATACCTGCTTGTTTGAATTCATCTTTGAATTTTTCGACACTTCCAAAATCTTCAATAATTTTTTTCTCAAGTTTTGAAGGAATATTTCCACCACCTTTTGGCTTCATGCACTTCCAAAAAAGATTATGGTTCCAATGCTGGCTTGCATTATTAAATATTCCAGCTTTTGAGTTATCTTTAGAGCTTTTAACAATTATATCTTCCAATGACATTTCAGCCATGTTCGTATCTTTTATAAAATTGTTAAGATTTGTTATGTAGGTTTGATGATGTTTTCCATGATGTAATTCTAATGTTTCTTGTGACATTATTGGAGACAAAGCCTCATTAGAATAATCTAGTTTTGGTAATTCAAATGTCATAGTTATTTTTTATAATATTTTCTTGTAAATAAACTTAATTAAGTTGACGCAATTAAATACAAAATTAGTTTTCTAAAGCGTTTTCTTCTCTCATGAGAATAGGTCGACCATCTTGAGCAGTGTTTAAAGGTATAATCTTACCATTGTATCTTGCGCATAACGTAGGTGCACTTCTCACCTGTTCTCCCAAATTTACTTCTAAATCTGCTATAACTAATTCAACCCCTTTCAATATACTCAATATCTTCATTATTCCTCCGTTTTATGATGATGGCTTAAATATTAAACACAAGCCGTTATTACAATATCTTTTTCCTGTCGATCCAGGACCGTCTTCAAAGACATGTCCGTGATGAGCACCACATTTTGCACAATGGTATTCAATTCTTTTCATGCCAAAGCTGTAATCAACCTTAGTTTTAAAAGCTCCAGGAAGCGCCTCTGTAAATGATGGCCAACCAGTTCCACTATCAAATTTCGAGCTAGACTTAAATAGTTTAGCTCCACAATTTGCACAGTGATAAAAACCTTCTCTTTTCTCGTAATTAAGAGGGCTTGAGAATGGTCGCTCAGTTGCTTCCTCAAACATTATTTTTTTTTGGGCTTCTGTTAAATTTTGATTAATTATTTTTTTGGTTTCAGCTAATGAAATTTTGTAAGGAAAAATACTATATAGTAACGATCCAAAGATAGATAATTTTATAAATTTTCTCTTGTTCATAACTTTCTTAATAAATCAATATTATTTTATTTGTATGAGATATTTTGACAGCTTCGATTTTAAATTGGTAGCTTCATAATTAATGAAGCTACCATTAAGATTATTGTCCAGGTACTTTATAGCCACTTGATACTTTTGTTGCGTGATTTGCAATTTCATTCATTGGTGTTTCCTCACAAATAGCGATATTTTTAAGTGCACCACTACCCTCAGTGGCCATTTTTATAGCAGCCATTTGCTCAAATGTACCATGGGTTTCAACTATAAAGTCATAGGGTCCTCTCAAATATGTGTAAGATTTCATTTCAGCTCCAACACTTTCAGAACACTTTCTAGCAACCTCAGATCTATCTGATCCAGGATCTTTTAAAAAGCCTGCGAATGCTTTCTCTGTAAAATTTCCCATTAAAAAAAATTTAGCCATAGATACCTCCTTTAAATGTATTATAGCACTTAAAATAATTTTTTTTAATATTTTATTGATTTATAAAAAGTTTATTCTCTTCCAATTTGTAATAATTGTGGTGGTTCAAATACTCCACTTTGTATTTCACTGTTTGATATATTTATCATGGATTTGGCAACTATTTCTGCATTTATCGATTTATATTTTTTTAAATCTCCAACTAAAATTGGTGATATACATTTCATGGCAAAAATACCTATTTTTTCTCCCAATCTTTCCTCTATTCTTTTTCCAATTAAAAATGAAGGTCTAATTACAATAAATTTTTTAAAGTTTAGTTTTCTTAATTCTTCTTCAGCCATACCTTTATTTTTTAAATACAAATTTGTTTTTTTTGAACTGGCACCCAATGAAGAAATATAAGTAAAATTTTGTACATTATTATCGCTACAAATTTTTCCAATTGTTACAGGCAAATTATACTCGGTGTTTATATAATCTTGTTTGTTAGGTGTTTTTTTTCTTGTAGTTCCAATACAAAAAAAACAATCATCGCCTTTTATTTCTGACTTAATATTTTCTAATTTTGTAAAATCTGTTTCAACAACTTCTATTTTAGGATCAATTTTTGAAGTAGAAGATCTTACAAAAACCTTAATTTTTTTATATTTTTGATCATTAGCTAACAGTTTAAGTAATATTCCACCAATTAATCCAGTTGAACCGAATATTAATGCTGTTTTCATAATTTTGAACTTACACTAAATTTTCTTAAATTCGTTTAAATTATTTGGTTCATCTATTGGTTCAGTTGAAGGATTAAGTTCTATACCGGCTGGAGTAATCGTTTGAGGCATAGGTGCAAATTGTGAATCTGGGTTATCTCCAGATTCTCTAATTTGCATTCTATATATTCCAAATAAACCAATAAATGAATGAAATATAATTAAGAAAATAAAAAATCCATTTTCTCCTAAAAATTCCATAAATAATGAGCACATAAAAGGACCGCAAATTGCACCAAGACCAAAAACAAATTGTAATCCTGCTCCTGCTGCTACAAATTTTTCTTTTGGTATAAAATCATTAGTGTGTGCAAAAATTAATGCAAACATTGGTAGACTGCAAAAAGAAAAACACATTATACAGATATAAAAAAATATTTTTGATGTAGCTAAACCTGCAGGCATATACATTTGACCCGAGGAAATAATCGCCAAAAAACAAAATAAAGCTGCTCCAAATGTTGTATAAATAATTACAATTCTTCTATCTAAAACATCTGATAATTTTCCTATTGGCCATTGAGATATGGCTCCAGATATAGCAAATAAAAAAGTTACTATTGATATTTCTAAAATACTAAAATTCATCGATGTAGCATAAACTGCAATCAATGAAAAAACAGCTGAATGTGATATTCCAATTAAAAAAGAACTTACAACACCAAATGGTGATGACTTATAAACTTCCTTTAGCTTCATACCTGATATTTTTTTAAAGTTTGGAGCCTTTCTTTTTGTTAATAATATTGGAACAAGAGACAATGACATAAATAAAGATATCAGTATAAAAGGTTGAAAGTTTTCTGGTTTACTAAAGTTTATGAAAAACATTCCAATCGCCATAGAGGCATACATAACAATCATGTAGATTGATAAAACACTACCTCTGTTCTTATTTGTAGATCTATCGTTTAACCAGCTTTCGGCAATTGTATAAAGACAAACCATGCTAAATCCAGAAATCATTCTAAGCACAAACCATGAAATAGGATTTACAAAAATAGAGTGTAATAATACCACAATAGAAGTGACAGAAGCAAAAGCAGCGAATACTCTAATATGACCAACTCTGTGAATTAATGATTGTATAATTTTTGCTCCAATAAAATATCCAACAAAATATCCAGAAAATAAAAAACCTGTCGATGATAGACCAAAATTTTCTTTAACTGCTCTAACACCTAACAGAGTACCTTGAAAACCATGAGCGAGCATTATAAATGCCATACCCATAAAGAGAGCCCAAGAGTTTTTTATAATTTTGTTCATAAAATTAGCGGTGTTTATGGGCGATCTAATTTTAAATCAAGACAAATTTGTGACAAAAAGAAAAATAATTTTATTTAGAAGAAGATTTTAATTTTAGATAAGAGTGAACAGCTATAGTGAATATAATTACCAGTCCACCAACTATTGTCTCTAGACTAGGTTGCTCTTTGATAACTAACCAAACCCAAATGGGTCCCAAAATGGTCTCAAGAAGAAAAAACAGATTCACTTCCTCGGCAGGTATAAATCTTGGAGCAATCGTCACCAAAACGAACGGTATTGCTACACACAAAATACACATTAAAGGTATATAAATCAGGTCTTTTTCAACTAACTCATAACTTTCAACGAAAAAGAGAGCAAATAGAGCTACTGTAAGCTTACCGACAACTGCTGAAGGTAGCAAATCTCTATCTTTTGCCGACCTGATTATTACCGCGTTGGTGGCGAGTCCAAAAGCTGTTGTTATACCCATAAGATCACCAAATAAGTTACCCATCTCTAGAGAGTCGTAGAATATATATATTACAGCCACTAAAGTAATGGCTATAGCTATCCAAGTCTTCCTATCGGGAACTTCTTTTAGAAATAATGCACCAAGGATTGCCGAAAGCATGGGTGCCATTGCAATCATTATTAGTGTATTAGCTACATTTGTATTTTGTATTGAAATTATAAATGTGATGTTACAAATCGAAAAACTTATAATATAAAAAATACCAGCATAACCAACATTCAAAAATGCTTTAATAAAGTTTTTTTTATAAAATATAAGAAGTCCAATTAATACAGCTACAAATGGTATTGCACCTCTATAAAACAATAATCCCCAAGTATCTATCGAAGATAATCTTATAAAAAGTGAATCTGGTGTGATGAACATCACAGCTATAAATGCAAGAGATGATCCTTTTTGCTGATTTGATAAGTTTTTCAACTATAAACCTTTCCAAAAAGTCTTAGCCAAGTTTATCTGAGATAAATCAAAGTATGTTTTTATACCCGTTGGTGATGTTACATTTATATCTCCATTTAACTTTCCATCAATAAAGTCTATTCCTGCAAAGTAAATTCCGTCTTTCTTAATTTTTTTTGCAATTATATTTGAAACTTTTAGCTCTTTATTACTTAAAAATGCGATTTTAGGTTTTGCACCTTTGCTCATATTGCTTAATATTGATCCTGATTTTGGAACTCTAGATATAGCTCCGCAAACTTTACCATTTATAATAAAAACTCTTTTATCTCCAAACTTAATTTTATTTAAAAATTTTTGACACATAATGTGACCGTGTTTTTTCAATATTTGTTTTATTTTAAGTAAATTAAGCTTCCCTGAAATAAGATTTATATCATTGCCACCATAGCTATGAATAGGTTTAATTATTATCTTTTTATGTTTTTTGAAAAATTTTTTAATTTCAATCAAATCTTTAGTAAATATTGTATCCGCCATATAATTTTTAAAATTTAAAGAATAAAATTTTTCTGAAATATTTCTTACTGAAGTAGGATCATTAATAATTTTTGTTTTATCTTTGATTCTATCTAACATTAATGTTGTTGAAATATATTCCAAGTTAAAAGGTGGATCCTGTCTGATTAAAATATATTTTGCAAAGGTTAAGTCTAATTTTGATTTTTTTAGAATTTTATAAAATTTCTTTTTTGAATAATCAATTTTAATAAAATATCCTTCACTTACAGTTTTTCCTCTTATATTCGATAAATTTTCTGGATAATAATAAAATAATTTATAACCCTTGTTTTGAGCTTCATTAGCTAAAAAAATAGTAGTATCTGTTTTGATATTTATTTTTTTTAAATTATCACCTTGTATAGCAACAATTTTATTGGTCATATAAATCATTCAAATTTTCGGAATTTGAATACTTACTTATTATATTATCAGCATTTGTTTTTTTATTTTTTACAATTTTTTCTAAGTGATCTAAAAACTTTGCTTCACTTAATTTTTTTCTATTTAAAAAGTCTCTCTTTTTTAATCCTGATTTTGATATGTCTAATAGTCTCTCTGCCCAATACGAAATATCCTTGCTCATCAAATTAGTTTTTAAGCCATTTTTAGGGGCATTTTTATAAGCTGAAAGCACTTCATTAGCTTCCCAATTTTTAATTAAATCTAAAGCTTCTTCCAGATTTCCATAAAGTAATCCAGTGAATAGGGCAGGACCAGCACATAAACACTCCCATCCGCACGCATCCATTGATCTTAATTCGATATATTTTTTTAATCTGTTCTCTGTAAATATTGTTCCTAAATGTGTATCAAGATCACTAGTACTAGGAATTTTATTTCCAATTTCTTTAATTTCTCCATTCATAAAGTTTTTAAATAAATATTTTTTTCCAGATATATAATTACCTTCACTTTGTAAAAATAAGATTGGATAATTCATAATATAATCTGCATATTTTTCAAAATTTACATCTTTTAAAAAAAACTCAGGCAATCCACCTCTAGATGTTTCTTGCCAAACTTTAGATCTGTAAGATAAGTATCCACTATTACTTTTTTCAACTATAGAGGAATTTGCAAAAAGTCCGATAGATATTGGAACTAAATTATTTGCCAACTTAAATTTTTTTATAAAATCTTCTTCTGAGGTATAATCTAAATTTAATTGCGTACCTGCAGTTTTATACATCATATCCAAACTTAGTTTTCCTCCAACAGGCATATCTTTGGTCATAACCTCATACCTTTTTTTTGGATTATTAGGTATATCCTCAAGTTTAGATATAGGATCATATCCAGCACTTACTATTTTAAAATCTAATTTTTCAATTACCTGATTTAATTCAAATAAATATTCATGAGATTCAGCACAAGCTTCGTGAATATTATTTAATTTTGCTCCAGATAGCTCTATTTGATTACCAGGCTCTAAAGTAATACTTTTACCATTCTTAGATAATGCTATTGGGTTTTTTTCCTCAAAAATAGGTTTCCAGCCAAACTCATATAAATTTTCAAACATTTTCTTGATTTTAGAATAATCAATTCTCGTATTTGTTTTTTCATCAAAAATAAATTTTTCATGCTCAACTCCAATCTTCAAATTAGATTTATCCTTTGAACCTGACTTAAAATGTTCTATTATTTGTTCCTTTGTTTCTATCATTAGCTTATATTGTTTCTTTTTAGATAATCTTCAATTTCCTTTATATTACTTAATTTGTTAGAGCAAGTTTGATTTTTACATATAACAATTTTTGCCTCTTTTACTTCATTATCTAGATATTTAAATGTAGCTCTAGTAAAAAATTTTTTTTGCAAATACTTTTTTATATTTGGATCTAAATTTTGCTTTCCATGAATTGTAAAAGATATACTTTCATTACAAATATCCAATGATTTTATAAAACTAAACATTTGTGCAAAGTTTGAGTTTAAAACTTGGTGGAAACTTTTTTTTAAAATATCAATTTTTTCAAACCATATTTTATCGCTAGTTATAATATATATTTTATTACATAAGTTTAAATATACACTATTTCCATTTGGTATATTATTATCATTTAGATCTACTGGTTGTACAAATAGATCATTGTCTAATATTTTATTTTTCTGCATTAAGCCTGATTTTTTATCAAAGAAGTATTCCCAGGTTTTTATTAAAATATCTTTTGCTTTTTCGATGTATTTAACGTCACCATCTAACTCATAAATAGTTATCAAAAGACTAGCATAGTATACGTAATCTTCCAAAAAAGCGTCAATCTCTGTGTCTTGATAGCAATGGAAAATTTTGTCTGATAAATATTTTTCCAATATCTTTATACTAACAAGAGTATTTTGTTTTAGTTCTTCATTATCAGTTACTAGTGATGAAAGAAGAAGTGTTTCTAATAAAAAACAATTTTGATCAGTTTGAGATTTATCATCAAATAATGGTTTAGTACGTTTATTTCTTTGATCTAATAACGTTTTTTCTGTGTTTGAGATTTCTTTAATCTCATCATCGGAAAGTTTATTATGAGTTTCTATTAAAATATTATTACCTTCAAAATTTCCCTCTTCAGTTAAATTATATTTTTTTGCAAATAAATTAAATTTAGAACCCAGAGTATTTTTTAGTTCTGCATAATTCCATACATAATATTTTCCTTCAACACCATTGCTATCGGCATCATATGCAGACCCATAAAGATCAAAATTATTTTTAAATTCTGAATTGATAAAATTTATGGTTTGCTCTAACTTCCCTTTATAATAAAGATTATTAGTTTTTTGAAAGAACTTATTTAACAATCCTATATATTGAATATTATCATAAAGCATTTTTTCGAAGTGAGGGATGATCCAATTTTCATCAACAGTATATCTTGCTATACCTCCAGCTAGATGATCATACATTCCTTTTGAAGAAATATTGTAAAGTAAAGTTTCAACAGGTTTAAAGTATTCTTCTTTTCCTGTTTTTAAATAAAAATAAAACATTGCATCAAATAAATAAAATTGGGGAAACTTAGGAGCTCCTTTGAAACTTCCATTATCTTTATCAAGGTGCTGTATAATTTTTTCTAAAAACGGTTCTAAAGGTTGATTTAATACTGCTGATCTTTGATTAATTTTACCAAATATTTCTTGCATTTGGGGCGCTTGATCAAGAATTTTCTCTCTATTCTTATTATATACGTCAGAAACATTATTTAGAACTTTTTGAAAATCTGGTCTTCCATGCATTTCTTTTGGTGGGAAATAAGTTCCACCAGTAAAAGGAACTCCATTTTCATCAAGAAACATCGATAAAGGCCAACCCCCTTGTGTTCCTGTTAAAATAGATAAACTTCTTTGAAAAACATAATCTAAATCAGGTCTTTCTTCTCTATCAACTTTAATGTTTATAAATTTTTCATTCATTATTTTAGCTGTTTCATAATCTTCAAAACTTTCATGAGCCATCACATGACACCAATGACAACTCGCATATCCAACACTAAGAAATATTGGTTTTTTTTCTTTTTTTGCTTGTTCTAAACTTTCTTTATTCCAAGCAAACCAATTTACTGGATTGTCTTTATGCTGCTTTAAATACGGACTTTTCTCTACCTTAAGTTTGTTAGTCATGTTTTTTTAAAATTAGTGATGATAAAAAGGTTTTCTATCAAATATCTTTTTCACCATTGGTTCAAACTCTTCTAGAGACATAGATTTGTAATTAGGATCAAAAGAAGATTGATCGTATTTTTCACAAAAATCAACAGTATCTTGATAGTATTTGTGGTCCTTGAATTTATCCCTAGCATTTCTATCCCCACCTAAATGATGAGCACTATAATAAGTTTGAAAAAGCCCGTGATGAAGTATTATCCAATATGTTTTTTCTGAAACATATGGTCTTATAATTGAAGCTGCATATTGAGAATGATTCATGGGTGCCAAGTCATCTCCTATGTCATGAAGCAAAGTTGCCACAACCATCTCTTCACTTTCACCATTTTTGTACGCTCTTGTTGCTGCTTGCAAGGAATGTTCTAATCTAGTTATTTGATAGCCTTCAAGGGTTGTAGTTTGACTTGCAAGATATTTAATTAGTCTATCTGCAGTTTTACGCTCAAAATTTTTTTCATACTTTTCTAATAATTCATAATCTTCTTTTGAACCATTTTTCATTTCAGTAAAATTTACTTTTTTCATTAATTACTCGACCCAGTACTTAATAATGATAATTGTGTAACTTTATCTTCTCCAAGTTCATCAATTATTTTTACTGGATAATCACCAGTAAAATGATGGTCAGTTAATTGAGGATAAGCATCATTTCTCTTCTCAAAACCCATTCCTCTATATAAACCATCTAAAGTTAAAAATTTAAGAGATTTTGCTTTTATAAATTCTTTTATTTCATCTACTGATTTATTCGCTGCTAACAGCTCTTTTTTTGTTGGTGTATCAACACCATAAAAATCTGGATATTTTATTTCTGGACTTGCTATTCTAACATGTATTTCTTTAGCACCATTATCATATAACATTTTTACAATTTTTGATGAGGTTGTTCCTCTTACAAGAGAATCATCAACTAAAATAATTTTTTTGTTTTTTATTACTGAAATATTTGCATTCAATTTTAATTTAACTCCTAAACTTCTAATCTGTTGTGATGGCTCTATAAAAGTTCTACCAACATAATGATTTCTTATTAAACCTAGATCAAAGTTTATTTTTTTTTCTTCTGCATAACCTAATGCAGCAGCATTACCAGAGTCTGGCACTGGTACAACTAAGTCAGCATCTAAATTATCTTCTTTTGCTAATTCTGCTCCAAATTTTTTACGATATTCATAAGCTGTTTTGCCATTTAAAATACTATCTGGTCTTGAGAAATAAATATATTCAAATACACATGGTCTCACTTTTTTTTGAGGAAATGGCTTTATACTTTTCAATTCATCATTTTCTACATAAACAATTTCACCATTTTCAACTTCTCTAACGAACTTTGCGCCTATAATATCAAAAGCACATGTCTCAGATGCAAAAACATAAGAATTTTTAAGTTTTCCGATAACCAAAGGTCTAATTCCATAAGGATCTCTTACACCGATAAGTGTATTTTGTGTCATCATAACCAATGCATAACCTCCTTGAATTTGAAATAGAGCATCAATAACTTTATCTATTGTCTTTGGTCTTTTTGATTTGGCTATAAGTTTTACTATCGTTTCTGTATCTGATGTTGTGTAAAAGATTGAGCCTTCTTCAACCATTTTATTTCTAAGTGTTATTGCATTCGTTAGATTTCCATTATGCGCAACTCCAATTCCACCTGAATTAGTATCAGCAAAGAATGGTTGTACATTTCTTAAAGCAGTTCCTCCTGTTGTAGAATATCTATTATGACCTATGGCGTAATTTCCTGGCAAGTTTTTTAAAACTTTTTCATCATTAAAATTGTCTCCAACTAGACCAAATCTTTTTTCAGAGTGATATTTTTCACCGTCAAATGACACAATTCCACAACCTTCCTGACCCCTATGTTGTAACGCATGAAGTCCTAAAGCAGTTAAAGTTGATGCTTCTGGTGTATTACTTATACCAAAGACTGCACATTCCTCTTTTAATTTAGGATTATACATCTTGAACTTTTTCCTTAGCATCATCATATTGTTTTTGATTTGGAAATACCTTTATAAGATAGATACTACCTTTTTCAACCAAAGGAAATGTTAACGAATCTTTTAAATTTAATGGCCATTTTTTGCTATCGTAGACAATGTCTATAGCTGTGAATAAACAAACAATCATAATATAGCTCTTAGCGATTCCAAAGAAAAAGCCAAAAACCTTATCGATTGAACCTAATCCAGTGTAGGTTACAACTTTACTTATTGCTTTATTTCCTAAAAGAATAAGAAATATTATTAAGATAAACAATATTACACCAACAATTACATCAAGAACATATTCACTATCTAAAATACCTTCAAAATACGGTTTTACTTTCGGAAATAAATAAATTGTTAAAATATATGCCAAAACCCATTTGGCAGCTGACAATAAACTTAAAACAAAACCTTTTCTAGATCCTTGAATTAAAAAATAAATGGTTAATACAAAAAAAATATAATCAAATAATGTTATTTGTATTAAAAAATCCTGAATAGGTTCAATCATTAATTGAATGGTTTAATTTTAAGCAATAAAGAAGGTAAAAGTGTTAAAACTGAAACCATTGCAAGTAACATGGCAATCCCCGTGAATACACCAAAGTAAATTGTTGGTATAAAATTTGACATTACTAAAATTGAAAATCCAAAAACTATTGTAATTGAAGTATTTAAAATGGCTTTACCGACAGTTGAGTGACATAATTTTAATGTTTTATTGTAATTTCTTAACTTTGCATACTCCTCTTTAAATCTATAAATATAATGAATACTATTATCTACGGCTATACCTATAGTTATGGCAGCTATTGTAATTGTCATCATATCAAGTGGAATTCCTAGCAATCCTATCAATCCTAATATAAAAAAAGCTGCTATAAAATTTGGAACAACACCTATTAAAGCTAATTTTAAATTTTTAAATAGAATTATAAACATTATAAAAATTCCAAGCATAACAAATCCAAGTGTTAAAATTTGAGATTTAAATAAACTTTGTAAAAGATTGTTGAAAAGAATTAATACACCACCTAATTTAAATTCGTCTTTTTTTAAATTTAATTTATTCTCAAGATCTGAATTTATTTTAATAAGTAAATCATTTCTCCTCAGATTATCTAATGAGTCTTTTATTCTTAAGCTTATTCTAGCCTCAGAGTCTTTTATAGATATATATGGATCAACAATTTCTTTTTTTATGTTATCAGGGATCTTAGTATATAAGACACCCATTTCTAAAGAACCAAGTTCTTTATTATTATTTAATTGAGTAGCAACATCAATTATTGATGAAAAAGAGAGAACTTTTCCAATTGGCTCTAAAGAGTCTAAATAACTATGAACCTTTTTTATTTTATCAATTTTGTCTATAGTAAACCAATATTTTTCATCATTTTCATCTTCATCTCCCCAATCATCCTCTTCATCTTCTGATTTTTGATCAGTTTCATTTTGTTTTGGAAATTTTAAAATAACTTCGAGCGGTGTTGTGCCACCCAACTTTTCATCAATGAGCTTCATTCCTTTATATATTTCAGTATTTTTATCAAAATAATTTATAAAACTATTTTCAACTTCGAGCTTTGAAATCCCTAATATACTTAGAAATATAATTATTAAGGTTGTTCCAAATATAGTATTTTGGTTTGAAACTGAAATGTTACTAAAAAAATTAGTAATCTTAGTGCCTTTTTCTTCTTTTAAAGAAACTTTATTAAAATTAATTAAATTAATTAATGTCGGTAATAGACTAAAAGTAATAAGAAATGAAATTATTAGACCAAAAGTCATCATAAATCCAAAATCTATTATTGGTTTTATTTCGCTGAACACCAGAGATAAGAAAGCAAATATAGTTGTTAAAGCTGTATACAAAATAGGCCAAAACATTTTACTCGTTGTCAAAGAAATAATTTTAAATTTATTTAATTTCGGAAATTGTTTTGAAAGTTGAAGATATCTTGTGCTGATATGAATATTCATAGCCATTGTTAATATCAACATTAAAGCTATAAAATTAGATGATATAACGGTAACTTTCCATCCTACGAGACCAAGAAGTCCTGTCATTATTATAACTGAAAAAAAACAACTGCTTATAGGTACAATTACCCATATCAATCTTCTAAATACATACCAAAGAGTTGCAACGATAAATAAAAAAACTCCAAGTCCAAAAACAATAATATCATTTTTTATAAAAGTCATCATATCGTCAGCAATCATAGGAATACCACCTAAATGAATTTTGCTCGTTGAGCTAAAATTTTTTATTACTTGTCTTATTTCTAAAATATTTTGATGATTTTGTTTTTTTAATTTATCTTTATATATCTCTTCGTCTTTTTTACTTTTAAAGTCTTTTATTTTACCTTTAGGCTTTAAATAAACTATAATACCAGATGTTTTACCATCTTCACTGATTACGAAATTCCTGAAAACAGGACTGTTCAATATTTCATTAAATCCTCTTTCTTTATCAATACCCCGTGAACCAAGTGTAGAGTAGTTTTGAAGTCTATCTATAAGCGGCTGATCAGAGCTGTTTAGTAAAGGAATATCCAATAGTGTGATTACACTATGCACCCAATTAAGTTTTTGAATTTCTCTTTTTAATTTTATGAGATTTTTGATTGAATTTTCTCCTATCATACTCTCTTTTGGAGTGTAAGTAAGAACTAAAAATTCTTTCGCACCATATCTTTCATTTATTTCATTTAAATATTTTAGATCAGGGTCACCCTCTATTAATAGAGTTTCAGATGATGCATCAAGCCTAAAATTTTTGGAATAGTAACCAAAAAAACAAAGACATATTAATAATAAGATTAATATAAGGCCTGGTTTTTTTAAAATATAATTCTGATAGAGTTTAGCTAACATTAACTAATAGCTTATATAAATTAATTTAATTATTTTGAATATCTTTAAATTTGGTAAACATTGCTTCAAATTCAAGCATTACATTACCAGTTGGTCCATGCCTTTGCTTTTGAATAATTAATTCAGCTAAATGTGAAACTTCGTTCATTTTTGCCTGCCATTCAGCATGTTCTACTGTTGCTGGTCTTGGTTCTTTTCCTTGTAAATAATATGCTTCTCTATAAACAAACATCACGACATCGGCATCTTGCTCTATTGACCCAGATTCCCGTAAATCTGATAATTGAGGTTTTTTATCATCTCTTTGTTCTACAGCTCTTGATAATTGCGAAAGAGCCAAAACTGGAACTGATAATTCTTTAGCTAGTGCTTTTAAACCTTGCGTTATCTCAGAAATTTCTTGAACTCTTCCATTGTTGGAGTTTGATGCCCTCATTAATTGAATATAATCAATCACAACAATATCAAGACCATGAATTCTTTTGATTCGTCTTGCTCTGTTGCTTAATGAAGCAATTGTGATGGCTGGAGTTTCATCAATATACAAAGGTAACTCTGATATATCCTTTGAAGTTTCAATAAATTTATCAAACTGTTCTTCAGATATTTTACCTCTTCTTATATCATTAGATTTAATCCTAGATTGTTCAGCTAGTATTCTAGTAGAAAGTTGTTCAGATGACATCTCAAGTGAGAAAAAAGCAACTGAACTTTTTTCACCACTATCCTGAATTTTTTTTGCAGCATTAAATGCAATATTAGTAGCCAATGCTGTTTTACCCATCGAAGGTCGTCCTGCTATTATTATTAAATCCGATTTGTGTAATCCACCAAGTCTATCATCTAAATCTTTAAGTCCAGTTGGAACTCCAACAATTCCCTCTTCATTCTTGTAAGCATTTGAGGCCATCTCAATTGTTTGTCTCATTGCTTCATCAAATTTGATTAAAGACGAGCTAAAAGAACCTTTTTCAGCAAGATCAAACAATGATCTTTCATAGTTTTCAATTATTTTTTGGCCATCTGTTTCTAAATCATTTAATTTTGCCTGATCTATAACTTCTCCAGAGATCTTAATTAATTCTCTTTTGACATACAGATCAAAAATAAGTTTAGAATATTCGAGTGCTTGTCTTGAAGATGTGGAAAATTTAGTAATTTTAACTAAATATTCAGGTATATTTAATTCATCTTTTTCTTTTTCAAAATAATTTTTTAAAGTTATTGGATTAGCTAAAAGTCCAGAATAAATAAGTTTTTCTAGTGCTTGATATATTTTTCTGTGGATTGGATCATAAAAATTTTTACTCGAAATTATCAAACTAACTTCATCAAATATCTCATTTGCCAATAAGATTGATCCAATTATTGATTGTTCAGCTTCAATATTATTCGGTAATTCATCTATTTTATCTTTTATGATATTTAAAGATTGTGACATAAAATAATTTATTTTTCATGAATGCAAATTGCAAAACAAATTATATCTTGGGGAAAAAAATGTATAATTATTGATTTTCTTCTTTTGGTACAATCTTTATCTTTATTTGTGATTGAATATCAGAGTGAAGATTAAGCATAACATCAAATGTGCCTAATGACTTAATTTCTTTACTGGGTTGTATTAATGATGGGTTTATATCTAGACCTTCATTTTCATTAATTATCTTCGAGATTTCGGTTGGCTTTACAGATCCATAAAGTTCTCTATTCTCAGTTATTAACTTTTGAATAGTAAACATTTTATTTTTTAGTCTATCGTCAATTTTTTTTGCATCATTTTTCTTATCTAGATCTTTCTTGCTTAGTTCATTTTTAATTTTCTCAACTTCTAGAATATTTTCTTTAGATGCAAATAAAGCTTTTTTTTTTGCTATCAAATGATTTCTAGCAAAACCTCTCTTTACGTCAATAATTTCTCCGATTGAACCAATTTTTCTAACGTTTTCTAATAATATTACTTTCATATTTTTTTGATTATATTAAAGCTAAATTTCTCGCTCTCTTTATTGATATAGATAAAAATCTTTGTTTTTTTTGACTTACAGAAGTTATTCTTGATGGTAAAATTTTTCCATTCTCTGAGGTATATTTTTTTAATAATTTTATATTTTTATAATCTATTATAGGAGCACCCTTACCTGAAAGAGGGCATTTTTTTTTAAATTTATACTTTTGATTTTGAAAAATACTTAATTTAGAAAAGTTACTCTGAGCATTTTTTTTCTTTTGATTTCTTTTTTTCATATTTTACTTATTTTTAATTACTTCATCGTTTTTTTTGAAGTAATCAGTTTCTAAATCTAATTTTTTCATTTTTACAGTTAAGTATCTTAATAAATTTTTGTCTAATTTTTCATTTTTCTCTAGCTCTTTGATTGCTTTACTTTTTGCTTTTATTTTAAAGTGAAGGTAGTTACCTTTTCTATTTTTTTTTATTAAGTAAGATAGATTCATTAGCCCCCAACTTTCAAATTTTAATATGTTTCCATCGTTATTTTCTATAATTTTTGTATATTTTTCTTGAAGTTGTTTAATTTGACTTTGAGAAACGTCTTGTCTGGCTATTAGTGTATGCTCATAAAAGTTCATAATATTATCTAGAAAAATTGAGGATATACTATTATAAATTTTTAATTACAATACAAAAAATACACTAAATTTATTAATATTTTTTATGTTTTCACTAATATTTCCAGGCCAAGGCTCACAAATTGTCGGGATGGCTAAAGAGTTCTATGAAAATTTTACTTACGTCAAGGAATATTTCAAAAGCGCAGATGAAATATTAAATAAAAAATTAACTGATATAATTTTTGATGGCCCAAAAGAAGATTTAGATCAAACAGAGAATACTCAGCCTGCAATTTTTTTAGTTAGTTACTCTATTTTTAAAATAATTGAAAAAGAAACTGAATTTAAATTAAATAATGCAAGTTTCTTTGCTGGACATTCACTAGGAGAATATTCTGCACTTTGTTGCGCAGGATCAATTAATTTTGATGAAACAATTAAATTATTAAAATTAAGAGGTTTATCAATGCAGAGTGCAATACCTAAAGGTCAAGGTGGAATGATAGCTATACTTGGTATAAAAATTGAAGATCTAAATAACATTTTAAATGAAAATTTAGATAATTTTAAGTGTTATATAGCCAATGATAATTCTGTAGGACAAATAGTAGTAAGTGGTTTAATTAATTCTATAAAGTTACTTTCAGAAGAACTGAAAAAGAAAAATATCAAATTTATTAATTTACCTGTAAGTGCTCCTTTTCATTGTCCATTGATGAGCAAATCAACAATAGAAATGCGAGAAGAAATATTAAATACTCAATTTAAAAACCCAAGAGTAAGCATAGTTTCAAATGTTACAGCGAAACCTGTAAATAATGGTGAGGAAATTAAAAAATTACTTATTGAGCAAATAGAAAAACCTGTTAGATGGAGAGAGAGTGTCATCAATATGATTGGTTTAGACACAGATAGATTTATTGAAATTGGACCAGGGAAAGTATTATCTGGATTAATAAAAAGAATTGATAGAAATATAAAATTAAATCAGGTAAATAATTTAATTGATGTAAAAAACTTGATAAATGATTGATTTAAAAAATTTAAATATAATTTTAACTGGTGCCACTGGTATAATTGGTAATTCAATTCTTGAAAAACTACATAAGGCTAATGCTAATATAATTGCTACTGGAACTAATCAAGATAAATTAGATAGTATTAATTTAAAATATAAGAATAATGTTAAAACAAAAAAATTTGATATTTCTAATCACTCATTAATTGAAAAATTCATAGATGAATGTAGCGACGATTTTAATAGTAAAATTGATATATTAATAAATAATGCAGGTATAACATTTGATAACCTAACAATAAGAATGAAGGATCATGAATGGAATAAAGTTATAGATTTAAATTTAACCTCAACTTTCTTACTTACAAAAAATACAATAAAAAAAATGCTAAAAAATAAAAATGGAAAAATTATAAATATTACATCTATAGTAGGTCATACAGGTAATATTGGTCAAGCAAACTATGCAGCTTCAAAATCAGGATTAATAGGAATGTCAAAAAGTCTAGCCTTAGAATATGGAAAAAAAAATATTAAAGTTAATTGTATTTCCCCGGGCTTTATTAAATCAGAAATGACTAGTAAAATTAACGAAACTTTTAAAAAAAATTTAGAAGAAAAAATATCTTTAGCAAGACTTGGAGAGCCCGAGGATGTTGCCAATGCTGTCATTTTTTTATCATCAGGCTTATCTGACTACATTTCTGGAGAAACAATTCATGTTAATGGAGGCATGTATTTTAGTTGACAAAATAATATAAATATCTATTAAGAATTTAATTAATAAGGAAAAAATGTCTGAAGATATTTCAAGCAAAGTAAAAAAAATAGTTGCAGATCACTTAGGTATTGACGAAGCAAAAGTAACAGAAGAGTCTAGTTTTATAGATGATCTTGGTGCCGATAGTTTAGATACCGTTGAGTTAGTCATGGCTTTCGAAGAGGAATTTGGATCAGAAATCTCCGATAGTGACGCTGAAAAAATTCTAACTGTAGGTGATGCTGTTAAGTTTATTGAAAATAAAGCAAACTAAGTTTTAATTTAAATGTCCAGTTCCAACAAAGGAAGGATGTTTATACTTTCTTCACCCTCTGGTGCTGGGAAGACAACCCTTGTTAAAAAAATTGCTAGAAATAAAAAATTTTTAGTATCTATATCTCACACAACTAGGCTCCCAAGACAAAACGAAAAACATGGTAAAGATTATTATTTTATTACAAAAAATAAATTTAAAAAACTTATAAAAAAAGGTGAATTCTTAGAACATGCTAAAGTATTTGATAATTATTACGGATCCTCAAAATATTTAGTAACAAAAGAACTAAAAAAAGGAAAAAGTATTATATTTGATATTGATTGGCAAGGAACAAGACAAATAAGGAATAAAAAGTTGGATTATAAATTATTAACAATTTTTATATTACCACCCTCAAAGAAGGAATTATTAGAAAGGCTTGTTAAAAGGGAAAAAAAAAATATGAAGACTGTAAAAAAAAGAATGAAAGGTTTCAAAAAAGATTTATCAAAATGGAAAGAATATGATTATGTTGTAATTAATGACGACTTAAAAGAGTGTTATAAAGATATTATATCCTTTATATTAAATCCAACTAAAAATGTTTTTAATAAAAAATATATTGCACAGCACGTAAAAAAATTACTTGTTTAAGTTCTCATAAATTTTACATATTTCTAAATATGTTTTTTTCGATAAATTTTGAGGTCTTAAGTTTAAATCAATATTCATTTTATTTGCAATTTCATCAAAATTATTAAAAAGCTGTTTCATTGGTTTTCTTATCATTTTTCTTCTTTGATGAAAAAATATATTCGTAATATGTTCGAGATTTTCAGGGTTTTTTATGTACTCAAAATCTAATTTAGGCGTGAGTGACAATAATGTGCTCCATACTTTTGGAACTGGATTAAAATATTTAGGATCAATATCAATAACTTTTCTTACATTCAATTTCCAGGAAGTGATTATAGATAATCTTCCATAATTTTTTGAATTTTCATGAGCCAAAATCCTATCTCCCACTTCCTTTTGAAAAATAAAAACAAACTTTTGAAATTTGTCACACATATTTTTTATTTTAATAAATGAAGTTAAAATTTGGGTAGAAACATTGTATGGCAAGTTTCCAAATACTTTAATAGGTTTATCAAATTCAAAATCATTATAACAATTGAGAATATCATTATTTATAACCTTTATTTTTTCTCCAAATTTTTTTTTAAGAAAAAAAGATAAATCTTTATCTTTTTCAACAACTATTAAAACTTTTGGTTTTTTCTCTAATATTTTTTTTGTTAAATTTCCCGTTCCCGGTCCGATTTCTAAAATAATATCATTAATTTCAATATTTCCAGTTTCAACTATTTTTGTAAGTATACTATCATCATTTAAAAAATTTTGACCTAAGCTTTTTTTAGGTTTCATTTTAATTTAGCATCTTCTGCAAATTTCATTGCATAAAAAAAAGAAGATGGATCAGAAAGGTTTTTTCCTTGCATTGATGAGTTCGGACCATGATCTGGTGAAATTCGTATAAATGGAAGGCCAATAGTAATATTTATTGCTTCAAATTTAAAAAGAGTTTTGATGGGAGTTAATACTTGATCATGATACATGCCAATAACAACATCGTATTTTTTAATATTTTTTTCTAAAAAAAATGTATCTGCAGGAAATACACCATCTAGTTTTAATCCCTTTTTCTTTAATAATTTAATTGATGGAACAATGATTTTGTCTTCCTCACTAAATTGATCAACAGTTTCACAGTGAGGATTTAAGCCCAAGATTGCAAATCTAGCTCTTTTTCTTAAAACCTTGGAATAAAAATTATCTAACTTTATTAAATTATTAATAATCTTTTTTTTAGAAATTTTTTTCGACACATATTTTAATGGTATATGCGTTGTTAAGGGCGAAACAGATAATTTATTATTATAAATCAGCATTGTTTCGTTTTTAGATTTTGTTTTTTTAGAGAGATACTCTGTAATACCAAGATATTTTTTCTTTAAAAAAGTTTTTTTAGATATCGGTCCATTAATTAAAATACATTTATTTTTATTATTTTTAATCAATTTAAGTGATAGATCGAAGCATTTTTCTATGTAATTTGAAGATTGATCAGTAATCTTTGAGAAAACTTTTTTATAAGTAAAATTAATATTTATTATATTAACCGAATTAGCTTTAGCATTTTTTAAATCTTTTATTACATTAAAACTGATATTGTACTTTAATTTATTTATCTGTTTTTTTAATATACTTATATTCCCTATTAGAACAACATATTTTTTAAATTTTTTTTTCTTATAAAAATATTTTGCTATAATTTCTGAAAATATACTATATGGCTCTCCTAAAACTATAATTATATAATTAGAATTCATTTATAATAATATTTTGTTTTAATTTTTTATAATGCAAAAGTGAAAATTGATTTAATTGTTTACTTCTTTCAAAATTAATTAGATTTTTTAATTCTTTTTCTGCATTTATAACTTGTTTAATTTGTCTTTTGTCATTTACTTTCAGTAATAAATATCCGTTAGGATGTTTGATAACTTCTGTGATGCCACCAATTAAAATATTACTTAATTCTTTTGACAGCTTCTCTGACAACAATGTTTCTTTAACCCAGCCTATTTCCCCCCCAATTTGAGATGTATTAGAAATACTAAATTTACTTGCTGCAGCTTTAAAAGAATTATTTTTAATGTAATTTATTATAATTTTTTTTTTATTTGATAAATTTTCTTTTTCGTTAATTTCAAATATTAATTCAGAAATGTTGTATTCATATTTTTTGTTATTTTCTAATTTATTTGAAAGCTGATTTTTTAACTTTTTTTTATCAATTCTAACTAATGAATTGTATTTTTTGAATATAAAATCATTCCACAGACCTTCAAATTTTATTTTTTCAAGGACTTTTTCATAATTTATATTATTTTCTTTAGCAAGTAACTTAAATTCATTTTCGTTATCAACATTTTTAAAATTAAATAAGTTTTTTTTTATTTCATCCATAAATTCTGTATCTTCAAAATTTTTAAAAATTCTGTTTATTTCTCTTTTTTTTATTATTTCTCTTATCAATGAGTTTTCTGATATTTTTAAAATTTCATCCTCAGGTAAGTTTTTTAAACTGGGTCTTAAAAAGATTAAATAATCTTTTTCATTTAAAATATCTATATTTGTTATAATTTCAGTGCCAATTTTATATTTGATTTTAATATTTGCTTCTGCGATGAATGAATTTAGAACAAAAAAAATTGATATAACAACAATTTTAATTAATAACATTTGAAGATCTATTGATTACATTGCCTATATTTGGCACACCAAACTCAGTAAAAGGAATAATTTTTATCAAAAAGGATAATGTATTATCAGGTTCTAAATTTCCATCACTGTAAAAAGTTTTATTGTAGTTTAAATTTATCGATATACAGTCAGTTAAATATTCAAAAGCTAGATTGTAATATTCTGTAAAATCATCTTTTAAATCTTTTGCAGTAGTAAAAATTAAATTTCTGTTATTATCAATTTTGTATTTAGTCTTATTTCTTAATGTTTCTTCGTCACCAAAGTCGTTATTCTCAGTATAGTAGTTGAAATTTGTGAACAAATTATTAATGCTTACATCTAAATCTAAGGAGTCCAAGTTAGAAAAATCTAAGTCTCTGTCATAAGAAAACGAATAGCCAAGTTTTAAATTTTTACCTATTTTATAATTTAAATCCCCAAATATATCAGATCTTGTTTGGTCTAATTTAGATTTTGATGGCATTTTAACATCTTTATGTGGCTTCAAAATATTTCCGACTCTAGCATTGAATACTTCGCCTATTTCATTATCAAATATTTCAAATTCCAATCCCAATGTCAGTGCTTCACCACCTTCATTTGATCCAATTCTATTTAAACTGAAAGCATTATTATAATCAATAACATTATCCTGCAATGACATATCCGTATTTCCATTAGGACTGTACCTAAAAGATGCTTTAGGTTTTAAATAATTATTATAATTATCCATTTTTTTTATCAGAGGTAATGAAAGGTCTAATTTAACTGTTTCGAATAACGTATAATTAGCATTTTTTTGAAAGTTAGATGAATTATTTGAATAGCTATTTGTATTTTCCAATAATAAATCATAGTGAGTAACTACTCCTTTCGTTGAAACAAAGTCATTAGAATTAAAATGAAAAGTATTAGACAATACAGCTTCGTGCAAGTTGGTATTATAATTTTTATTATAACCACTTGTAGAGAAAATGAAACTTCCATTGTAGTTGTCAGGTATCTCTATGTTTTTTACAAAATCGTACTCAGGTAATATATATTGATATCTATCATTTTTATTTCTAGACAAGTCTTCATAAACCTTAAAGGATGTATTTAATTCTGCATCAGAAAATTCCTGATTTAAATCAATTCGTGATTTTAAAACATCGTCATTTGTGATTAATTTTGAAGAAGCTTTCAAATTATAATTTTTTAAATAGTCATCACCTCTAACGCTCTCAATATTTATCTCATAATTTCTTTGATCACTAAGTTTACCAATTTGATTATAGAAAAAATGTCCCTTAGTTCCCCCTTCACCAACAAGAAATCCAAAATCACTTAAAGTGTAAGAATTTTTAAAAATTTGCCTATATTCATTTTGTAATAAAAAACTTTTATCTGCAAAATAAATTGGATTAAAAGTCAAATCTCTATCAATACCAAGAACTTTAAAATAAGGAATTTTTATGGAGTTTCCATTAACTTCTGAGTTTGAGTAAGATGGTGTTAAAAATCCTGATTTTCTTTTTACTGATGGATCTGGGTGATTAAAATAGGGTAAGAAAAAGACTTTATAATCAAAGATTTTTAGCCATGAATCTTTATATTCAAAAACTTTCTTTTTTTTATCATGCCTAAATTCTTTACTACTAAGTTCCCAACCTCTACACTTTTTATTATCTGTATTACATGTACTAAAGACAGCCTTATAGACTTTTAACTCATCATCATTTGAATATACACTTCGACCTTTCAACTCAGGATCATTATTTTTGTTTCCAAAATAAGATTTTTCATATTCAACTTTTAATTCTTTTCCAGCAATTTCATTTGTATTTAAGTCAAGTATCAAATTTTCAAAAATATATTTGTTCTGATTATTGTCAATTATGATTGATTTTTCTGATTGGATTATGTTTTTAGATAGTCTAAATTTGAATTTATCTTTTAAATTATAATAATTTTTATTTGAATCTTCAATATTTGCTTCATGTTCACCATAAATTTCTAAATTTTTTCTATTATAAAACACATCATTTGTTTTAATTTTATACTGATCTTTATAATTTATAAAAGTATCTCCGCTGCTATAAATAATACTAGAATTTCTATCGTAATTTATTTTGTTACTTTCGATTATCATATTGTTTATCTGGTCGTAAAAATAAACTTCACCTATGAATATAATTATATTTTTTTTTTTGTAATATTTGACTTCATTAGATTTAATCTCTAATTTTTTTGAAGGAACTAAGGTTTTAGAATTATAAGCTAAAATTAAATTTCCATTATCCTTAATATCCATAGTAGATGCTTCAAAATCAATATCATCTGAATTAGATTTATTTATTGAAGCAAATATTAAAAAAATAATTGTAAATATAAATTTAATTTTCATTTATTTTTATTATACCAATATTGCATATTAATAATAATATTATAAGTGGCATCCAAACCGATAAATAAATTGGAAGAGCACCCTTATTTCCCAACACACCTGAAAAAAAGTTTAAATAGTAAACAACAACAGAAACAAAAATACCAAATATGATTACAAAAAATTTTGATTTTATTTTTTTTAATTTATTAATTATTACAAAACCTAATATTGTCATTAATATAAAAAAAATTGGCATACTATAAATTTTATTTAAATGTAGTTTTACTTCAGTATTAGAGTAACCAATTTTCTTATAGCTATTAGATAATTTATGTAACTCTAGAATATTTAATGAATTTAAATTAGAAAATAAATTTGAGATAATTTCTCCATTAAATGAGGAATTATAAACATAAGTTTTTAAATACTTAATATTGCTTTCATCATTAAGTAGAGAAACATTTGATAATTGCCAATTCTTTGAATTAATATTTGCTTTTTCTGCTATAATAGTCCTTTTATTCTCATAGTACTTGCTTGCTTCAGAAATTGTGATCGCTCTTAATTCATTTTTATCAAATTTTTCAGCATGAATAATATATAAGTTATCCTCTATCTCTTCTTTAATCCATAAGCCATCATCATTTACAACCGCTAAATATTCATTTGTATTTGAGAATCTATTTTTGATGTCTAAATATTTACTTTTTAAATTTGATGAAAAATAATAGAAAAAAACTAATAAAAATAAGCCAAGAAGTGAAGTTATTATTGTTAATTGAAATATAATTTTAAGGTTG
This sequence comes from uncultured Pelagibacteraceae bacterium, assembly GCA_902564385.1. Classification (GTDB taxonomy): domain Bacteria; phylum Pseudomonadota; class Alphaproteobacteria; order Pelagibacterales; family Pelagibacteraceae; genus Pelagibacter. The sequence goes on from CACFAT010000001.1 coordinate 210,447, forward strand.
CTTATTCCATTAGAATTAAGTATCGCAAGTTCTTGTTTATCAATTAAATTAAGATAAAAAATTTTTACAGTAATCAAAAATATAAATGGAAAAATTTCAAATATTAAAGATGGAGCATTGATAAAAGACAAATACAAAATATATTGAATTTCTGCACCATACTTTTCTGCAAATCTTATTTCTTCAAAAAAATTAATTATTATTACTATGCAAAAAAATATTAAGCTTGTTGCAAAAAAATTTCTTGAAAATAATGAGTAAATATATCTTTGATACTTTTTAAAAATCATAAGTGTCTTAATTTAAATTTTGTAATTAATAAAATATAAAAATAAAATAATGATATTAAAATAATCGGTAAAATTATAAAAAATATTTCAATATGGATTGATAAATGTATAAATTTGTAACTTAATTCAGAAAATAGTATTATTAAAAAACCTATAAAAAATAAAAAAGACTTATAATAATTTCCTAAATTTTTAATCTTTGGTTTAAGAATAACTAATGAACTTACAAGTGATAGGATTATAATATAAGTTGGATTTATAGCTCGCTTAAAAATCTCTTCATAAATTTCTTTTATTAAAAACGAATTTTCTCCACCACATCTTAAATTTTTATCTTTTCTTTTGCTTATGTATCTCTGTAAACAAAATAACAATAGAGACGTATTTGTCTCATTTAATTTAGTAACTTGTCTTGTTTTTGAATTTAAATTAGATAAATCATAAGTTGTTTCTTTAAAACTTAGATTAAAACTACCTTGATTATTTATGTTAGTAATTTTACCATCAAATAGTTTAAAACTAAAATCATTTATTTTGCTAATTAGAACACCTTCATTCGCAATTATTATTTTTTTTTCATTATTTTTTAAATTTTCTTTAATATAGATACCTTTTAAATTTCCATTATCATCATGTTCTTCTACAAAAATTGTTAAATTTTGCATTAAATTTAAAAATTTTTTTTCTTCAACAAGTTTTGGAAAAAAATCTAAAGATGAGTTTTTAAGATAATTTTGAGCTAAATTTTGTGTTAAGGGAACAATATATAAGTTTAAAGATAATTGTAATATCAAAAAAGAAATTGAGAAAATTCCAATAAAGTTAATAAAAGATATTTTTTTTATACCATTTGTCCAAAAAACAAGAATTTCGTTACTTTCTTCATATCTATTAAATATTACGAATAAAGTTAAAAAATATGTAAATATTAAAAGCTTGCTAAAGATTTTAGGCAGATTGAGCAGTGTATAGGTAAAATAAACATTTATAGAATGCCCTTTTTCTGTGACAATATCTAAAAGATTAACCCCCTGAATAACCCATACAATAGATGTAATAGCAAGCGAGGATAATAGAAAAAATATTAAAATATCACTCGATAATTTACGAAAAATTAATTTATTCATTGAAATTAGTAATTTAATAAATATACAACAATATCTATTAAATATTTCAAAAAAATGAAGCTAAAATTAGATTTTGTAAGTAAAGTACCCAAAGTAGCCAAAGATTATCAGGTTATTTTACTAAAAGATAAATCAAGTCAAAACAAAATCTCTAAATCTCTAAATAAATCTATATTTGTTAATAAATTGTTCTTGGAGAAAAAATTTCTTGTTCAAAATATAAATGACAAAATTTATATTTTTGTAAATTGTTTGAAGTCTAAAACTTCTTTAGATTATGAAAAACTTGGATCTAATTTATTCCTTTTTTTAAAGAACAATAAAATTGAAAAATCTTTTTTTGAAACAGAATTATCTGGTATTACTAATATTCAATTAGAGAAGTTTTTGCATGGTGCGCAACTTAAATCATATGAATTTAATGTTTATAAAACTGATAAATCAAAAAACATAATAATAAACTTATTTGTGGTAGGGTACAATTCAAAAAAAACAAATGTTTTAAGAAATAAATTAAATTCACTTTTAGAGGGTGTCTTTCTTACTAGAGATCTAGTATCTGAGCCAGGAAATATTTTGCATCCAGACGAATATGCAAGACGTATTGTTAAATTAAGAAAATTTGGATTAAAAGTTACTGTATATGATCAAAAAAAATTAAAAAGAATGGGTATGAATGCTTTATTGGGTGTAGGCCAAGGGAGTGTCAGAGGTTCATATTTAGTAACTATAGAATGGAAAGGCACTAAAAGTAAATCTAAACCTTTGGCATTTGTTGGAAAAGGTGTGTGCTTCGATACTGGAGGTTATTCTTTAAAACCAGCAAAATTTATGGAAGATATGACCTATGATATGGCAGGCTCAGCTACTGTCGTTGGTTTAATGAAAACCCTTGCATTAAGAAAATCAAAAATTAACGCAGTTGGAGTGGTTGGACTTGTTGAAAATATGGTAAGTGGAAATGCTCAAAGACCTGGTGATATCGTTAAATCATATAGTGGAAAAACAATTGAGATTTTAAATACTGATGCTGAAGGAAGATTAGTTTTAGCTGACGCTTTAACATTTACAGAAGAAAAATTTAAGCCGCAATTTATTGTTGATTTAGCAACATTAACTGGGGCTATAATTGTTTCTCTTGGCTCAGAATATGCAGGTCTATTTTCAAATAATGATAAATTATCTAAACAACTAATTGATGCGGGAGAAAGTGTTGAAGAAAAACTTTGGAGAATGCCTTTAAACGAAAACTTTGACAAACTAATAAATTCAAAAAATGCGGATATGCAAAACATTAATTATGTAGGTGGAGCAGGTTCGACTACAGCAGCACAATTTTTGCAAAGGTTTATAATAAATAAAACTCCTTGGGCTCACTTAGATATTGCTGGTATGGCATTTTCAAAATATGGAGGAGCGCTTAACTCTGGTGGTGCAACTGGTTATGGAGTAAGATTGTTAAATAAATTAATAGAAGATAACTATGAATAATATTGAGCAAACTCTATCGATAATTAAACCAGATGCGGTTGAAAGAAATCTGCAAGATCAAATTAAGCAGGAATTTACAAATAAAGGATTTGAAATAATAAAAGAAAAAAAAATTCATATATCTAAAGAGGAAGCCGAAAGATTTTATAAAGTACATGAATCCAAACCATTTTATAACGATTTATGTACTTACCTATCATCAGGTCCTATTGTTGTCATGACTTTACAACGAGAAAATGCAGTTGCAGAAAATAGAAAGTTAATGGGGGCAACAAATCCAGTAGATGCAGAGGAGGGCACTTTGAGGAAAAAATACGGTATTTCAATTGATAAAAACTCTGTTCATGGTTCAGATAGCCCGGAAAATGCTAAGATTGAATTAGATTTTTTTTTTAATCACTAGATAATAATTTAATAACTGCTTTAGGGTATATTCTATGCTCAATTTTTAAAACTTTTTTTTCTAAACTTTTTCTAGTATCTGATTTTAAAATTTTTATTTTTTTTTGTAATATAATTTTACCTGAATCTAATTTATCATTAACAATATGAACTGTAGCTCCAGAGTATTTATCTTTATTTTGAATTGCTCTATCATGTGTATTTAATCCTTTATACTTTGGCAGAAGAGACGGGTGAATATTAAGTATAGTTTTATTTAATTTTTTTATAAATTTACCTGAAAGTATTCTCATAAATCCTGCTAAACAAATCAAATCAACATTATTCCTCCTTAATATTTTAAACAAACGATCTTCAAAACTTTTTCTATTAGAGTATTTAATAACGATATTATTGATATTGGATTTATTTGCATAATCTAATCCTTTTGCACTAAAGTTATCAGAGACAACCAGCACAATTCTAATGAAAGATTTTTTTGTTTTTGAATATTTTATTAATGATCTTAGATTGCTGCCTCTACCACTTATTAATACTGCAGTATTTTTTTTACCAGATGACTTTTCCACTCAACTTTACTTTTTTTGAATTTTTTGTAATTTTTCCAATAACATATGGTTTATATTTTTTTGGAAAATATCCTATTATTTTTTTGTAGTTTGAGCGTTTTACTATTAAACAAAAACCTACACCACAATTAAAAGTTTTTAACATTTCTTGATCGCTAACTCCTTGACTTTTTAGCCATCTAAATATTTTTAATGTTTTTATTTTTTCTAAATTTATTTCAGCACAATAATTATCTGGTATTATTCTTTTAATATTGTCATTTAAGCCACCTCCTGTAATATTTGCGCAAGCATTCAAATACTTTTTTTTAATTAATTCTAGTATATGCATTACATATATTTTTGTTGGTACCAATAATTCTTTTTTTAAAAATGAGTTTTTTTTTAAATTAATTTTCTTTTTTTTTATAATATGTCTTACTAAGGAATATCCATTTGAGTGTAGACCACTGGAAGGTATTGCTAGCACTAAATCTTTTTCTTTTATTTTATTTAATAATATTTTATCTTTATCTACCAGGCCTAAAGAAAATCCTGCAATATCAAATTTCCCTTTAGAATATGTTCCGGGCATTTCTGCAGTTTCTCCACCAACTAACTCACAGTCAGCTAATTTGCAGCCTTTAATAATCCCACTAATTATACTTTTTAGTTTTTTATAATCGATTTTTTCGACTGATATGTAATCTAAAAATAGCAAAGGTTTTGCACCTTGAACTATAATGTCATTTACACACATAGCCACAAGATCCACTCCAATTGTATCAAATTTACCTAGTTGATTTGCAACTTCAATTTTTGTACCAACCCCATCTGTGCTAGTTACAAGATATGGATTTTTTAAATTACGCGGCAGTTTTGTAAGTGCTCCAAATCCTCCAATATTCTCAAAATGACCACTTTTTTTTGATTTTTTTGTACTTGAGGATATAAATTTAATAAATTTATCTGCTTTTTTTATGCTTACGCCACTTTTCTCATATGTAAAATTTTTCGATCTCATGTTTAAATTATGTTTTTAATCAAAAATAAAATTAATATTTACTTATACTTTTTTTTTTTACTTTTCATTTTAGTTTTTATCAAGTTTTCCACAACTATAGTGCTTGCAGACAATTACACAGTTAAAAATATTAAAATTAAAGAACAATACGACATAAATTTTAACAAAGAAGAGGTAATAAAAAAGGGTTTCGAAAAAGGATTTAAAACATTAATTTTTAGAATTGTAGAAAGTAAAGATAAATATTTATTTAAAGATATATCAAAAAATAAAATTACGTCATTAATTGACAATTTTTCCATAACAAATGAAAAATTTGTAAACAATAATTATGAGGTTGATTTTGAGGTCAAGTTTGACAAAAAAAAATTATTATCATTTATTAGAGGAAAAAATGTTATTTCTTCTGTTCCGAAAGATACAGATGTTCTTTTTATACCAATTTTAATTGATACACAGAGTAATGAAATCAAGTTTTTTGATCAAAATTATTTTTATAACAATTGGAACAATGTTAATAAAAATTATTTTTTATTAAATTATAATTTACCAGATGAAAATATTGAAAATTTTCGTTTTTTTCAAAAAATAAAAAATAATATTGAAAACAACGATTTATCTGAGATTACAAATAAGTATAACTTCGAAAATATTTTTGTTGTAATATTTTACAAAAATAAGACAAATTTACAAATATTTTCCAAAATTAGTTTTTCAAATTTAAAATTTAAATTTAATTATAAAAAAAAAAATATTAATTATGAGGATAATAAAATATTAGACCAAATTATTTTAAATTTAAAAAATTTATACGAAGACAAGTGGAAGTTAATTAATAAAATCAATACCTCAATTACAATACCCATAAAAATTTCAATAAAAAACAATAATTTCATAACTTCTGACAAATTAGAAAATATATTAAATCAATCAGATTTTGTATATGAATATGAAATAGAAAAAATGAATAGTGAAGAAATTATATATAAAATTATTTATAATAATAATCCTGAAAAATTTCTAAATACTTTAAAAGTCAACGATATAAATATAAATTCATCCAGTGATGTTTGGAATATAGAATGAGAGAATTAGATCAAAAACTCCTAGACTTTGGAATTGCTGAAAGTTTTGATGAAAATGATTATTATGTATCCAAAAGTAATTATTTTGCAAAAAACATTATAGAGTCTTGGCCTAAATGGGAAAAAAAAATTGTCAACTTGGCTGGAGAAGAACATTCTGGAAAAACTCACTTATCAAATATATTTAAAAAAAAAAGTAATGCTTTATATTTGTATAGCAACAATATTGAAGATCAGACTTTAAAAAAAATTAAACTTTCAAATAATATAATAATTGAAGACTTAGAAGAAAGTTTTGACGAAAAACTTCTTTATTCGATTTTCAATTTAGCTGAACAAGATAATAAATATTTGTTAATCTCATCAAAAAAACCAATAGATACAATGAAATTCACACTTCCAGATTTAGTATCAAGATTAAAGAATTGCATAATTGCTAAAATTGAACAGCCAGACGATGAGTTGATTTATGCAATAATTTTAAAAAGTTTCTCCGATAGACAAATTAAATTGGATAATAAAATTATAGATTATATTATAAAAAGAATTGCTAGATCGTATAGCAAAATGCACGAATTTATATATAAGATTGATGAATTGAGTTTAAAGAAAAAGAAATCTATTAATTTTAAAATAATAAAAGAGATAATAAATTGAGCAAATACAGAACACACACTTGCGGAGAACTAAGTTTAAATAACAAAGATCAAACAATAAAGTTATCAGGCTGGATAAATAAGAAAAGAGATCATGGTAATCTATTATTTTTAGATTTAAGAGATCACTATGGACTAACTCAATGTGTAATTGATGAGGGTAAAAAAATTTTTAAAGAAATAGAAAAACTTCCATTAGAGACTGTTATACAAGTTGAAGGTAAAGTTTTAATGAGAGAAAAAGATACAATAAATAAAAATTTAAATACTGGAGAAATTGAAGTAGGAATTGAAAAATATAGAATACTAGCAAGTACTAAGGAATTACCACTACCTGTATTTTCAGATCAAGAATATTCTGAAGAAATCAGACTAAAGTATAGATTTTTAGATTTAAGGAGAAATAAAATTCATAGTAATATTATTTTAAGATCTAAAATTATTTCGTTTATTAGATCTGAGATGCAAAAATACGGTTTTTTAGAATATCAAACACCAATATTAACTTCATCTAGCCCAGAAGGCGCTAGAGACTTTTTAGTACCAAGTAGGCTAAACCCCGGTAAATTTTACGCTTTACCTCAAGCGCCTCAGCAATTTAAACAATTAATCATGGTGTCTGGTTTTGATAAATATTTTCAAATTGCACCATGTTTTAGAGATGAAGATGCAAGAGCGGATAGAAGTCCAGGAGAGTTTTATCAACTTGATCTGGAAATGTCTTTCGTAGAACAAGAGGATGTATTCAAAATAGTTGAAGAATTATTTGTAAATTTATTTAAAAAATTTTCCTCTAAAAAATTACTCCATGAAAAATTTCCCAGAATTCCTTTTACAGAGGCTATGCTTAAATATGGTTCTGATAAACCAGATTTGAGAAATCCTTTGGAAATAGCAGATATCACTGAAATATTTAAAAGGGATGATGTTAACTTTGAAATATTTAAAAAATTAGTAATTAAAGGATCGATAGTAAGAGGAATCGTTACAAAAAATACATCTGAAAAACCAAGAAGTTTTTTTGATGGAATTGATAAATGGGCAAAAGACGAAGGATCGTCGGGTCTTGCATATTTTTCTATTGAAAATTCAGATAAATTAATTGCGAAAGGACCTGTGGGGAAATTTTTTTCTGTAGAGTCCCTGAAAGAGATAATGACGAAAATGAATGCTGAAGCAGGTGATACAATATTTATGTCTTGTGGAAATAAATCTGAAGTTGAGAAATTATTAAGTAATGCGAGAAATAAAATAGCAAATGAATTAAATTTAATCGACGAAAATGTTTTTTCATTTTGTTGGGTAGTTGATTATCCAATGTTTGAAATAGATGAAAATACTAAAAAGATTGAATTTAGTCACAACCCTTTTTCTATGCCGCAAGGAGACACTGATAATTTAGATCTTTCAGAACCACTGAAACTAAAAGCTTTTCAATATGATATTGTATGTAACGGTATTGAATTGTCTTCTGGAGCGATCAGGAACCATAAGCCTGATTTAATGTATAAACTATTTGAAATCGCTGGCTACTCTAAGGAAACAGTAAATGAGAAATTTAGTGGTATGATTAACGCTTTAAGTTATGGCGCACCTCCTCATGGCGGTATAGCCCCCGGTATTGATAGGATCGTAATGTTATTAGCAAACGAAAAAAATATTCGAGAGGTAACGATGTTTCCAATGAATCAAAATGCTCAAGATTTAATGATGAATGCACCGTCAGAAGTAGACGAAAATCAATTAAAAGAACTCAATATTTCAAAAAGAAAAAAATAATTATTTTTTTCCTTTAAGGTTTATTCTTATATCCGACAAATCCACTAGTCTCTTTTTGTAGTCGTTTCTAACAAAACCTTTACTTGTAATGTCTTTTACAAGTTTAATTAGTTGATTTTGATCTTCGCTATCTTGACTTTCATTTGTATCAGAATTTCCAGTTATAGACGGGGTGTGAGCTAAATCCTCTCTATTTAAATAGGAGATTGCTAGCTCTCTAAAAATATAATCTAATATTGAACTTGCGCTCATTATTCGATCATTTCCATAAACTTTTCCAGAAGGCTCAAATTTTGTATCTAAATATGCATTTACAAATTCATCTAGTGGAACTCCATATTGAAGACCTAATGATATTGCTATTGCAAAGTTATTCATGAGGGCCTTTACTAACTCACCTTCTTTACTTGTATCGATAAAAATTTCTCCTATTTTACCATCTTCATATTCACCAGTATGCAAATATACTTTGTGATCACCTATCGAGGCTTTTTGGATATAACCTTTTCTTCTATCAGGCATACTAAATCTTTTACCAATTTTATCAGTTATATTTTTTTTAAAATTCTCATCAATTGGTTTGGATTTATTACTACTTTTAATATTTTGATTGCTAATTGGTTGTGAAACAATTTCGACTTTACTACTTTTAGTATCTTGTAGGTTTTTTGTTTTTCTATTATCTAGTTTGACATCAATAATTTCAAATTTTCCATCGTCATTTTTCTCTAATTTATTAAGGTTTTCCTCATTTATATCATCTAAATAATGAGATACTTTAAAGCTACATGTGTAATATGTTTCAACTAAATATTTTGCCATTGTAATCCTATTTGTAAATTGAATCTTGATAAGAATTATGTATATACATTTTTCAATTATAGTCTAATTGTAAATTTACAATTATAAATTGAAAATAAATAAAAAAATGATTAAAGAAATTTTTACTTGGTGGAACAAACAAACATTTGGCACAAGGCTAAATACAATTTTGTTTGGAAAATTAGTTGGTAAAGATAATACAGGTAACAAGTATTATGAAAGCAAGTCAGGAAAAAGATGGGTTATTTATAACGGAGAAGTTGAAGCATCAAAAATACCAAGTGAATGGTACTCTTGGATGCATCATACAGGAAATAAAATTGAAAACAGTCATGAATTAGACAAATATAGTTGGCAAAAAGAGCATATGCCAAATCAAACGGGAACAGAAAATTCTTATCATCCAAATAAAAATAAAAGTAAAAATGCTTCAAACAAAAAATATGCTTCTTGGAAAAGCTAAAATTTATATACTTGTTTTTTTTTCTTATTATTTATTAACAATTAACTCCTTAAGTGAAAATCAAACAAAAACCGAAAAATTTGCAGTTCTAACAATTTTAGATAAAGTAAATTCAAAAAGCGATATAATTGAAATTCAAGTTGGTAAAGAATATAAATTTAAAAATCTTTCTATAAATATTCTTAAATGCAATAATTCAAAATTTGATGATGATCCAGAGGTTACAGCATATATGCAAGTAAGAGATACAGTTAGTAGAGATGAAAATAAAGTTTTTATCTTTAACGACTGGACTTTTGCTTCGTCCCCTTCAATTAGACCTTTTGATCATCCTGTTTATGATATTTGGTTAAAAAAATGCTTTTCCTAAAGCAATTTTTCTTTGTCAAGCCAACTTACATTAAAATCTGAATTTAAAAATTTTTCGTGATTTAAAAGTATTTTATGTAAGTCTATTGTTGTTTTAATGCCTTCAATAACAAACTCATCAAGAGACCTTCTCATTCTTTGAATGGCTTCAGTTCTGTTCCTCCCATGACATATTACTTTGCAAATCATGCTATCATAATATGGAGTTACCTTGTAACCTTGAAATATCGCACCATCTACTCTTGTTCTAAAACCAGAGGGCTGATGACACATAGTAATTTCTCCTGGCGATGGTTGAAAATTTTTACTTACATCTTCTGCATTAATTCTACACTCAATAGCATGTCCCCTAGGCTTAATATCCTCTTGTTTTAAAGCTGTGTTACCATCGTATGCAATCCAGATTTGTTCTTTGATTAAATCTATACCTGTTACAACTTCTGTTACTGGGTGTTCTACTTGTATTCTTGTATTCATTTCTAAAAAATAAAATTTTCCATCTTCAAAAATAAATTCTACTGTGCCAGCACCTTCATATCCAATTTGGCTTACCATTTTTACAGTTTTATCAAAGAGGTCATTTCGTATTTTATCATTCAGTAAAGGACTAGGTGTTTCTTCAATTAATTTCTGGTGTCTTCTTTGAATAGAACAATCTCTTTCATGCAAATGTACTGTTCTGTTTTTTCCAGATAATACTTGAACTTCAATATGTCTTGGATTTTGAAAAAATTTCTCAATATATACCTCATCATTACCAAAAAATTTTTTTGCTTCAGTTTTCGCAGTCAAAAATAAGTTTTCAAATTCTTCTTCTTTTGTAACAACTTTCATTCCTTTTCCACCACCACCTCCTGCAGCTTTTATCAAAACTGGATATCCAATATCTTCACATATTTTTTTTGCTTCATTAAAATCAGATACACCTCCATCAGATCCTTCAATAACTGGAAGGCCATATTTTTTTGCAATTTTTTTAGCCTCAATTTTGTCTCCCATCATTTTTATCAAAGAAGATGATGGACCAATGAATTTAATTTTGTTCTGTTCAAGAATTTTAGCGAATTCATAATTTTCAGATAAAAAACCATATCCCGGATGAACAGCTTCAGAACTTGTTAATTCAATAGCTGACATAATAGCTGGAATGTTCAAATAACTATTTGCAGCTTGATGAGGACCTACACATATACTTTCATCAGCCAATCGAACGTGCATACTATTTCTGTCAACATCGGAATGAATGGCGACAGTTTGTATACCCCATTCTTTACAGGCTCTAATAACTCTGACGGCTATCTCACCTCTATTTGCAACAAGAATTTTTTTGAACATTATTACTCAATTATTGCAATGGTATGTCCATATTCAACAGGCTGACCATCTTCAACACAAATTTTTTTTATTGTACCAGTAATTGGAGAGGGCACATGATTCATTGTTTTCATAGCTTCAACAATCATAATTGTATCACCTTTGTTAATTTTTTTTCCTACCTCCACAAACTTTTTACCACCTGGTTCTGGTGCTAAATAAGCTGTTCCTATTATAGGTGATGGAACTTCAGTCCCGCTGATATTATCTAGTTTTGTGTTTTCTGATTTTATTTCTGATTTTATCTCTTTAACAGTTGTTAAATTTGCCCCAGATGATTTTGATACTTTTACTTTTATATCTTTTTCTGTGTATTCTATTTCCGTAAGATTAAACTCATTTAAATATTCAGTAAGCTCTTTAATTATATTTTTATTTATTTTCATTCAACATTTCATGCATAGAATTTATGGCCAAAATATATCCATTTATTCCTAATCCACAAATAATTCCTGTGACTACTCCGCTTATTATAGATTTATGACGAAATTCCTCTCTTTTATATATATTTGATATATGAAGTTCAATTATTTTGCCTTTAAATATATCTAGAGCATCTCTTATTGCAATTGATGTGTGGCTATATCCACCTGCATTAATTATAATTCCATCGAATTCATTTCTGGCAGTTTGAATAATGTCAACAATTTCCCCTTCAACATTCGATTGTTTCATTTCAAGAGTTAAATTTAATTCTTTTGATTTTTTCTTACAAATATCCTCTAGGTATTTATAATCTTTGCTACCATATTGTGATTGTTCTCTTTCACCTATTAGATTAAGATTAGGACCATTAATGATTAATATTTTACTCACGAAATCCTTATAATCTATGAATATTAAAAATAAAATAAAAATAACTGTAAATGGCAAGCAAATGCAAATAATGCCTAAATTTTCACTGAAGAGCTTGATAACAAAATTAAAAATGCCACTAAATAAAATAGCTATAGAACTAAACAAAAAAATTATAGACAAAAAAAGAATTTCTAAAATTAAACTAAAAAAAGGAGATAAAATAGAAATTGTTCATTTTATTGGTGGTGGATAATGATTGACAAAAAATTTAAGATAGCAAATAAAATTTTTAAATCACGCTTAATAGTTGGTACTGGAAAATATAAAAGTTTCAGTGAATGCGCTAAAGCCATTAAGACTTCTGGTGCAGACATAGTTACAGTTGCAGTTAGAAGGGTAAACATATCTAATAAGAATAAACCTAGATTGATGGACTATATTGATCCAAAAAAAATAACATACTTGCCAAATACAGCCGGATGTTTCACTGCAGAAGATGCAATTAGAACTTTAAGATTAGCACGAGAAATAGGTGGATGGAAATTAGTAAAATTAGAGGTATTGGGTGACAAAAGAAACCTTTTTCCTGAAATGATTGAAACTTTAAGATCTACCGAGCTATTAACAAAAGAGGGTTTTAAAGTGATGGTTTATTGTAATGATGATCCATTAATGGCAAAAAGATTAGAAAATGCTGGGGCCGTTGCTATTATGCCGCTTGCAGCACCGATTGGATCTGGTCTTGGAATTCAAAACAAAGTTAATATTAAAATTATAAGAAAACAAACAAAATTACCTTTAATTATTGATGCTGGTTTAGGACAGGCATCTGATGCTAGTATAGCAATGGAATTAGGCTGTGATGGAGTATTAATTAATACAGCAATTGCAAAAGCAAAAAAACCTATTCAAATGGCTGAAGCAATGAAACTAGCAGTAATATCGGGTAGAAAATCTTTTTTATCTGGAAGAATTAGTCCTAATTTATTTGGTTCTGCTTCAACAACTAATAAAGGTATTATTTAGTTTTTTTTTTATAAAATTTTTTTCTAAATTTTCTTTTTTTAAAAATCTTTATGCTTTTATTTTTAATTACTTTATCATCTTTTTTATTTTCAATTTTTATAGCCTCAAGTTTCTCAACTTTTTCTATTTTATCTAAAACTTTTTTTGTTTTAGATTTAAATTCAATAATATAATCCTCTAAATTTAGCTCATTATTTGTATTTAAATTAATCTTTGCTTTATGTTTTTTTTCGAAATATTTTACAACCTCTTCATAGTGATCTGTTATATGTTTCTCAATTTTGTTATTAATAGTTAGTTCAACTAATTTAGCATTATGTTCCAATGATTTAATTTCGATTAATTTTAGTATTTTTAACACAAATGTTTCATCTGTTAACTTCATGTGCCATTTCACATTACTTTCTCTTAACCTTTGTCTAGACATCTCAAGTAATCCAAAATTACTTATTCTACCAATTTGAATTCTTGCTCTATCATTTCTACACTTTTCTTTTAGTTTTCTCTCAACTTGTCTTCTATTGTTAAAACTTAACATATCAATAAAATCAATTATGATTAATCCTGATAAATCTCTTATTTTTATTTGTCTTGCAATCTCTTCAGCAGCTTCTATGTTCGTATCAAAGGCAGTACTTTCAACATTTTTTTGTTTTATAGATTTTCCAGAATTTACGTCTATAGATACTAATGCCTCCGTTGGATTGATTACTAGATAACCACCTGAAGTTAATTTTACTTCTGTTTCGAAAATTTCAAACAACTTCTTTTCAATATTTTCTTTATAAAATAGTGGTACCTTATCTCTATATTTTTTTACTTTTTTTAGATGATTTGGCATCATCAACTTTAGATAACTTTTTGTTTTTTGATATCCTTCGTTCCCCTCTACATAAATATTTTGAGTATCGTCATCGTACATATCTCTTATACACCTTTTGATTATATCACTTTCTTGATGTATAAGAGATGGAGCTATAGAGTTTAAAGCGTTGTCTTTTATTTGATCCCAAACTTTAATTAAATTTTTTAAATCATTATCTATTTCATTTTTTGTTTTATTTGATCCTGCAGTTCTTACAATAATTCCCATTTCTTTTGGAATGGTAATTTCATTTAAAATATTTCTAATTTTTTTTCTTTCTCCAGGATTGAATATTTTTCTAGAAATTCCACCACCTTTTGCTGTGTTCGGCATCAAAACAATATATTTGCCTGCAATTGATATAAAAGTACTCAACGCCGCTCCTTTTAATCCTCTTTCGTCTTTTAAAACTTGAACTAGTATTACTTGGTTTGGTTTTATAACTTCTTGAATTTTGTATCTTTTTGAAGGGAATTTTTTTTGAGAAATAAATTTTTCCTTTTCATCTTCTTCTTTTTTCTCTACAGGATCATCAATTTTTATTTCCTCTTTACCTTCAAGAATTTTGTCTTCTATATTTTCACTCTCCTTAGATAGCTCTTCTCGAACTTTTTCTTCTTCTTCTTTAATTTTTTCTAAGTCACTTTGCGGTAATTGATAATAGTCTGATTGAATATCATTAAAGGATAAAAAACCATGCCTTTCTCTTCCAAAGTCAACAAATGCTGCTTGCAGAGAAGGTTCTATTCTACTTACTTTTCCAAGATATATATTATTCTTAATTAAAGTATTATTTATACTTTCATACTCATAGTCTTCGATATAATTATTATTTTTAAGAACAACTCTTGTTTCATTGGGATGCGATGCATCGATGTATAAATTTTTTGACATAATTTTAATGATTTTTTCATAGGTTTGTTTAATAAATTCTGTGCCTTAACAATAACAAATTCATAAGATATTTAAACTAAAATGCAAAAGATTTTAAAAAGGTTGATAATATTTGGAATATTGTCGTCTCTATTAATTTTAGCAATAATAATATCTATTCTTTGGACTTATTCTAATAAATTGCCCGATTATAAATATCTTAACAGTTACAAACCTCCTGTTTCAAGCAAGTTATATTCAGGAGATGGAGTGTTAGTAAGTGACTTTTCTTCAGAAAAAAGAATATTTGTTCCATATGATTCTATATCTCCAAAAGTAATAAATGCTTTTTTATCAGCGGAGGATAAAAACTTTTTTGATCATCCAGGGGTAGATGCCAAAGGAGTAGTTAGAGCAATCAAAAATAATATATTTAATATAATATACTCAAAAAGATTAGAAGGAGCTTCTACTATTACCCAACAAGTAGCAAAAAACTTTCTATTAACCAATGAAGTTAGCATTGATAGAAAGATAAAAGAAGCCATACTTGCTTTCAGAATTGAACGTGTGCTTTCAAAAAAAAGAATTTTAGAGCTTTATTTAAACCAAATTTATCTAGGAGAAGGTAGTTATGGTATAGCCTCTGCTAGCTTAAGATATTTTAATAAACCAATTAGTGAACTAGATTATGGGGAGGCAGCTCTGTTGGCTGCTCTTCCTAAAGCACCAAGTAAATATAATCCTTATAAAAATTATGAACTAGCTAAATTTAGAAGAGATTTAGTTTTAAAGAATTTATTGGACAATGGTTTTATTAATCAAAGACAGTATTCAAAATTTATAATTTCAAAAATTAAATTAAAAAAAAGAAAAAGAATTTATTTAGAAGATTCAAGATATTATGTCGAAGATGTAAGAAAAGAAGTAATTAATAAGTATGGTTATGATCAAGTTTATAAGCAAGGCTTCAATATTAAAACTCCCTTAGATTTAGATTTACAAAAAATCGCAACTCAATCATTAAGAAAAGGTCTACAAGAATTTGATAAAAGAAAAGGATGGAGGGGACCTTTATCAAATATAAAAAATCATAAAAATTGGAAAGAGGATTTAAAAAAATTATTTTTAGAAAAGTCATTAGGATGGGAACTAGCTGCTGTTAAAAAAATTGATAAATTTGAAACGGTTATCGAAACACAATATAATAAATTTGGCATTATTAACTTCAACGATATTGATTGGACTAGAAAAAATTTCAAAGAGTTATTTAAAGAAGGAGACATAATTTATGTAAAAAAAATTGATGAGGGAAATTATAGTTTAAAACAATTACCTATTGCAAATGGGGGTATCGTTGTAATGGATCCATATAGTGGTAGAGTTCTAGCACTATCAGGAGGTTTTAGTTTTAAAAAAAGTGAGTTCAACAGAGCCTCTCAGGCTAAACGACAACCTGGGTCTGCTTTTAAACCTTTTATATATGCTCTTGCATTAGAAAATGATTTCTTACCCACAACACTAGTATTAGATGCGCCGATTGTGTTAGATCAAGGAACTGATTTGAAAATGTGGAAACCAGAGAATTATGGTAAAAAATTTTATGGACCATCAACCTTGAGAACTGGTATTGAGAAATCAAGAAATTTAATGACGGTAAGAATAGCTCAAGAACTTGGAATTGATAAAATTATTAATTTTTCAAAAAAATTAAATATTTATGAAAGTCCTGATGAATTGATGTCAATATCTTTAGGATCCGCTGAGACTACTTTGCTAAAAATTACAAGTGCTTATTCTTCATTTTTAAATGGAGGTAAACTGGTTAACCCTATATTGATTGACAGAATTCAAGACAGTGAAGGAAAAACAATTTTTAATAATGAAAAAAGATATTGTGAAAATTGTGATTCAATTTCTCATAAAGGAAAAAATAACCCAATAATTAAAAGTAAGTATCAACAAATTTTTTCACCACAGACTGCCTATCAAATGACCTCAATGTTAAAGGGTGTTATTGAGAGAGGAACTGGAAAAGGTTTGAAAGATTTAAAACTTGAGATAGCTGGAAAGACTGGAACAACAAATAAAAATACTGATACTTGGTTTATTGGTTTTACATCCAATTTAGTGGTTGGTGTTTATATTGGTTATGATAGTCCACAAAGTTTAGGCAAATTTGAAACAGGATCAAAAACTGCAATGCCAGTATTCAAAGATTTTATAAAAAAAACTGCAAACACATATAATGCAAGACCTTTTAAAGTTCCAAATAATATAAAAATGATAGTAGTTGATGCAAATACTGGAAAAAAAGTGAACTCCAAGACTACCTTGGCTATTGTTGAATCATTTAAAATAAGAGATAATAAATCAAATATACAATCAAATAATATTGATAGTAGATTAAATCAAACAAATATATTAAAATTTTATTAATGGATCAGGAAATATTAAATATTAAGTCTGAAATTGAAAAGATAAATCAAAGAATAAAGGAGTTTCTTTGAAAAGAATGAAATTTTAGAAAAACTTCATAATTTTACAAGATCAATTGAAAAACCAAATTTTTGGCATGATAGAAAAAAAGCGGAAAAAATTTTAAAAGAAAAGACTATTTTAGAAAAACTAGTTAGCAATTTCAAATTTACATCAAATGAGAGTAAGGATTTATTTGATATTTATGGTTTAGCTTTAGAAGAAAATAATCATGAAATTATAAACGAAACAACGTCAAAGATAAAAATACTTTTTAAAAAAGTTAAGCAAATTGAAATAAAATGCTTTCTATCAAATGAAAATGATACACTTGATAGTTATTTAGAGTTTCATGCGGGAGCTGGAGGGACCGAAAGCCAAGATTGGGCAGATATGTTGAGAAGAATGTATATGAAGTGGGCGAACAAAAAAAACTATAATATAGAAGTTATAAGTGAACACAAAGGAGATGAAGCTGGCATTAAATCATCAGTTATAAAAATAACCGGAGATTATATAAATGGATTATTAAAAAACGAGTCTGGAATACATAGATTGGTAAGGATTTCTCCATTTGACTCTGGTGCTAGACGACATACAAGTTTTGCGAGTGTTTGGGTATATCCAGTAATATCTGAAAATATTGAAATAGATATATTAGAAAAAGATTTAAGAGTTGATACATATAGATCAAGTGGTGCAGGTGGACAGCATGTTAATACTACTGATAGTGCAGTAAGAATAACACATTTGCCTACAAAAATTGTGGTACAATGTCAGAATGAAAGATCGCAGCACAAAAACAAAGAGACTTGTATGAATATGCTAAGAGCTAGACTTTATGATTACGAGTTGAAGAAAAAGCAAAAAGAAAATGAAAGTCTTGAGGATTCTAAATCTGAAATAGGCTGGGGCCATCAAATAAGATCATATGTGCTACACCCTTACAAAATGGTAAAAGATAATAGAACTAATTTTGAAAGTTCTAGTCCTGAAAAAGTATTGGACGGTGAAATAGATAATTTTTTAGAAAGTTCTTTATACAAATTAAATGCGTAAATTAATTTCTATAATTATAATTTCAATAATTACTATCATTATTGCAATTTTAATATTCCTAACAACAACAGGAATTAAAACAGATAATTTTAACAGCTTATTAAATGAAAAAGTTAACGAGATCGATCCAAAGATAAAATTAAAATTAAATGAAGTGAATTTTAAATTAAATCCTTCTAATTTCGAATTCGAGATTTCTACCTTGGACCCTCAAATAGCAATTAATGACAAAAATATTGACTTAGAAAACATAAAGTTTGATCTAAATATTTCTGAATATATAAGAAATAAAAACCCAATCTCTAAGATATCAATAATTTCCAAAGAAAATAATATTGATCGATTTGTTGATTTTTTAAATGAATATGACTTTAATTTAGTAAGAAATTTAATATTTAAACAAATTAAAAAGGGTAAAGTAAAAATAATATCTAATATAACATTTGATAAAAAAAGTCCCAAAAACATTAAATACACTTTAAATGGATCGGTAAAAGATGCAGAAATAAAATTACCCAGCCAATCAAAAATTGAAAATGTAAAATTTGATTTTTTAGTAGAACAGGACGTTTTAAATTTAAATAAAATAGAATTATCACTTGATAAAATCTTTATAGCTTCAGAAAAAATAAAAATTAAAAAAATTAATAATTATTTCGAAATTTCAGGAAATTTCAAAACAAATGAGACTAAAATCAATTTAAATAATTACAGAAAATTTATAAATTTTAATTTAGATTTAATAGATGATAGAACTATAAATTTAAGCTCAGAGAATGAATTGTCATTTAAAATTGATAAAAAACTTAATGTTAAAGATTTAAGTATTACATCAAAATTAAATTTTGACGAATTATTTACAAAATCAAAATATCAAGATTTCATATATTTTAAAGATGGGAATATTTTAATTAATTACATTAAAGAAGAATTAAAAATTGTTTTGGATAGCAAGTTTTTATTTCAAAATAATAAATACAATAATAATAAAACACAAAATTTAATTAATATAATTTATAAAAAAAAACAAAATAAAGATGCTTTAGTCAATATAAATTTAAGTAATACGAAAAGCAAAATAAACTCTAAAGACTTTAAAAAATTTGTTCAATTTAAAAACTTTAGTCTTCAAGACCAAGATATCACATTTGGATCAGAAAATTTAATAAGTTTTAAATTAAATAAAAAAAATGAAATTCAAAATCTTAGTATTAAATCTATTTTAAAATCTAAAAGTATTTTAATTGACTATAAATCACAAAGAATAAAAAAATATTTTAGTGATTTTAAAAATCAAATAAAATTTAGTAATAGTCATTTAGATTTAGATTATAAAAATAAAAAATTTAAATTTAACTTAAAAAGCAAATATTCTATTAATAATATAAATGAAAATGTATCTTTAAATGTTGAAAAAAAAGATAATAGGTACTTTTTTGATTTAGATTTAGACCTAGATAGTGCAGAAATAAATATTGAAGAATTAAATTATCAAAAAAAGGCAGATGTAAAATCTGAATTGAAACTAAATGGAATTTATAAAGATAATAATGAAATAATTTTTAAAAATATAAATTTTAATGAAGAAGAAAAAAGTATTATTGTTGAAAATCTTGAAATAGGAAAAAACGATAAAATTAAAAGTTTAGATTTATTTAAAATCGATATAATTAATAAAAACGAAAAAGATAATAAATTAGAATTTAAGAAAGTTAATAACAATTATTACTTAACCGGCAGTCAATTTGATGGATCTAAAAATATAAAAAATATATTAGGTAATTCTTCAAAATCGATATTTTCTAATTTCAAAAATTTGAACACTTATATTTATTTAGATATTGGAAAATATTTTGTTGATAACGTTTCTTATTTATCAAATGTTAAAGGTGAAATACAAATAAAGAGTAACAAAGTTTTTAACTCAAATATAAATGCAAAATTAAATAATAAGAGAAAATTTAAATTAAATATCTTTACTAATGATAAAAAACAAAAAATTACATTTTTAGAAATAGAGCATCCTGAACCTTTTATAAAAAATTTCAAATTTATTAGAGGTTTTAAAGAGGGTAAATTGATATACGAGTCATCTAATTATGAAGGTGAAACAATATCAAATTTAAAAATTAATGATTTTAAAGTCCAAGAAGTTCCAGTTCTTGCTAAACTTTTAACATTAGCATCTCTTCAAGGCATAGCAGATCTTCTTACTGGCGAAGGTATACGATTTACTGATTTTGAGATGGATTATGAGACTTTAGGAAACAACACTAAAATAAAAGAAATGTATGCGATAGGCCCAGCAATTTCACTTATGATGGAAGGTTATATCGTAAAAGATGAATTAACTAGCTTGAAAGGAACGCTTGTGCCAGCAACAACTGTTAATAAAACAATTTCAAAAATACCAATGTTAGGCGATATATTAGTTGGAAAAAAAATTGGAGAAGGAGTATTTGGTGTAAGCTTTAAAATTAAAGGGCCACCGAAAAAACTTAAATCTACTGTTAATCCAATTAAAACTCTAACCCCAAGATTTATTACAAGAACTTTGGAGAAAATTTCTAATTAAGTTACTATTTTATAATGTTTTTTCTTACCGATCGATACCTTTATAAAATTATTTTTTTTCATAAGCTCATTTGAAATTATAAATTTATCATCTGAAATAATTTCATTATTAATTTTAATACCATTAGATTTTATTAGTCTTCTTATTTCGCTTTTAGATAAGTTTTTATCAATAATTGAGACTAAATTAACTACATCATTACCAATATTAGAGATATCTATTTTTGTATTTGGCAAATTTTCTCCGGTCGAGTTCTCGGAAAAAGAATTCTTAGCTATTTCTTCTGCTTTAGCAGCCTCACTAGCTCCATGTAGAATAGAGGTAGCCTTATTCGCTAAAATAATTTTTTGTTCATTAATATCACGATTACTTATTTCCTCTATTTCGGTTAAATTTAAATCTGTAAACATCTTAAGAAATTTTAATACATCTTTATCATCAACATTTCTCCAAAATTGCCAATAATCAAAAACTGAAAACAATTTTTTATCTAACCAAATAGCACCACTTTCAGTTTTACCCATTTTAGCACCTGATGCTAAAGTTATAAGTTCTGTTGTTAAACCATAAACTTCGTTAGATGAATATCTTTTTATTAGTTCAACTCCGTTTACAATATTACCCCATTGATCTGATCCTCCAATTTGAAGTAAACAATTCTCTGTCTTATTTAATTCTAAAAAATCGTAAGCTTGTAAAATCATATAATTAAATTCCATATAACTTAATGATTGCTCTCTCTCTAATCTTAACCTTACACTATCAAAACTTAACATTTTATTTATAGTAAAATGTTTTCCTATGTCTCTTAGAAAAGATATATAGTTCAAATTTTTTAGCCAGCTATAGTTATTAACAAAAACTGGAGCCACTTTTTCATCTTCTGTCTCTAAAAATTTTTTTAGTATTTTCTCTATACTTTTTATATTTTCTTCTATTTCATTTTCTTCTAAAATTTTTCTTGTTTTATCTTTACCAGATGGATCTCCTATCCTAGTAGTTCCTCCACCAAGCAAAACAATTGGTTTATGTCCATGTTTTTGCATTAATCTTAAGCACATGATTTGAAGCAAACTACCTACGTGTAAACTTTGAGCAGTGCAATCAAAGCCTATATATCCTTTTATACTCTCTTCATTCAGCTTCTTTGAAAGAGCTTTTTCATCTGTGCATTGATAAAAATATCCTCTGTCTTTAAATTCTTTTAAAAATTCATTCATAAATGGTACTTTTAATATACATATTTAAATAAAAATAATAATCAATAATGGATAATTCTTTTATAGCACTGGGTTTAATGAGTGGTACATCTCTTGATGGCATTGATGCAAGTATTATCAAATCAGATGGTGAAAATAATTTAGACATAATAGATAATAAGTACTTCAATTATCCTGAAGAATTTAAAAAAAGACTTTCTTCTTTTATTTTGAATATAAATAATAGAACAGATGTAGAGGAAAATATAAGCACTTATAAATCTTTAGAAAGAGATCTAACTCTTTATCATTCAAAAATATCAAAGAAAATTATTAGTGAAAATAATTTAAATATTCAACTAATTGGCTTTCATGGACAAACGATAATTCATAAACCTAAAGATGGATATTCTATACAAATGGGAGATGCAAATTTACTCTCGCAAGAATTAAAAGAAAAGGTAATTTATAATTTTAGAGCAAATGATATTAAAAATAATGGAGAAGGCGCTCCGTTAACTCCCGTTTATCATAAACTTTTAATAAATAAATTTAAGATAAATAATCCTACATTAATTTTAAACATAGGAGGTATATCAAATTACACCTATTGTTTTAATGATACCTTAGCTGCAAAAGATATTGGTCCTGGAAATGTTTTAATGGATGGGTACTTAAAAAAAACAAAAGGAATAGATTATGATAAAAATGGAGATATAGCGTTATCTGGAAACATAAATAAAGATATAATTAATCAATTTTATGAACATGAGTTTTATAATGTACAGCAAAAGCATTCTTTTGATAGAAACGAATTCGATTTTAGTTTTGTTAAAGGATTGGAATTTCAAGATGCAGTAGCAACATTAACGTATTTCACAGCATTGATTATATCAAATAACATAAAAAAAAAGTTTGAAAATCAAAATGAAATTGAAATTATTTTATGCGGTGGAGGAAGAAAAAATATCACATTAGTCAATCATCTAAAAGACTTAATGAAATATAAAATATATCAAATTGATGATTTTAAAATTGATGGAGATTTTATAGAGTCCCAAGCTTTTGCATATTTATCAATAAGATCTTATCTAAAGAAACTAATAAGTTTTCCGAGTACTACTAACGTAAAAAGTCCAGTTACAGGTGGAGAGATTAAAATAAATTATTAGTATAAAGCAGTTTCTTTTTTTATATATTTACTTAAAGATTTTATTAAAGCTGTATCAGCTTTTGAAAAAAAATGATTTGCTTCTGAAACAATATCAAAATCTACTTTGATACCTTTTTGAGCACTTAATCTTTTATTTAATTCATTTATATGATCAAAAGGAACCAATTCATCTTTCTTCCCATGTATTATAAGACCAGATGTTGGGCAAGGTGATAAAAATGAAAAATCATATACATTAGGCTGAGGCGATATAGCTATGAATCTATTTATTTCTGGTCTTCTCATTAATAACTGCATCGCTATTAAAGAACCAAAAGAAAACCCAGAAATCCAACATTGAGAGTTATCAAAATTTTCTCTTTCCAGCCAGTCTAACGCTGCTGCAGCATCAGCAAGTTCTCCTTGGCCATTATCAAATTCTCCATCACTTTTTCCAACACCTCTAAAATTTACTCTACAAACTGAAAAATTATTATCCACAAAAGTTTGAAAAGTATCGACAACAACCTTGTTATTCATTGTACCTCCATATTGAGGATGAGGGTGAAGCACCAAAGCAATAGGAGAGGTATTTTTTTTACTTTTAAAATACTTTGCTTCCAATCTACCAGCTGGACCTGGAATAAAGATTTCTGAAATTTTTGTATCTGTAGATGGCATTGATTATCAGTCTCAAAAAAAAATTACATTTTTCTATCAAAACTAAGCGACAAAATGCAAGCATTTAAAATATTCCCAATCTTGACTAAATTAGTCAGGTATATATAAAGCCCGTGAATTGCGGAAAATATGAAATTATCAACCAAAAGTAGATACGCAGTGATGGCACTAGCCGACATAGCGAGATTTGAAAATAATGAGCCAATATCTCTAAGAGATATTTCAATCAGACAAGGAATATCCTTAGTCTACCTTGAGCAATTATTTTTAAAATTAAAAAAAAATGAAATCGTAAGAAGCATAAGGGGAAAAAAAGGAGGTTATGCTCTTAATAAAACTCCTAATGAAATAAAAATTTCAGACATTCTTTGTGCTGTGGAAGAAAAAGTTAAAACAATAGGTTGTCAAAAGCATTCAAAAAAAGGATGCAATGGAAAATCTGCTAAATGCATAACTCATAATTTATGGGATGAGCTAGAGAGACACATAAACTTATTCTTCGAAGAAAAAAATCTTGGCGACCTAATATACAAAACAGAAAATAGATTGTAATGAGAGATAAACAAATAGAAGATTTAAAAGATTATAAATACGGCTTTTCGACAGATATTGAAAGTTTTAAAGCCCCAAAAGGTTTAAATGAAGAAGTTATAAGATTTATATCAAATATAAAAAAAGAACCAGACTGGCTACTTCAATGGAGGTTAAAAGCATTTGAAAGATTAAAAGTATTAAAAGAACCTGATTGGCAAAAGCCAAAATACCCTAAAATTGATTATCAAGATCTATATTATTATTCTGCACCTAAAAGTTTTAAAGAAAAGCCAAAAAATTTAGAAGATTTAGATCCAAAATTGCTTGAGACTTACAAAAAATTAGGAATACCACTTCAAGAACAAAAGAGATTAAACGGTATTGCAGTTGATGCTGTGTTTGACTCGGTATCTGTCGCTACTACTTTTAAAGATACTTTAACAAAAAAAGGAATTATTTTTTGCTCTATTTCTGAAGCAATACAAAAACATCCAGATTTAGTTAGAAAATATTTAGGTTCAGTTATACCAATAACCGATCACTTCTTTGCTACATTAAACTCGGCAGTTTTCACTGATGGATCATTTGTTTACATACCACCAAATGTAAAATGCCCGATGGAACTATCAACCTATTTTAGAATTAATGCATCAGACACTGGTCAGTTCGAAAGAACATTAATCATTGCTGATAAAGGTAGTTATGTAAGTTATTTAGAAGGATGTACTGCGCCAATGAGAGATGAAAATCAGTTACATGCAGCTAATGTAGAATTGATTGCTTTAGATGATGCAGAGATTAAATATTCTACAGTACAAAATTGGTATCCTGGAGATAAAGATGGAAAAGGAGGTATATATAATTTTGTAACTAAAAGAGGATTGTGTAAAGGTAAAAATTCAAAAATTTCATGGACACAAGTAGAGACTGGTTCTGCAATTACTTGGAAATATCCAAGTTGTATTTTAAAAGGTGATAACTCAATTGGTGAATTTTATTCAATTGCAATTACAAATAATCATCAGAAAGCTGACACTGGAACTAAGATGATTCATTTAGGAAAAAATACAAAAAGTAAAATTATTTCAAAAGGTATTAGTGCAGGTAAATCAGATATGACCTACAGAGGTTTAGTAGATATTTCAAAAAATGCATCTAATTCAACAAATTATACTCAATGTGATTCATTACTAATGGGCAACAACTGTGGAGCACACACAGTACCTTATATTAAGAATAAAAATTCTAATTCTAGTATTGCTCATGAAGCGACCACATCAAAAATAAGTGAAGACCAACTTCATTATTGTCAGCAAAGAGGACTAAATCAAGAAGAAGCTGTAGGACTTATTGTTAATGGTTTTTGTAAAGAGGTTTTACAACAATTACCTATGGAGTTTGCTGTTGAAGCACAAAAACTAGTTGGAATAAGTTTAGAGGGAAGTGTTGGTTAAATGTTAAAAATAAACAATTTAAATGCAAAAATTCAAGAAAAATCCATCTTAAGTGGTTTAAATCTTGAGATAAAACCAGGTGAGGTGCATGCAATAATGGGGCCCAATGGATCAGGAAAGAGCACATTGTCAAATATTCTATCAGGTAAAAAGGGATACGAGGTATCAGGAGAAGTATTATACGAAAATAGTAATCTATTTGACTTTGAAACAGAGGAAAGAGCGCACAAAGGTATTTTTTTAGCTTTCCAATATCCGTTGGAAATACCTGGGGTTAATACAAATATTTTTTTAAAAACATCATTAAATTCAATTAGAAAAGCTAGAGGCGAAAAAGAATTAGATGCATTAGAATTTTTAAAATTAGTCAAAGAAAAAGCAAAAGAATTAAAATTTGATGAAGAAAAATTAAATAGACAATTAAATGTTGGTTTTTCTGGTGGTGAAAAAAAGAAAAACGAAATTTTACAAATGTCAATTTTAGATCCAAAATTATCTATACTAGATGAAACTGACTCTGGATTAGATATAGATGCTCTTAAAATAGTTGCAGATGGAGTTAACTCATTAAGGAAAAAAAATAATTCCTTTCTTATAATAACACACTATCAAAGACTACTTGATTATATAAAACCTGACTTTGTGCATGTTCTTATGGGTGGAAAAATTATTAAATCAGGAGGCGCAGAATTAGCTTTAGAGTTAGAAAAAAAAGGATATGAAAATTTCAATTAAATGGAACAAAAATTAAAAACAGATTTTGATAAATTTATAAGTACTTCTAATTTCTCAAGCCAAGAGATTAAATTAAAAAAAGAAGCTCTTGATAATTTTTTGAAAAATGGATTTCCTAGCAGAAAATTAGAAAACTGGAAATTTTCAGATATAAACCAGATAATTCAAAAAAATATTGGTGAACTAACATTTTATAATGATTACAACATTAAAAATGAAATTAACGACGAAATTTTTATAAAGGAAATTGAACATAATAAAATTGTTATTGTTAACGGTAAAGTTGAGCAATTTAGTTTCGAATATGAAGAAAGCGATAAAATTAATTTAAAGACTTTAGATAATTTTAACCAAAACCCAAATGATGATAATTCTCTTTTAAGTCTAAATAATTCTTTTTCTAATAAAATACATAATATTTTAGTTAAAAAAAATTATTCACTCAAAAAGCCTTTAATTATATATCAAATAACAAATGAGAAATTGAGTAACACTAATATTAATTTTCAACTAAACTTTGAGCTAGAAGAAAACAGCTCAATAAAAATTATTAATCTTTCTGACGATAATTCAGAAAAGAATTTCATTAACAATTTATTTAATTTTAATCTTGGTAAAAATGCAATTCTTAAGAATTACAAACTGGATAGAAAAACCAATACAAATATTAAGTATGATTATTCTAGTATTACCCAAAAAGAAAATAGTATTTCTGAAACATTTATATTTTCATCTGGTTCAGATTATATAAAAAATGAAGTCAGCTGTAATCTTGAAGGTCAATATTCGTCGGCATTTATTAATGGAATACACTCATTGTCTAAAAATAAACACCACGAAATAAGAACTAATACTAACCATTTGTATGAAAACACGAAAAGTTATCAGTTAATAAAAAGTGTAATTGATGACAGTTCAAAGTCTGTATACCAAGGAAAAATATATGTGGATTCTAAAGCTCAAAAAACTGATGGTTATCAATTAAGTAAAGCAGTGCTTTTAAATGAACAAGCAGAATTTAATGCAAAGCCTGAACTAGAAATTTATGCTGATGACGTTAAATGCTCACATGGTTCTGCATCAGGTAGTTTAGATGAAGATTCTATTTTTTATTTAATGTGTAGAGGATTAGACAAAAAAACTGCAAAAGAATTATTAATTACCGGTTTTCTTTTAGATGTTGTTGAAAAAATTACAGATGAAGAAATTAAAAAATTATTAAAAAATATGATTGGATTAAATTAATGAATATAGATGATATAAAAAGAGAATTTCCAATTTTTGACGATAAAATTCAAAATAATGATTTAGTATATTTAGATAGTGCTAATTCATCTCAAAAACCAAGAGTTGTTGTAGATAGAATTTATGATTTTTATACAAAAGAGTTTTCTAATGTAGGTAGAAGTGTTCACTATTTGGCGGTTGCTGCTACTAATTTATATGAACAAACAAGAGTTTCAGTTCAAAAATATATTAATGCTAAAGATAAAGATGAAATCGTATTTACTAAAGGAGCTACTGAAGCAATTAATTTAGTCGCTAACACTTTTGGTCAAAAATATTTATCTGAAGGAGATGAAGTATTGTTGACTGAACTCGAGCATCATTCAAATTATGTTCCTTGGCATTTTCTCAGAAAAGCAAAAAATATAAAAATAGAATTTGCTGAAATTAATGATAATGGCGAAGTAACATTAGAAGCTATAGAAAAAAAAATTACAAACAAAACAAAAATAATCAGTGTAAGTCATTTATCGAATGTAACAGGCGCAATATTACCTATCAAAGAAATTGTACAATTGGCTCATTCGAAAAATATACCAGTTCTAATTGATGGTTGCCAAGGTGCGCCTCACTTAAAATTAGATATGCAGGATATTGATTGTGATTTTTATGCAATTTCTGGACATAAAATGTACGGACCAACTGGAATAGGTATTCTATATGCTAAAAAAAAATGGCTTGATGATTTGCCCCCATATCAAGGTGGAGGAGGAATGATAAATGAGGTTAAAAAAGAAGGTATTACTTATGGTGAATTACCTAATAAATATGAGGCTGGCACAATGGCTACAGCTCAAGTTATAGCTTTTAATGAATCCATAAAATTTATGGAAAAAATTGGTATTCAAAATATCGAAAAACATGAAAAAAAATTATTAGACTACGGACTAGAAAAGTTAAGAAAAAATAATTCAGTTAATATTATAGGAAATCCAAAAGAAAAGGGCGGGGTTATATCATTTACTATTGAAGGTGTTCATCCACATGATATTGCAACAATTCTTGATGAAGATGGAGTAGCTATTAGAGCAGGGCATCACTGCTGTCAAATATTACATGATAAATTAAATTTACCTGCAACTGCAAGAGCTTCATTTGGAGTTTATAATACGAAAGATGATATTGATAAGCTTGATGAAGCAATTAATAAATGTAAAAAAATTTTTAATTTATAATGGACTTAAAAGATTTATATCAAGAAATAATATTAGACCATGGAAAAAATCCAAGGAATTTAGGAAAGTTTGATAATTATAATAAAGATGCAAAGGGAAATAATCCTTTATGTGGTGATAATGTTCATGTGTATCTCAGATTAAATGAAAATAAAAAAGTTGAAGATATTGCATTTGAAGGTCATGGGTGCGCTATTTCAATGGCATCAGCATCAATTATGACTGATATGGTTAGAGGCAAAGAAGAAAAAGAGGTAAAAGAAATTGTAACTGATTTTCTAGGAATGATAAAAGAAAAAGATTCTTTAGAAACTAATATTTTAAAAGATGACGAAAAAACTAAATTAATGAGTTTATCTGGTGTTAAGCAATATCCTATGAGAGTAAAGTGTGCAACTTTATCTTGGCATACTCTTACATCAGCATTAGATAATTCAGATCAAATTGTAAAAACAGAGGAATGAAAATGGATCTTAAAGAAAAAGTAATTGCTGAAATAAAAAAAATTTATGATCCAGAGATACCTGTTAATATATATGAATTAGGGTTGATATATGATATTATCATTAATAATTCTGAAGTTAAGGTTAAAATGACTTTAACCACACCAAATTGTCCAGTAGCTGAAAGTTTGCCTAAAGAAGTTAAAGAAAGTATATTGGAAATTAAAGAAGTTTCAAAAGTAGATCTTGATTTAGTCTGGGAGCCACCATGGGATAAATCAATGATGTCTGAAGCTGCAAAACTTGAACTAAATTTATGACAAAACAAATTATAACATTAAGCGATAACGCAGCTCAAAGAATAAAAGAAATTATGTCTAATGCTGAAAAAGACTCTTTAGGAGTTAGAGTTGGAGTTAAGTCAGGTGGGTGCGCGGGGATGTCTTATGTTATGGAGTACACAAAAGAGGCAAACCCAAATGATGAAGTAGTAGAGGATAAGGGTGTAAAAGTCTTCATAGACTCTGCAGCTGTAATGTATTTACTTGGAACAGAAATGGATTTTAAAAAAGAAAAATTTTCTTCACAATTTGTATTTAATAACCCGAATGAAACGGAGAGATGTGGCTGCGGAGAATCCTTTAAAATATAGTATTTAATTTACGCATACCAGCATTGCGTTTATTGCATATCTATGATAGAATCAT
Source organism: uncultured Pelagibacteraceae bacterium (assembly GCA_902564385.1). Lineage (GTDB taxonomy): Bacteria > Pseudomonadota > Alphaproteobacteria > Pelagibacterales > Pelagibacteraceae > Pelagibacter. The sequence goes on from CACFAT010000001.1 coordinate 240,919, forward strand.
TGATATGAACACTTTTGAACATAAAAACCTAATTAACTCTGAGGTTAAAACTCAAAAAAGAAAATATTTATTCAGAAGTTTAATTAAACCAGTAGAAGCGGGCGCACATGGCACCCTCAACTACATGGTTAAAAAAGGTTTAGGAAAAAATAAAATAGCTAAAAAATAAAAAAGCTATTTAACAACTATAGTACATATCAAACTCAATAGGATGAGGTGTATGTTCAAAGTTGTGTATCTCCTCAAATTTAAGAGCAATATAAGCATCAATTTGATCGTCAGTAAATACTCCACCTTGAGTCAAAAACTTTCTATCTTTATCTAAACTTTCCATTGCTTCTCTTAATGATCCGCAAACAGTTGGAACTTTTTTAACTTCCTTCTCTGATAAAGCGTAAAGATCTTTATCAAAAGATTTTCCTGGATCAATTTTATTTTTGATACCGTCAATTCCCGCCATTAACATAGATGCAAATGTTAAATATGGATTACCAGATGCGTCTGGGAATCTAATTTCACATCTTGCTCCTTTTTTGCTCAGAGTTATCGGAATTCGACAAGATGCTGATCTGTTTCTTGCAGAATAAGCAAGCAATACGGGAGCTTCAAAACCTGGAATTAATCTTTTATAACTATTTGTTGTAGCATTTGAAAACGCATTAATTGCCTTAGCATGTTTAAGTATTCCACCAATATAATAAAGTGCAGTTTGTGACAAACCGGAATATTTATTTCCAGAAAAAACTGGAGTTTTTCCTTTCCAAACTGATTGGTGAACATGCATTCCTGATCCATTATCACCTTTTACAGGTTTAGGCATAAACGTAGCAGTTTTACCAAATGAATGTGAAACCATTTGAACTACATATTTGTATAATTGAACATTATCAGCTTGATCAACTAATGTACCAAAAAGCATTCCAAGTTCGTGCTGACTTGGAGCAACTTCATGGTGATGTTTTTCAACTGTGATACCTACGTCTCTTAAACCTTTTAAGTATTCACCTCTTATATCCTGAGCACTATCTACTGGAGGGACTGGAAAATATCCACCTTTAACTCCAGGTCTATGACCCATATTACCATTTTCATAACTTTTTCCAGAATTATACGGTCCTTCTGTGCTATCTATCGAAAAACTTGTTTCGTTCATGTCGTTTTTGATTTTTACATCATCAAAAACAAAAAATTCTGGCTCTGGACCAAAGTAAGCTTTGTCACCTATACCAGTCTTCTTTAAATAAGATTCAGCTTTCTTCGCTATCCCTCTTGGATCTCTTTCATAAGGATTTCTTTTAATTGCATCTAATATGTCGCAAAATAAAACAAGAGTATTATGAGATGTAAATGGATCAACGATTTGTCTGTTTAAATCTGGTTTTAATATCATGTCAGATTCATTTATTGCTTTCCATCCAGCAATAGATGATCCATCAAAAAATACACCATCGGTTAACATGTCCCCATCGACTACGGATGCATCCATAGTTAAGTGCTGTAATTTACCTCTTGGGTCTGTAAATCTTAAATCGACAAACTCAATTTGCTTGTCTTTCATCATTTTTAGAACTTTGCTTGCGCTCATATAATCTCCTGTAGAATTAAATATCTGGGTTAATTACCAATATTGTTATAATAATGAATACATATAATGAGGATATCACCTATGCAATTTAAACATATAATTATGTCAATAATTTCAGTGCTTTTTTATCAATCATAAGTTGAATATGACTTTACTAAATAAAGAACCAGTTAAAAGAGCAGAGAAGTGTCTTAAAGAGTTTGATGAAAATTTATCAGTTGTAGAATTAGAAAATTCAGCAAAAACAGCATTGGATGCAGCAAGTTCATTAAATTGTGAAGTAGGAGCAATTGTTAAAAGTTTACTTATTAAGATGGAAAATGATTTTTTACTTTGTTTAGTTTCTGGTGACAAAAGATGTTCGTTAAATAAATTAAAAAAAATTTCTGAAAAAAAAAATGTAAGAATGGCTTCTGCTGACGAAGTTAAGTCTCAAACAGGATATACAATTGGAGGTGTATCTCCTGTAGGTCACATAAATAAAATTCAAATATTTATAGATAATTCTTTAAGTAGGTTTAAAGATATTTTTGCTGCAGCTGGTCATCCTAATGTGATTTTTAAGATCAATTATGAAAAATTAATTCAAATTACAAAAGGTGATGTGAAAGATATTACAGAATGAAGCAAGCTAATTTAACAGATTATATTTTATTAACATTATTATCAATAATTTGGGCATCTGCTTTTTTTAATATAAAAATTGCAACAGAGTCGTTTGGTCCAATGACAATTGCTTTTTTGAGAGTATTTTTTGGATCTATACCAGTATTAATTTTATGTTTTTATAAAAAAATAGTAATTGAAGCATTTTCAAAAGATTGGCATTGGTTCATGTTAATAGGACTAATCAATTTAGTTATACCATTCTTTTTAATTGCTTACGGGGTAAAATCTGTGCAAAGTAATTTGGCAGCAATTTTGATGTCTACTACTCCTTTGAGCTCTACTATATTAGGTCACTTTTATACAAAGAACGAAAAATTTAATGTTGCCAAAACTATAGGAATATTAATAGGATTTGCAGGAATTGTTTATTTATTTTCTGATAATATTTTAATCGATGAAAATAATTTTCTTTCAGCAATATTAATTTTAGTAGGATCAACATGTTATGTAATAGGTGGAGTTTTGACACTTAAAATTAGTAAGAAAAAAAATGAAAACGTTACTGGATCAATATTAATTTGGGCAACTCTGATATTATTTCCTTTGATGTGTTTATTAGAAACTCCTTGGGAAAATACTCCATCATTAAATTCAACTATGTCAGTAATTTATCTTGGTATAATACCAACAGGAGTTGCTTGGCTTTTAAGGTTTAAAATTTTGAAAAAGAATGGTTTAATTTTTCAATCTCAGGTCTCATACTTAATCCCAATCTTTGGAATTATTTTAGGCTATATATTTTTAAATGAATTAATAACTTACAAGGTATTAATATCTTTATTGGCTGTAGTTGTAGGAATTTATTTTGTTAGAAAAGCAGATACGAAAATTATTATTTAAGTGAAGATATAGAGCTAATATGCTCTGGTTTTGTTTCACAACATCCTCCCAATATTGTTGCCCCACCTTCTATGAATTTTTTTGATAAATTATAAAATTCATTTGTATCAAAATTATCTCTTTTTCCTAAAGATTGATTAGGATTTACCCCAATTTCATCTGGTTTTGCTGTATTAAATGTATGTATTGGTCCTGGCTCATCAACTCCCCACAAATTTATTTTAAATCCAAATGGTACTTTACAATTTAAAAATTTATCCAATACGGACAGTGATATTTCTGGAGAAATACATGCACAAACTACACCAAGTGTATTTTCATCTTGAATAATCTCAAATAATTGCTCAATTTTTTCTTCTGAGGGTAGGTCACCATTTTTTTTTAAATGTATTCCAATTAAAACTTTTTTGTTTAATTTTTTAGATATATTAAGAGCGGCTTTAACTTCATTAGTGCTGCTAATAACATCTAAGTATAAAAAATCAGTAAATTCACTTAAAATATCAGCTTGTTCAAACATATCTTCCTCTATTAATTTGATATCGCGATCATCAGTTATATAAGTGTCTCTTTGGCTTGGAATTGATCCAGCTACTAATATATTTTTCTTTGATAAATCTTTAGCTTTGATTGCAAGTTTACATGCAATTTCGTTTAGTATTTTGAATTCATCACCAACTTTATTTTCTATTAATCTAAATTTTCTACAACTAAATGTGTTAGTAACAATAACATCTGAGCCTGCGTTGATATATGATAGATGAGTATCAACTAACATTTGATGATATTTTTCATCTAATAAAGCGCTAGCAGACCATAAAGTCCCCATAGATACCATTCCTTTTTCAAGTAATAATTGACCCATACCACCATCTAAAATTCTTATTTTTTTAAAAAAATTGTTATCCATTTTTTTTATCCCTTGTAGCTATAAATACTCCAACGGTTGTTATTAAAAAACCAATTATGTCAGTAAATGTTAATTGTTCATTTAAAAATATCCATGCCATTACTGCTGAAGTAGGAGGTACTAAAAAAAATAAAGTAGTAGTTTTGCCCACAGTACCTCTTTTGATTAAAAACATAAGAATAGTAAAAGCTCCAAATGAAACTAATATAATTTGGTGAGACATACCCAATATAAAACTAGTTGTAAAATTTATGTATGCATTTTCAAATATAAACATTAATAATAGATTAAAAAGGCAACCACCAACTGCTTGATACGCATTGTTAACTGACAAAGCTAAATTTCCACTCAATTTTTTTTGCCACAATGTTCCAGCCGTTATTGCAAATAAAGCTAAGACTGTAGCTAACAATCCTAAAGGAGGAATTTCTTTTCCAAAATCAATACCTAAGACAGTGACAGAACCAATGAAACCTAAACTGATACCTACCCACTGTTTCCAAGATATTTTTTCTCCAAAAATTGGACCAGATAAAATATTTGTTAAAATAGGTTGAAGTGTAACTATTAAAGCTACAATTGCAGCTGGCATCCCAATTGAAAATGCATACCAACATCCACCTAAATAAATCCCATGAAATAAAATACCTGTTGAAAGACTTTCAATAATATTTTTTAATTTTCCGAAAATTTTATCATTACTGAGATAAGCAAATACAAGAAAACCAATTGTTACAATCCCAAACCTAAATGCTAAAGCTGCAAATGGAGAAGCATTTTGAACAATTTCTTTCCCAGATATGAATGCCGATGACCATAATAATATAAAGAGCAAAGGAAATGATTTTGTCATGGTAAAGATATATGGCGTAATATCTAATTTTTGTTGTGAATTCTATCCATTTCTTGAAGTTCGACTTCAAGTTTGTCTAATTCTTCACCACCAGCCATCATACTAAGAAGTTTTTCTCTAGAAATATCTTTTTTTTGGAATGTTCCCATGCTTTTTCCTCGGTTAAGTACAGTGAAACTATTACCAACAGGGTACGCATGATGTACATTATGAGTAATTAAAATTACAGCCAATCCCTCAGACGCAGCCTTTACAATATATTTTAATACCATTGATGCTTGATGAACTCCTAAAGCCGAAGTTGGTTCATCTAAAACTAAAACTTTTGCTCCAAAATATATAGCCCGTGATATTGCTAGGCATTGTCTTTCACCACCGGACATAGTTCCAACTGCCTGAGATGGATCTCTAACATCGATACCTATCTGTCCCATTCTATCTGCTGCTATCTTATTTGCTTTCTCCACATCAAAAGTTTTAAGGAAAGGAATACCTTTTTGAGGCTCTCTTCCCATAAAAAAATTTCTAGTAACACTCATTAAAGGAACTAATGCTAGATCTTGATAAACTGTTCCTATACCAATATCTAAAGCATCTTTGGGTGAGTCAAAAACAATTTTATTATCTTCAAATATAATTTCTCCTTCATCTGGTTTATGAACACCTGCTAAAGTTTTAATTAAAGTCGACTTTCCTGCTCCATTATCTCCAAGTAAGCACATGATCTCACCTTTTTTTAATCTCATTGTGACATCTTTAAGCGCTATTACCTTTCCAAAAAACTTACTAATATTATTAAATTGAACGAGATAGTCAGACATTATTTACTCTCAGTCACTTTCTTTCTGATATAGTTATTAAATACTACAGCTATCAACATCATTGCCCCTAAAAAAACCTTAAACCAATCAGTGTCAACATCTGTATAAAATATTCCCATAGATACAGTCCCAAATATAATTGCACCAAAAGCAGCACCTATTGCAGATCCATATCCACCTGTTAATAGACAACCACCAACAACAGCAGCTGCAATAGCCTCAAGTTCTTTTAAAGTACCTCTCATAGTATCTGCAGAACCTGCATCTAATACTTGAATACAAGCAAAAATAGTAGAAGCAACTGCCGTCCCGATAAATAGACTTATTTTTACCCTTCCAACAGGCACACCCACATTTGTTGCTCCAACCTTATCGCCTCCAGATGCGAAGATCCAATTACCGTATCTTGTTTTCATCAATATCCATGTTGCAAACAATGTTAATGCAATAAACCAAATAACTGATGGAGGTATTCCAGTTGCAAGAGGAGTTCCATCAGTTCTTAGTTCAATCAATTTTAATGATCCCAACCAAGTAAAAAGCCATTTAAAAGTATCTGTAGCAAATAACCAAGCTAATGGATCATCTTCAATTAATACTCTTAGTCCTGGAACTTGAGTTCTACCAGTAATCAATCTTGTTATTGCTAATGTCAAACCTCTTAAAATAAAAAGCATTGCAAGTGTTACAATAAAAGATGGCAAACCGGTTTTGACAACCATTATGCCATTAAAGTATCCAACCAATACTGCCATAGCGAAAGCAAAAACTATACTCATCCATAATGGCCAACCCCAATAAATTGCAGGAATTGCGATACAAATTCCAGCAAAGCCAATCATTGATCCAATTGACAAATCAAATTCACCGCCAATCATTAACATCGCTGCTGCTATTGCTATAATTCCCAAATTAGCTGAAACATCGAGGAAATTAAGCATTCCATAGGCGCTAAACATACCAGTATCGCCAGCTACAATTCCAAAAAATATAAATACAAGTATTGAGCCACCTAATGCACCTAGCTCAGGCCTATTCAATAAAACTCTTAGTGGTGATATTTTTTTTAGACGTTCGTCTTCACTAAGACTACTTTTTGATGAAATACTTTTTGATTTTAATGACATTTAAATTTTGAAAAAAGGCCTGACCAAAAAATTTAGTCAGGCCTTAAATATAGATTTTATCTATAACCTTGAGCTGCCCATTTAATTACTTTAGCAGCATTATCAGGAGTAACAAATCCAGGTCCAGTCATAACTACACCTGCAGGCATTGTTCCCCATCTCATGTACTGAGCAAAAATAGCTATAGGCAAATAACCTTGTAGATATTGTTGTTGGTCAATTAAAAACTCTACTTTACCTGCAGCAGCAGCTTTTAACATATTAGGTGACATATCAAATGTTCCTAATTTAACATTTCCAACTTTACCAGCAGCTTCTAAAGCTTTTAGTGCTGCTTCACCAGATAAACCAGCTCCTAAAGTTAGAATAGTGTCATATCCACCACCTAATTTTGCAGCAACAGCTTTTTGAATTTCAGTTGGGTCATTTGATGTTCCAAGAATATCAACAGATCCACCAAAACCTTTTTTGAAACCTGCACATCTTCTATCAAGCGCTACGTTTCCAACTTCGTGGTTAACGCATAAAGCTTTTTTTCCTCCAGCGGCCTTCATTTTTTGTCCGCCACCAACGCCAGCTTCAAATTCAGTTTGACCTACGTGTGCACTAATTCCTAATGATGCATAGTCATCCGAACCAGAGTTCATAGAGACCACTGGTATACCAGCAGCTATTGCTGCTTTAACAGATTTTCCTAATGCAGCTGCATCAGGTAAAGTAATTACAATACCTTTTGGTTTTTGTGATACAGCGTTATCAATTAGTTTTGCCATTTCAACCATGTCAAAAGTTCCAGGCGCAGTGTATTTGCAAGATACTCCCATATCTTTACAAGCAGCATCAACTCCATTTTTAGCCACCGACCAAAAAGGGTCATTAGCTTGTCCATGTGAAACAACAATTATATCAGTTGCTAATGCTGATACAGACATCATTGCCCATGCAGCAACAGCTAATATAAAGTTCTTTATTGTTTTCATTTTTAATTTCCTCTCTTAAATAAAAGTTAACTTTTAAACATTAAAGCTAACATAAATTTATTTAGATTGTAAAGAAGCAGGTTGTATTCAACCTAAAGTTGATTTTTAATATTTTATTTTTTCAAACTTTTTTGATTTTAATGACTGGATAGCACTCTCAGCAATTTGTATTGAAATCTTTCCATCAATAAAACCACTTTTAGGTCTTAAATTTGATCTGAATAATTTAGCAAGATCATTTAACTGTTCTTTGTATGCCTGGTCGTATCTTTCTATAAAAAAATGTTTAAAGCTTGATCGTGCATTTGTACTTTTATTAGAATACAAACTAATCTCATTTTCTTTGATATTATCAGAAATAATCATTCCTTTGCTTCCAAAAAGCTCTACTCTTTGATCATATCCAAAACTACAATGTCTAGAATTACTAATAATACATTGAACACCATTTTTTGTTTTCAAAATTGCAGTAGCAAGCTCGAAATCTTTAAGTTTATTGAAGTATTTATTAGAAATATTGCTCCCTGTGGCAAATATAGAAACAAATTTATCTTTACCCGCATAATATCTTGCTAGATCGAAATCATGGATCATCATATCTTTGAAAATACCGCCTGAGGCTTTTAAATAATTTATAGATGGAGCAGCCGGATCTCTGCTAGTAATAATTATTTTCTCTAGCTTTCCTATCTTGCCTTTTATTAAATTATTTTTTAGAGAACTATGACCTGGATCATATCTTCTGTTAAATCCAATTTGAATTTTATGATTAAATTTATTTATTTTTTTTTCGTAATTTTGAATTTTTTTTAAATTTAAATCTAAAGGTTTTTCACAAAATACTGTTTTTTTACTTTTTATACTTTCATATATAAATTTAAGATGAGTTGATGTAGTGGAAGAGATAAAAATACAATCAATTTTTTTATCTCTATATGCTATTTGAGGACTTTCAATATTTTGACAATTTAGATTTTTTGAAACTTTTTTTGCAAGTTTTTTATTAACATCGAAAATATATTTAAGATTAAAATTTTTATTATTTATTAAATTATTTGCATGCATTAGTCCTATTCTTCCCAAACCGAATAATGCTACGTTAATTAAATTTTTACCCATTGTTTTTTTAATGATGATTTCTTACATGCATCAATGAATTTAGCAGTCTCCAAACCCTCTTCTTCGTTAGGAAAATAAAATCTTTTTTTTGTATTGGTTTTTAAATATTCAGCAAATTCCTTATATATATTTGCAAAAGCATCTAAATATCCTTCAGGGTGACCAAATTTTACTCTAGAAAATTTTTTTGAAAAATTTGCTTTTGTATATCCTCTTTCTAAAAACTTTACTGCTCCTTTGCTTGGATTAAATTTTAAATAATTTGGATCATTTTGAACCCATTCTAAACTTCCTTTAGAACCATATACTCTAATTCTTAAACCATAAACACCACCTTTAGCTGTTACACATGTCCATACAATTCCTTTAGCACCATTGTTAAAATTAACAAAAACTTGTGCGTTATTATCCATTTTAACATTCTTCGAATATTTACTTACATCGGCTATCAGTTTTTCTCCTTTAAGCCCTGTAATATAAATTGCTAGATGATATGCGTGTGATCCTATTTCATTGAGAACTGCTGATATACCAACAATTTTTTTATCAACTTTCCATTTAAAAACCTTTTTTGAATTTGTTTTTGAAATTTTATTACCATCTGTCCAATCCTGAATATATTCAACATTGATATATTCAACTTTTCCAATTTTTCCTTTTTCAACTAAATTTTTTGCCTCTCTAACCATTGGATAAGATGAATAGTTGTGAGTCAGTGCATATTTAATTTTTTTGTTATTTTTTATCGCTTTATATAGTTTTTTTCCCTGCTCAAGATTTCCAGCAAATGGTTTGTCCGAAATTACATGTATGTTTTTTTTTATAAAATTCTCCGCAATAATTTGATGACTTGATGGTGGAGTCATTATTGCTACAACATTAATACCGTCTTTTCTTTTCGCTTCTTTTTCAGACATCTCCTTGTAATTTGAATAACATCTAGATTTATCTAAACCTATACTTTGTCCAAATTTCCTAGATTTATCAACACTTCTAGAAAATACCCCCGCAACGATTTCATATTTGTCATCATATCTAGATGAAATTCTATGAACATGCCCGATCCAAGATCCAGGTCCGCCTCCAACAATTCCAAGTTTAAATTTTTTAGGTTTAATTTTTTGAAGCATCTAATATCATAACAAAACTATTATTTATGTCAGTAAAATTAGGTATAGCCCCAATAGCTTGGAGCAATGATGACATGCCTGAGCTTGGTGGTGATACTCCGCTTGAACAATGTCTTTCCGAAGCTAGTGAAGCAGGATTTGAAGGAATAGAGTCTGGGGGAAAATTTCCAAAAACATCAAAGGAATTAATTCCTATATTAAATAAATATAATTTAAAATTATGTTCAGGTTGGTATGGAGCAAATTTAAGAAAAAATACTTTTGAAGAGGAAAAGTCAAAAATTCAAAACCAATTGAAACTATTTCAAGATTGTAAAGCGCCCTGCATGGTTTTTGCCGAAGTTTATGGTTCCATTCAAGGCGATCCAAATATAAATTTATCTAAAAGACCTAGAATGGATTTAGATGAGTCTAAAAAATATTATAAAAAAATTTCAGAAATGGGAAAATATCTAGAGGATCAAGACATGCCTCTTGCTTACCATCATCATATGGGAACTTGCATTGAAAGTGAAGAGGATACAAGAAGATTATTAGAAAACACAGATGGTAGTGTCAAACTAACTTTAGATACTGGACACATGTTATTTGCAAAAGGGGATAGTTTGAAAATTTATAAAGAATTTAAAGAAAGAATAATTCATATACATTGCAAAGATATGAGAAAAAATGTTTTAGATAATTCGTTAAATCACGATTATAGTTTTAGACAGGCTTTTTTAGAAGGAGCCTTCACTGTTCCAGGAGATGGTTGTATTGATTACAAGCCTTTTTTTGAATTGTTAAAAGAACAAAATTATTCTGGATGGTTAGTTGTAGAAGCGGAGCAAGATCCCGCAAAAGCAAATCCTTTTCAATATGCTAAAATTGGATACAAATATCTAATTGAGACTTTAAAAAGCGCAAATTTAGAAATTGAAAATAATTAGCTATCTATATAAAGAAGTTAATTCATTATTACCAGCAGCCACACATGGAGATTTAAAACAAGTACCAACAATCCATTCTGATCCTGGTTCTGCTAAAAAATTTGATGACATTATAAAAATAACACCCATTTCTACTGACTGACCAGCTTTTCCTTCTGCTTTTATTCTCGGGTCAGGGTCTGTTTTAACTTTGTTGTCATCTGAAAATGGATTTTCAATCTTAAGATTATCATTTATATGATTAACAACCTTTTCAGCTATCCATTCAGCATTACATGGATCACCCCAAACTGTTATCTTCCCTTCATCATTATTTCCACAATTATTAATTTCGCCATTAATAAAATCGACAACTTTTTTATGATTTTCTTTTACTAAATTTGCACGAGCTTCAACTTCAGGCCTTGTACTCGCTGTCCATATCAACATACCTACCACATAAACAGCTGATATAATTATAAGAAACTCTAACAATCCAAAATTTTTTAATTTTAAGCTCATGAGATTTTTACTATTTTTGACTTTTCCAATTTATTGTCAAAAAAATCAATAATATTTTGGACTGTTTCAATACCCATTCTAGATAAACATTCTTCGGTAAATACTGCTGAATGAGGGCTTAAAAATGCTTTCTCATTTTTTAGCAATGGATTATCTAAAGAAGGAGGCTCCTTTTCAAAAACATCAAGCCCTGCACCAAAAATTAAATCTTCGTTTAATGCCTTATTAAGATCTTCCTCGTTAATAATACCACCTCTTGCAGCATTAATTAAAATACAATTTTTTTTCATTTTTTTTATCATTTCATAATTGATTAAATGTTTTGTATTTTCATTTAGAGGCATATGAATTGAAATTGCATCCATTTTATTTAAACTCTCATTTAAATCATTAATTTTAGTACCACCAACTTTTTTAATTTCCTCTTCACTGACAAAAGGATCATAAACAAAAATGTTCATTTCTAAACCCTTACATTTTTTAAGTAAGCATTTTCCAATACGACCAAAACCTGCAATTAAGATACTTTTATTCCATAACTCAATTGTTTTAGGAAGCTTAGTTCTATTACTGAACTTTCCAGTTTTTACAGTCTCGTTGTACATATTATTTCTTTTTGCAATGCTGAATAGCATGAATAAAACATGTTCTGCTACAGCTTGAGCATTTGCTGTAGCTGTTATTGCTAATGTGATATTGTTTTGCTTGGTTGCTTTAAGATCTATATTGTCATAGCCTACACCATGTCTAGATATCACTTTTAAATTCTTAGCTGTGTCTATAATTTCTTTCGACAATTTAGATGTTCTAATACTTATTCCATCACAGTCTTTTATTTTATCTTTCAAAAATTCTGTATCCGTGTTGTCTACAACTTCAAATTCAAAATCTTTATTTCCTTTTAGTAAATCAATACCATGATTATGTATCGATCCTATTATTAAGATTTTTTTCATACGTAAAAGTTTATACTTTATTTATTAATAGGCTTTAGATAATTCTGATTTCACTGTGCCTTTTAAATTTTCAACTGTATTTTTCGCACCCGCACTTATAAATCTGGAGTCTGCTCCAACTGTTACAAATTGAAAACCTTTTTCAATCATTTTTTTTGCATAGTCAGTACTTCCGTTATGAATTCCAGCAAATATATTGTTTTTTTTTGCATGCTCTAATATTCTAAGTATTTCTGAATAAGCTTTAGTATCTTCACCTTTGTCGAAACCAGGCTTTTCTCCTATAGCCAAACTTAAATCAGCAGGCCCTATGTAGATACCATCAAGGCCTGGGGTACTCATAATTTCATCAAGATTTTCTAAAGCTTCTTTAGTTTCAATCATAGCCATTTTTAATATTTCGTCGTTTGCATGATCTCCATAATCAGGTCCTCCATAGATTAACCCTCTCATTGGACCGAAACTTCTATATCCATCTGGTGGATATTTACATGCTTGAACAAATCTTTCTGCTTCTTTTCGATTACTTACCATTGGGCAAATGACTCCATAACACCCAGCATCTAAAATTTTCATAATTTGACCAGGTTCATTCCAATTAACTCTTGCCAAAGGCACGACTTCAGTCGCTGAAATCACTTGCATCATTGGCATTGCATTTGTGTAATCAACGAGCCCGTGTTGCATATCAATTGTTAATGAGTCCCATCCTTGTTGAGCCATTGTTTCTGCTGAAACAGTACTTGGAATTTGTAACCAACCATTGATTACAGCATTGCCATTTTTAATTATTTCTTTGGCTTTATTTTTTCTCATTTACTCAGGTTTTGAGACCCATATGGGTATACTTTATATTAAGGTAATCTTTTATAGCCATAGATCCACCTTCACGACCATAACCGGTTTGTTTTATTCCACCGAATGGAGCTTCAGCAACTGCAACAGCCGCTGTATTTACTGCAACACAACCAGTTTCCATCATCTCTGATGCTCTATTAGCTTTGTCCATTGAGTTTGTATATAAATAGCTACAAAGTCCCAGGTCATTATTATTTGCTCTTTCTACTACTTCGTCAAAATCCTTGAAAGTTAAAACAGGTACTAAGGGGCCAAATGGTTCTTCTTTCATAATTGTAAAATTATCCTGAACATCATCAAATACTGTTGGTTCAAAATAATAACCTTTATTAAATCCTGAAGGTCTACCCCCACCTAAAACAACTTTTGCGCCTTCACTCTTTGTAGTTTCGACTAATTTTTCAATTTCTTCCAAACGTTTTGCTGTTGTTAAAGGTCCTAAGTCAGTGCCTTCATCCATTCCATTTCCAATTTTTAATTTTTTTGCTCTATCTACAAAAGCATTTACAAATTCTTCTTTTCTTGTTTCTTGAATGTAAAACCTATTTGGAGATATACAAACTTGACCATTGTTACGAAATTTTGCTGTTATTGCCATATCTGCAACTTTATTCATGTCCACATCATCAAATACTATAAATGGAGAATGGCCACTTAATTCCATTGTAACTCTTTGAACTTTATCAGCAGCTTTTTTAAGAATTAATTTACCAACACGTGTTGAGCCGGTTATAGAAACTTTTTTTATTATATCTGAATCAAGTAATTCATTTGATATTTCGGCTGGGTCTCCAGATAATAAATTGACTACTCCATCAGGAACTCCAGCATCTTTACAAATATTTACAAGTTCCATAACTGCTCCAGGTGTAATTACATCTGGCTTACAAATAACTGAACAACCAGCTGCCAGTGCAGTTGAAATTTTTCTAGACGCTAAAACTATAGGAAAATTCCATGGCACAAGTGCTGCTACAACACCTACTGGCTGATAGTAAACATGAACTCTTGTTTCTGGAAATCTACTTTGTAATGTTTCACCATAAATTCTCTTAGTTTCTTCTGCATTCCATTCAAATATATCTGCTCCACCACCAACTTCTCCAATTGCCTCTTTAAGAGGTTTTCCAACTTCAAGTGTAAGCCATTTAGCTAATACATCTTTTCTTTCACGCATCAAATCTGCAATTTTTCTTATTACATAAGACCTCTGCCATGGAGTGGTATTTTTCCAAGTTTCGAGTCCTTTCTCTGCTGATTTTAATGCTTTTTGAACGTCAACAGAGGACGCTTTTGATGCTTCTCCTAAAACTTCTTCTGTTGCTGGATTGATAACTTTATAAGTTTCTTTTTTTTCTGCTTGTTGCCACTGACCATCAATGAATTGACCAAAATTGCTATACATATTTTTTAAATTGTGTTTAATTGTTAAAAGTTAAAGATTTATATATAGAATAATGAAAAAAATAAAGCTCACTTGTGCGCATGCAATAATAAAGCATCTTATTGCTCAAAAAATTTTAATAGATGGTAAAAAAGAGCAGTTATTTGCTGGGGCTTTTGGTATTTTTGGACATGGCAATGTTGCTTGTTTAGGACAAGCCCTACAAGAAAATCAAGATAAATTACCAACTTATAGAGGACATCATGAGCAAAATATGGCTTTGACTGGAATAGCATATGCTAGAGCTAAAAGAAGAAAACAAATTTTTGTTGCAACTAGTTCAGTTGGACCAGGATCTACAAATATGGTTACAGCCTCTGCTGTTGCTATGAGCAATAGACTTCCAATTTTATTTTTACCTGGAGATACATATGCAAACAGAATGCCTGACCCGGTTCTACAACAAGTTGAGCATTTTAATAATCCTGGCATTACTCAGAATGATGCTTTTAAACCAGTAACAAAATATTTTGATAGAATTACAAGACCAGAACAAATCTTACAAACATTACCTCAAGCAATCCAAACAATGTTAGATCCAGCAGATTGTGGACCAGCTTGCTTATCATTATCACAAGATGTTCAAGGTGAAACATATGAATATCCTGAAGAATTTTTTAAAGAGAGAGTACATAATATTAGAAGACCAAGACCTGATGATTTTCAAATAAAACAAGCAGCTGAGCTAATTAAAAAATCTAAAAATCCTTTATTGATTTCAGGTGGAGGAGTTTTCTACTCTGATGCAATGGAAGATCTAAGTAATTTTGCAATTAAACACAATATACCAGTTACACAAACAGTTATGGGCTACTCTACAATGAAGAGAGACCACTCTCATTTTTTGGGTCCTATAGGTGGTCTTGGTGGCAAAGCAGCAAATAATTTAGCAAAACAAACTGACCTAGCTATTGCTGTTGGAACAAAGTTAGCTGATTTTACAACTGGGTCATGGGCAAATTTCGAGAACCCAGACTTTTCACTTGTTAGTGTCAATGTTTCTAGATTTGATGCTACCAAACATTTGGCGCAATCAGTAATAGGTGATGCAAAAGTAAGTTTACAAGAGCTATCAAATGCTTTGGGAGATTGGAAGGCACCTGATGAATGGCATAAAAAATCAAGAGATGAATTAAAAAATTGGAATGATTATGTTGATAAAGAAAGTGGACCAACTAATCAAGAACTACCTAGTTATGCACATGCTGTAGGAGCAATATATCGTAATTCAGATCCAACAGACATTGCTGTTACAGCGGCAGGAGGATTGGTTGGAGAAGTTGTACAAATTTGGAGGCCAAAAGAATTAAATACACATGAAACCGAATGGGGTTTTAGCTGTATGAGTTATGAAATTTCTGGTGCATTAGGAGTAAAAATGGCCAACCCAGATAAAGAAGTAATAGCTTTTGTAGGTGATGGATCTTATTTACTTTTTAATTCAGATATTTATTCATCGGTTATAACAAATAATAAATTAATAATAGTTTTATGTGATAATGGAGGCCATGCCGTTATTAATAGGCTACAAATATTTAAAGGTGGGAAAGAATTTAATTGTCTATTTAATAGCTCAAAAGCTCCAAATCTTGTACCTGTTAATTTTGCTAAACATGCAGAGAGTATGGGTGCAAAATCTGAGGAGGTATCATCTATTTCTGAATTAGAAGAAGCATTTAAAAGAGCTAAAAAATCTGATGTGACTTACTTAATTTCAATAAAAACTCATTCTTATGAGTGGCTAGAAGGTTCTGCTTACTGGGAAAGTCCCACTTTAGAAATGCCATCAACAAAAGAAAATGAAGAGGCATTAAAACTTCATAAAGAAGGAAAATCAAAGCAAAGACAAGGTGTCTAAAATTCATGAATAAAGTTTTTAAGGTTGGTCTCATAGGATGTGGCCATATCGCAGAAACATATTTTAGGGGACACCAATATTTTAATAATTTCAAAATTGTTGCTTGTGCAGATATTAATCAAAAAGCAGCTGAAAAATGTGCAAAATTATACAACATCAAATCAATGACTGTTAATGAAATACTAAAAGATAAAGATATTGAGGTAATTTTAAATTTAACAATTCCTCAATCACATTATTCTGTATCAAAAAAAGTATTAAATGCAGGTAAGCACGTTTATTCAGAAAAACCATTAGCAACATACTTTCAAAAAGGAAAAGAGCTAGTGGCTTTGGCAAAACAAAAAAAATTATACATTGGTAATGCGCCGGATACTTTTCTTGGAGGAGGTGGACAAAAAGCAAAGGAATTAATTGACTCTGATTTGATTGGACAAATCAAACTTGGAAATGCAATCTTTGCATTTCCTGGTGTTGAAAACTTTCATCCAAAACCAGAGTCTTGGTATAAAAAAGAGGGAGGACCAGTAATAGATATGGGTCCTTATTTTTTTACAACGCTTGTTAATCTTTTAGGGCCAGCTAAACAGGTGCAAGGAAGAACATTAACGGCGTTTAAAAGAAGAAATTATAGAGCGGGTCCGAATAAAGGAAAAACATTTAAGGTTGAAACACCAACTACTTATTTAGCAACAATTCAATTTCATAATGAAGCAATTATTCAAGTCACTCTATCCTTTGATGTTATTAATCATCAAAGAAATCATATGGAACTTTATGGAACTAAAGGATCAATTATCGTTCCTGATCCGAATATGTTTGGTGGATCTGTTTATATTTCTGTTACAGAGGGTGGTCGTTGGGGAGAACATAAAACTGACAAAATGCATTTAGGAAAAATAAATATTACATCTGCAAGTGGTAGATCTAATGAGTCACCTACAAATGCAAACTATAGAAGTGTTGGAATGTCTGAGATGTTATATTCAATCGAAAAAAAGAAAAAACATCGATGTTCTGGAGAGCTATCTCTTCATGTTTTAGATATAATTGAGTCTACTATGAAAGCCGCAACAACTGGAGTACCTCAAAAAATTAAAACTAAGTGTGAAAAACCAAAAAGATTTACAGAAGAAGAAGTAAAAAAAATTCTCTTATAGATCATGAAAGATATTGCAATTGTTGATCCATATCCAAGAACTATGGAGCTTATTTTTTCAAAACCAAAATTAAATGAATTAAAAAATAAATTTAAGCTTATTTTCGCACCAAAAACAAATAAACAAAAATTTTATATTAATAATATTCATAAAGCCAAATTTATAATTGGACAGCCTGATCTTCCTAAATTTTTATTAATGAAAGCAAAAAAGTTGAAAGCAGTAATAAATGTCGAAAGTAACTTTCTAGATAATATGGATTATAATTATTGCTTTGATAAAGGTATTCATGTTATTGCAACTTCACCCGTTTTCTCGAAACCAGTCGCAGAAATTGCGATTGGATTTACACTCTCTCTTCTTAGAAATATTCATGGAGCAAATCAGGATTTCATTAATAAAAAGGAAAAGTATGGATTAGATGGAAATCTTAAGGCTTCATTGTTATCAGACAAAAAAATTGGATTATTGGGATTTGGAGACCTAGGGAAAGCTTTGGTTCCATTATTGAAACCATTTTCGAGTAAAATAAATATCTATGATCCTTGGATACCAAACAAAAAAATTATTAATCAAGGATTTAAACCAATTACTTTAAAAAAAATGTTTAAAGAATGTGAAGTTATTTATGTGCTTGCTGCAATTACTACAAAAAACAAAGGACTGATTAATAAAAAATTTCTCAATCTTATGAAATCAAACTCACTTTTTATACTAATGAGTAGAGCTGCAGTTGTTAACTTTAAAGATTTAAAAAATAGGCTTAAAAAAGGTGATATTTATGCAGCGCTTGATGTTTTTCCTGAGGAACCAGTTAAAAAAAATGACCCAATAAGAAAATTAAAAAATGTTTTATTTTCAGCACATAGAGCGGGTGCTTTAGACAAGGCATTCAAGGAAATGGGCAATATTGTTTTTGAAGATATGAAATTAATTTCAAAAAATCTTAATCCAAGATTTTGTAAAAAAGCTCAAAGAAAAACTGTTCATCTTTTAAGGTCAAAACCTGTTGCAATTAATTAATTTTTTTTTTAATTTAAATTAAATGACTTCAACAAATAAATTGCTTTTAGAGGCTAAAGGTATCACAAAGTATTTTGGAACAATAACTGCTTTAGAAAATGTTAATTTAAAAGTGCACGAAGGTGAATGTTTAGGTGTAGTGGGAGATAATGGTGCAGGCAAATCTACACTAATGAAAGTATTATCTGGTTTGTACAAACCAAGTGCAGGTGCTTTGTTTTTTGAGGGCAAAGAACATGTGTTAGATAGCCCAAAAGACTCTCAAAATTTAGGTTTAGAAATGGTTTATCAAGATCTTGCATTGGCAGGTAATTTACCCATTGGAGAAAATATATTCTTAGGAAGAGAGCCTACAAAAAATATTGGCTTCTTAAAATTTCTAGATTTTAAAAAAATTCAAGAAATGACAAGCGCACACTTAGAGAAACTAAAAATAAATGTTAAAAGTGCTGATCAGAAAGTAGAGGAATTATCTGGAGGACAAAGACAAGCGGTTGCAATAGCTAGATCAACAGCATTTAATGCCAAAGTTGTTATAATGGATGAACCAACTGCTGCTTTAGCAATAAAAGAAGTTGGAAAAGTATTAGACTTAATTAACAAATTAAAAAGTACAGGCGTAGGTGTTATAGTAATAAGCCATAGAATGGATGATATTTTTACTGTTTGTGACAGAGTAATGGCACTTTTTCAAGGAACAAACTTTGCTGAGTCTCAATTAGATAAAACTTCAAGAGATGAAGTCATTGGTTGGATTATGGGAAAAAAATAAATATGGAAGATAAAGAAAAAAAACAAGATAGCTTATACGTAAAACTTATTCCATATTTTGAAAAATATGGGATTTTACTATTATTAGTTATCATGATCTTGGTAATGCATATTTTGCAACCAGATGTCTTTTTGTCTTGGAGAAATGTAACAAACGTATTTAAACAAATATCTTGGCAATCAATGTTAGCTTTAGGAGTTTTCATGGTGATTGTGACTGCAGGTATAGATCTATCGGTTGGCTCAATAATGATGCTATCGTTGATGATTTTAGCAATAGTAGCTAAAGCTGGAGCTCCGTGGTTTATAGTTGTTCTAGTACCCTTATTTGCTGGATTTTTATGTGGGTTGATAAATGGTTTGGGGATAACACTTTTAAGAATGCCCCATCCTTTTATAATGACTTTAGGAACTCTTTATATTTTTAGAGGAACAGGAAACCTAATATCAGGCGGAACACCCATAAGTGGATTTACCGATGAAGTTAGGTACTTGGGTCATGGTAGAATAGATCTTACTTGGTTAGGATTAGAGAAATCTCAATATCTCCCCGTAAGCTTAGTTTTAATCGCAGTTGTATATTTTGTTTTTTGGGTTTTCCTAAATCATAGTCGAACAGGAAAGTGGATTTATGCAATTGGTGGCAACCCAAGCGCAGCAAGAGCTTCAGGAATTAATGTTAATAAAATTTTAATAATTGTTTATTCACTTTGTGGATTTTTATCAGGTATTGGAGCATTAATTTTAGCAGGAAGAACAGACTCTGGTTATCCTAATGCAGGATTACAATCTGAATTGGATGCTATCGCAGCATGTATAATTGGTGGAGCTAGTTTCTTTGGTGGCAGAGGAACTGTTCTTGGAGTTTTTGCCGGAGTAATGATTATGGGAATTTTAAGAAATGGACTTAATTTGATGGATGTAAGTTCTTTCTGGCAACAAGTATTGATTGGCTCGATCATTGTGTTAGCAGTTTACGTGGATGTTTTAAGAAGAGATTTCGGCACGAGAAAATAAACACGTCAAAGTTGAATAGATGCTATTATAAGAGACTCTGTAAACAGTTGAATTTTTTTTAAAAATTTTATTAAATTGAGCTTTAATAATTATTAAAGGGGAAATTTATGAGAGAACTATCAAGAAAAATTGTTGTTTTAGTATCAGCAATTTTTTTATCGATAAGCATGATTTCAGCTTCATTTGCTGATGGTCATGGTAAAAAAATCTTGTTCAGTATTAAAGGTCCTGGGTCTGGAAATCCTTTCTGGGCTTCTGTTACAAAAGGTGCTGAAGAAGAAGCTAAAAAATTAGGTGTTAAGTTAATCTTGGTTGCGCCACCTCAAGAAGGTGATGTTCAAGCACAAATTAACCAAGTGGAAGACCAACTTGCTAAAGGTGTTGATGCTTTAGCTCTTGCACCAGGAGATCCAAATGCATTTGCTCCAATTGTAGATGACGCTATCAAAAGTGGTGTTCCAGTTGTATTCGTAGATACAAAAGGGATCAATGAAGGTGTTACTTTTATTGGAACCAACAATATGAATGGAGCAGAATTAGCTGCTAAATTCATTTGTGACAAAACACCAAAAGGTTCAGATGTTGCAATTTTGACTGGGATAGAGTCTCAATCAACAGCTTTACTAAGAAGAGACGGTGCAATTAAAGGATTTAAAAATTGCGGTTTAAATATAGTTGCTACTCAAACAGCTGAGTGGGATACTGCAAAAGGTAGATCAGTTACTGAGTCTATTATTTTGAAAAATCCTAACATCAAAGCAATATTTGCTTCAAATGACAATATGGGCTTAGGTGCTATGCAAGCTCTTAAAGATGCAGATATGAATGATGTTGTTGTTGTAGGTTTTGATGCAACTCCAGATGCTGCTACAAGTATCTTAAAAGGTGAAATGACTGCAACTATTGCTCAGTTCTCATATAACATGGGTGCTTACGGTGTTAAATATGCTCTTGAGCTAGCAAATGGTGGAAGTATTGATCCAAACATTGATACTGGAACACAACTAGTAACAAAAGAAAACGCTAACGATTTTAAATAATCATTAGTATATAACATTTAAAAAAGGGTGGAATTTTTATTCCACCCTTTTTTTTTATGTAATATAATCTTTTAATGTTAATAAATATTAACCCTGTTTTAAGCCCTGATTTACTTTTTAATTTAAGATCCATGGGTCATGGCGAGAAAATTATTCTTGCTGATGCTAATTTTCCTGCAAACTCTATGAACAAAAATGTAGTTCGATTAGATGGGGTAGATATTAAAAGTGCAGCAAATGCAATTTTATCTGTTTTTCCATTAGATAGTTTTATCGTATCACAAGGGGGCTCACCTGCACTAAGAATGGAAGTAGATGATAAACCAGAGGAACTAACTGAAACTCATAAAGAATTTATTGATGCAGTAAAAAATAATTCTGGTCCCCAATGGAAAGTTGGATCAATTTCAAGACAAAATTTTTATGAAGAAGCAAAAAAAGCATATTGTATTGTAACCACTACAGATGCTCGACCTTTTGGATGTTTTATTATTACTAAAGGAGTTATTCTTCCTGACGGTAAAGTCTGGTCTTAATTAAATGAAATCTATATGTGTATTTGGAGTATTCGTTGCAGACTTATGTTTTATTGGTGAAAAAATTCCTGAAGTGGGGCAAACTATTTTAGGAACAAAACACTTAATAGGACCTGGTGGAAAAGGATCTAACCAAGCCATTGCTGCAGCAAGACTTGGCGGAAACATAAGTTTTATTACAAAAATAGGTGATGATAATAATGCTGAAATGGCACTAAATTTATATAAATCCTCTGGAGTAAATACCGATTATATTATCAAAGATAAAAATCAATCAACTGGCGTTGCTGGTATTATGATTAATGCTAATACAGGTGATAATGCAATAAACATCATTCCAGGCGCTGCTGGCACTTTAAATAGTTCTGATATAGATAATAATTTAAAAGCAATCGAGAAGTCAGATATATTCTTAACACAATTAGAAACACCATATGATGTTACAAGCTATGCTTTACAAAAAGCTAAAGATACTGGATCAATCACTATTTTAAATCCAGCTCCGGCTTCAAAAATATCTGAGAATGATTTTAAAAACATAGACTATTTTACACCAAATGAAACTGAGGCTAGTTTTTATTTAGAAAAGAAAATAGAAACAAAATCTGAAATAGAAAATGCAGCTAAAGAATTTTTAAAAAAAGGAGTAAAAAATATTCTAATAACTCTAGGTTCTAAAGGAGTTTATTTTTCAAATGGAACCGAAAGCCACTTTGTAGATGCTCATAAATTAAAAGACGATGTAAAAGATACTACTGGAGCAGGAGATGCATTTAATGGAGCTTTTAGTGTGGCATTAGCTAAATCGTTAAAAATTGTTGATGCATTAGAATTTTCTAATAAAGTTGCTGGTATTTCTACAACTAAAGAAGGGGCTGCAAATTCAATGCCAACATATGAAGAGATCGAGGTTTACTAAGTATGAAATATAACGCTGATAATAAAAGATATTCAGAGATGTTATATAGAACTTGTGGTGATAGTGGAGTTAAATTACCACTAATAAGCCTTGGGCTTTGGCATAACTTTGGAGGCAAAGTTCCACTTTCAAATATTAAAAAAATATTATTCTATGCTTTTGATAAAGGCATTACTCACTTTGATTTGGCAAATAATTATGGCCCACCTTACGGTAGTACAGAAAGTAATTTTGGAAAAATAATTAGCAAAGATTTAAAAAAATACAGAGATGAACTGATTATATCATCAAAAGCTGGTTATGATATGTGGGAAGGACCTTATGGAGAATGGGGGTCAAAAAAACATATTATCGCAAGTTGTGATCAAAGTTTAAAAAGAATGAAAATTGATTACTTTGATATATTTTACTCACATAGATTTGATCCAAATACACCTTTAGAAGAAACAGCAGATGCATTAGAGAGTATTTATAAATCGGGAAAAGCTTTATATGTTGGTATATCATCTTATTCTTCCAAAAAGACGAACCAAATTTACAAAATTCTAAAATCAAGAAATATTAAATTGTTTATTCACCAGCCTTCGTATTCTTTAATTAATAGATGGATTGAAAAAGATTTAACTAAAACTATAAAAAAACTTAAAATTGGATGTATTGCCTTTTCTCCTCTTGCTCAAGGAATGCTATCAGACAAATATTTAAAAAAGATACCTAGAGTTTCAAGAGCGAGTGATGTTACATCTTATTTAGATAAATCTTTAATAACAAAAAAAAACTTAAAGATAGTTTCAGATTTAAATAAGATTGCAAATAAAAGAGGTCAATCTTTATCTCAAATGGCAATTTCTTGGGTCTTGTCAAATAATTATGTAACATCTGCTCTAATCGGAGTTAGAAATATTAACCAGTTAAAAGAAAATATAGAAAGTCTAAACAAACTTAATTTTACACCTTCTGAAATGAGAATAATTAATAAAACCGCTAAAGAAGGAGATATAAATATTTGGAAAGAATCAAGCTCTTACTAAAATGAAAATTGGAATAGATATTGGGGCAACAAAAATTGAAAGCGTCATCTTAAAAAAAAATGGTGATGAAATTGAGAGATCAAGGATCCCTTGCCCAAAGAGTTATAAAAAAATAATAAAAGATGTTAGTAAAATAGTTTTTTCACTAGATCGGAAGTATAAAAAAAAATTTCAAGTAGGCGTGTGTCATCCCGGATCTATAGATTATAAAACTGGACTACTTAAAAATTCAGTAAATGCCAAACAATTAAATAATAAAAAATTAAACATAGATTTATCAAAAGCTTTAAAAAGAAATATAAAATGTGAAAATGATGCAAATTGTTTTGCATTATCTGAAGCAATGGATGGAGCTGCAAAAAATTATAATGTTGTTTTCGGAATAATTATTGGATCAGGCACTGGAGGTGGAATAGTTATTAATAAGAAAATCTTAAAAGGTGCAAATTATATTTCTGGAGAGTGGGGACATCTTCCTCTACCAATTTTTGGAAATCTAAACGATAAAAAATATATTAAAAAAAAGATATCACTTATGCAAATACAAAAGTTTACCTCAGGAAAAGGTTTGGAAAAACTTTACCATAAAAAAATTACTGCGAGAGAAATATTTAATAAATCTGATAAGTTTACAAAATCAATTTTTATTAAACATTTTAAAATACGGTTGGCTAGAGCACTTGTTAACTTAATTTATACAATTGATCCTGATGTATTTGTATTTGGAGGTGGATTATCTAATGAAATCTCTTCATTAAATGAATTAAAGAAAATGGTTGCAAAAAATATGGAAATTAAACATATAAATACGAAATTTTTAAAGGCTAAGTATGGAGATGCAAGTGGAGTAAGAGGAGCGGCACGGTTGAATTATTAATATGACAAAAATCGGTTTTATAGGAATTGGATTAATGGGTGCTCCTATGGCAAAAAATCTTCTAAAATCTAAATATCAAGTCAAAGTTTTTAATAGAACTAAAAAAAAAGCTGATAAATTAAAAAATTATGGCGCAAAAGTATGTAATTCATTAAAGGAAGTTGTTTCTGACCAGGATTTAATAATTACTATGTTATCTGATGATAAGGCTATAAAAAAAATATATTCTAACTTAGAATTTTTAAAAAATTTAAAAGCAGGATCTACAGTTATAGACATGAGTTCTGCAAATCCTAAAACAGCAATTAATTTATCAAAATTATTAAAAAAATATAAAGTTAATTTTTTGGACGCGCCAGTTTCTGGAGGCACAAATGGTGCAGAGAATGCTCAGCTGGCCATAATGGTTGGCGGAGATAAGAAAGTTTTTTCTAAAAATTTAAATATACTAAAGAAATTAGGCAATCCTGTTTTAGTTGGAAAAAATTCTGCAGGTCAAATAGCAAAATTAGCTAATCAAATAATAGTAGGAATTACAATTGGATCTGTTGCAGAGGCTATTAAATTAGCACAAAAAAATAATGTAAATCCAATAAATATTCTCAAAGCATTAAAAGGGGGGTGGGCTGATAGTAAAGTTTTACAAACTCATGGATTAAGAATGATCAAAAAAGATTTTAAACCAAGAGGAAAAAATTTTTCTCAATTAAAAGATATGAACAACATCCTTGATTGTGCAAAAAATAAAAAGCTAGAATTACCTTTATCTAAAATAGTTAAAAAAATGTATAATAATCTCGTAAAAAAAGGATTGGGTAATTATGATCATAGTTCGTTATACAAAAGCTATAAATAATTATTGGAGATAAAATGAAATTACTAAGAGTGGGAGAAAAAAGTCAAGAAAAGCCAGCCATATTAGATAAAGATGGAAAGTTGAGAGATATATCCAAACATATAAATGATTTAGATCCAACTCATTTAAATTTTGAAACAATTGAAAAAATTAAACAAATTGATTTATCATCCTTGCCTGTGATTTCAAATAATACAAGGATTGGTTCATGCATAACTAAACCAGGAAAATTTATTGCAATTGGATTAAATTTTTCTGACCATGCAGTGGAAACTGGAGCAAAACCACCAACAGAACCAATTGTGTTTATGAAAGCCAGTAGTTCAATCAATGGACCAAATGAT
This sequence comes from uncultured Pelagibacteraceae bacterium, assembly GCA_902564385.1. Taxonomy (GTDB): domain Bacteria; phylum Pseudomonadota; class Alphaproteobacteria; order Pelagibacterales; family Pelagibacteraceae; genus Pelagibacter. Next base: position 267,073 of record CACFAT010000001.1, read on the forward strand.
GATATTGAAATTACAAGCTATTCAAAAAAACTAGATTGGGAAGTTGAGCTAGGTTTAGTTATAGGAAAAAATGCTAAAAATATCCCAGAGAAAAATTCACAAGATTATATCTTAGGTTATTGTTTAGTGAATGATGTAAGTGAAAGAGAGTGGCAAATAGAAAAAATGGGACAGTGGGTAAAAGGTAAGTCGCACGATACATTTGGTCCTATTGGTCCATACCTTGTGACCAAAGATGAGATTAATGATGTAAATAACCTAAACATGGAATTAGATTTAAATGGTGAACGAATGCAAACGGGTAATACAAAAACAATGATTTTTAATGTAGATCATATTGTTTCATATGTTAGTCGATATATGTCCCTTCAACCAGGAGATATCATTACCACAGGAACACCCCCAGGAGTTGGAATGGGAATGAAGCCACAAAAATTTTTAAAAGCAGGTGATGAAATGAGGCTTTCAATTGAACTTCTTGGTGAACAAAAATCAAAAGTAGTAGCAATTTAATCCAAATATAATCTCTTTTTTGGTATAATAAATTGTGATCAAAAGAGACTTATATTATGAGAGAATTCCAACAAAATCTTTAAGAGAGGATGTTAGGTTTTTAGGAAATTCATTAGGAAATGTAATTAAAGAACAAGAAGGTAAAAGCTTTTATAATCTTGTTGAGAAAATTAGAAAGTTATCAAAAGCAAATAAAATCCAAAAAAGATCATATAAAAAAATTTCTAGTGAAATAAAAAGTATTAATCCTAAAAATACTTACAAGCTTGCAAGAGCATTTAATCATTTTATGAATTTTATAAATCTAGCCGAGTCTATTGATGCATCTAGACAACTCAACCAATATGAAAATAAAAGAGACGGTAAAAATCAAAAAAATATTTTTATAGAAGAAATTTTTGAGAAATTATTTAAAAATAAAATAATTAATAATAATAAAATATATAATTTTGCGAAAAATTTAAATATTGGAATAGTTTTGACAGCTCATCCAACAGAGGTCAAAAGAAGAACTTTAATTCAAAAATATCATAAAATTACAGAAATACTTGAAGAAAGAGAGTTATTTAAAGATCACGCTTTAAAAATAAAATCTTTAAATAAAAAAATTCATGATGAATTTACCATTATCTGGAATACAGATGACTTAAAAAGATCAAAACCGTCTCCAGCCGATGAAGCGCGATGGGGTCTTGCAATAATAGAGGATAGTCTTTGGGAAACTATTCCAAAAGTCTACAGAAGACTCAATGATATATTTTTGAAAAATATGGGTAAAGGTTTGCCAAAAAATTTTAATCCTATTGAGTTTGGTTCATGGATGGGAGGTGATAGAGATGGAAATCCAAATGTAACTTCAAAAGTAACCAAAGAAGTTTTGTTATTATCAAGATGGGAAGCAGCAAAATTGTATGAAAAAGAACTTACTAAATTAATTAGATCGTATTCAATGAGAAAATGTTCAAAAAAAATTCAAAAACTAACAGGAAAATCATTTGAGCCTTACAGAGTTTTCTTAAGACCTCTAAGGGATAAAATGAGATTTACTCACAGAGCAATTGAACAGTTCATAGTCAATAAAAAACCTTTGGACTATAAAAAATTGCTAAACTCAAAAGAGGAAATTTTAAAACCTCTTAGAATTGTCCGTGAGTCTTTAGAGGAAAATCAAAGTGAAAATATAGCAAGTGGCGAATTATTAGACTTAATGAGAAGAGCAAAATGTTTTGGAGTTAATCTTGCAAAACTAGATATTAGACAAGAGTCAACTAGACATTCACAGTTAATTAATGAACTTATTAAGAAAAAAAATAAACTTAATTATTTAAAATGGAGTGAGGAGGAAAAAATTAAATTTTTATCTTCTAAGATGAAAAAAAAATCAAATTTCATAAAAAACTTTAAATTTAAAAATAAAGAAAATAAAGAAGTTTGGTCAACATTTAAAATTTTATCTGAAGAGCCGCCTGAATGTTTAGGAGCTTATGTTATTTCAATGACATCATCTGCATCTGACATTCTCTCTGTTTTATATTTGCAAAAAGAAGCAAATATTAAAAACAAATTAAGAGTTGTCCCTTTATTTGAAACATTAGATGACTTAATTAACGCAAAATCAATAATGGCCAGTTTGTTTTCATTAAAGTGGTACAGAGATTTAATAAAAAATAAACAAGAAGTCATGATTGGATATTCAGACTCAAGCAAAGATGCTGGAAAAATTTGTGCAAGTTGGCATCAATATAAGGCTCAAGAAGAAATTATTAAAATTGCTAAAAAATATAACATAGATGTTACGTTCTTTCATGGAAGAGGAGGTTCTGCGGGTAGAGGAGGAGGTCCAATTCAAGCTACTTTAAAATCTCAACCACCAAATACTGTAAATGGAAAAATCAGAATAACAGATCAAGGAGAAGTAATTCAACAGAAATATGGATATCAGCCTTTAGCAATTTATAATTTATGTAGCTATATAGGAGCGGTAATGGAGGCAACATTAACCCCACCGCCAGTCCCTAAGAAAGATTGGAGAAATCTAATTGAAAAAATGTCTGATATTTCAAAAAGCTCATATAGAAAAAATATTAATCAAAGTTCAGATTTTATTAAATATTTTAAAACCGTTACGCCACATGTGTCTTTAGGAAAACTTTCAATTGGATCAAGACCGTCTAAAAGAAAGAATATTGATAATATCAAAAGTTTAAGAGCAATACCCTGGGTATTTGCTTGGACACAAATAAGACTAATGCTCCCAGCATGGCTTGGAAGTGCAGAAGCTTTAAGATATTCATCAATTAAAAAATTTGAAAAAACACTAATAGATATGGAAAAAAACTGGCCTTTCTTCAATTCAATGATGGATATCTTGGATATGGTAATTTCAAAAGTGGACCCAGATATTTCAAAAATATATGAGGAGTATTTAGCTGACAAAGATTTAAAAAGAGTTGGAAAAAAACTTAGGTTCCAATTCGAAGTTATTAAAAAATTAAATAAAAAGATTACGCCAAAAGAAATTATAAATGAAAGAAAAAAATTTAGATCAGGAGTTATTGTAAGAAATATTTACACAGAGGTATTAAATATAATTCAAGCAGTAGTTATGAATAAAATTAAAAACAAAAAATTAAATTCAGATAAAAAAAATGATCTTAATGATGCATTATTAACATCTATTGCAGGTATTTCAGCTGCAATGAAAAATACTGGTTAAATGATAGAATTATTTGTTGCATTTGGAGCTGGATTGATAAGCTTTTTGTCTCCATGTGTACTTCCATTAATACCTGGATATATATCTTATATTTCTGGAAGCTCTTTAAATGAATTATTAGAAAAAAAAACGATTAATATATTCCCTATAGTTTTATTTACTTTTGGTTTTTCAATTGTTTTTATAAGCTTTGGAGCTACCGCAACTTTTTTAGGTTCTTTAATTTTAAGTAACTCTTTTGAACTAAGAATTATTGCAGGAAGTATTATAATTATTTTCTCCCTTCATATTATGGGATTAATTAATATTAAGTTTTTAAATTATGAAAAAAGAATTAATACTGAGATTAAATCAGGAAATTTTAGCTCAATATTAGTTGGTATGGCATTTGGATTTGGATGGACTCCATGTATTGGACCTATTTTAGGATCAATATTAGCTCTAGCTTCAATTGAGCAAAGTTTGAACCGAGGTATATTGTTACTTGTGTTCTATTCACTTGGTTTAGCACTGCCTTTTATTGCATCAGGTTATTTGATTCAACGTTTTATGGTTGTTACAAAAAATCTAAAATCAAAAATGATAACTATTTCAAGAGTTGGTGGAGGATTATTATTGATAACAGGAATATTAATGATTACAAACCAGTTGCAAGCTTTAGGATTTTACATATTAAAGTATTTTCCTATACTTCAAAAACTTGGATAAAAATGAAAATATACCAAATCGATTGCAGTGCTAGAAAAGAAGGTTCTACCTCAAGGATGCTTGCAAAAAAAATACTTGATAAAGTTAAAAAAGATAATGATGAGGTCATTTATAGAGACCTAGATGACGAAATGCTTTTTATATCTGGCTTAACTGAGTCTGGAATGAAAATTCCGGAGAATGAGCAAACAGATGAACATAAGAAAATGTTTGAATTATCTGATAAGTTAGTATCGGAGTTAAAAGAATGTGATGTAATTATTATATCAGTGCCAATTTATAATTTTGGCCCACCAGCAACCCTTAAAGCTTGGGCTGATCTTGCAGCCAGAGTAAAATTGACATTTAAATATGGGGATGACGGAAGAAGAAAAGGTTTATTAGAAGATAAGCAGGTATATTTAGTAATTACTTCTGGCGGAACAAAAATACAAGGTGAAGAAGACTTTTTAACCCCGTGGTTGATACATATGTTAAATTTTTTTGGTATTAAAAAAATCGATATAGTTGCAGCAGATCAAATGGCTTTAGATTATGAAAAGTCGATAAAAAACGCTGAAGAAAAAATAAAAGAATTATTTAAAGATTAAATTTTCTTTTTAAATGTCTAAGTTTACCTTCTGTACTGTCGAAATCAATATAGCATCCTTGTAAATATCTATCACCTTCGTTAACATCATACTTTGTTCTTCCATGAAGTAATCTATGATTGTCCATCATTAATAAATCTCCAGTTTCTAATTTAAATTCAACTTTATATTTATCAGAGTTATATAATTCAGAAATTTTATTTCTAGCTTTATAGAATAAATCCAATTTTGATTTCTCTAATATCGGAGCATAATCTAATCTTGGACTAAATCTAACTTGTTTAAAATTATTTTTTTCATCCAATTTAATTAACTCAGACATATCTTCTAGAACAACTGTATTGTCTATAAATTTAAATTTTACTTTAACTGAAGATAAAATTTCATAATATTCTGGATAATCCTCTTTGATTTTTTCACTTACTGTGTAACCATCAACCAAGGTAGAATTTCCTCCACTCACATTATTTATAATACAATGCAATAATTGAACACAAGGAACTGGTTTTCTATACGGATTATCTGTATGCGGAGATAATGCTAATGATGTATAAGCCAAATCATTTGGATTAGGCACAGATCTTACATTAAAAAATTCCCCAAAATTTGTTCTTCTGACACTCCCAATTGAATTTGCAAATTTAATAATAAAATTATCTTCAGTTGGTACATTAGTTAGAACTACAAAACCATATTTATAGAATGATACTAATAAATCATAC
>CACFAT010000002.1 GCA_902564385.1 uncultured Pelagibacteraceae bacterium
AGATATCTAAGTGAAAATATGTGTGTAAGAGATGCCGATGTTAAGAAAATTGATCACATAATGGATAAAGTAAAATTTAATCCACAAAGTATATCGGCAGGTCAAATTGAATAATACTCTTTTAGAGATTAATAATATTTATTTTATTTTTTTAATGATGGCAGCAGCTGTTCCAGTTGGTTTTTTTGCAGGTTTTTTTGGTATAGGTGGAGGATTAATTTCGGTTCCATTTTTATTTTTTGTATTTGAAGCATTTAACGTGGATAAAGATTATTTAATGCATTTATCTGTAGGGACAGCTTTCTCAATAACAATTTTAACTGCTACAGCCTCAGTATTAACTCATAGAAAGTATAATGCTGTTGATTTTAATATTATTAAAAATTATGGAACATTTGTAATAATTGGAGTTTTCTCTGGAACATTGATGGCAGCATTGATGAATACTAAAACATTGTTATTCTTTTTTTCAGCTGTTGTTTACTTTTTTGGAGCTTACTTATTGTTACAAAATGAAAAGAAAAAAAAAATTAAGAAAAAATTTAATATTTTCCCAAGAATAATATTTGGATTTTTGTCAGGATTAATATCTGCTCCTATGGGCATAACAGGAGCTATGATGAATGTTCCTATATTAAGATACTTTGGTTATCCTATTAATTTGGCAATAGGAAGCTCTGCAGCCATTGGATTTATAATAGCTTTATTTGGATCAATTGGTTTTTTTACATCTGGCTTAATGTTAAAGGCCGATATCCCACTCAGTATTGGATTTATTAATATACCTGCATTTATAATTTTTGTTCCAATAACCACATTCATGGCTAGGATTGGAGCAAAAACAGTTCAAGATCTAGATAGAGTTAAAACACAAAGATTATTTGGTGTTTTTCTTTATGTTATTGGTACTTTATTTCTATATAGATTTTTAGTGACCTAGGAGACGAGGTGGTTTCAGTCTCCCTCCGCCACCTCATTTACATATTAATCGATTCTCTAATTTTTTCTTAACTCTTTATAGTTGAATTTTAAATTTTTTGATCGTAATCCCCAACTTTACCAGTTTGTTGAAGGAGATTATCAATAAAGTCAAAAATCTTCTTTTTTCTATCTTCGGAGGTTGGACTTTCCGTAACTACAACTAAAGAGGGCTTATTAGAAGATGCTCTTATTAATCCCCAAGACCCATCATCAAAAGAAAATCTTACTCCATTAACAGTTAATATTTCTTTAATTTCTTGATCATCTACTTTAGTTTTATTTTCTCTAATGTTTGTTATTTCTTTAACTAAATTCTTAACTACTTCATATTTTTCACTGTCTTTACAATAAGGAGCCATAGTCGGACTTTGATAAGTTGTTGGCAATTCAGCAAGTATTTCACTCATTTTTTTGTTATTTTTATCGAGTAGCTTACAGACCTGTATTGCTGAATTAATTCCATCATCATAGCCATATCCCAAAGGTTTATTAAAAAAGAAATGACCACTTTTCTCAAATCCTGCTAAAGCGTTATCGGTATTTACCTTTCTTTTGATATGAGAATGACCAGTTTTCCAATAAATTGTTTCACATTTATTCTCATTTAATATCTTGTCATTGGAATAAAGTCCCGTCGATTTTACATCTACAATAAATTTACTTTTTTTGTGATCTTTTGAGAGATTTCTTGCAATTAATAGTCCTATTTTATCTGAAAAAATTTCATTACCTTTGTCATCGATAACCCCAACTCTATCTCCATCTCCATCAAAACCAAATCCAATATCAGCATTATTTTCTTTAACTGCTGAAGAAATTGCATGTAACATTTCTAAGTCTTCAGGATTTGGATTATATTTTGGAAATGTCCAATCCAGGTTACAATCAAGTTCAATGACTTCACACCCAATACCTCTTAAAATTTCTGGCGCAAATATTCCTGCTGTTCCATTGCCACAAGCAACTACCGCTTTAATTTTTTTATTTAATGGGTTTTTTGTTATCAAATCATTTTTATAAACATCCTGAAAATCATCAATTTTTTTTACATTACCTTCACCATTAATAAATTTTTGATTGAGAGTAATATCTTTTAGTTCTTTCATTTCTTCAGGTGCATGAGTTAATCCTTTTTTGATGCCCATTTTTACACCCGTCCAACCATTTTCATTATGACTAGCTGTAACCATAGCTATTGCATCTGAATTTAAATTAAATTGTGCGAAGTAAACCATTGGTGATAAAGATAATCCTATATCCTCGATTTTGCACCCAGTTGAAACCAAACCCTCTTTTAATTTTTCTTTGATATGTTCGCTGTATGATCTGTAATCTTGGCCAACTATAATTCTAGGATTGTTTTTCTTTGTATGATTAATTATTTGAGTTCCAAGGCCTTTACCAAGTTGAACGATTCCATCGTCATCTATGTCTTTTTCGTATACCCATCGTGCGTCATATTCCCGAAAGCCGTAGGGATCAATTTTTCCCAAATTATTCATGTGGATATATGTACATTTTTTTAAAATTTTTATTGATAAATATTTAATAAGTTCTATAAATGTTCTATTGATTTACAATTTATATAGTATATCAGGTAAATCTACACACTATATCTAGTTATTTACTAGATTATTTAGTATAAAGATAAAAAGGGAGTTTAATGAACAAAATATTGTCTCAGGCGATCAGGAAAGCTGTCTCTGATTATAAACCAGCTGAAAAAATCAGCAATAATGACAAAAGACCAGACTTATTTTCACTAAATAACAACACAGAGTTGTTTCAAAATTCTAAAGGGATAACTATTAAAATAGATAGATCTAGAGATAATAATTTAACAGATTTTGGAAGAGCAACACTAAGCGACAGATACCTTGGAGAAAACGAGTCTTTCCAAGATTTATTTGCAAGAGTTTCGAGTCATTATGCAGATGACAACTTACACGCGCAAAGACTTTATAACTACATAAGTAACTTATGGTTCATGCCAGCAACACCAGTTTTATCAAACGGTGGAACAAAAAGAGGTTTACCAATTTCTTGTTTCTTAAATGAAGCAGGGGATAGCTTAACTGGAATATTAGATCTATGGAGTGAAAATGTTTGGTTGGCTGCTAAAGGTGGAGGTATTGGAAGTTATTGGGGCAACTTAAGATCTATTGGAGAAAAAATTGGAAGAGTTGGAAAAACTTCAGGCATTATTCCTTTTATAAAAGTTATGGACTCTTTGACAATGGCGATCAGTCAAGGTTCTTTAAGAAGAGGATCGGCAGCTTGTTATCTTCCAATTGATCATCCGGAGATAGAAGAATTTATTGAAATGAGAAGACCAACAGGTGGCGATCCAAATAGAAGATCATTAAATTTACACCACGGTGTTTTAGTTTCAGATGCATTTATGAGAGCTGTAGAGCTAGATGAACAATGGGCATTAAAAAGTCCAAAAGATCAATCAGTACAAGCTACTGTTTCTGCGAGAAATTTATGGATTAGATTATTAACTGCAAGAATTGAAACCGGAGAACCTTATATTGTTTTCATTGATACAGTTAATAGAATGATACCTCAACATCATAAACTGGCTGGTTTAACTGTTAAGACATCTAACTTGTGCAGTGAAATAACTTTACCAACAGGAATTGATAAAGAGGGTAGAGATAGAACGGCGGTATGTTGTTTATCATCTTTAAATTTAGAAACTTATGATGAATGGAAAGACGATAAAAACTTTGTTCCAGACGTAATGAGATTTTTAGATAATGTATTAACGGACTTTACTGAAAAAGCACCTGAGTCATTTAGTGATGCAGTTTATTCAGCATTAAAAGAAAGAAGTGTTGGTCTAGGTGTTATGGGACTTCATTCATTCTTCCAACAAAAAATGATTCCTTTTGAGTCAGTAATGAGTAAAGTTTGGAATAAAAAAATATTTGAAAGCATCCAAAAACAAGTTGATCAAGCTTCAAAAGATTTAGCTGATGAAAGAGGCGCATGTCCAGATGCAGCAGATTATGGAATTAATGAAAGATTCTCAAATAAAACTGCAATAGCTCCTACTGCTTCAATTTCAATTATTTGTGGTGGAACATCTCCAGGTGTAGAGCCAATTGCAGCAAATAGTTATACACATAAAACTTTGTCTGGATCATTTAACGTTAGAAATAAATATCTAAGTAAATTATTAGAGAAACACGGTAAAAATGATGATGAAACATGGTCAAGTATTACAACTAATCAAGGTTCAGTTTCTCATCTTGATTTTCTAACCCAACAAGAAAAAGACGTATTTAAAACTGCATTTGAACTAGACCAGAAATGGATTGTGGAATTAGGCGCAGATAGAACACCTCATATTTCACAAGCACAATCAATAAATATATTTATACCTGCAGATATTCATAAAAGAGACTTGCACCAAATTCATTTCCAAGCTTGGAAAAAAGGATTGAAAAGTCTTTATTACTGCAGATCTAAATCAATACAAAGAGCGGAAAACGTAAACGATGCAAATTCTACAGATGTAACTGCAAACGTTTACAAATCTAAGAAACAAGAAAATCAACAACCAGAATATGAGGAGTGTTTATCATGTCAGTAGAAAGTCTAAAAGATACAAAACAAAAAATTGTAGAACCAAAAAAAATGGGTCTATTAGTTGAAAACCCAGTTTATAAACCATTCAGATACCCATGGTGTTATGATGCTTGGTTAACTCAACAAAGAATTCATTGGTTACCAGAAGAAGTTCCACTTGGTGATGACGTCAGAGATTGGCAAAAAAATCTTTCAGAGTCAGAAAAAAATTTATTAACTCAAATATTTAGATTTTTTACACAAGCAGATGTTGAAGTTAACAACTGTTATCTAAGACATTACACAACTGTATTTAAACCAACAGAAGTTTTAATGATGATGACAGCATTTGCTTCTATGGAGACAGTCCATGTAGCAGCTTATTCACATTTATTAGATACTATTGGAATGCCAGAGTCTGAATATTCTGCTTTCATGAAATATAAAGAGATGAAAGATAAATATGATTACATGCAAAATTTTAATGTAAACTCAAAAGAAGATATCGCAAAAACTGTTGCTGTATTTAGTGCCTTTACAGAAGGTCTTCAGTTATTTGCAAGTTTTGCAATTTTATTAAACTTTCCAAGACACAACAAACTCAAAGGAATGGGTCAGATAGTTACTTGGTCAGTAAGAGATGAAACTCTTCATTGCAACTCTATGATTAGAATTTTTAAAGAGTTCATTAAAGAAAACCCTGAGATTTGGACACCAAAACTTAAAAAAGAACTTTATGAAGCTTGCAGAACTATAATTGAACACGAAGATGCATTTATTGATCTAGCTTTTGAAATGGGTCCAATGCAAGGTTTAACTGCTCAAGAAGTCAAAGATTATATTAGGTTCATTGGTAATAGAAGATTAACTCAGTTAGGTCTTGAGCCAATATATGATGTTCAGAAGAACCCATTAACATGGTTAGACACAATGTTAAATGCTGTAGAGCACATGAACTTCTTCGAAGGTAGAGCCACTGAATATTCAAAAGCATCTACACAAGGTAACTGGATAGACGCTTTCTCCTAGGATTAAGTGATTGTAAGTCCCTGTATAAGTATTTGTAAGACTGATCCAGTATCAGGTCTGTGTTATGGATGTGGTAGATCTGACGAAGAAAAGAAAATCTGGAAAGACCCTGAAACAACTGATGATTGGAAAAATAACAATCTAAAAGAAATAGAAAACAGACTTTCAGGTTGGCAATTAGAGAGCTTTAAAAGGTCTTACAAAAACAAAATTGAAAAAGGCGTCTCTTTATACAAAGAAAAGCAAATTAAATAATATTACCTTTGATTTAGAAGCATTACTTTTCTGTACTTACTGCCTTTATATTTAGCTAATGGTCTAATCAATTTATTAGATGAATGCTGTTCCATTATATGAGCCGACCAACCAGTAATTCTTGAAATTACGAATATTGGTGTAAAAAAATCTGTATCAAAACCCATTAAATGATAAGTCGGTCCTGTTGGATAATCTACGTTAGGATGAATATTTTTTTTACTGATCATTACTTTTTCAACGATATCGTAAATCTTTAGAAACTTTTTATCTTTTTTAATTTTAGCAACTTTTTTGAAATATTCTTTCATTGTTGGAACTCTAGAGTCACCACTTTTATAAACTCTGTGTCCAAAACCCATCACAACCTCTTTTTTCTTTAATGCATTATTGATCCATTTTAAGGCATTCTCAGGTTTTTTGATTTTATTCATCATATGCATAACTTCTTCATTAGCTCCACCATGTAATGGTCCTTTTAAACTAGCAATTGCGCCTGTTATAGCACCATGAATATCAGATAAACTACTTGTAATAGTTCTAGCTGTAAAAGTTGATACATTAAAACTGTGTTCTGCGTATAAAATTAAAGATACATCAAACGCTTTTACAATTTCCTTTTGAGGTACTTTTCCAAAACACATATAGAAAAAGTTTTCTGCAAAAGTTAGCTCTTTTTTTGGTTTAATAATTTTTTTACCTTTTCGAATTCTATAAAAAGCTGCTAAAGCAGTTGGAGTTTTAGCTAAAATTCTTAAAGCTTTTCTTGTGTTTGCTTCCTGAGAATTATCTGTAGTTTCTTTATCTTCTAATCCCATAACACTTACTGCTGTTCTAGCAACATCCATAGGATGAGATTTCTTTGGCATGTGTTTAATTATTTCGTAAAGATTTTTCGATAAATCCCTATGTCCTCGTTCAATTTTTTCAAATTGTCTTAGCTCTATACTGTTTGGTAAATCACCCTTTAAAATAAGATATGCAGCTTCCTCAAATCTACAAAATTCACACAGATCTTGAACAGCATAACCCCTATAAGTTAAAGAGTTAATTTCAGGCATAACTTTAGAAACTTCTGTTTCATCAACAACAATTCCTAATAAACCTTTTTTTACTTCTTCACTCATTATTCATGTCCCTCTGTACTAAAATTATATATCTTTTCATCTAAAGAGTTGTATTTTTCATACTCAACCAGATCATATAATCTTTTTCTGGTTTGCATCTTATCTATAATATTATTTTGATGTCCATCCGCAAAAATGGCACGTAGACCATCCTCAACACTTTTCATAGCTAATCTTTGTGTAGTAACTGGATAAATTACAATATTATAACCAAGCTCTTCTAATTGTTTAAAGTCTAACAATTTCGATTTACCAAACTCAGTCATATTGGCTAAAAGATAACAATCCAGTGATTTTCTAACTTTTTCAAATTCAGCTTCGTCTTTTAATGCTTCAGGAAATATAATTTCTGCACCAGCATCAATATAAGATTTGCAACGATCAATCATTTTATCAATACCTTCTACACTTTTAGCATCAGATCGCGCGATGATTTTAAAATTTTTGTCTGATCTTGCTTCTACACATTCTTTAATTTTTTTTGTCATATCGTCTTTTGATATCAATTCTTTATTGTCTAGATGACCACATCTTTTCTGTTCTATCTGATCTTCTAAATGAATTGCCGAAATACCAAAATTTTCAAATGTTTGAACAGTTTCTTTACAAGATTTAAAACCTGTATCGACATCAACAACTGTTGGAAGATTTGTAACACGTGCAATTTGCTTTGATCTGTTACTGACATCATTAAGAGTTGTTAATCCTATATCAGGATATCCCAAATCATTAGACATAACACCTCCTGATACATAAACTCCGTCGTATCCAATTTCTTCAATAACTTTTGCTGTTAATGGATTATATGCACCTGGTATTCTTAAAATTTTATTTGATTTTAGTTTATTATCTAAATCAATTCTTTTCTCTTCAGGTTTTTTTTCAACAAAGTGCACTAGAATATTCCTTTTTTATTATTCGATTTTAAGTATCTTCTACTTACTTCAATATTTAGTTTTGTAAGCTGATTATTTTTTAATTTTTTTAAATTTTGAACATCTTTTAAAAATCTATCACTTTCTTTTTTAGAAATAATATTTTCTGTTAAAATTTTAAATTTATTTATATAATCTTCTCTTTCAAAAGGTCTTTTGCCGTGAGGATGGGCATCTGCTCTTTCTAATTCCTCAATAATTTTTTTCCCATTATTTAATGTTACTATAACCTTTGCACCAAAAGATTTCTTTTTTGGATCAGGATCATGGTATTTCTTTGTCCATTTTTTATCCTCATGAGTTTTAATTGATCTCCATATTTTAATTGTGCTTTTTTTATTAGCTCTTTTTTTAGTATAAGACTTTACATGATGCCAATCTGCATCTTCTAGAGCTACAGCAAAAATATACATTATTGAGTGATCTAAAGTTTCTCTACTTGCATTTGGATCCATTTTTTGTGGATCATTAGCTCCAGTTCCTATTACATAATGAGTATGATGGCTTGTATATATATCTATTTTTTTAATTGTATTTAAATTATCAATTTTTTTATTAAGAGCTTTTGCAATATCAATTAATGCTTGAGCTTGATATTCTGCAGAATATTCTTTCGTATATGTTTCGAGAATGGCTTTCTTTTCTTCATTTTTTTTGGGCAAAGGAACAAAATATTTAGCATTTTTTCCATCTAATATTCTTGCTATTACACTATCTTCACCTTCGTAAATAGGACTTGGGGCTCCTTCACCTCGCATCGTTCTATCAACAGCTTCAATTGCTAATTTTCCAGCATGAGCTGGAGCATATGCCTTCCAACTTGAAATCTCACCTTTTCTTGATTGTCTTGTTGAAACGCTCACATGTAATGCTTGTTGAACACCTTGATAAATAGTTTCTGTATTTAATTTTAACATAGATCCAATACCAGCAGCAACACTTGGTCCTAAGTGAGCGATATGATCAACTTTGTGTTTATGAAGACAAATAGCTTTTACAAGATTAACTTGAACTTCATAAGCAGTTATAATTCCTCTTAATAAATCATTTCCATTTTTTTTTAATTGTTGTGCTACTGCTAAAAGAGCAGGAATATTATCGCCAGGATGGCTGTAATCAGCCGCTAGAAATGTATCATGAAAATCTAATTCTCTAACAGCAGTTCCATTTGCCCACGCAGCCCATTCACAATCAAATTTAAGTTTTGAATTTATACCAAAAAGATTAGCTCCATTTTTTCTAACATGTTTTTTTGCCATTTCTCTTGCAGATATTACAGGTCTTCTATTTAAGGAAGCTATAGCAACAGAAGCGTTATCAATAATTCTATTAATAACCATTTCTACTGAATTTTTATTTAATTTAGCATTATCACTTGCTATCTCTGCTATTTTCCAAGCAAGCTGTTTCTTTTTTGGAAGATTTATTTTTGATGGATATACTTTAATTGTATGCAATAACAAAATAACTCCTAATTTGTAATTTTGTTTTAATAGTTAAAATAAATTAATCAATATTAAAGATATTGAGATACAATTTTTTCTATACCTACAAAGTCTTTTATTAAGTGATTATGATAAATTTCATCAATATTTTTTTCAGTATATCCATCCTCTAATAAAATCATTGGAATATCTGCCGCTTTAGCTGCATTTGCATCCGACTCACTATCACCAATCATAATTGATTTATTTTTACTACCATCTAAAATTTCTATGATTGTTGTTATATGTCTCGGATCAGGTTTACAATAATCAAATGTATTATAACCCGCAACATACTCGAAGTAATCATATATCCCAATTTTTTTTAAAAGATCAACTGCAAGATGTTCCGTTTTATTAGTACATACAGCCATTGATATATTTTCTTTTTTACACCAATTTAAAAATTCTTTTACACCAGGCATCAGAGTACTTTCAATTAAAATATTTTTTCCATAATAAGAAATAAATTCATCTGTCATTTCATTTTTAATTTTCTCATTAATCGAAGTTAATTCTTTTTTGGCCTGGCTCCATATAGATCTACCAATCATTGCCCCAGCTCCTTGACCAACAGTATTTTTAAGTTCATCAAGAGATTTTGTGGGGTATCCAAATTTCTTCATAACATGGTTATGAGCAAGCATTAGATCAGGTGCCGTGTCTACTAACGTACCATCTAAATCAAAAAGAACTGTGAATTTTTGTGTCATTTAAAAAGTATTAATAAGAAATAAATTGTGAATTAATTAAATCAATACCCAGTTATATACAACTATCTAATGAATAGTCAAAATTTACAAAATAAACTTCGAGATAAATTTTTAAAAAAAGGTGTCAAAATGAAAGGACCTGAGACAGTTTTTTTTTCTAAAGATACTAAAATTGGAAAAAATGTAGAGATAGAACCTTATGTTGTATTTGCTGATAAAGTTCAAATAGGAAACAATGTAAAAATTTTATCTTTCTCTCATCTTGAGGGTGTTAAAATAGATGATGATGTAAGTGTAGGTCCATACGCACGTTTAAGACCTGGAACAAAAATAAAATCTGGATCAAAAATTGGAAATTTTGTTGAGGTAAAAAAATCTACAATAAATAAAAATTCTAAAGTTAATCATTTATCTTATATTGGAGATTCACTAGTGGGGAAGGAAGTTAATATTGGAGCTGGAACAATAACTTGTAATTATGATGGAAGAAAAAAAAGTAAAACAAATATTAAGGATAAAGTATTTGTAGGTTCAAACACATCTTTAGTAGCACCAGTTACTCTGAATGAAAAAAGTGTCATAGGCGCAGGTTCAGTAATTACTAAAAATGTAAGCAAAGGGTCGTTGGCATTAACAAGATCAAATCAAAAAGAAAAGAAAAATTACAAAAGGAAGTAATAAGTAATGTGTGGAATAGTTGGAATTACAAGCTCTAAAGAGGTAACTCCCAGAATTATAAGTTCATTAAAAAAACTTGAGTATAGAGGCTACGACTCTGCAGGTTTAGCAACTCTTTCAAATGGAAATATAAATGAGGTAAAATGTGAGGGTAGAGTAGACGCTTTAGAGAAAAACATAATACAAACTAAAATATCTGGCTCTATTGGTATCGGACATGTAAGGTGGGCAACTCATGGAAAACCTAGTTCAATAAATGCACATCCTCATTCATCAGAAGACGTATCTGTAGTTCACAATGGCATAATTGAAAATTCAACTATTCTAAAAAAGTTATTAGAAAACAAAGGTTATAAGTTTAAATCACAAACAGACACAGAAGTAATAGTTCATTTGGTAACTGATTATTTAAAAAAAAATAACCTTAAAAATACAATTATAAAAGTTTTAAAAAAATTACACGGTAGTTTTGCGCTAGGAATAATATTTAAAGACCAACCAGATTTAATAGTTGGGGCAAGAAGAGGCTCTCCTCTTGCAGTTGGTTATGGTCCAAATGAACACTATCTTGGTTCAGACTCTTATGCATTAAAGTCAATGACTAATAAAATTTCATATTTAAATGATGGAGAATTTTGCATATTAAAAAAAGATCAAGTCGAATTTTTTGATGCTGATGGAACCAAAGTAAACAAAAAAATTTTAAATCTTTCTAAAGATGATCAAAATTATGAAAAAGGAGATTACAAATATTATATGGCTAAAGAAATAGACGAGCAGCCGATTACCTTAAAAAATTGTGTAAATGAGTACATCGACAAACATAACAAAGAAATAAATATTTATAATTTTCCTTGGAAAATCAATGAAATTTCATCAGTAATTTTAATTGGATGTGGAACAGCATATCACTCATGTCTTGTTGCAAAGTATTGGTTTGAGCAAAATACAAGTTTAGATGTGAGTGTTGATATAGCATCTGAATTTAGATATCGAAAAATTAAATTTAAAAAAGATTGTCTTTATATTTTTGTTTCTCAATCTGGAGAGACTGCGGATACATTTGCTGCATTAGATTTGTGTAAAAAGAATAATGTTAAAACTTGTGCAGTAGTAAATGTTGTTGAAAGTTCAATTGCAAGAGATGCAGATCTAGTTTTACCTATTCATTGTGGCCCAGAAGTAGGTGTTGCATCGACAAAGGCTTTTTTAGGACAAATGTTAGTACTTTATTTATTATGTACTAAGCTTTCTTATGAACAAAAATCAATTAATAAAAAGGACTATCAAAAGAAGATAAAAGATTTACTTTCTTTGTCTAAATCTGCAAAAAATACATTGAATATTGAAGATAAAATCCAAACACTTGGAAAAGATTTTGCTAACTCTAAAGGATCAATGTTTTTGGGTAGAGGTTATTCATATCCAATTGCGCTTGAAGGTGCTTTAAAATTAAAAGAGCTTGCTTATGTTCATGCCGAAGGTTATCCAGCAGGGGAAATGAAACATGGACCTCTTGCACTCATAGAGGAAGGCATGCCAGTAGTAGTAATTGCTCCAAGAGATGAGCATTACAAAAAAACTATTTCAAATATGCAAGAAGTTATATCTAGAGGAGCAAAAGTTTTACTAATAACAAATAAAAGTACTGATGAAATTTATTCAGAAAATATTTGGGAGCAGATTGAAGTCGATGCCATATCTGATGAACTTATTCCCTTTTTGACCACTATACCTTTGCAAAAGCTAGCTTATTACTCTGCACTAGATAAAGGATACGATATAGATAAACCAAGAAACTTAGCTAAATCTGTCACTGTTGAATAAATAATAAAGTCTGTTAAAACAATTCTGAGTTGAAATGAAAAACTGGAAAATAAATAGCTGGAGAAAATACCCTGTCAAACATATTCCTCAATATGAAGATGAGAAGGAATTGGAGATGGTTTTAAATAAATTGAAAACCTTTCCTCCGTTAGTTTTTGCAGGTGAAACAAGACATTTAAAAGATCAGTTATCAATGGTAAATGATGGAAAAGCTTTTCTATTACAAGGTGGTGATTGTGCAGAAAGTTTTGCGGAATTTCATCCTGACAATATAAGAGATACCTTTAAGGTTATTCTTCAAATGGCTTTGGTGATGACTTATTCGGCATCTTTACCTATCGTGAAACTAGGAAGAATTGCTGGACAATTTTCAAAACCAAGAAGTGCACCAACTGAAAAACAAGGAGATAAAGAATTACCAAGTTATTTAGGTGATAATATAAATGCAATAGATTTTAATGAAAAAGCTAGAAGACCTGATCCAAAAAGAATGTTTAAGGCTTATTCTCAATCTGCATCAACTTTAAACCTTTTAAGAGCATTTTCAAAAGGTGGTTTTGCTGACCTAAATAAGGTTCACTTATGGAATTTAGATTATATTAAGAAAAGTCCCCAATCTAAGAAATTTAGAGAATTAGAAGATAAAATAGCAGATGCACTGGCTTTTATGGATGCTTGTGGAATTACATCTGATTTTAATAATAGATTATATACAGTCAACTTTTGGACTTCTCATGAAGCTTTACACTTACCTTTTGAGGAAAGCATGACAAGAGTAGATTCAACTACAGGTGAATATCATGATACCTCAGCTCACTTTGTTTGGATAGGAGATAGAACAAGACAATTAGATGGAGGACATGTAGAGTTTTGTAAAGGAATAGAAAACCCAATTGGAATCAAATGTGGTCCAACTTCTAAACCTGATGAGATTGCAAAAATATGTGAAGTTATAAATCCTAAAAACGAAAAAGGGAAAATAACTTTAATATCAAGATTCGGACATCAAAACGTTGAAAAATTTTTACCAAAATTAATCAGAGGAATTAAAAAGGAAGGTTTAAATGTAGTTTGGTCATGTGATCCAATGCATGGAAATACAATTAAATCAACTACTGGTTTTAAAACGAGACCGTTTAATGATGTTGTAAGCGAAGTTAAAAATGTATTTGCAGTTCATCAAGCAGAAGGTTCTTATGCTGGTGGTCTTCATGTTGAAATGACAGGACAAGATGTGACAGAGTGTACTGGTGGAGCAAAAAAAATATCAGATGCAGATTTATCAAGCAGATATCATACGCACTGCGATCCAAGATTAAATTCGGATCAAGCTATAGAATTAGCGTTTTTAATTTCAGATGAGATAAAAAAGAATAGTTTGTATTCTAAATCTGCAATTAAAGCGGCATCTTAACAGTTTAAAAATAAATTTTTTTTCTTATATTTAAATTATGACACCCAAAGATAAAGTGAATCACATTAGAAACTGGATTTCAGATTATGTGAATTCTATGCCAAAAAAAGCTCAATCTTTAGTGATTGGTATTTCTGGTGGAATAGACTCATCAGTCTCAAGTACATTAAGTGCAATGACTGGTTTAAAAACAATTGTTTTATCAATGCCTATTAAACAAAAATCTGCACAACATGATCTAAGTTTGGCGCATCAAGAATGGTTAAAGAAGAATTTTAGCAATGTAGAGGGACACACATTAGAATTAGATAGTTTATTCAAAACATTTGAAGGAACACTAAACAATTTTGGTAGTGAACACGGGATGGCAAACTCTAGAGCAAGATTAAGAATGACAACACTTTATCAAGTAGCGGCCGCAAATAATGGAATAGTCGTTGGAACAGGAAATAAAGTAGAGGATTTTGGAGTTGGTTTTTATACAAAATATGGTGATGGTGGAGTAGATATTTCTCCAATAGCAGATTGTAATAAAACTGAGGTATGGGAACTTGGTAAAGAACTTGGAATTTTAAAAGAGATTATTGATGCTCCTCCTACAGATGGTTTATGGGATGATGGTCGTACTGATGAGGGACAGCTTGGTTTGTCATATAAAGAATTAGAAGAAGCGATGGACAATGAAAATTCTGTAAATCGAGATAAATATAATTCAATTCGAAGCGCAAATTTGCATAAAATGGAACCTATTCCAGTATGCAAAATTCCTAATTAATCAAATAGATTCACAAATCCATAATTTAAGTATATTCCTAGTTGTATGGCTAAAGATATATTTATAACTAATAGTCTAGGTGGTAAGAAAGAAAAATTTACTCCCAAAAATGAAAAATCCATAGGCATGTATGTTTGTGGTCCTACTGTTTATGATGATCCACATATTGGTAATGCCAGACCATTAGTTGTTTTTGATATTCTGTATAAAATTTTAAAAAATAGATATGGATCAACATCTGTAAGATATATCAGAAATATAACAGACATAGATGACAAAATAATCAAAGCATCTAATGATCAAAATATTTCTATAAACGATTTAACTTCAAAAATTACTGAAAATTTTCATAAGGATTGTAATTACTTAAAATGTGAAACACCATCTAATGAACCAAAGGCAACAGAAAATATAAAACAAATGATTGAAATGATCACAGAACTGGAGAAAAAAGGGTTTGCATATTCAAAGGATAAGCATGTTTATTTTGAAGTAAAAAAATTTAGTGATTATGGAAAACTATCTAATAAAAAGTTAGATGAATTAATAGCTGGTTCACGAGTAGAGGTTTCAGAAATAAAAAAAAATCCTGAAGATTTTGTATTATGGAAACCATCAACAGATAAAGAGCCTTCATGGGAATCTCCTTGGGGCAAAGGCAGACCTGGTTGGCACTTAGAATGTTCGGTTATGTCTAAAAGATATTTGGGTGAAGAATTTGATATTCATGGGGGCGGTAGAGACTTGATTTTTCCTCATCATGAAAACGAAATAGCTCAATCAAGATGTGCAAATGAAACAAATTCATTTGCAAATTATTGGGTTCATAATGGATTTATAACTCTTTCTAATGAAAAAATGGCAAAATCTCAGGGAAATATTTTAAAAATAAAAGATTTTAAAAATAAATATAATGGCCAAGTTTTAAGATTAGCATTAATTAGTGCTCACTATAGACAGGGATTAGATTGGAATGAAAAACTAATATCAGAATGTGAGAAGACTTTAAGCAAATGGTATTCAGCCTATTCTGATGTTCATAAAAGTACAATATTACCAGACGAATTATTAGATCCTTTATATGACGATTTAAACACCCCAGGCTATATTGCTAATTTACATTCTTTATATAGTAAAGCTTCAACTGGAACGAACGAGGATAAAGCAACTTTTGTAAAAGCTTGCAATTTTATAGGTTTATTAACTGATACTTCGGAAGAGTGGCTACAAACAAAAAAAAATACAATTTCTCTTTCAGAAGATGAAATTAATTCAAAAATAGTTGAGAGAAATAAAGCAAGAGATGAAAAAAATTATGAATTAGCTGACAAAATTAGAAAAGATCTTTTAGATAAGGGTATTTTAATTGAAGATAAAGATGGTACAACCTCGTGGAAATTAAAATGAGTAAAGAAAAAATCTATATATTTGATACAACACTAAGAGATGGGGCACAAACTCAAGGCGTTGACTTTTCATTAAATGAAAAAGAAAAAATTGCTAAATCTTTAGATAACCTAGGAGTTGATTATATCGAAGGGGGCTGGCCAGGAGCAAATCCAACAGATACAGAATTTTTCAATAAGGATCTAAATTTTAAAAACGCTAATCTTACTGCTTTTGGTATGACTAAAAAATCAGAGCATAGTGCAAAAAATGACCCTATGTTGTCATCTCTGATTAATTCAAAGAGTTCATCAGTTTGTTTATTTGGTAAAAGTTGGGATTTTCATGTGGATGTCGCCTTGGGTATTTCAAACGATCAAAATTTAGAAAATATAAGCGAGAGTGCAAAGCATATAGTTAATTCAGGTAAAGAATTTATGTTTGATGCTGAACATTTTTTTGATGGTTATAAATCTAATCCTGAATATGCAATATCATGTTTAAAAGCTGCATATGATAATGGTGCAAGATGGATTGTGTTATGTGATACCAATGGAGGAACATTGCCTCACGAAATTTCTAAAATTGTTGAAAGAGTAACAAAGCATATACCTGGAAAAAACCTAGGAATTCATGCCCACAACGATACTGAAAATGCAGTTGCCAATAGTTTAGTAGCTGTACAAGCAGGAGTTAGACAGGTTCAGGGCACAATAAATGGACTTGGAGAAAGATGTGGTAATGCAAATTTAATGTCTTTGATCCCAACTTTTTTTTTAAAAAAAGATTTTTCAGACAAATATGAAATTAATATTAAACCTGAAAACATTAAAAATTTAACTCAATGTTCAAGATTATTAGATGAAATACTGAATAGAAAACCAAATAAACATTTACCCTATGTGGGTGCATCTGCATTTTCACACAAAGGTGGAATGCATGTATCAGCTGTACAAAAAGATCCGAAAACTTATGAACATATTAATCCTGATGAAGTAGGTAATGCTAGGAATATTGTTGTTTCTGATCAATCTGGACAATCTAATATAATGTCTAGATTAAATGCAATTGGTATTAATATTAAAAAAGACGATCCAAAAATTAAAAAACTTCTTCATGAAGTAAAAGATAGAGAGTTCATAGGATATAGTTACGATGGTGCTGATGCATCTTTTGAACTATTGGCTAGAAGATTGATGGGGGAAATACCAAGATATATTTCAATTAATGAGTATGATGTTTCTGTTAAGAAAGATTCAACTGGTGAAGTTGTATCATTTGCAAAAGCAAAACTTGAAGTAGATGGTCATGAAATATTATGTGAAGGCGATGGCAATGGACCCGTTAATGCATTAGATAATGCGATAAGAAAAAATGTAAATAAACTTGAAAAATATTCAGAATATTTAAAAGATTTAAAGCTAGTTGATTACAAAGTTAGAATTTTAAATACAGGAACTGGAGCCGTTACTAGAGTTTCTATAGAAAGTGCAGACTCAAAACATGGTAATTGGTTCACAATAGGAGTTTCTCCAAATATTATTGATGCATCTTTTAAAGCTCTTGTTGATAGTTTGGATTATAAGCTTTTCAAGGATAATGCTCCTGCTAGTACTTGATGTCATTAAGAAATATAACTTTTATTTTACACAAACCTCAACTATCAGAAAATATAGGAGCCTGTGCTAGAGCTTTAAAAAACTTTAATTTTACCAATCTATCAGTTGTTAATCCTAAACCATCATTTCCAAATGACAAAATTATTGCAACATCTGTTGGCGCAAAAGATGTTATTAAAGAAGCAAAAGTATATGAAAATTTAGAAACATCATTAAGCAATTTAGATATATTGGTTGCAACATCAGCAAGATTTAGAAATAAAAATATTAAACACATTTCAATAACTGATCTAAATAAGATTAATTACAAAAAAAAGGTTGGTTTTCTTTTTGGATCAGAAGCATCTGGGTTATCAAATAATGAAGTTAGTTATGCTGATTATACTTTACAAATCCCAAGTAATAAGAATTTTAGATCCTTAAATTTGTCTCATAGTCTAATTATTGTAGCTCAAATAGTAAGCGGGCTAATTTCAAATAAAAAGTTTTCCTTTGAAAAGTCAAAAAAAATTAAAAGTGCAAATAAGAATGACATTCAAAGAATGTTAAATTTGTGCATTAATAATTTAGAAAATAAGAATTTTTTTCACCCACCTGAAAAAAAACCGATCATGATGGAAAATTTAAGAAGTATTTTCTATAAACTCAATCTTTCAGAAAAAGAAACTCGTATTTTATCGAGTGTATTTGCTGGTTTAAGTAAGGAAAAGGTTGATTGACAAAACATAACTTAGGCTTATAAGACCTCATACTAATGACAAAAAGATTAAACTCTAAACATAAAGTAGATAGAAGATTAAAAGTAAATTTATGGGGCAGACCCAAAAGCCCTTTTAATACAAGAGCCTATCCTCCAGGACAGCATGGACAAACAAAAGCTGGCAAACCTTCAGACTACGGAATTCAACTTCAAGCAAAACAGAAATTAAAATCATATTATGGTAATATGAATGAAAGACAGTTTAGAAATGTTTACAAAAAAGCAATCATGAAAAAAGGTGATACTGCTGAAAACTTAATAGGATTATTAGAGAGAAGATTGGATGCTGTAATTTATAGATCAAAGTTATCAAACACTATTTTTTCATCAAGACAATTAATTAATCATGGTCATGTTAAAGTTAATGGAAAAAAGGTAAATATTGCGAGTTATCAAGTCAAAGAAGAAGATACAATTGAAATTAGAGATAAATCTAAACAACTTGCTTTAATTGATATTGCGCTTGCAAACAAAGAAAGAGAAGTTCCTGAATATCTACAATTAGACGAAAAGAATAAAAAAGTTAAATTTGTAAGAATTCCATCTTTTGAAGAGGTTCCTTATCCAGTTGTAATGGAGCCAAACTTGGTAATTGAATATTACTCCAGATAAAAACTAACAATTATATATCAATTCATAAGCGTCATATTAGATATACTTCTTAATTAGTTATATTAGCTACAATTTTCATGTAAAATATATAATTATGAGTTTATTTAATTCTTGTCGTTTATTCTTAAAACTCATTTTATTTTTAATCTTAATTGGGTTGAGCGAAAATTCTTATTCGGTCACTGTTTTAGGAACGGGTACTAGTGCTTTGGTAGGTGATGATCTTACTGATCCTGAAAATGATGGAGTTGATGGAAGTAATCTTAATTGGAACTGGAGCTCAATTAGTGCCAGTAGTGAAAATTATTGGCATGCTGAAGGGGCATATAATGTATTTGATAATAAAGTTGGAGCATCAAATGATAAGTGGTGTTGTAACGGACCCACGCAATGGATACAAGTAGGTTTTTCACAAGCCTACGTCCTCGATAGTTTTACAATTACATCAGGAAATGATGTTCCTAGCAGAGACCCAGACGTGTGGAAGATACAAGGTTCAAATGATGGATCGAATTGGACGGATATTTATGTTTACAATAATAATGGAACCTCCCCGTGGGGGTCAACACGATTACAAGTACGTTTATATGAAGGTGGCGGTGTTGATTACAATACTCCATCAGCATATTCATATTTTAGATATTATGTGAGTTCAATTGTTTCTGGCAGTATGCACCAAATTAATGAAATTGAATTTTTTGGAACAGCTGCAGATACTACGGCACCAACTCTAAGTTCATCTACTCCTGCTGACAATGCAACCAATGTTGCAGTCGATGCAAATATTGTTCTTAATTTTGATGAAAATGTAGATGTTGAGAGTGGAAATATTACTATAAAAAAAACGTCTGACAATAGCACAATAGAAACTATTGATGTTACAAGCAATCAAGTAAGTGGTAGTGGGGGAACTCAAATTACTGTTAATCCATCATCCAATTTAGCTGGATCAACAGAGTTCTATGTTTTAATTGATGCTACAGCTTTTGATGATAGTTCAAGTAATTCATACGCAGGGATTTCAAGCACAACAGCATTAAGTTTTACAACTGTTGATACAACGGCGCCAACTTTAAGTTCGTCTAGTCCAGCTGATAATGCAACTAGTGTTGCTGTGGATGCGAACATAGTTCTTACTTTTAGCGAGACTGTTGATACTGAAAGTGGCAACATAACAATTAAAAAAACCTCAGATGACAGTACTGTTGAAACTATTGATGTTACAAGCAACAAAGTAACAGGAAATAGTAGAGTACTTATGATTGGAGGTGGAAGTAGTGGTACAGTAATTACTATAAATCCAGCATCTAATTTTGATGGTTCGACCGAGTATTACGTTTTAATTGATAGCACTGCTTTTGATGACAGTTCAAGTAATTCTTATGCCGGTATTTCAAGTACAACTGCGTTAAGTTTTACAACAGTTGATACAGCTAATCCTACTTTAAGTACTTCCACTCCTGCAGATAATGCGGCCAATGTAGCTGTTTCATCAAATATAATTTTAAACTTTGATGAAAATGTAGATGTTGAAAGTGGGAATATAATAATTAAGAGAAGTTCTGATGATAGCATTTTTGAAACAATAGCTGTAACTAGCGATAGAGTTAGAGGTACAGGCACTTCAAAAATTATTATTGATCCAATAAAAAATTTTAAAGTTAATACTTCATATTATTTGATAATAGCTGCAACCGCGTTTGATGATACCGCCAATAATTCATACGCCGGTATATCTAGCAAAACTGCACTTAACTTTATTACTAAAAAGGGAAGAATTTTTAACAAAACAGTGAAAACACTAATTAAAAATCAATCTGCAGCTGCTATCAATTCAATGTCTCAATCAATGAATAGAGTTAATAGTAGAATGAACTTTATAAGACCAATGCAAAATAATTCTTTTAATCAAAACATAGAATTAGCCATGAATTTAAATGATCCATTTGCAGATAGAATATTCGATGCACTAGCAATTAAATACTTAAAACCCAAAAAAGAGACTAAAAAATGGGCCGTATGGTCTGAAGGAAATCTTTCGTTTGGAAGAATAGGTCATAGAGGAGAAAATCTGGGACAAGATATACATAGCGATGGTTTAACTTTTGGTATCGATAAGAAAATTAGTGCTGCTAGAACTTTTGGAATGGCAGTAAGTCAATCTTGGCAAAAAACCCAGGTCGGAAGTAATGAAGCTAACATGGATGCATCATCAACATCTATACTTGGATATGGAAGCATAAAATTAAAAGAAAGGGCCTATATTGAGGCTGCAATTGGATTAGGTGAGATGGAGGTAAATCTAGCGAGATCAGTAGAGGGTGGACAAAACAAAGGTACAAGAGATGGTAAACAAATCTATGGAAGTTTTACTTATTTATTTGTGCCTAGCATGGAATATATTATTGAGGGAGTAAACACAAACTACTACTCAAGGTTAGATCTTGGATATACTATGCTTGATGACTACACAGAAAATGGTGATGATGACTCTGTTTTTTATGATGATCAAAATGTCAAAAGTGCAACTTTATCGTTAGGTTATAACTATTCAAAATCGGTTGAAATAGAAAGTGGAATAATAACTCAATTATTAAAATTTGAATTTGGAAAAAGTACAACCGTTAATTCATTATCTGAGGCTTATTACATTAACGATGCATCAACTATTTATGCTAATGCAATTGCTGACCAGGATACTTATCATGGTCAAGTTACGCTAGGTATTAGTATGAATTTAAAAAATGATGTAGATTTAAATTTAAGTTTAGATCATTATAGAAATGATAAAGATACTTTTTTAAATAGCTTAACTATCAATTTTAGAAAGTTATTTTGATCAGTTCTTTGTTTTAAAATTTATTCCTTTAGATTCAAAAAGTTTAACAAGTTCTCCGCTCTCATACATTTCTTTTACGATGTCACATCCACCAATAAACTCGTTTTTAACGTATAATTGAGGAATGGTTGGCCAATCACTAAATACTTTTATACCTTCTCTTAGCTTTTGATCTGCTAAAACATTTACACCTTTAAAATTTACTTCAAGAACCTTCAAAATATTTGAAGTTGCCATTGAAAATCCACACTGAGGTGCATCAGGTGTACCTTTCATAAAAAGACATACATCGTTATTTTCAATTTCACTTTTTATTAAATCATTTGTTTCTTGTTCCATTTAAATTTCCTTTGTTTTAATTGCTAAAGCGTGAAGCTCATTTCCCATTTTACCTTTTAAAGAATTATATACCATTTTGTGTTGTTCTATTTTACTTTTACCTGAAAATTCAGATGATGTCACTGTAGCAGAATAGTGATTTCCATCACCCGCTAAATCTTGAATTTCAACTTTTGCGTCAGGTAATCCTTCCTTGATTAAACTCTCAATTTCTTTTAAATCCATTGCCATTAGCTATCCATATACTTCTTTAACCAATACTTATGTGCATCTTCCAATTCTTCAATAGGCAAATTGATGTCATCTTTATATTCGATGGATTGTCCATTAACTGTCCCTAATTCATCGAAATGTACAGAATATTTGTTTAAAATATCATTTACTTTCATCAAACTAGCTTTAGGTATTTCGATAATATAACGAGCCTGATCTTCACCAAAAAAATATTCATATTTATTTGTTAAACCTTTAAGTGTATTAATTTTTATACCTTTTTTTCCTTTAATACACATTTTTGATACTGCAGTTAAAATTCCACCTAATGATACATCATGGCAACTCACAATAAGATTTTTTCTAGATAAATCTAATACAGTCTCACCTATATTTTTTTCATTAAATAAATTAACGGTTGGTGGAGGACCTTTTTTTTCATTTAAAAGCTCTCTTGCAAAAATACTTTGATCTAAATGCCCATCAGTTTTGCCAATTACATAAACTAAGTTTCCTTCAGTTTTAAAATCCATTGTAAGCATTTGTTGATAGTCAGAGATTAGCCCTACACCTCCAATTGTCGGTGTAGGCTTTATGCCTTTATCTTTTGTTTCGTTATAAAACGAAACATTTCCAGATACGACTGGAAAATCTAGATACTTACTTGCTTCTATAATTCCTTCAACACATTCTACGAATTCACCCATATTTTTTTCTTTTTCTGGATTTCCAAAGTTTAAACAATTTGTAATAGCAATAGGTTTAGCTCCCACCGAAATAAGATTTCTATAGCTCTCACAAACTATTTGTTTTCCTCCAGTTAATGGATGCGAGAAACAATATAATGC
Source organism: uncultured Pelagibacteraceae bacterium (assembly GCA_902564385.1). Taxonomy (GTDB): domain Bacteria; phylum Pseudomonadota; class Alphaproteobacteria; order Pelagibacterales; family Pelagibacteraceae; genus Pelagibacter. Next base: position 23,411 of record CACFAT010000002.1, read on the forward strand.
AGAAGAATCTACTGATGCCGCTACCGCTTTATTGGTACCATGCACTCTAACAACACCAGCATCACCTCCAGGTTTTTGAATTGTGTCACCCATTACTGTATGATCGTATTGATCCCATATCCATTTTTTGTCAGAAATGTTTGAATTACTTAAAATCTTCTTCAAGCAATCTGATAATTTTAGAGATTTAAATTCGTCTTTATCAAATTTTAATTTTTGAGGTAATTTAGTTTTTTTCCATGGACGATCATAGATCGGAGCATTTTCAGCAAGAAGATCAATCGGTATTTCGGCAACTTTTTTATTATCAAATACTAATTCTATTTTTTTTGAATTTGTTGTTTTACCTATAACTGCAAAATCTAGGTTCCATTTATCAAATATTTTTTTTGCATGTTCTTCTTTTCCTTTTTCAAGAACTATAAGCATTCTTTCTTGACTTTCAGACAACATTATTTCGTATGGTGTCATTTTTTCTTCCCTACAAGGGACCTCGCTAAGATTTAATTCAATTCCAAGATTTCCTTTTGACGCCATTTCCACACTTGAAGATGTTAATCCTGCTGCACCCATATCTTGAATTGCAATAATTGAATTATCAGCCATTAATTCTAAGCACGCTTCGAGTAATAATTTTTCAGTAAACGGGTCACCAACTTGAACTGTAGGTTTTTTTTCTTCGATTTTATCATCAAAAGTTGCTGAAGCCATACTGGCACCATGAATTCCATCTCTTCCAGTTTTCGAACCTACATAGATTACTGGTTTATCTAAACCAGCTGCTTTTGAGTAAAAAATCTTGTTTTTATTTACTAAACCAAGAGTCATGGCATTTACCAAAATATTTCCATTATAAGACTCATCGAAAGTTGTTTGTCCAGCAATAGTTGGAACTCCAATACAATTTCCATATCCACCTATGCCTTTAACAACTCCTCTTAATAGGTTTCTTGTTTTTTTATGTTGAGGAGAGCCAAAATGAATTGAATTTAAATTCGCTATTGGTCTTGCTCCCATTGTAAATACATCTCGCATGATCCCGCCAACTCCGGTTGCTGCACCTTGATAAGGCTCGATAAAAGAAGGGTGATTATGGCTTTCAATTTTAAATACAATTGCATCGTCATCTCCAATATCAATGACACCAGCATTTTCTCCAGGTCCTTGAATGACCTGTTTTCCCTTTGTATGCATTTTTTTTAAGTGTTTTCTAGAAGACTTATAGGAGCAATGTTCGTTCCACATTGCAGAAAATATTGCAAGCTCAGTTAAATTAGGTGTTCTCTTAAGAAGTTCACATATTTTAGAAAACTCTTCTTTTTTTAATCCGTGATCTATTGCAACTGCTTCTGTAACTTCCATTATTTAAAATTATCTAAAATATTTTTGAAAAATAATGAACCATCTTCACCTGATAAATATTTGTCTATCATTCTCTCAGGATGAGGCATCATTCCCAATACATTTTTGTTTTTATTAAATATTCCAGCTATATTTTTGATTGCTCCGTTAGGATTAGATGTTTCATTTTCTGTCCCATCTTTTCCACAATACGTTACAGCTATTTGATTATTATCTTCCAATAATTTTAATTCATCTTCACTACAAAAGTAATTTCCTTCATTATGGGCAATATGAAGTTCTAAAACATCTTTTTTTAAATCTTTGAAATATTTATTTTGTTTATCTTTAACTTTTACATAAACATTGCTGCATATAAAATTTAGAAACTTATTTTGTTGTAAAATTCCATTTAGTAGGCCAGTTTCAGTTAAGATTTGAAATCCATTACAAATACCTAATACTAGACCTCCAGAATTAGCAAAATCAATCACTGATTTTATAATTTTTGATTTAGAAGCAATGCTTCCGCATCTTAAGTAATCGCCATAAGAAAAGCCACCTGGCAATACTATTAAATCTGATTTTGGAATAGATTGATCATTGTGCCAAACCATTTGATTTTTAAAACCAAATTTTTTTAGAGCCACATCCATGTCTCTATCACAATTTGATCCTGGAAAAATAATGACTGATGATCTCATTTATTAAACTATTTTGTAATCCTCAATAACAAGATTGGCCAATAGCTTTTTACACATATCATCTACTAAAGACTTTGCTTTTTTTTCATCCTTTTCTTTAACTTCAATTTCAAAATATTTACCTTGTCTAACATCTTCTACATTACCAAAGTTCATTCCATTAAGCGTTTGTTGAATAGCCTTTCCCTGAGGATCTAAAACTCCGTTTTTAAGAGTTACAATTACTTTAATTTTCATTGCTTCTTTTTAATTTTTACTGCTTGTGGTTTGGTGTATTTTAATGGTCTAATATTTGATTGTTCATGAAGTATATCTAATCTTCTTGCAACTTCTTGATAAGCCTCAATTAGATTACCAAGGCCTTTTCTAAATCTATCTTTATCCAATTTTTTATCACTATTTACATCCCATAGTCTGCAGGTATCTGGACTTATTTCATCTGCAAGCATGATCTTTTTTTTTCCATTTTTTTCATATCTTCCAAATTCAACTTTAAAATCTACAAGTTTAATTCCAACACCTCTAAACATACCTTGAAGAAAATCGTTAATTCTATTTAATTCTTTATTAATTAAGTTTAGTTCATCTTTTTCCATCCATTTAAAAGCTAAGATGTGTTCAGTGCTTACTAAGGGGTCCCCTAAATCATCATCTTTTAAGCAATATTCTATTAATGGATTATCTAAGACTGTCCCATCTTCTATACCCAATCTTTTAGTTAATGATCCAGTTGCAATATTTCTTACAATAAATTCAATAGGTATAATTTCAACATGCTGAACGAGTTGTTCTCTCATATTTAAACGTTTTACTAAATGATTTTTGATACCAACATTGTTTAATTGGGTTAATATATGTTCAGAAATTCTATTATTTAAAATTCCTTTACCATCCATTACTGCTTTTTTTTGATTATTAAATGCAGTTGCGTCATCTTTAAAATGTTGGATAACATATTTTTTATCATTACTTGCAAAAATTATTTTTGCTTTACCTTCGTATAATTTTTTTCCTTTTTTCATTATTTGAATACTCTTTTAAAAATATAATTTACATTTTTTAAGTGTTTGTCATAAGTAAAGATTTTATTTAATCTTTTTTCGCTTATTTTACTAGTGATCGATTTATCACTTTTTAAAAGTGTTAATAGGTTTGTGTTCTTTGCAAAACTAGCTTTTGCATGAGACTGAACCAATCTATACGCTTTCTCCCTAGCAAAGCCTGATTTAGTAAGTTCTAACATTACCTCTTGAGAAAAAACAAGACCTCTTGTTAAGTTTAAATTTTTTATCATCGTTTTTGGATAAACAATCATTTTCTCTAAAATTCCTGACAGTCTAACTAAAGCAAAATCTAAAGTGATGTTTGCGTCTGGACCAATATTTCTTTCAACACTAGAGTGAGAAATATCTCTTTCATGCCACAAAGAAATATTTTCTAAAGCTGGAATTACATAGCTTCTCACCATTCTTGCAAGTCCTGTAAGATTTTCACTTAATATTGGATTTTTTTTATGAGGCATAGCAGATGAGCCTTTTTGATCTTTTGAAAAGTATTCTTGTAATTCATAAACTTCAGATCTTTGTAAATGCCTTATTTCTGTTGCAACTCTTTCAACAGATCCAGCAATAATACCAAGCACTGAAAAATAATGTGCATGTCTATCTCTTGGAATAATTTGAGTTGAAATTGGCTCAGCTTTTAATTTCAATTTTTTTGCAACATAAGTTTCAATTTTAGGATTTATATTAGCAAATGTTCCTACAGCTCCTGAAATTGCACATGTTGATACATTTTCTATTGCATCTTTTAATCTTAATTTATTTCTTTTAAATTCTTCATAAAATGAAGCTAATTTTAGTCCAAAAGTAATTGGTTCCGCATGAATTCCATGACTTCTTCCAATACATGGAGTTAATTTATATTTTTTTGCTTGTTTTTTTAGAACAGATAAAATTTTATCAATGTCTCTTAATAAAATATTTCCTGATTGAACCAATTGAATATTTAAAGTTGTATCTAAAACATCGGATGATGTCATTCCTTGATGAAGGTATCTTGCTTTAAGACCCGTTTGTTCTGTAATTGATGTCAAAAAAGCAATTACATCATGCTTAACTTTTGCTTCTATATCATGAATTCTTTTAACTTTGATTTTCCCTTTTTTTTTAACTAATGACGCAACACCTTTGGGAATAATTTTATATTTTTCCATGGCTTGAGCTGCAGCAATTTCTACATCTAACCAAATCTTATATTTGTTTTCTTCAGACCAAATATTAACAAGCTCTTTTCTAGAATATCTTGATATCATTAATTATATGGGGGCCTCATATAACCTTTAACAGATTCTGTGAAAATTTCATATGAATCTTCAGTGATACCAACAGTGTGCTCAAATTGTGCTGATAAAGATTTATCTTTAGTTACTGCTGTCCACCCATCATTTAAAACTTTTGTGTCATATTTTCCGTAATTTATCATTGGTTCAATAGTAAAAGTCATACCAGGTATTAGTTCTTTGCCAGTATTTTTAGATCCGTAATGAAGTATATTAGGAGGTTCATGAAATACATCGCTTATTCCATGCCCACAAAAATCTCTTACAACTGAATAACCTTTGCTTTCAACATAAGATTGAATTTCAAATCCTATATCACCAAGTTTTTTACCTGGCTCTAAAATAGATATTGCTTTCATCAATGAGTCATAGGTTGCTTCGATTAAATTTTTTGCCTTAACTGGAACATTTCCAATTTCATACATTCTACTTGTATCTCCATAATAATTATCAACTACTGCTGTTACATCAACATTAACTGCATCACCATCTTCCAAAATTCTATTAGAAGGTATTCCATGACAAACTACATGATTTAAAGATGTGCAAAGTGATTTTTCAAACCCTCGATAAAATAATGGTGCTGAATAACCTCCATTATCTTTTATAAATTCGTAACCTAATTTATCAATTTTATCTGTTGATACACCTGGTTTAATATAATCTGTAAGCATGTCTAAAGTTTTAGATGCAAGCTTTCCAGCAACTCTCATCTTTTCAAATTTTTCTTTATAATCAATCATCTAAAATATTAATTTTTTTTTCAATTTTAATTTCTTTAGAACTTAATTTACATCTATAAGCGAGAAATTTTACTCCTGCTTTTTTTGCATTTTTGTAGTTTTCAAAATAAATATGGTCAATATCTTTTGCAATTCTGAAATTATTTATATTTTGAATTTGCGTTAAAAATAAGACATACGGCTTATATCCTTTTTTAATTGATTTAATTAACATATTTAAATGTTTTGTTCCTCTTGATGTAACTGCATCAGGAAATTCTGCAACATCTTTTTCTCTAAATAATGTTACATTTTTAACTTCTATTAAATTATTATCACATAAAAAGTCAAATCTTGTATCATCACTGAATTTAAATTCTGGTTTAATATTTTTAATAGTTTTAAATTCTGATATTAATTTATTTTCTAATCCGTGATTAACAATTTTGTTAGCTCTATGAGTATTTACCCCAACGTATCTTTTTCTTGCTTTAATAATTTCTAATGTAAATTTTAACTTTCTTTTTGGATCATTGTGTTCTGTAACTAAAACTTCATTACCCTGATCCAAGAGCCCTTGCATAGATCCAGTGTTAGGACAATGTGCCGTTATAATCTTGCTATTTACTTTTATATCAGCGAAAAATCTCTTATATCTTTTTAATAATTTTCCTTTAATAAGGCTATTTGTAAATTTCATATAAATTTACTTATATTTACATATGCAAAATAAAAAAGAGATAAATGCTGGTATTTTAATTATCGGTAACGAAGTTCTATCGGGCAGAACACAAGATGTTAATACAAGCACATTAGCAATTTGGTTAAATTCATTAGGTATACCTGTTGCAGAAGTTCGTGTAATTCCCGATGATGAAAGTATTATTATAAATACAATTAATGAATTAAGAGAAAAATACTCTTATATTTTTACTACAGGTGGAATAGGACCAACTCACGATGATATTACAGCAGAATCTGTTTCTAAAGCATTTAATATTGAATATGGTTTCCATAAAGAGGCTTTTTCAATATTAGAAAATTATTATAAGCCAGGTGAATTTAATGAAGGTAGACAAAAGATGGCTAAAATGCCTGTTAGTGCTAATTTAATTTTAAATCCATCTAGCGGGGCTCCAGGCTTCTATGTTGAAAACGTATTTTGTCTTCCAGGTGTACCATCTATTATGAAAGCAATGCTTGGTAGTTTAAATAATCTTCTGATTGGTGGAGAACCAATATTAAGTGAGACTATAAACCTAAGAACTGTTGAGAGTGAAATAGCTAAATCTTTAACAGAGGTCCAAAATAATAATTCTGAAGTTGAAATCGGGAGTTATCCTTTTTTTAAAGCTGGAAAATTAGGAGTATCAATTGTTGTCAGATCAGTAGATAAAACAAAAATTGATAAATGTAATTCAGAAATACTTAAGTTTGTTAAAGATAAAGAAATTGAAATAGTTGAGAGATAATTATGCTTTATTTTGCTTACGGAAGTAATCTAAATCATTTTCAAATGAAAAGAAGATGCAAAGATTCCAAATTTATTAAAAAGATAAATTTAAAAGGATATACACTTAATTTCAGAAGCAAGTATCGTGCAGCAGATATAGAAAAGAAAAATAATTCAATTGTACCTGGTGGATTGTACGAGATATCAAAAAGTGATGAAAAAAAACTTGATATTTATGAGGATTATCCAATTCTTTATAAAAAAATGTATTTTAAGTATTACAACAATACTGTGATGACTTATATCATGCCTAAAAAAACAATTTTTAGATATCCCACAGAAAGATATTTAAACGTTGTTAAGCAGGGCTATAAAGATTGTAAATTAGATAAAAAATATCTTAAAAAAGCATTAGTGAATTTTTAATTAATGCTTTCAAAATCAAAAATATTTTTTAAAGGTATTGTTGCTGTTTTACCTCATATGTTATCAGTAATTCCTTTTGGAATTATAACCGGAGCTATTGGTATTGAATTAGGTTTTGATCCAATTTTAGTTTATGCAACTTCCTTGATTATTTTTGGAGGCGCTTCACAGATAATATTTATGCAACTTTTGTCAGGTGGAGCTTCATCATTAGTAGCCATTACATCAGTTGGAGTAATAAACTCGAGACATTTATTATATGGAGCAGTTTTATCTGAGTATTTAGAAAAACTAAGCTTTATTAAAAAATTACTTATTTCTTATTTTATTGTAGACCAAGGGTTTGCAGAATCTAACAAGTACATTAAACAAAATAAAAATTTATCTAACCCACATTATTATGTTCTTGGTACAGGAATAACACTTTGGTTTTGTTGGCAGTTATCCACAATTAGTGGAATTATATTGGGATCATTTATTCCTGATGAATTGGGTTTAAAATTTGCGATCCCTCTTACTTTTTTAGCGATTATTGTAAATGACTTAAGAAAATTAGATCATGTTTTTGTGATGTTGGTATCTGGATTTGCATCATTAATTTTATTTAATGCTCCATTTAAATCTTACATAATATTATCTCCTATAGTTGCTCTAATTGCTGCATTTATAATGTTGAGGTTTAAAAAATGACCTGGTTTTCAATTATAGTATCTGGAATTGTTACTTATTTCTCTAGAATGGCAATGGTAGCTTTAATTGATAGAGATATGCTAGGAACAAAAGTTAAAGAAGTTCTTAATTATGTTCCAGCAGCTGTATTTCCGGCAATAATATTTCCTGGTGTTTTTTTTACTGATTTTGGTTTGTTAGTAGAAATCACAGATCCAAAAATTTATGGTGCAATTGTTGCTTTAGTTGTTGGATTTTACTCAAGGAGTGTAATCGCTACTATTGTTTCAGGATTATTATCTTATTGGTTTATTATTTTTTTCTTATTAAGATAGATCTGTGTATTTATATACTAAACTTCAAAATTTAAAAAAACCAATTAGAGTTGCTTTTGTTGGCTGTGGGAAATTTGTTTCAATGTTTCTCGCTCAATATAATCAATTAAACAAAATCATTATAGATTCAATCATAGAACTTGATATTGAGAGAGCAAAAAAAAATTGTTTAAATAGTGGATTATCCAGCGAAACTATACAAAATATTAATTTTGCAGATAATTTAGACAAAGTTTTTAACAGAGAAATTGATGTTTTTATTGAAGCTACAGGCAACCCTATAGCAGGCACATTACATGCAAAGAAAATCATAGAAAGCAAAAAGCATGTAATAATGGTTAATGTTGAAGCGGATGTTTTATGCGGAAAGTATTTGTCTGATTTAGCAAAAAAAAATAATGTGATCTGTTCAATGGCTTATGGTGATCAACCATCATTAATATTAGAACAAATTGAATGGGCAAAATTAAATGGTTTTGAAGTTATATGTGCGGGCAAAGGAACAAAATATCATCCATCATTTGAGTATTCGACACCAGAAACTGTTTGGGGACATTATGGTTTAACTAAAGAAAGAGCTGAAAATGAATCTGGGATGAATCCTAAAATGTTTAATAGTTTTTTATGTGGGGATAAATCATCAATAGAAATGTGTGCTGTTAGTAATGCTACAGACTTAAAATGCCCAAATAGTGGATTAACATATCCTCCAATTGGAGTTTATGACATTGCCAAAAAATTAATTCCAAAGTCTGAAGGTGGTCTATTAGACCACTCTGGTCAAGTTGAAGTTATCTCAAGCATTGATTTAGATAAAAAAGATATACCCAATGATCTTAGATGGGGAGTGTATATTGTTATTAAAGCTCAAAATGAGTATGTGAAAAACTGTTTTAAAGACTATGGAATGGTAACAGATTCTTCCGGAAGTTATTCAGCTATTTGGAGGCCTTATCATTATATTGGATTAGAATTAGCTCAATCAATTTATTCTATTGTGCTTGATAATAAAGCAACCGGTCATACAAAAAATTTTAATGCTGAAATAGCTAGTGTCGCAAAAAAAGATTTAAAAGCTGGGCAAAAACTTGATGGAGAAGGGGGTTATTGTGCCAGGGGTAGGTTGATTTCATCCAAAAGATCTAAACAAGAAAGAATTTTACCTATGGGATATACTGATAATGCAATCTTAAAGAATGATATAATGAAAGATCAATTTATAAGATTAGACGATGTTGAGGTAAATTTACAAAAAGAAATAATTGAAGCTAGAGAATATCAATACAATTTAATATAGTTGAGATATAAATTTTAATATATATAACGATGTACTTTATAAAAGCCCTCGTGGTGAAATTGGTAGACACAAAGGACTTAAAATAGTTTGAGTTGAGAAATTTCAGAGTCTCTAATAGTCTCTAATAGTCTTAATCCCTTAAAATCCTATATGTTTTTAAATCATTGTATTATTTTTATTGGGATATCTTACTAATTAATTTTCAGATTCTCGGAACATTCTCGGAACTAGGGAGATAAAATGATATGATAATTTATGAAAAAAATTTGGTATAGCAATAAATATGGTTGGGTTTTTCCAGGCAAGTATTGGATATTTGGTATCTTAGGAATTACAGGAATATTTTATTTTGAGAGCACAATCGTCAGAATTATTTTAGGATTATGGGTTTTGGGTTGTGTGATTGGTTTAATTTTTGGTGATAAATGAATAAAGAAAATAAATCAAAAAAAAAATATAGTTTAGAATTACAAATTACTTTTTTAATATGTATTTGTTTATATTTTTATATTATTTTTTTTGTTTCATACGAATATATATCAATAAAAACTGGTATTTGTGAAAGCTGCTCAGGTCCACTTAGATTAATAAATGATCCATTACCAAGCGTTATATGGGTGTTTGTCACAATTTTAACTGCAATCATTTTATCTAAAATTTTTAAATAATAATTATGAATAATGAATAAAAACTTCAATCTTAATCAATTAATAGAAAAACTAAAAAGTATTGATATTTCCAAACATCACTCAATTGGTTTAGTTTTAAATGAATTAAATGGTGAAGAATTGATAGGAACTCCTTTTTATAAAGAAGATCCATTTCATTTAGAACCAATTACAAATGACATAGTTATGCAATTTAAAATGCTTGATAGAAATCTAAACTATGAAACCATATTTAGAGCTGAGCAAGAAATAGGCAAGGATTGGGCCCTTGAATACGGATTGTTATCATCAAAGAAATGTGATGATTTATTTTTAATTTGTCTACAAAGTATTGGTAGGGATTATACAGATACAATATTAAAAAAATATAAATTAAGTGACGATACCTTAAAGTTAAAAATTACCACTTTTATACTCAAACATTATGAAACAGAATCTTATGCAAAATATAACTACAGCAAGGACGTTTATTTAAGTAAGGGATACAACTGGGATTTAGACCGGTTATTTGAATTTCTAAAAAAGATTTTAGATATAAAAAAAAAGACCTTCCCCGATGAAAATATTTCGGTATGGAGGCATAAAGAAAATCAAAAAAAATTAACTTATGAAAAAATTAAATATTTTAGCTAATGGAAAAAAATAAATTCATTAAAAGCAAAAAAGAATTAAATTTGTTGGTTAAGAGCGCAAAAAATGGAAAAGCCAAATCTCAACATGAATTAGCATTTTATTATTATACAGGTAACAATTTTAAACAAAATAAATCTGAAGCTTTTAAATGGTGGAATTTAGCATCTAAAAAAGATTTTGCTAAAGCACATTTTAATTTGGCAATGATGTATTTTAATGGTGATGGGATAAAAAAAAATATCAAAAAAAGCTATGAATATGCAAATTTAAGTATAAAGAAAAAACACCCATGGCAATCTGCTAGCTATTTCTTTCTAGCAAAAAATTTTTATATAGATGGACTTTTAAATAAAAAAAATTTTTCAAAAAGTTTGAAATATTTAATTATTGCATCAGAACTTGGTTATTTAAGTGCTGATTATTATTTAGGCATGATTTATCGAGGCGAAATGCATACAGGTAATTTAAATCAAAAAAGAGATAATAGATTATCTTTTATGTATTATAAGAGAGCAGCAGATAAAAAATTTGTACCAGCAATATTTGAAGTTGTATCAATGTTAATAAATGGAGAGGGTACAAAAAAAAATCTTAAAAAAGCATATACTTATTACAAGAAGATAAAAAATATTAACTCTAATGAATTACTTGAAAACTTATCCGTTAGACCAAGGGCAAGAAAAAATTTATTAAAATCGATAGATAAATTACGTAAACTTTTCGAAAAATCAGAAACAAAAAAGAAGCAGAAAATTAAATTTGATAAAAAATTACAGGATTTTATTAATAAAAATCTTTTAATAACTTTTTCAAATGGATGTAAGTTTACAGGTATGACAAAAAAAGACCCGAAGGATAAAAAGAAATTAATTCCACACGGCTTAGGTTATGCAATATGGCCTGATGGTGCTAGTTATAAAGGTCAGTACAAAAATGGTACTTTTGATGGTTGGGGTCATTATGTTTCACCTGGTTCACATGAATATATTGGTGTATGGAAAAAAGGATTTTTCTCGAATGGTCAAATGAAAAAAGAAAATGGTGAAAACTATAATGGTGAATTTAAGATGAGTAGAATGCATGGCAAAGGAAAGATGAATTTTTCAGGTAATTATACTTATGAAGGTCACTGGAAAGATGGAGACGCGCATGGAAAAGGAAAATTAACTTATCTAAAAAAATTTGAACAACACGAAAAAGGTAAAGTGATGGAGGGTAATTTTTATAAGGGCAGATGGCACGGTAATTTTAGGATTTCTTATTCAAATGGAGAAACTAATAAAGTGAAATATAACATGGGTAATTTTGTTAAAAAATTAAAATAATATGTCAAAAAAAAAAGTAAAAAAATCAAGTAGTTCTATAATTATACCAGCAATAATTGGAGGTCTAATATTATGGTTTGTCATTAACTCTTATAATAACAATTCAGTTCAATCAAAACAAAATGATAAATTGAAAAGATTTAATGAGGGAGACAAAATTTTAAAAAATTTAATGAATAAAAATGAATAAAATTAATGATATTTAATTTAAATGCCAATCAAATTACGTAAATGTAAAGCTTGCGGTAAAAAAGGAATTAAATTTGCATCAGATGGATGTAAATATTGTGGTGCATCTTGGAATTATGTTCCTAAAAAAAATTCCTTAAACATAGATTTTAGTAGTCTAGATACAATTTTATATTATTTTCTTATGTTGATACTAGTATTAATTTTTTTTGTATTAATCTCATTAAATTTTGGTGCTGCAATATTTTATGTTTTGATTGTCGGAGCCATCTATCTTGCTATTAAAACTGAGGGTTTTTCTAAATAGAAATTCAATAAAAGGATAAAAAAGGATAACTCGGAACAAACTCGGAAACAGAGAGATAAATTAAAAAAATTTTACTTATTACTCTTGTTGAATTATAAATATTAGCATAAACACTCATGAAAATAACTCATGCCCTCGTGGTGAAATTGGTAGACACAAAGGACTTAAAATCCTTGCCCTTTTGGGAGTGCCAGTTCGAGTCTGGCCGAGGGCACCACTAATGGTTAATCCGTTTGTAGTTTCAGACAAAAATTCCAGTTCATTTAAAATTAAAAATGCAGTCTTAAAAAGAATAAAGGCATATCCTTTGTCAAAATCTAATTTGATAATTGTGATAGGTGGTGATGGTTTTATGCTCGAGACATTAAAAAAATATAATAAATACAAAAAACCTTTTTATGGAATAAATTCAGGAAACTATGGTTTCCTTATGAATAAATTTTCCGAAAAAACAAATTATAAAAATTTAAACAAAGGGAGATTAGTTACAATTTCACCATTAGAGATGAGAGTAAAAAATAAATCAAACATCTCCAAAAGGTGTATAGCAATAAATGAAATTTCAGTCCTTAGACAAAGTAGACAAACAGCATCATTAGCTATTTCAAATGGAAAAAAACAAATTATAAAACAGTTAATTTCTGATGGTGTCTTAGTATCAACTCCAGCTGGTAGTACAGCTTATAACCTTTCTGTTTATGGACCTATTCTCAGCATAGATTCCAATAAGTTATCAATAAGTCCAATAAGTGCTTTTAGACCAAGAAGATGGAAAGGAAAAATAGTTAGTGATAAATCTAAAATCACAATTAAGAATTTAAATCACATTAAGAGACCTATAAGTGCTGTTGCTGATAATTTTGAAGTAAGGAATGCAAAATTAATATCAATTAAAACTAATAAAAAAATAAAATTTAACTTAATATTTGATAAAAATAGAAGTCTTCAAAAAAAAATTAAAATTGAACAGTTAAGAAACGAGATAAATTAATGGTGCCCCCGCACGGACTCGAACCGCGGACCTATTGATTACAAATCAATTGCTCTACCAGCTGAGCTACAAGGGCACGTAGAGTTTTGTATTACGAATTTTAAGATTATCAAGTTTTATTTTTGTATTGATTTATATGATGAAAAACTATAGCTGCACTATTTGATATATTTAAACTCTCAATATTTTTATTAATATCTATTTTTACTGAAAAATCTGTATATTTTTTAGTATGCTCTCTCATACCAAATCCTTCCGATCCAAAAAGTAAAACATTATTTCCTTCCCATTTGATATCATTAAATTTTTTATTGCTTTTTGCATCAAAACCATAAATCCAAAAATTTTTTTCTCTTAAAAATTTAAGAGTGGTATTTATATTAGATACTTCAAATATATTTATATATTCCATGCATCCACTTGCAGACTTGTACATAAGTTTACTCTCAGATGGAAAATGTCTTTCTTTAATGATTATTCCATCTATATCAAATGATGCAGCGCTTCTAATTAATGATCCTATATTTCTTGGATCTGTGACTTCATCTAAGCATGCGATAGTTAAATCTTTTTTAGTTTTAATAAATTCTTTTAAATTATTTTTTTCAAAATGCTCAATTTCAGCAACATATCCTTGATGGGTAATTCCATCTTTTGAACAGTACTTATCTAGTTCTCTTCTAGTTTTATAATAAATTTTTAAATCTTTCAGAAGATTTTTTCTTGAACTAACTCTATGTATATTTTTTTTACTTTCTTCAGTTAGAAAAATTTTTAGAACTTTCCTTTCGGGATTTTTTAATGCTTCTATAACCGCATGTTTTCCAACTATAAAAAAGGATGACTTGCTCATAATAATTGTTGAATTTACACTATTTTTTGAGATATTTTCCCATATTTCACGTATTGCATTTGTACAATAAAAATATATAAAACGCATGTTGTTTAAAGCTTTATTGAACATGGGGTGCTTCCCCCTATAATTATATTAAGGAGGGGTACCAAAGCGGTCAAATGGGGCGGGCTGTAAACCCGTTGACTTCGGTCTTCGAAGGTTCGAATCCTTCCCCCTCCACCATTCAATAAATCTATTTACAACACGGAGTATACTTGGGTGATGCGGGTGTAGTTCAATGGTAGAACGCTAGCCTTCCAAGCTGGATGTAAGGGTTCGATTCCCTTTACCCGCTCCATAAATTAAATTAAGGATAAAATAAAAGAGGTAAACAAGTAATGTCAAAAGAAAAGTTCGTAAGAAATAAACCGCACTGTAATATTGGTACTATTGGACATGTCGACCATGGTAAAACAACATTAACTGCTGCGATTACAAAAGTTTTAGCAGAATCAGGTGGTGCACAATTTACTGCTTATGATCAAATTGATAAAGCCCCTGAAGAGAAAGAAAGAGGAATTACAATCTCAACTGCTCACGTTGAGTATGAGACTGAAAAAAGACACTATGCGCATGTAGATTGTCCCGGTCACGCCGACTATGTAAAAAATATGATTACAGGTGCAGCACAAATGGATGGTGCAATTTTAGTTGTTAATGCAGCCGATGGTCCTATGCCTCAAACTAGAGAGCACATTCTTTTAGCTAGACAAGTGGGTGTTCCAGCTATAGTTGTTTACTTAAATAAAGTTGATCAAGTTGATGATAAAGAAATGATCGAGCTTGTTGAAGAAGAAATAAAAGATTTATTAACATCATATAAATTCCCAGGTGACAAAACTCCAATTATCAAAGGCTCAGCATTAGCAGCTGTAGAAGGAAGAGATGATGAAATTGGAAAAAATTCAATAATGGAACTTATGAAATCCGTTGACGAATTTATACCACAACCTGATAGACCAAAAGATAAAGATTTCTTGATGCCGGTAGAGGACGTATTCTCAATCTCGGGAAGAGGTACAGTAGTTACTGGTAGAGTTGAGTCTGGTATAATTAAAACTGGTGATGAAATAGAAATTGTTGGAATAAGAGAAACTAAAAAAACAGTTTGCACAGGAGTAGAAATGTTTAGAAAACTTTTAGATTCAGGTGAGGCTGGAGATAATATAGGTGCTCTTTTAAGAGGAGTTGAAAGAACTGATGTTGAAAGAGGTCAAGTACTATGTAAACCTGCTTCAATAACTCCACACACTAAATTCGAAGCACAAGCATATGTTCTAAAAAAAGAAGAGGGTGGAAGACATACACCTTTTTTCACAAAGTATAGACCTCAATTTTATTTTAGGACAACTGATGTTACAGGTGAAGTAGAGCTGCCTGCAGGTACAGAAATGGTCATGCCTGGTGATGACGCTAAATTTACGGTTAAATTAATTACACCTATTGCAATGGCTGAAAAGTTAAATTTTGCTATTCGAGAAGGTGGTAGAACAGTAGGAGCTGGTGTAGTAACTAAGATTATAGAGTAAACTCCATAGGAGTGTAGCTCAATTGGTAGAGCGCCGGTCTCCAAAACCGGAGGTTGGGGGTTCGATTCCCTCCGCTCCTGCCATATAATAATTATGAAGAATCCACTAAAATTTATTCAGGATGTAAAGCAAGAAGCTTTCAAAGTAACTTGGCCAACAGGTAAAGAAGTAATACAAGGATCTTTAATGGTTGTTGCTATGGCAATTGTTGCTGCATTATTTTTTCTTTTATTGGATCAAATTCTTCAATTTTTTTTGGAGCTAATCTTAAAGGTTAATCTGTAATGAAAAATTGGTATATTGTTCAATCGCACTCAAGCTTTGAAAATAAGGTTGCTCAAGAAATAAAAGAAGAGGCTACAAAAGCAAATCTGTCAGATAAGATCGAGGAAATTATTGTTCCAACTCATGATATTACTGAGGTAAAAAGAGGAAAAAGAGTTCAAAGAAAAAAAAAATACTTTCCAGGATATGTTTTGTTAAAAAGCGAAATGGATAACACGATTTATCACATGATTAAAAACTTGAAAAAAGTTAGTGGTTTTTTAGGAACAAAAGGAACACCAATACCTGTATCTGAAAAAGAAATAGAAAAAATATTGGGTCAAATTAAAGATGGTGTTGTACAACCAAAATCAGGTGTTGAATACAATGTAGGTGAAAAAGTCCAAGTTATAGATGGACCTTTTGCATCATTCAGCGGTTTGGTTGAAGATATAGACGAGGATAAATTAAGATTAAAAGTATCAGTATCAATATTTGGAAGACCAACACCAGTTGATTTAGAATATAGTCAAGTGGAGAAAGCAAGTTAATGGCAAAAAAAGAAATATCAGGATATATAAAATTACAAATAAACGGTGGTCAAGCAAACCCAGCACCTCCTGTTGGTCCAGCTTTAGGTCAAAGAGGGATAAATATTATGGAGTTTTGCAAAGCATTTAATGAAAAAACAAAATCATTTGCAGGCAAACCTGTTCCAGTAATAATAACTGTATATAAAGATAAAAAATTTGATTTTATTATTAAATCACCACCAGCTTCTCATTTTATTAAAGAAGCAGTAAAATTAAAAAGTGGATCTAAAGAACCAGGTAGAAATATTGTTGCTAAGATCTCTAAAAAACAACTAAAAGAAATAGCTGAAAAAAAAATGTCGGATTTAAATGCACATGATGTTGATGAAGCAGCAAAGATTATCGCAGGATCAGCCAGATCCATGGGTATTGAGGTAGGTGAATAATGACCTCAAAAAGATTTAAAAAATTACCAGAAAAAACTAGAGATTTACAACCTGATGAGGTAGCTAAATTAATCCCAATTTTAAAACAAAATTGTACGTCAAAATTTGATGAGTCATTAGATTTAAGTTTACAGATTAACAACAAACAAAAGAAAAGTGAGATTAATATAAGAACAGTTATTAATTTACCAGGCGGAAGTTCAAAAAAAGTTAAAGTTGGAGTAGTTTGTGAAGATAATAAATCTCAAGAAGCAAAAGATGCTGGAGCTGAAGTTGTTGGTGGTGATGAGCTTATAGAAGAAATAAAAGCAGGAAAAATGAGTTTTGAAAAATTAATTTCTACTCCAGGAATGATGATTAAACTTTCAAAATTAGGAAAAGTTCTTGGCCCAAAAGGGTTAATGCCAAATCCAAAATTAGGGTCAGTAACCAATGATTTAAAAAAAGCTATAACTGATGCAAAATCAGGACAAGTTGAAATAAGAAATGATAAAGACGGAAATATAGGTTTGAGTATAGGAAATAAATCTTTTTCAGATGATAAATTAATAATGAATTTTAACGCAGTATTGGACGCTTTAGAAAAAGAAAAATCTAATAATACAATTAAAGGCGATTTAATTAAGCAAGCTTTTATAACGTCTACAATGGGAGTTTCATACAAAATTAAATTAGGTAAGAGTATTTAGTTATGATGAATAAAGATCAAAAGAAACAGTATATTTCTGATATGTCAAATCAGTTTGAAAAATCCGAAGCTGTAATAGTTACTCATTATCAAGGTTTAACGATGAATCAATTAGATGACTTACGAGCTAAAATGAGAGAACATGGAATAAAATTTAAAATTACAAATAATAGAATTACAAAGCTGGCACTAGAAAAGACAAGATGCAAAGATCTATCTAATTTGTTTTCAGGTCCTACTGCTGTAGCTTTGTCTGAAGATGCAATAACTTCAGCAAAAATATTAACAAATTTCTCGAAAGAAAATGAAAATTTAAAGATTCTAGGTGGAATCATGGGTTCCGACATTTTAGACGTTGCTGGTGTCAAAAATGTAGCTACCTTACCTTCATTGGATGAAGCAAGGGCTAAAATAGTAGGAATATTGAGGTCTCCAGCACAAAAAATAGCAAGTATTTTACTTGCGCCGGCGTCAAAAATCGCTATTTTAGCGCTCGAAAAATCAAAAAAATAACCAGGACAAGATTTACTATGGCTGACTTAAATAAAATTATAGAGGACTTATCAAGTTTAACTGTTGTAGAGGCAGCTGAACTTTCAAAACAACTTGAAGAAAAATGGGGAGTGACTGCAGCGGCAGCTGTAGCAGCGGCACCAGCAGCGGCAGGTGGAGCGGCTCCAGCGGAAGAAAAAGACGAATTCACAATTATGCTAACTGCTGCAGGTGATAAAAAAATTAATGTTATAAAAGAGGTTAGAGCAATTACTGCATTAGGTCTTAAAGAGGCAAAGGATTTAGTTGAAGGAGCACCAAAAGAAGTCAAAACAGGTGTTAATAAAAAAGAGGCTGAAGAGATAAAACAAAAACTCGAAGCAGCTGGCGCAAAAGTAGAACTAAAATAAATTAGATAGGATTTTTTACTGGTTAATTTTTTTAATCAGTAGCTAAGATGCAATTATCTTTTACAGAAAAGAAAAATATTAGAAAAAGTTTCGGCAAGCTTAAAGAAAGCTTGTCTATTCCTAACCTTATTGAAGTTCAAAAAAATTCATACAAAGAATTAACTGAATTCAAACAAGATGTTGAACAACATCTTGTAAAAGGATTTGATAGAGTTTTTAAAAGTATATTTCCTATTGAGGATTTAAATGATAAAGCAACTCTAGAATATGTTTCTTATAAATTAGAAAAACCTAAATTTGATGTTGAAGAATGTATTGCTAGAGGACTTACTTATTCAGCAGCTCTAAAATGTACTCTTAGACTAGTTGTCTATGAGATTGATCAAGAAAATAATACAAAAGATATTTTGTCTGCAAAAGAGCAAGAGGTTTATATGGGAGAAGTTCCAATGATGACAAATAGTGGAACTTTTATAACCAATGGAGTTCAAAGAGTTGTTGTTAACCAAATGCACAGAAGTCCAGGTGTTTTTTTTGATCATGACAAAGGAAAATCGCACGCAAGTGGTAAATTATTATTTAATTGTCGTGTTATACCAAATCGTGGATCATGGTTAGATTTTGAATTTGATGTTAAGGATTTGTTATATTTTAGAATTGATAGAAAAAAGAAAATATTAGTATCTACTTTATTACAAGCTTTAGGGTTTTCAAAAAATGATATTGTTGATGAGTTTTATCAGAAAGAAATATTAACTTTTGATAAAAATTTAAATAAATGGAAAACTAAATTTGATCCAGAAAATTACAAAGCCAAAAATTTTTCAGAGGAAGTAATTGATGCAAAAAATAATAAAGTTGTTGTAAAATTAGGAGAAAAAATAAATTTTTTAACAGCAAAAAAACTCTCAAATGATGGTTTGAAAGAAATTTTTGTTTCTAACGAATCCCTTTATGGTAAATTTTTACACAGAGATATAACTATCGGTGAAGATAAATTTAAAATAGGAACAGAACTGAATGAGACCATAGTAAGTAAAATTATAGAAGCTGAAATTAAATCACTAGAAATTTCTAAGACGAATTCAATTAATAAAGGTCCATATTTATTACTAAGTATTTTTAATGATAAAAATGAAAATAAAAATGATGCTATAACAGAAATTTATAAAGTCTTGAGACCTGGAGAACCTCCTACAATCGAGATAGCCACTCAAATATTTAATAACTTGTTTTTTAGTTCTGATAGATATGATTTATCAGATGTTGGAAGAGTAAAAATGAATTCACGACTAGATTTGACATGTTCTGATAAAATTACAATTTTAAGAAATGATGATGTTCTTGCAATAATTCAGAAAATGTTAGACTTGAGAGATGGCAAAGATGATGTTGATGATATTGATCATTTAGGAAATAGAAGAGTTAGGTCTGTAGGAGAACTTGTAGAAAATCAAGCGCGTATAGGTGTTTATAGAATGGAAAGAGCTATAAAAGAGAAAATGACTACTTTAGACGTTGAGTCAGCAATGCCTCAAGATTTAATAAATGCTAAGCCTTTAACAATTTCTCTTAAAGACTTCTTTGCTACGTCACAACTGTCTCAGTTCATGGATCAAACTAACCCACTCTCTGAAATCACTCATAAAAGAAGAGTATCAGCTTTAGGACCAGGTGGTTTAACTAGAGAAAGGGCTGGATTTGAAGTTCGTGATGTTCATCCAACGCACTATGGAAGAATTTGCCCAATAGAAACTCCAGAGGGCCCAAACATAGGTTTAATTAACAGTTTATCAACTTATTCAAAAATTAATAAATATGGTTTCATTGAAAGCCCATATAAAAAGGTAAAAGATGGAATAGTTCAAAGCAATATAGAATATCTGTCAGCAATGGAAGAAACTAAGTTTACTATTGCTCAAGCTAATTCATTAATTGATAAAAATGGAAAATTTACTGAACAATTGGTCTCCTGTAGACAGAATTTGAATTTTATTTTAGCTAAACCTGAGAATATTGATTATATTGATGTATCACCAAAACAACTCGTATCAGTTGCTGCCTCGCTAATTCCATTTTTGGAAAATGATGATGCTAATAGAGCATTAATGGGATCTAACATGATGAGACAAGCCGTTCCTTTATTAAAACCAGAAGCACCACTTGTTGGAACAGGAATTGAAAGTGATGTAGCTCTTGATTCTGGTGTAACAATTGTTGCAAGACGTGATGGAGTTGTTGATAAAATAGATGGTAAAAGAATAGTTATTAAAGCTTCTGGAGAAAAAGATTATTCTAAATCAGGTGTAGATATTTATAATTTACAGAAATTTAAGAGATCTAATCAAAATACATGTATAAATCAAAAACCATTAGTAAGGGTAGGTGATAAGGTAAAATCTGGTGATATTATAGCTGATGGTCCATCTACTAAAGTTGGAGAGTTAGCTTTAGGCAAGAACGTAACTGTAGCTTTCATGCCTTGGCAAGGATATAATTTTGAAGACTCAATATTAATATCTGAAAGATGTGTAACAGATGATGTTTTTACTTCTATTCACATAGAGGAATACGAAGTAATGGCTAGAGATACAAAATTAGGAGAAGAAGATATCACTAGGGACATACCCAATGTTAATGAAGAGTCATTAAAAAATTTAGATGAGTCGGGAATAGTTTATATAGGAGCAGAAGTAAAGCCAGGAGATATTTTGGTAGGCAAAGTTACTCCTAAAGGAGACACTGCATCGGGCCCTGAAGAAAAATTACTAAGATCAATATTTGGAGAAAAAGCAATTGATGTTACCGATACATCTTTAAAAATGCCAAGTGGAAGCGGTGGTATTGTAGTAGATGTTAGAGTGTTTAACAGACATGGTATAGATAAAGACGAGAGATCAATAACTATTGAAAGAGCAGAAATTGAAAGTGTCCAAGAAGACAAAAAAGTCGAGGAAGAGATTTTAGAGAGAAGCATTAAACAGAGACTATCTTCAATATTAAATGGAACAAAAATTAATAAAAAAATCAAAGATGTCGATGAAAATACAGTTTTGTCTGAGGAAATAATTAATAATATCCCAATTTCTGATCTTTTTAGAATATCAATGGAAGATCAGAATAAACAATCTTCTATTTCCCAAATCAAAGATCAATACAATAGCGCCAAACAAGATATTCAAGACAGATTTGAAGATAAAGTTTTGAAAATTAGACAAGGAGATGATTTGTTACCAAGTGTTATGAAAATGGTAAAAGTTTTTGTAGCGATAAAAAGAAGATTAAGACCAGGAGATAAGATGTCTGGAAGGCACGGTAATAAAGGAGTTGTAAGTAAAATAGTTCCAGTTGAAGACATGCCTTATAGAGAAAATGGTAAACCAGTTGATATAGTTTTGAATCCATTAGGTGTACCAAGTAGAATGAATGTTGGTCAAATTTTAGAAACACACTTGGGATGGTCTTGTACTGAGTTAGGAGAAAAGCTAAACCAATTAGTAAATGAAAATCAGAAGAAAATTGAAAAAACAGAAAAAATCAAATCATTTTTAAAAAATGTTTATGGAAAAGAAATATATGATGAAGATATTGAAAAACTAAATCAGTCAGAATTCGAAGATTTGTGTTCAAATATAAGACATGGTGTTCCAATCGCAACACCTGTATTTGACGGTGCTAAAGAAAACGATGTTACAAAAATGTTAGAATTAGCTGAATTACCAAACTCAGGTCAAACTAAACTTTGGGATGGAAGAACTGGAGAGGAATTTGACAGACCTGTTACAGTTGGAACAATTTATATGTTAAAACTTCATCATTTAGTTGAGGATAAAATCCATGCAAGATCTACAGGACCTTACAGTTTAGTAACACAACAGCCTCTCGGGGGTAAAGCACAATTAGGCGGTCAGCGATTTGGTGAAATGGAAGTTTGGGCATTAGAGGCCTATGGGGCTTCATATACACTACAAGAAATTCTTACCGTTAAGTCAGATGATGTAGCTGGAAGGGTTAAAGTCTATGAAACCATAGTTAAAGGCGAGGAAAATTTTGAATCAGGTATACCTGAGTCATTTAATGTTTTAGTTAAAGAAATCAAATCTTTAGCACTTAATGTGGAGCTAAATTAATATGAGTAAAGAATTAACGGATCTATTTAAATCTTCAGAAATTTCAGAGGCTCAAAATTTTAATAGCATAAAAATAACACTTGCTAGTCCAGAGAAAATCAAATCATGGACTTATGGAGAAATCAAAAAGCCTGAAACAATAAATTATAGAACTTTTAGACCTGAAAAGGATGGATTATTTTGTGCAAGAATATTTGGACCTATAAAGGATTATGAGTGTCTTTGTGGTAAGTACAAAAGAATGAAATTTAGAGGGATTATATGTGAAAAATGCGGTGTTGAGGTTACAAAATCAAATGTAAGACGAGAAAGAATGGGCCATATTAATCTAGCCACTCCAGTTGCTCATATATGGTTTTTAAAATCTTTACCAAGCAGAATATCTCTTGCAATAGATATGAAGCTTAAAGAAGTCGAAAGAGTGCTCTATTTTGAAAATTTTATAGTAATTGAACCTGGCTTAACGGGACTTAAAAAGAACCAGCTTTTAGGTGAAGAAGAACTTATAAAATATCAAGATGAGTATGGCGAAGAGTCATTTACCGCAGGCATTGGAGCTGAGGCAATTCTAGAAATTTTAAAATCAATAGATCTAGAGCACGAAAAAGAGACCTTAATTAAATCAATTAAAGAGACAAAATCGAAAGTTTCAGAAGAAAGATCAATTAAAAGATTAAAATTAATCGAGTCATTTATTGAAACTGGAAACAAACCAGAATGGATGATTTTAACCACGATACCAGTAATTCCTCCTGAGTTAAGACCATTAGTGCCATTAGATGGAGGTAGATTTGCTACTTCTGATTTAAACGATTTATATAGAAGAGTTATAAATAGAAATAACCGTTTAAAAAGATTAATGGACCTTAAAGCTCCAGATATAATTGTGAGAAATGAAAAGAGAATGCTTCAAGAGTCCGTGGATGCATTATTTGACAATGGTAGAAGAGGAAGAGTAATCACAGGAACAGGTAAAAGACCTCTAAAATCTTTAGCAGAGATGTTAAAAGGTAAACAAGGAAGATTTAGACAAAATTTATTGGGCAAGAGAGTCGATTACTCTGGAAGATCTGTGATCGTAGTTGGACCAGACTTAAAATTACACGAATGTGGATTGCCTAAGAAAATGGCATTAGAATTGTTCAAACCATTTCTATATGCAAGATTAAATAAACTTGGGCTTGCTTCTACAATAAAGCAAGCAAAAAAACTTGTTGAAAGAGAAAGAAACGAAGTTTGGGATGCTTTAGAATTAATCGTCAGAGAACACCCTGTTATATTAAACAGAGCCCCAACCCTTCATAGGTTAGGTGTTCAAGCATTTGAACCAAAATTAATTGAAGGAAATGCAATTGAATTACATCCTCTTACCTGCGCTGCATTCAATGCAGACTTTGATGGCGATCAAATGGCTGTACACGTGCCATTAAGTTTAGAGGCACAATTAGAAGCGAGAGTTTTAATGATGTCTACAAATAACATTTTAAGTCCATCAAATGGAAAACCCATAATTGTTCCAAGTCAGGACATGATTTTAGGTATATATTATCTTTCTCAACCACCATATCAAACTGATAGAGTCGAAGGTTATTTTGTTAATACATCAGAGATTGAACATGCCTTAGAAATCGGTCAGATTAAAGTCCATTCAAGAATAGTTTCAAGATTTGCAACTGTTGATGAAAAAGGTAATACTAAATATGAAAAACATATTAGTACAGCTGGACGATTTTTGTTAGCAAACTTAATTCCAAAAAATATTAATAATAAATTTGCTCTAATTGATAGATTACTACCAAAAAAAATAGTTTCAGAGGTCATTGATCATGTATTCAGATTTTCTGGTCAAAAAAGTACAGTAATATTTTGCGATAAATTAAAAGACCTTGGATTTAAACATGCTTTCAAAGCTGGAATATCATTTGGTAAAGACGATCTAGTAATTCCAGATAACAAACAACAATTAATTGATGAAACTAAAAAACTAATTTCAGATTATGAAAATCAATATGCAGAAGGGTTAATAACAAGAGGAGAAAAATATAATAAAGTTATAGATGCATGGTCAAAATGTACTGATAAAGTTGCATCTGAAATGATGAAAAGAATTTCTGCTACAGAAATGACTGAAGATGGATTAAAAATTAATTCAGTATTTATGATGGCAGATAGTGGAGCAAGAGGTTCTGCAGCTCAAATGAAGCAATTAGCTGGTATGAGAGGCTTAATAGCTAAACCATCTGGAGAAATTATAGAATCTCCAATTACATCAAACTTTAAAGAAGGTTTAACCGCCCTAGAATATTTCAACTCAACGCACGGAGCTAGAAAAGGATTAGCTGATACAGCATTAAAGACAGCAAGTTCAGGATACTTAACTAGAAGACTTTGCGATGTCGCTCAAGATTTAACTATCACTCAAGTAAAATGTGATAACCCAAGCTTTATAAAACTTACCGAGGTCTTAGAGGGTGGAAATATAATGGTTAGTTTATCAGAAAGAGCACTTGGAAGAGTAACTGCAAAAGACGTTAAAAATCCATTAACAGGTGAAGTTTTAATAAAGAAGAATAGCATGATCGATGAAGCTGCATGCGAAAAAATTGACTCTGCGGGTGTAAAAAACCTTAATGTTTATTCAGTAATGACATGTAGTTTAAAAGAAGGTGTATGCGCAACTTGTTATGGTAGAGATTTATCAAGAGGTAAAATGGTTCATGTTGGAGAAGCAATTGGAATGATATCAGCCCAATCTATTGGTGAACCAGGAACTCAGCTTACAATGAGAACTTTCCACGTTGGAGGAACTGCATCAGTGAAGCAAGACTCTCAGATAGTATCTAATAATGATGGTATATTAAAAATTGTTAATACAAATCTATTAGTGGACTCAAAAAAGAATTTAATTGTAATGGGAAGAAATACAGAATTATCAATAGAAGATGACAATGGATTACAAGTAGCTGCATATAAAGTTCCATATGGATCAAAACTTTTCTTTGAAAATGGAGATAAAGTTAAAAAAGGATCAAAAATATGCGAATGGGATCCATATACAACACCTGTCATTGCAGAAAAAGATGGAATTGCAAATTACGTAGATTTAATAGATGGTGTATCGATTGCGGAGACAACTGATGACGCAACTGGAATTTCTACTAAAGCAGTAGTTGATTGGAAAACACAATCTAAAAATACAGATTTAAAACCAAGAATTACTCTAAGAGATGCAAAAGGAAATGTAGTTAAAAAAGCCGATGATAATGAAGCAAGATACTACCTAGTTCCAGACTCAATATTATCTGTTAAAGATGGTCAAAAAATTTCAGCTGGCGATGTAATAGCTAGACTTCCTAAAGAAACTACAAAGACTAAAGATATTACAGGAGGTCTACCTAGAGTTGCTGAATTATTTGAAGCAAGAAAAGCAAAAGATAGCGCAATTATTGCTGAGAATGACGGAAAAGTAATTTTTGGTAAAGAGGTAAGAGGTAAACAAAGAGTAACAATAGAATCCGAAAATGGTGATACTTCAAGTTATTTAATACCAAAAGGAAAACATATTAATTTTAATCAAGGTGAAAAAATTAAAAAAGGTGAATACTTGTTAGATGGTCAACCATTGCCGCATGATATTCTTAGAATTTTAGGTATTGAAGAATTAACTGAATATTTCGTAAACCAGGTACAAGATGTTTATAGACTACAAGGTGTAATTATAAATGATAAACACATTGAAGTTATATTAAGACAAATGCTGAAAAAAGTTGAAGTTAAAACCCAAGGTGACAGCACATTACTTCCTGGAGAAATTATTGACAGAATAAGATTTGAAAATATGAATGAGCAGCTAATTAAAGATGGAAAAAACCCTGCCTTTGGAGAGAGAGTTTTAATGGGAATAACTAAGGCATCACTTCAAACAGAGTCATTTATTTCAGCCGCTTCTTTCCAAGAAACAACAAGAGTTTTAACAGATGCTGCCATTAAAGGTAAGGTAGATAAGTTATCAGGATTAAAAGAAAATGTTATTGTTGGTAGATTAGTTCCTGCTGGAACTGGATCTGTTAAAAATTTGTGGAATAAGAAAGCTCGTTTAGACGATGAAAAATTCATTACTGAAAATGAAAAGATTGAGCAAGCAGAAAGCCCTGTAAATCAATAAAAAATCGTCATTTTTCCATGTCTTTTAATTTGACAAATGGAATTTCTATAGTATTTTGTGCGTGTTTTTGGTTGGAATGTAGTGACTAGTGCACTAAACGCTGCCACAAATAACCTGACAGTTATTTCCTCTAAAATCAAATTTATATAAAAATTTTATGCCAACAATTAACCAGTTGTTAAGAAAAGGTCGAGAAAAACAAATTGCAAGGAATAAAGTTCCTGCCTTACAGAAACAACCTTTAAAAAGAGGTGTATGTGTAAAAGTATACACAACTACACCAAAGAAACCTAACTCGGCACTAAGAAAAGTTGCAAGAGTTAGATTATCAAATGGTTTTGAAGTTACAGCATATATTCCTGGAGAAGGACATAATTTACAAGAACACTCAGTAGTATTAATAAGAGGTGGACGAGTTAAAGATTTACCTGGTGTAAGATATCATATACTTCGTGGCAATTTAGATACACAAGGAGTTGCAAACAGAAAGCAGAGACGTTCTTTATATGGAACGAAAAAAGGTAAATAAAAATGTCTCGAAAAAGAAAAGCTCCTAAAAAAATTCCAATTGTAGACCCAAAATATAAATCAGTAATAATTCCAAAATTAATTAATTCAATAATGCTAGATGGTAAAAAAACTATCGCAGAAAAAATTGTTTATGATGCAATTGATAAAATTAAATCAAAATCAAAAGACGAACCTTTGACAGTGTTTAATGACGCAATTAATAATGTAAGACCAACTGTAGAAGTTAGATCGAGACGTGTTGGTGGTGCTACTTATCAAGTTCCTGTAGAAGTTAAAGCTAAAAGATCACAAGCATTAGCATTAAGATGGATTATTGATGCATCAAGAAAAAGAAAAGATAAAAAAATGTCTGATAAATTATTTAATGAAATTTTTGATGCTTATCAAAAAAGAGGTTCAGCAATAAAAAAGAAAGAAGATACACATAAAATGGCAGAGTCAAATAAAGCTTTTGCTCATTTTAGATGGTAATTAATATGGCAAAAACTCATCCACTAAATAAATATAGAAACATTGGCATCATGGCCCACATAGATGCTGGCAAAACTACAACTACAGAAAGAATTTTATATTATACAGGAAAAAGTCATAAAATTGGTGAAGTTCATGATGGTGCTGCAACGATGGATTGGATGGAGCAAGAGCAGGAGAGAGGTATTACAATAACATCAGCCGCTACCACTTGTTTTTGGAGAGAGCATAGGATTAATATTATTGATACCCCAGGTCACGTAGATTTTACAATTGAAGTTGAAAGATCTTTAAAAGTTTTAGACGGTGCTGTTGCAGTATTTGACGGTGTTGCTGGTGTTGAACCACAATCTGAAACAGTTTGGAGACAAGCTGATAAATATAAAGTTCCTAGAATTTGTTTTGTTAATAAACTTGATAGAACTGGCGCAGATTTCTTTAGATGTGTGGATATGATTAAAGATAGGCTAGGAGCTAAACCTTTAGTTATGCAGATACCAATAGGAATAGAAGCATCATTAAAAGGTGTTGTTGACTTAGTCAAAATGAAAGCAATCGTATGGAAAAACGAAGATCTTGGTGCAGAATGGGAAGAAAAAGAAATACCAGATGATCTTAAAGAAATTTGTGACAAATATCGACAAGAATTAGTTGAGACAGCTGTTGAACAAGATGAAAAATTAATGGAAGCCTATTTAGGTGGTGAAGAAATTAAGCAAGAAGATTTGATTAAATGTGTGAGAAAAGGATGTTTAAATTTTGAATTCGTGCCAGTTTTAACTGGTTCAGCTTTCAAAAATAAAGGTGTTCAACCATTATTAGATGCTGTTGTGGATTATTTACCAAGTCCAGAGGATCTTGGATCAATTATGGGTACAAAACCAGGATCTGAAGATGAAATTGAAATGAAATTTGAGGATAGTGCGCCTTTTTCAGCTTTAGCTTTTAAAGTAGCAACAGATCCATTTGTAGGAAGTCTTACATTTATTAGAATATATTCGGGTACAGTTAAATCTGGAACTGGAGTTTATAATACTTCTTCAGATAAAGAGGAAAGAGTTGGAAGAATGCTTCTAATGCATGCTAATTCAAGAGAAGACATCAAAGAAGCAAGTGCAGGTGATATAGTTGCGCTTGCTGGATTAAAAAATACAATAACAGGTCATACATTGGCAAATAAAGATGCACCAGTGTTACTTGAGCCAATGGAATTTCCAGATCCAGTTATCGAAATTGCAGTTGAGCCTAAATCAAAAGCTGACCAAGAAAAAATGGGTGAAGCATTAGGAAGATTAGCCAAAGAAGATCCTTCATTTAGAGTTTCATCAGATGAAGAGTCAGGACAAACAATAATTAAAGGAATGGGTGAGCTACATTTAGATATTATTGTTGATAGAATGAAAAGAGAATTCAAAGTTGAGGCAAATGTAGGAGCTCCTCAAGTTGCTTACAGAGAAACAATATTAAGTGCTGCTGAATTTGATTATACGCATAAAAAACAGAGCGGTGGAGCTGGACAATTTGCTAGAGTTAAATTATCTGTTGAACCATTAGAGCCAGGCAAAGGTAGAGAAATTGAAAGCAAAATTAAAGGTGGCGCAATACCAAAAGAATTTATACCAGGTGTAGAAAAAGGTGTAGAGACAATTGCTGATGGTGGAATACTAGCTGGATTTCCTTTGATAGATTATAAAGTTACAATATTAGATGGTTTACACCATGATGTTGATTCAAGTGTTTTAGCTTTTGAACTTGCTTCAAGACAATGTTTTAAAGAAGCATGTACACGTGGAACTTTGAAACTTTTAGAACCTGTGATGAGAGTAGAAGTTGTAACTCCAGAGGATTATATGGGTGATGTAATTGGTGATTTAAACAGTAGAAGAGGTCAGATTAGTACTCAGGAACAAAGAGGTAATGCAACAGTAATAACGGCTATGGTGCCATTAGCGAATATGTTTGGTTATATAAATAGCTTAAGATCTATGTCACAGGGTAGGGCTCAATACTCAATGTTTTTTGATCATTACGACAAGGTTCCACAAAATGTTCAAGATGAGGTAACAAAGAAAACAGGTTAATTATGGATAAACAAAATATTAGAATAAAATTAAGAGCGTACGATAACAAGGTCTTGGATCAGTCGACAGAGGAGATTGTAAATACTGTTAAAAGAACAGGAGCTAATATTAAAGGTCCTATTCCTCTACCTACAAAAATAGAGAGATATACTGTTTTAAGGTCACCACATATTGATAAAAAAAGTAGAGAACAATTCGAAACCAGAACTCATAAGAGATTAATTGATATTATTGAACCAACACCTGCAACAGTTGAGGCACTAATGAAACTTGATTTAGCATCAGGGGTAGATGTGGAGATTAAAATATAATGGATAACTTAGCTTTAATTGGAAAAAAAATAGGAATGTCTAGAGAGTTTTTTAAAACTGGACAATCAGTTCCAGTTACTGTCTTGAAAATGGAGACTGGAAGAGTAATAAACGTTATTAATAAAGAAAACAGAGGTTATAGTGCAGTCCAAATAGGATTTGGAAAAATAAAAAACTCAAAATTAACAAATGCTATGAAAGGATATTTTGCCAAAAAAAATACTGAGCCAAAAAAAACACTTAAAGAGTTTAGGTTAGAAAGTACTGAAAATTTCAAAGAGGGAAATGAAATTGGATTAGAGATATTTGAAAATGTAAAATTTGTTGATGTTAAATCCAAGACAATTGGTAAAGGATTTGCAGGTGCAATGAAAAGACATAATTTTGGTGGATTAAGGGCTACTCACGGTGTTTCAATTTCACATAGATCACATGGTTCAACAGGACAAAGGCAAGATCCAGGTAAAGTTTTTAAAGGAAAAAAAATGGCTGGTCATATGGGAGATAAAATTAGAACTATACAAAACATTGAAGTTATAAAAACTGACAAAGAGAACAATTTACTATATTTAAAAGGATCTATTCCTGGATCAAAAAATACAGAAGTTTTAATTAGAAAATCAGTCAAAGATATTAATCGAATGTCAATTGAAGAGAAAATCGACCAAATTGAAAAACAAAAAAAATCAGCAGATAAAAAGAAAAAATAGATGAAAATAGATAAATTAAGTATTGATGGAAAAAAACAGAGCATAGAAGTCCTAGATAAAATTTTTAGTGCTAAAGTTAACAATCAATTAGTGAGTGGTGTTATCTATAAATTAAATGCAAACTTTAAAGGTAGAAAAGCAAAGACAAAGCAAAGAAACGAAATAACTGGCTCAACGTCAAAAATTTACTCACAAAAAGGTACTGGTAATGCAAGACACTCAAGTAAAAAGGCTCCTATATTTGTAGGTGGGGGAATAGCCCATGGACCTAAAGGTCAGGATAATTATAAAACTAGAAAGTTAAATAAGAGTGAAAAAAAAATGAGTATAGCCTCACTTATTACTGAAAAAAACAAATCTAATAACGTAATTATTTTTGATGATTTTGGAAAAAAAATTGAAAAAACAAAAGAAATGTTTGAACTTTTAAAGAAGTTTGATGCAAATAACTCATTATTAATTTTGGATACAAAATCAAAAGATAATATCTTAAGATCAACTAAAAATATTCCAAATGTAAAATTAACAGATGCAAATCATTTCAGTGCATTTGATTTAGTTAAATATAAAAAAATTATTTTTACTGAGAGCTCAGTAAAAGAATTGGAAAAAAGGTATCAATAATGGATAAACTAAGCTTATACGATAAAATCCTGTTTCCTGTTGTAACAGAAAAATCAACAAACCTATCCGAGCAAAATAAAATTGTTTTTAAAGTGCCTCAGAGCGCTAATAAAAAAACCTTAAAAGGATCAATTGAAAAAATTTTTAAAGTTAACGTAACAAAAATTAATATTGTTAATAAAAAAACATTAATTAAATCATCTAGAGGAAAAAAAGTTAAAAAAAAGGGTTTTAAAAAAGCAATTATCACTCTTAAAAAAGGTCAAAATATTGACTTAACAACAGGTATTTAAGTTATGGCTTTAAAAACATTTAAACCTTACACAAAGTCTACTAGAGGCACAATACTGACTAGTAGAGAAGGTCTTTGGAAGGGCAAACCTTATAAACCATTAACAAGTGCGAATTATTCTTCAAAGGGAAGAAATAATTATGGTCGAATAACTTCCCGAAATCATGGGGGTGGACATAAGCACAAGTATAGAAAAATAGATTTTTATAGAAAAAAAAACGATATGAAGGCAATTGTAGAAAGAATTGAATACGATCCAAATAGGTCATGTCATATAATGTTGGTTAAATTTGAAGATAATCAAAAATTCTATTATCTTGCTCCACAAAAAATAAAAGTTGGTGATCATATTCAAAATGGTTCTTCTTCAGAAATTAAAATAGGAAATTGCTTACCATTACAGGATATTCCAGTAGGTATAGATATACACAATGTTGAAATACAGCCAGGAGCTGGTGGAAAAATAGCGAGAGCAGCCGGTTCTTCTGTAACGATATCTGGTATTGATGGAAATTACTCAATTATTAAAATGACTTCAGGTGAAGTTAGAAAAATAGATTCAAGAGCGTTGGCTACAATTGGAGTATTATCTAATCCAGATCAAAAAAACATTAAAATCGGTAAAGCTGGTCGATCAAGATGGTTGGGTAGAAGACCTCATACCAGAGGAGTTGTTAAAAATCCAGTGGATCATCCTCATGGTGGTGGTGAAGGAAAATCTGCAGGTGGTAGACATCCTGTTTCTCCTACCGGACAATCAGCCAAAGGATTAAAAACAAGAGACAACAAAAGAACTGATAAATTTATAATAAGAAGAAGAAAGAAGAAGAGAGCTTAATTTATGGCAAGATCTATTTGGAAAGGACCGTTTGTTGAGGAAAGTTTAATTAAAAAAGTTGAAAAGATTAAAAACGATCCTAATAAAAAACCAATTAAGACCTGGTCTAGAAAGTCAACAATAATACCTGACTTTGTAGGATTTAGTTTTTTAATTTATAACGGTAAAAAATTTATACCAATAACTGTGTCTGAAGACATGGTGGGACATAAATTTGGAGAATTTGCTCCAACAAGACAATTTTTTGGTCATACACCAGCTGATAAAAAAGCAAAGGTTGAGGGCGGAGCAAAAGGAGTTGATAAGAAATAAATATGAGTAAAAATAAAGATATAGATTTAAAACAAGTTAGATCAATAAATAAGAATGTAAGATCGAGTGTAAGAAAATTAAAACCTATACTTAAATCAATAGTTGGTAAAAAAGTAGAAATTGCGATTAGAGATTTGTCTTTCTCAGAAAAAAGAATTTCTAAAGATGTTAAAAAAACAATTTCATCAGCAGTTGCTAATGCAGAAAATAATTTTCAATACGATATTGACAATTTAGTAGTTAAGGAAGCTTTCTGTGGCAAACAGGTAATAATGAAAAGATTTAGAGCGAGAGCAAAAGGTAGAGCTGCAGAAATTATGAAACCATATTCAAATGTAACAATAGTTTTGAGTGAAAAAATGAAACAAAAAGAGAAGGAACATGGGACAAAAAGTTAATCCAGTAGGTTTAAGATTAGGTATCAATAGAGGATGGGATTCTGTTTGGTACGCAAAAAAACAGGACTTTGGAAATTATTTAATTGAAGACTTTAAAATTAGAGAATTCATTAAAAAAAATGTTATCAATTCAGGTGTTTCAAAAGTAATGATAGAAAGATCAGCAAAAAAATGTTTCGTAACAATTTATACTTCTAGACCTGGATTTGTAATTGGAAAAAAGGGAAGTGATATTGAAAAAATTAAAGGAAAATTATCAAGATTGAGCGCAAATGAAATAGTGCTAAATATAAAGGAAGTTAAAAAACCTGAGACAAATTCATTTTTAGTTGCCGAGAACATCGCTCAACAGTTAGTTAAACGTGTTTCCTACAGGAGAGCAATGAAGAGAGCAATGCAATCTGCTTTAAGGCTAGGAGCAAAAGGAATTAAAGTGTCTTGTAGTGGAAGACTTGGTGGTAACGAAATTGCAAGAACAGAATGGTTAAGAGATGGAAGTATTCCATCCCATACTTTAAGAGCAGATATCGATTACGCTGAAGCAGAAGCCTTGACTACTTATGGAATAATTGGAATAAAAGTTTGGATATATAAAGGAGAAATTTTTACAAAAGAATTTAGCCAAGAAAGGAACAAAACATAATAATGTTACAACCAACTAGAACAAAGTTTAGAAAAGCACATAAAGGAAGAATTCACGGCAATGCCTCCAGATGTAATGCTATGAATTACGGTTCTTTTGGATTGAAAGCAATACAGCCCGAAAGAATTATATCCAGACAGATAGAGGCAGCTAGAGTAGCATTAACAAGACACATGAAAAGACAAGGCAGAGTTTGGACAAGAATGTTTCCTAATATACCTGTATCAAAAAAACCAACTGAAGTAAGAATGGGTAAGGGAAAAGGCTCACCTGAATTTTGGGCATGCAGAGTTAAACCAGGAAGAATTTTATTTGAGGTTGATGGAGTAACAGAAGAAATTGCTAGAGAGGCTTTATACAAAGCTTCGGCAAAACTGCCAATTAAATGTAAATTTATTAAGAGAATTTAAATGAAAAAAAGTGAGATAAAAAAAATGACTAAAGAGCAAGCTTTGAAAGATATTGAAAAATTAAAAAAAGATCTTTTTAACTTCAGATTTCAAAAAATTAATGGCCAGATAAAAAGTCCATCGAAAATAAGTGAAACGAAGAAGAATATTGCAAGATTAAAAACATTAGTAGTGAGAAAAGATGCCTAAAAAAGTATTAAATGGAATAGTTGTTAGCGATAAGCCAAATAAAACTATTACGGTTCTAGTTGAAAGAAAATATCAACATCCAGTATTAAAAAAAGTAATTAAAGCTAGAAAAAAATATAGTGTTCATGATGAAGAGAATAAATATAAAAATGGAGATAAAGTATCGATACAAGAGTGCAAACCTTATTCTAAGTTGAAAAAATTTGAAGTAATAGGAGTTTCTAAATGATACAAGTCCAGACAGAATTATTTGTTGCAGACAATACTGGTGCAAAAAAGATTGAATGCATAAAAGTATTAGGTGGATCCAAGAGAAGATATGCAAGTATTGGTGATACTATCGTTGTAGCGGTTAAAGAAGCAATTCCAAAAGGAAAAGTAAAAAAGGGCGCAGTTCATAAAGCTGTTGTTGTTAGAGTTAAAAAAGGAATTCATAGAAATGATGGATCAAAAGTAAGATTTGATAACAATGCAGCTGTTCTGACAGATGATAAAGGAGAGCCAATAGGAACTAGGATTTTTGGACCAGTTACTAGAGAATTAAGAAATAGAGGACAAATGAAAATAATTTCGTTGGCACCAGAGGTATTATAATGATTAAAAAAGGTACCAAAGTAAAAATATTGACCGGTAAGGATAAAAATAAAGATGGTGATATTATTGAAATTGATAGAAAAAAAAATAGAGCAAAAGTCAAAGGTATTAACATGGTAAAAAAACATGTGAAGACTACAAAAGAAAAGAAAGGTGGAATAATTTCAAAAGAAAACTTTGTACATCTTTCAAATTTAGCAATTTCTGATACCAAAAATAAAAATGAGGCTAAAAAATAATGACACCTAGATTAAAATTAACCATAGCTAAAGATATAGAGCCAGCATTAAAAGAAAAGTTTGGTTATAAAAATTTATATATGGGCCCAAGAATACAAAAAATTGTTATAAATATGGGGTTAGGTCTTGATGGAAATGATCAAAAAATTTTGAAATCCTGTCAAGAAGATCTAGCAAACATCACGGGTCAAATGCCAGTAGTAACTAAATTTAAAAAATCTATTGCAAATTTTAAAACTAGAAAAAATACTAATTCAGGTTTGAAGGTAACATTGAGAAAAAATAAAATGTATGAATTTATCGATAGATTAACAAATATAGCATTACCAAGAATAAAAGATTTTAGGGGATTAAGTACCAATGGTTTTGATAAATTTGGAAATTATACTTTTGGTGTTAAAGAACATATTATATTTCCAGAAGTAAATTTTGATAAAGTTGATAAAATTAGAGGTTTAGACATTACAATAGTAATTAAATCTCAAAAAGTAGAACATAGTTTTGAATTATTAAAACATTTAAACTTTCCATTTAGAGAAACGAGGAGTAATTAATGGCTAAAATGAGTGCAATTAACAAGAACAATAGAAGAATAAAGTTATCAGATAAGCTTTATAAAAAGAGAATGAAACTAAAAAAAATAATAATGGATAAAAAATTATCACTAGAAGAAAGATTTAAAGCACAGCAAAAATTATCAAAATTGCCTAGAAATTCAGCAAAAGTTAGAGTTATGAATAGATGCCAAATTACTGGTAGACCGCATGGTGTTTACCGAAAATTAAAAATTTCAAGAATAGCCCTTAGACAACTTGGTTTAGAAGGTAAAATTCCTGGAA
The DNA here is from genome assembly GCA_902564385.1 of uncultured Pelagibacteraceae bacterium. GTDB lineage: Bacteria > Pseudomonadota > Alphaproteobacteria > Pelagibacterales > Pelagibacteraceae > Pelagibacter. The sequence goes on from CACFAT010000002.1 coordinate 59,846, forward strand.
TGGTAAAATCGAGTTGGTAGAAAGGAAAATATGAGTTTAAGTGATCCAATAGGTGATATGTTAGCAAGAATTAAAAATGCTCAAGTAAGAAATCACAGCAAAGTTTTATTACCATCATCAAAATTTAAAGCCAAAATAGCTGACGTTTTAAAGTCTGAAGGTTATATTATTGACTACAAAATCAATGACGAAAAAAAACCATCAATTGAAATTAATTTAAAATATAATTCAGGAAATCCCGTTATAAATACTATTGAAAGAATATCCAAGCCAGGTAGAAGAATTTTTTCTAGCGCAAGCAGTCTTCCAAAAATTAATAATGGTCTTGGTATAGCAATTATATCTACTCCACAAGGTGTAATGACTGATGTTGATGCAAGAAAGAAAAAGCTTGGTGGAGAAATTATTTGTAAGGTATTTTAATGTCTAAAATAGGAAAAATAAACATACCAATTCCAGAAAAAGTAAAGGTTTTATTATCTGGTAACACAGTTAATGTAGAGGGCCCACTAGGTAAACAAGCAATTAAATTAGATTTAGAGATGTTTGAACTTAATATTAATGAGGGTAAAGATGTATCAATAAAACCTAAAAAACTTGATGATACTTCCAAAAGATTATGGGGTATGAATAGAAGCTTACTTAATAATGCTATTATTGGAGCAAGCAATGGATATGAAAAAATACTTGAACTTACTGGTGTCGGTTTCAGGGCTGCTCTAAAAAGTAATGTTTTAAATATGCAACTAGGATTTAGTCATGACATAAATTACAATATTCCAGAAGGCATTAAAATAACTGTTGAAAAACAAACAACACTTAAAATAAGCGGCTCAAACAAACAGCAAGTTGGAATGGTTGCGTCACAAATTAAAAGTATTAGACCACCTGAACCATATAAAGGGAAGGGAATAAAAGAAAAAGGTCAATATATTTTAAGAAAAGAAGGCAAGAAAAAATAATGAGATTAAACACAATAGAAAGAAAAAAATTTAGAGTAAGAAAAAAGCTTAAAAGTGTATCGAAAGATAGATATAGATTAAGTGTTTCAAGATCTACAAAAAATATAAGTGCACAAATAATAGATGATGTAAAAAATATTACCTTAGTTTCAGCTTCATCAATCGATAAAGAAATTAAAGGGCAAAAAAAAAATAAATCTGAACTATCAACAATTGTTGCTGAAATATTAGCAAAGAAAGCAAATGAAAAAAATATAAAAAAAATTTACTTTGATAGAGGAATTTATAAATATCACGGGAGAGTTAAAATTTTTGCAGAAACATTAAGAAAAAATGGAATGGAATTTTAATATATGGAAAAAAATACAGAATTTGTAGAAAAATTAGTTCACATAAACAGAATAACCAAAGTTGTTAAAGGTGGAAGAAGATTTGGTTTTTCTGCATTAGTTGTAGTTGGTAACCAGAATGGAAAAATTGGTATCGCACATGCAAAAGCTAAACAAGTGCCTGATGCAATAAAAAAAGCAAATGAATTAGCTAGACGAAATTTGATACAAATACCACTAAGAGACGGACGAACAATTCATCATGATATATATGGTAAGGATGGCGCAGGAAAAATTAAATTAAGATCAGCTCCTAAAGGAACTGGTATAATAGCTGGAGGTCCAGTTAGAGCTGTTTGCGAAGTGCTCGGAATAAAAGACATTGTTGCTAAATCTCTAGGAACAGCAAATCCGCATAATGTAATTAGAGCATGCATAAAAGCATTATCTAAACAAAACTCACCAAAAAACATCTCGAATTTAAGAAATAAAAAAATATCGGAAATAATTGAGAAAAGAGGATAATGACTTCTTTTAATACATTAAATAATTTAAAAACAAAAAAAATACGAGTAGGAAGAGGCATAGGATCTGGTAAAGGAAAAACATCTGGTAGGGGTGTAAAAGGACAAAAATCAAGATCTGGAGTAGCTATAAAAAGTTTTGAGGGTGGTCAAATGCCACTATACAGAAGATTACCCAAAAGAGGTTTCAATCCTATAAACAAAAATGACTTAGCAGTGATAAATTTAGGTGATTTACAAAAACTAATTGATAACCAGATAATCAGTATAGATACAAAAATAAATATTGATACATTTAAAAAATCTAAATTATTTAAAAAATCAATTAATAAATTTAAAGTTTTATCAAATGGTGATTTCAATTCTAAAATTGATATTGAAGCAGATTATTCTTCTAAGAATGCTAAAGAAAAAATTGAAAAAGCTGGTGGACAAATTACTGTTAAAAATCAATCCAAATAATGAGTGCTTCAACACAATCTAATGATTTAAGAAACAGAATATTATTTACACTATTTATACTTGCTGTTTATAGATTGGGCACATTTGTTCCCTTACCTGGAATTGATCCTGATCAACTTCAAATAATGATGGAAGGAAACCAAAAAGGTTTGTTAGGTATGTTTAATGTTTTCGCAGGAGGTGCTGTAAGCAGAATGGCAATATTTGCACTAGGAATAATGCCATATATATCATCCTCAATTATCGTACAATTACTTACAGGAGTATCTGATTATTTTAAAAATTTAAAGGCTCAAGGTGAAATAGGTAGACAAAAAATTACTCAAATAACTAGATATGGAACTGTTTTATTAGCAACTATACAAGGATATGGGCTAGCAGTTGGATTGGAGTCTTCAGCAGATTTAGTGATTAATCCAGGAATATTTTTTAAAATTTCAACCGTAACAACGATTGTTGCTGGAACTATTTTTTTAATGTGGCTTGGCGAACAAATTACACAAAGAGGAATTGGCAATGGTATTTCATTAATTATTTTTTCAGGAATAGTTGCTGAAATCCCTAGAGCTTTAGTAACCACGTTTGAATTAGGAAGAACGGGTGCAATTTCAACAGTAATGATAATTTTTATATTTTTACTGCTTGTTGCAACAATAATGTTTATTGTATTTATGGAAAGAGCGTTGAGAAAAATTCTTATTAATTATCCTAAGAGACAAATGGGTAATAAAATGTATGGTGGAGACTCTTCGCATTTACCTTTAAAAATTAATTCAGCAGGTGTAATACCAGCAATTTTTGCTTCAGCCTTATTATTATTACCAGTCACTTTTTCAAATTTTAATGTTTCGCAAAATGAAACATTTTTAAATATTTCATCATATTTTTCACAAGGACAACCGTTGTATATGTTGCTCTATGCATCAGGTATAATATTTTTTACTTTTTTTTACACGTCAATAACTTTTAACCCAACTGAAACAGCTGAAAATTTGAGAAAATATGGTGGATTTATTCCTGGTATAAGACCTGGAGAAAGTACTGCAATCTATATCGATACAATTCTCACAAGACTTACAACAATAGGAGCATTATATCTCGCTCTTGTTTGTTTAATGCCAGAATTTCTAATTGCAAATTATCCTATTCCATTCTATTTAGGTGGTGCATCAGTTTTAATTGTTGTTGTAGTTGCAATTGACACTGTTACACAAATTCAAACAAGGATGATGAGTTCTCAATACGAGCAATTGATAAAAAAAACAAAATTTGGTAGATAAGTGAATATAATATTGTTCGGCCCACCAGGAGCTGGTAAAGGCACTCAAGCTAAATATCTAGTAAAAAAATTAAATGGTTACCAAATTTCCACAGGCGATATTTTAAGAGAAGAAATAAAAAAAGATTCAGATATAGGAAAAAAAATAATAAATAATATGAACGAGGGAAAATTTGTTAGTGATGAAATTGTAAATAGTCTTTTAAAAACTCATATTTTTGATCTTAGTAAAAAGCAAAAATTGATATTTGATGGCTATCCTAGATCCTTAAGTCAGGCTAAAAATTTAGACACATTATTAAATAATTCAAATCAGAAGATTGATTATATTTTTTTCTTAAATGTTAATAAAGAAACAATTGTAGAAAGAATAAAAAAAAGAAAAGTTTTAGAAAAAAGATCTGATGATGACTTAGATACTATATTAAAGAGGTACGATACTTATATAGAAACAACTAGGCCTGTATTAGATTACTATTCTAAAAATTCAAATTTTCATGAGATTGATGGAGCAATGGAAATTGATGAAATAACTAGTAAAATAGAGGCTTTTTTGAATGTTTAAGACATTGACTTTGAGTATTCTTCTTATATAAAAGTCACAATTTATCACAAAAATTATGGCTCGTATTGCAGGTGTAAACATTCCACAAAATAAATTAGTTCATGTTGGACTTACTTATATTTATGGAATTGGTAATAAATTTTCGCAGCAAATTTGTTCTGAATTAGAAATACCGAAATCAAAGAGAGTTAATGAATTAACTGATGATCAAATCTTAAAAATTAGAGAGTATATAGATCAAAAATTTACTGTTGAGGGTGATTTAAGAAGAGAAACATCGTTAAGTATAAAAAGACTAATTGATCTTGCGACATACAGAGGATCTAGACATAGAAAAAAGCTTCCAGTGAGAGGTCAAAGAACAAGATGTAATTCTAGAACAAGAAAAGGTAAAGCCATAGCTATTGCTGGAAAAAAATTAACTCCACTTAAAAAATAATGAAAAAAGAAGTTACTGAAAATAAAGAGCAGAAAAAAGAAGTTAAATCAAAAAAAAGTTCCTATTCTAAAAAGAAAAAAGGAAAAAAAAATATTCTGAATGGAATAGCATATGTGCAATCTACTTTTAATAATACTATTGTTTCAATTGCAGATACAAATGGTAATGTAGTTTCCTGGGCATCTGCTGGCCAAAAAGGATTTAAAGGTTCGCGTAAGTCTACACCATATGCGGCGCAAGTTGCTGCTGATGCAGCTGCAGCAAAAGCTTTAGAAGTCGGTATGAAAATTTTGTCTGTTGAGGTTAAAGGACCTGGATCTGGAAGAGAAACTGCTTTGAGAGCTTTACAGGCTAGAGGATTTAAAATTATATCAATTAAAGATACAACACCAATGCCACACAATGGTACGAGACCACCAAAAAAAAGGAGAGTTTAATGGAGCAAACTGAAGTAAATTCAAAAAATTGGAAATCATTAATTAAACCTGCAAAACTAGATGTTCAATTAAGTGATGATAAAGCATTTGCAAAGATCACTGCTGAACCACTAGAAAAAGGTTATGGATTAACTCTTGGTAATTCATTAAGAAGAATTCTTTTATCTTCAATTAGAGGAACGGCTGTAACATCTATTCAAATAGACGGTGTCTTACATGAATTTACATCGATTAAAGGTGTAAGAGAAGATGTCACTGATATAGTATTAAATGTTAAATCTTTAGCTCTTAAAAGCTCATCTGACGAACCAAAAAAATTAATACTTGATGCCAAAGGTCCAGGAGAAATTAAAGCATCTGATATAACAGCTGTTGCTGATATTGAAATATTAAATCCAGATTTAGTGATCTGTAATTTGGACGAAAATACCAAGTTTCATATGGAAATGTCAGTAGGAACAGGAAAGGGGTATGTTTCAGCTGATATGAATAAACCAGAAGAACCACCTCTTGGTTTAATCCCAATTGATTCGTTATTTAGTCCTGTAAAAAAAGTATCTTATTCAGTCAGTACTGCTAGAGAAGGAAAAGCGTTAGATTATGATAAATTGACAATGGAAGTTGAGACAAATGGATCAATATCAGCAGAAGATGCCGTAGCGTATTCAGCAAGAATATTCCAAGATCAATTAGGTATGTTTGTTAATTTTGATGAACCACAAGAAGTTATTGTTAAAGAACAACCTTCTGAGCCAGAATTTAATAAAAATTTACTGAGAAAAGTCGACGAATTAGAACTTTCTGTAAGATCAATGAATTGTTTAAAAAATGATAATATTATCTATATAGGCGATTTAGTACAAAAATCAGAAGGTGAAATGTTAAGAACACCTAATTTTGGAAGAAAATCATTAAATGAGATTAAAGAAGTTTTAACAGGAATGTCCTTATATCTTGGTATGGAAATTCCAAACTGGCCACCAGATAATATTGCAGAATTATCTAAGAAATTAGAGGAAGCGATCTAATGAGACATAAAATGGGCTATAAAAAGCTCAATAGAACATCAGAACACAGAAAAGCTTTAATTAAAAATATGCTCAACTCATTAATAAAATATGAGCAAATTACAACAACATTGCCTAAAGCAAAAGTTTTAAAACCCCAAGCAGATAAAATTATAACATTGGGTAAGAAAGATACTTTGTCTAATACAAAAACATTAATCTCGAAGTTACAAGACATTAAATCTACAAATAAAGTCAAAAAAACTCTTTCTAAAAGATATGAAAATAGAAAAGGCGGGTATACGAGAATTATCAAGGCTGGATTTAGATATGGTGATAACGCTCCAATGGCTGTGATTGAGTTTGTAGATAGGGATATTGAGGCAAAAAGAGTCGATAAAAAAAAGAAAGTTCCAGCTAAAGATCAAAAAAAAGAAGCTCCAAAAGAAGCAACAGCTTAAAGTTAAATAAATGAAAAAACTATTAAACGTTGATAAAACGTTCAATGGTATGCGTATTGATAGATTTTTAAGAAATCATTTCGGTCAAATTCCTCAAAGTCTAATTGAAAAAAACCTAAGAAATGGGAGAATTAAGTTAAATAAAAAAAAAATTAAAAGCTCAAAAAAAATTCAATTTAACGATAAAATTGAATTATATAATTTTGAATTTAAAAAAATTATAAAGCAAAAAAAGAAAAAATTTATTCCAAGCAATGAAATTATAAAAGAAAATGAAGATTTAATTATTGAAAATAATGACAATTTTGTTGTTCTAAATAAACAAGCAGGAATTTCAGTGCAGGGAGGTACAAAATCAAAAAAAAATATAATTGATATATTTGCAAAAAGTAATTTATTTAGTGATGAGAAACCATTTTCTGTCCATAGATTGGATAAAGATACATCTGGAGTTTTTATAATTGCCAAAAATAGACAAACAGCCCAACTACTTACTTCACTTTTTAGATTAAGAAAAGTTTATAAAACTTATTTAGCAATATGTAATGGTGAATTAATATTAAATGAAAAAGGTATGATAAAAGATAATTTAATTAGATTTGAAAATAAAAAAAAAATTATTGAAAAAGCTGAAACAAAATATGAAATCTTAGATAAAAATAATAATGCAACCTTTATTCAACTAAATCCAATAACCGGTAGAAAGCACCAATTAAGAAAACAATTATTCAACTTAGGAAATTCAATTATTGGTGATAAAAAATATAATTCGACAAATAATTTAAAAATAAATAATAAAAATTTAATGCTACACTCGTATGAAATAAAATTTAAAATTAATGATAGAAAATATACATTTAGAGCTACTCCACCTGATTATTTTAGAAATATGTTAAAAACAAAAAGACTTAATTTTTAATATTCGATAAAAAATTTTTTATTAAATAATTTTCAATATTTTTGTAATTTTGTTTTTTTATCTTATTTAAATTTGTTACTCCTCTATCTCTGACTCCACATGGAACAATCTTTTTATATACATTAAGATCATTAGATATATTTAGTGCAAAACCGTGATAAGCAATCCATTTTTTTACTTTTATGCCTATAGCTGCAATTTTATCTATTTCGCCAGATTTTTTCTTAAACCAAATTCCTATATTTTTTCTATCTGCAAAACAATCTATTTTGTAGTTTTTTAAAGTATCTATAATTGTCTTTTCTATTGCACTTATTATTTTTTTTATATTTTTACCTCTTTTGTTTAAGTCAATCACAAAATAAAAAACTAATTGACCAGGACCATGATATGTTATTTTTCCACCTCTATTCGATTTAATAAAGTTTATAGATTTATCTAAAATATCATTATCACTAAAACTTGTTCCGCCAGTATAAATCTCTTCATGTTCAAGTATCCAAATAAGTTCTTTATTTTTATTCACTTTTATTTGCTCTAATCTATCTTCAAGTATATCTATAGCAGATTTATATTTTATTGGTTTTACTGACTTTTTTATCTCTATTGTCATTATAAATTTGTATTATTTTTATTTTCTATTAATAGTGCCAACTAAATTATAGGTAAATTTTATGACTATAGTAAAAAAAATAAAAGATAAAAAAGTTAACTTTGAATTTAACAAAGAATTTATCAAAGTTGTCACAGATAAAATTGCCTCAAATGACGCCGGATTTATTACAAATTCGTTCAATGCTATGCATCCAGCGGATGCTGCTGACATAATTGAACATTTAAGTCAAAATAACAGAGAAAATTTAATAAAATTAAATAGCTTCAAAGTTGATCCTGAAGTTTTTGTTGAATTAAACGAGTCAATTCAGTCTGAGATGATTGCATATTTATCATCTGATTCAATAGTAAATATACTAAAAAATTTAGAGTCAGATGATGCAATTAAGATTTTAGAAAATGTAGATGAAAAAGATAAAAATACCATCCTTAGCTCATTGCCTCCAAAAGACCGATTTGCATTACTTGAAAGTTTAAGTTATCCAGAGGACTCTGCTGCTAGATTAATGCAGCGTGAATTTACAGCTATACCGAGCAATTGGTCTGTAGGACAAACGATAGACTATTTAAGAGAAAATAAAGAACTTCCTGAAGAATTTCTAGAAATATTTATAGTTGATCAAGAATTCAAACCTATTGGTACAGTTCCTTCATCAAGAGTATTAAGAACTCCAAGAGACACAAAAATGATGTCTATAATGGCTGAATCTCAAACTTTAATACCAGTTGATATGGATAGAGAGGAAGTTGGTAATTTATTTGAAAATTATAATTTGAGTTCTGCTGCTGTAGTAGATAAATCCAACAAACTTGTTGGGATGATAGCTTATGATGATGTTCTAACAGTATTAAAAGAGGAAGCTGAAGAGGATGTACTTAGATTAGCTGGAGTAGGAGATGAGGAAATAACTGATGGAGTAATAACAAAAACGAAGAGAAGATTTAATTGGTTGTTATTAAACTTGTTTACTGCCTTTCTTGCAACTTATTGCATTAGTTTATTTGGTGCCACTATAGAGCAAATGGTAGTGCTAGCTTTTTTAATGCCAATCGTAGCATCTATGGGAGGTAATGCTGGTATGCAAACATTAGCTGTCACAGTAAGATCTTTAGCAACACAGGATCTAACAAAAAATAATTTTACAAATAATATTATTAAAGAATTTAATATTGGTGTTTTAAATGGAGTTATTTTTGCAATTATAAGTTCTTTGATTGTTCAACTATGGTTTAATGATATTCAGCTCTCCTTAATAATTTCAATTTCAATGGTTTTGACCATGATAGTTGCTGGCCTTTTTGGTATTTTAGTGCCAGTAACATTAAATAAAATGAAAATTGATCCTGCAATTTCTTCTAGTGTATTTGTTACAACAATAACAGACGTAATTGGTTTTGTATCTTTCTTAGGTGTAGGAGCTTATTTTTTATAATCAAAAATTATCAATCAATCTTACTCCATTTATATAATAAGCAATAAATAATCTGTATTTAGATTTAAAATTATTTAATTTCATTCTATTTTCATCTCTAAATTCAAGATAATCAATTTTAACTTTAAATTTATTTTCAAGTTCATGTTTAAATTTTGACAAATCCGCAAATCTATTCTTTTGTGATAGTTTTTTTAATTTATCCAGTTTGATAGCTATTTTTGATACTTTTTTTATAGATGATTTTCCTAATAATTTGTTTCTTGTAGATAAAGCAATTTTATTACTTTCTCTAATGGTAGGACAGCCAACAATATTTATTTTATATTTTTTACCTAATATTCTTTTAATTAACATGTATTGTTGAAAATCTTTTTCACCCATAAAAACATACTTAGATTTAACAATAGATAACAACCTATTCATCACATTTAATACTCCCTCAAAATGACCTTTTCTATATTTAGCACACAAAATCTTATCAGTCTTTTTAAGTTTAAAATTTTTCATTTTTTTTTTATATATTTCATTTACATCAGGTAAAAATAAATAATCCACTTTGAGTTTTGTTAATATTGAAATATCATTTTTTATATTTCTAGGATAATTCTCAAAATCTTTTTTTTTATTAAATTGTGTTGGATTGACAAAAATACTTACTAATGTCTCTTTGTTATTTTTTTTTGAAATTTTTATTAAAGACTCATGGCCTTTATGAATTCCTCCCATTGTAGGTACAAATCCTACATTTTTGTAATTTTTTACTGCCTTATTTAGTTCAAAAACATTTTTTAAAATTTTCATTTTTAATAAATATGATTATAAGTAAAACATCTTAATGATTAAACAAGCTATAATTCCTCTTGCTGGTTTGGGTACACGTTTGTTACCTTTAACAAGTGTTTTTCCTAAAGAACTACTTCCAATTAATGGTAAACCAGGAATTGAGTATATTTTAGATGAATGTATCGACGCTGGAGTAAAAGAAATTATTTTTATAATTTCTAAAAAAAAAGAAATGATAAGAAAATATTTTAATAACGATAATTTTTATAAATCGATAATAAAAAAAAAGAAAGATCCTAGAATAATTAAAGAATATAAAAAAATCCTTTTTTATAAAAAAAAAATTAAATATGTTTATCAAAATAAGCCTCTTGGAACTGGAGATGCTGTATTAAAAACCAAAAAATTAATAAAAAATAATTATTTTTTAATGCTATTACCTGATGATTTAATTATGAAAAAAAATTGTTCAAAAGATATGGTTAAAATTCACAAAAAATATAAAGCATCAGTTATGGCGAGCATGAAAGTAAAAAAAAATAATGTAGATCGTTGGGGAATTTATTCAATAAACAAAAACTATGATAAATCAAATTTTAAAATATCTGACGTAATTGAAAAACCAAATGCTGAAGATGCTCCTTCCAACAATGCTGTCATTGGAAGATATATATTACCAAAAAAAATTTTTAATTATTTAAAAAATCAAAAAAAAGGAAAAGGTAATGAAATACATATAACAGATGCAATAAGACGAATGATATTAGATAAGAATTTATTTATTGGACATAAGTTTAAAGGCAATTATTTAGATTGTGGATCTATGAATGGTTATATAAATTCAGGAATTGAAATTTCCAAAATATGAAAATTTGCATGATAGGATCTGGTTACGTTGGTTTAGTTAGTGGAGCTTGTTTTTCTGATCTAGGTAATACTGTAACCTGTGTTGATAATAATAAAGAAATCATTGATAAGTTAAATAAAGGAATAATCCCAATTTATGAACCTGGTCTTCAAGAAATGGTTGAGAGAAATGTAAAAAACAAAAGACTTTTTTTTTCAAAAGATATTTTTAGTTCAATAAAAAAATCAGATATTCTTTTTATATGTGTAGGTACTCCAACAAAAAATAACAAAGCTAATCTTAAATATGTATATAATGTTGTAAAAAGTATCAAATCCAATTTAAATAAATATAAAATTATAGTAACCAAATCTACAGTTCCAGTCACTACTGGTGATAAAATAGAAAAAATTTTAAATTCAAAAAAAAATCAAAATAAATTCGATGTTATTTCTAATCCAGAATTTTTAAGAGAAGGAGAGGCTATAAGAGATTTTCAATATCCTGATAGAGTAGTGATTGGGACTGATAGTAAAAAAGCAAACCGGATAATGAAAAATCTTTACCTTCCTTTAATAAAAAAAGGCAGTAGATACATTAACACTTCAAGAAGATCTGCTGAATTAATCAAATATGCCTCAAATGCATTTTTAGCTACTAAAATTACATTTATTAACGAAATAGCAAATCTATGTGAAAAATCTAACATTGATGTTCAGGATGTTGCAACCGGTATGGGTTTAGATGATAGAATTGGAAGTAGATTTTTAAGAGCTGGACCAGCATACGGAGGATCATGTTTTCCAAAAGATACAAGAGCATTAGTTTCAACGGGACAAATTTTTAAAACAAACTTATCTGTTGTTAAGTCAGTTATAAATTCAAATGAGAGAAGAAATAAATTATTATTAAATAGGATTAAAACAATAATGAAAAATAAAATAAAAAATAAAAGTATTACATTTTTGGGTGTTACCTTTAAATCAGGCACAGATGACATGAGGGAGTCACCATCCTTGAAAATGATTCCCTCCTTATTAAAAAGAGGTGCTTTTATAAGTTATTATGAACCAACTGGTCAGAAGAAACAATTTAAATCAAAAAAAATTACTTTTTATGAAAATATAAAAGATGCTTGTCAAAATGCAGATTTAATAATTATTCACACTGAATGGAATGAATTTAAACAACTAAATTTCAAAAAAATAACAAAAAAAAGAAATTTAAAAGTATTTGACATGAGAAATCTTTATACTCCAAAAGATATGAAGAAAAACAAAATAAGTTATTTTGGAATTGGTAGATAATTAGTTAAGATCAAAAATTGCATCAACCTCAACTGCAACTCCCAATGGAAGGCTATTAGTGCTGACAGCAGCTCTCGAATGTGAGCCAGCTTCATCAAATACACTTTTTATTAAATCTGATGCTCCATTTATGACTTTTGGTTGCTCTGTAAAATCATCAGTAGAATTAACATATCCAGTAAGTTTCAAACATGATTTAATTTTGGATAAATCATCACCACATGCTTTTTTTGCTTGTGATATTATACTTAATGCACATCTTTTAGCTGCCTCATAACCTTGTTCAGTATTATAATCTTTCCCTAGTTTTCCCTTAATTAAATTTCCACTCTCATCAATTGATATTTGACCAGATATATATAATAACTTTCCAGATATTCTCGTAGCAGCATAAGATCCAACAGGATCATTAGCTTTTGGTAGTTTGATATTTAAGTTTTTTAAATTTTCTTCTGCCGACATTATTTGCTTTTCTTTTTCTTTTTATTTCTATCGTATTCTTTTCTTTTCTCAATTAAAATTAATGCTTCTTCCATAGTTAAATCAACAGGATCTTTTTCTTCTGGTATTGTTGCATTTAACGATTTGTATTTTATATAAGGTCCGTATTGACCTTTCATGATTCTAACTGGCTTTTTATCCTCAGGGTGTTCCCCTAAATCTTTTATCATAGATGATGAAATTCTTCCGGGTTTAGCTTCAGCAATTAATGTAACAGCTCTATTTAATCCAATTGTGAATAATTCGTCCACATTTTCCAATCTAGCAGATTTATTTTCACATTTAAGGTAAGGACCAAATCTTCCAACATTCACAGTAATATCTTTATCATTTTCAGGATTTTTACCTAAAGTTAATGGTAACGAACATAAGTATTTTGCCTTTTCTAAATCAATATTTTCAATCTCAATTCCTTTAGGGATAGAAACATTTTTTAAATTATTTTCTTCTTTCTTCAATTTTCTTTTTTTCTTTTTAGTTTTTTCATCTTCCTCTATGATTTCTTTTTCAAATTGTAAATATGGGCCAAATCTTCCATTTTTAAGAAAAATATCTTTACCTTTATCATTTTTTCCAATGAATTTAGGTTCCGCCAGTGTCAATTGTTGTGCTGCTTTAGATTTTGATAGTGGTCTTGTAAATTTGCAGTCCGGATAATTTGAACAACCAATAAAAGCACCACCTCTAAAACTATTTTTTAAACTTAATTGGCCAGTTTCACAAAGTTTACATTTTCTATCAATATTTCCATCTTTATCGACCTCAAATATAAGTGATCCAAGACTTTCATTTAACAGGTCTAATACTTCTCTGGTTCTTTTTTCTTTCACACCTGAAACATTAGAATTAAAGTCTTTCCAAAAGTTCTCTAAAACTTTTATCCAATTTTCTTTACCTGATGTTATATCGTCTAATTGATCTTCTAATTTTGCAGTAAAATCATAATCAACATATCTGGTAAATAATTTTTCTAAAAAAGCAGAAAGTAATTTACCTCTATCAGTTGGGAAAAATCTTTTATTATTTATGTCAGCATAACCTCTATTAGCTATTACTGAAATAATACTTGCATAAGTAGACGGTCTTCCAATTCCTAGTTCCTCTAATTTTTTAACTAGACTTGCCTCTGAATATCTAGGCGGTGGTTGCGTGTAGTGCTGTTCATCAATATGATCTTCAAACATTACTTCACCTTTTTCTACATCAGGCAAAGTATTTTCATTGTCATCATCATTTTCATCGATCTTATAAAGTTTTAGGAAACCATCAAATTTTAACGTTGAACCACTAGCTTTGAATATATTTTTATCATCATCTGAGTTGATGATAATAGTTTTTCTATCAAATTTTGCTGACTGCATTTGTGATGATAAAGATCGAGACCATATTAAATTATAAAGTTTATATTGATCAGTACTTAAGTATTTTTTTATATCCTCTGGTTTTCTAATAATTTCTGTTGGACGTATAGCTTCGTGGGCTTCTTGAGCATTCTTTGCTTTTTTGCCGCTATAATTTAGAGGTTGTTCTGGTAAATATTTATCACCGTAATTCTGCATTATAAAATCTCTGAAAGATGTTATGGCATCTTTTGAAATATTAGTTCCATCTGTTCTCATATAAGTAATTAATCCTACGGTTTCACCTTCAATATCAATTCCTTGATATAGTCTTTGAGCAATTTGCATTGTTCTTGATGCTCCAAAACCAAGTTTACTCGATGCTGTTTGTTGTAATGTTGATGTAGTAAAAGGTCCTGATGGATTTCTGTTAAAGGTTTTTGAGCTTATATCTGTTATGTAATTTTTTTTATTTTTTATTTTTGATAAAGCTTCATTAATATCTTGTTTGTTTTTAAATGAAAATTTTTCAATCTTATTTCCATCTAATTGTGAAATAGTTGTATTTATTTTCTCATTTTTGTTATTTTTAAAAATTATATTTAAAGTCCAAAATTCTTTTGGTTGAAAAACTTCTATTTCCTGTTCTCTTTCGGTTAAAAGTCTTAAAGCTACAGACTGAACTCGACCAGCAGATTTAGAACCTGGTAATTTTGTCCATAGAATGGGGGAGATATTAAAACCTACTAGATAATCTAGAGCTCTTCTTGCCATATAAGCATCAACTAAATGTGGTTCTATCTTTCTTGGATTATCTATTCCATTTGTAACTGCTTTTTTTGTTATTTCGTTGAAAACAACTCTTTCAACTTCTTTGTCTTTTAATAATTTTTTTTCTTCAAGAAACTCTTTTACATGCCAAGCTATTGCTTCACCTTCTCTGTCAGGGTCAGTTGCTAGAATAATTTTTTTTGAATCTTTAGCACTATCTGTAATTTCTTTTAAATATTTTTTTGAAAAACTATCTACTTCCCAAATCATTTTAAAATCATTTTCAGGATCAACAGAACCATTTTTCGAAGGCAGATCTCTTATATGTCCATAGCTTGCAAGAACTGTATAATCTGATCCTAAATATTTATTAATTGTTTTTGCTTTTGCTGGACTTTCAACAATTACTAGATTCATATTTAGAGAACGTACTTAAAACAGTTAAACTGTCAAATTATTAAATTTTTGTCTTCGTTTCTTCTTTATTTATCAAGCGTTTAACGTTTTCTCTATGAGTGTAAAAAATTAAAATAAACATTATGAAAAAAAACATAATGTTATCATTGCTATAAAAAAATATAAAAATAGGAACACTTAATGATCCAAGAATTGATCCTAGCGATGAATATTTAGAAATTAAATATGTAATTACCCAAACAATACCAAAAACAATACCCAAAAAATAATTTAAAATAATCAACATTCCAACATATGTTGCAACACCCTTACCACCTTTAAATTTTAACCATATTGGAAAAACATGTCCTAAAAAAACAGATAATGAACAAATGTAAATAAATTCTGGATAATTTAATTTAACATAAATTATTGGTAAAACCGCTTTTAAAATGTCTAGTAATAAAGTTGAGTAACCTAAAAATTTATTACCAGTTCTTAAAACATTGGTGGCGCCTATATTACCCGATCCTGTTTCTCTTATGTCTTTTTTTAAAAAAATTTTTGTTAATAAAAAACCAAAAGGAATAGAACCTAGTAAATATGATAAAAGTGATAAAATAAAAATTTCCATTTAAATATTATAAAGTTCTTGTCCTTTTACGTATGTATTGGTTACTTTTCCTTGTAATCTTTTATTTTCAATTGACGTATTTTTTGATTTAGAAACCAAATTTTCTTGCTTTACTATCCAAGGCTTATTTATATCCACAATACAGAAATCTGCATCATTACCTACGGATAAATTACCTTTATTGATTTTCAAAATTTTTGCTGGATTGGAGGTTAATGCAGCAATAATTTTTTCAAGTTTTACAGATCCATTGTGATATAATTCTAATGACAAGGATAATAACGTTTCAATACCAGTTGCTCCTGTTGCTGCTTGAGCAAATGTTAATCTTTTTTGCTCTTCATCTTCAGGCTTGTGATCTGAAACTATAACATCGATTGTGCCATCATTTAATCCTTGCACTAAACTTAATCTATCATCTTCAGTTCTAAGTGGAGGTGATAATTTTAAAAAAGTTCTAAAGTCACCAATATCATTTTCATTTAAAGATAAATTATTTATTGATACCCCACAGGAAAATCTTACTTTTTCTTTTCTATCTTTAATAATTTCAACTGCTTTTCCTGATGAAATTTGAGAAATGTGATAACGACAATTATATTCTTCTAATAATGTTAAATCTCTCTCTATAATTATTAATTCTGCTATTTCAGGGATACCTTGCAATCCAAGTTTTGTCGAAATTATTCCATCGTTGATCATGCCATTCTCAGCTAATTCTTGATCTTCTGCATGTTGCATTATTAAAGATCCCAAATCTTTTGCTGAATTCATTATTCTGGACATAACTCTTGTATTTTGAATTGTTCTAATTCCATCTGTAAATGCTATTATCCCTTTGCTTTGCAAAAGACCAAACTCTGTCATATTTGTACCCTCAGTAGCCTTTGTTAGAGATGCTGTGGGAAATATATTTATTTTTGATTTATCTCTGCCTCGTCTTTTCAAAAAATCTACTATTGAAACGTTGTCGATTATTGGATCAGTATTAGGCATTGTTACAACTGAAGTTACTCCCCCGGACAATGCAGCATTGCTCAAAGTTCTAAAATTTTCTTTATATTCATAACCTGGCTCGCCGACAAATACTCTCATATCAACTATACCTGGGAAAATATAATTCTCTTTTAAATCAATAACTTTTTCTCTACTAGGAATATTGTTTTTATTGACCTTTTTGCCAACACCTTCAATTTTTCCATCTTCTCCTATTATTAATCCTCCTATTTCATTTATGTTGTTATGAGGATCAATTATATTTGCGTTAATAAAGTATTTTTTTTTCATCATTCACAAAAAATTTTTAAACATGCCATTCTTATCGCAACACCTAATTCAACTTGTTCTTTTACAACACTCATATTGGTGTCATCAGCTAGTTTTGTATCAATTTCAATACCACGGTTCATTGGACCAGGGTGCATAATAATTGAATCTGATTTTGCATATTCTAATTTATCTTGTGTTAGCCCATAGTATTCATAATACTCTCTATTAGATGACAAGAATGAACTACTCATTCTTTCATTTTGAAGTCTAAGCATCATTACTATGTCGCAATCTTTTACACCTTTCTTCATATTTGAAAAAATATTAACTCCAAATTTTTCTATATCTTTTGGTAAAAGGTTTGAAGGAGCTACAATATTAACTTCAGCACCCAACATGTTTAGCAAGTAAATATTAGATCTTGCTACTCTTGAATGAAGAATATCTCCACAAATTGCAACCTTTAATCCTTGAATTTTTTTTTTTCTATTCAATATAGTTAATGCATCAAGTAATGCTTGGGTAGGGTGCTCTCTTCTTCCATCACCAGCATTTAAAACAGCACAATTAACTTTTTGAGATAAAAGATTACAAGCTCCTGAATCTTGATGTCTAATAACTATTATATCAGGATGCATTGCATTTAATGTCATTGCAGTATCTATTAGCGTTTCACCTTTTTTAATTGCAGAGTTTGTTATATTCATTGACATGACATCCGCACCTAATCTTTTTCCTGCTAGTTCAAATGAGCTTTGTGTTCTTGTTGATGGTTCAAAAAAAAGGTTAATTTGTGTTTTTCCCTTAAGTAAATCTAATTTTTTATTTTTGCTTTTGTTTAATTCAATAAATTTTTCAGCTTCTTTTAAGATTAAATTAACATCATTTATTGATAAATCTTGAATACCTAGGAGATGTTTTTGAGAAATTTTAATAGCTTTGGTTTTAGTTGCCATTAAAACCAACTCTATAGCCACAAAGGTTGATTAATGCAAGTATTAATTATTAATAAAATCTATGGCACCCTGTAAGATAAATGCAGCAGCATTTTTATCTATATTTTTTTCTCTTTTAGTTACGTTAATACCTAAATTTTCGGATAATTTAAACGCTCCAACTGTTGATAATCTTTCATCCCAAAGACTTATTGGAAGATCAATTTCTTTTGATATTGCTTTTGACACATCATTTACTGATTGAGAGGATTTACCTAAGCTACCATCCATATTAATTGGATTTCCAATAATTATTCCTTTAATATTATTTTCTTTAATAATATCCTCTAATTCATTGATAAGATCTTCAAATTTGGATTTGTTTATTGTTTTAAGCGGTGTGGCAATTTTTTGATATTCATCACATATAGCTACACCAATTCTCTTTGAGCCTAAATCAAGACCAATTAATCTAGATGTATTTAGCTGTTTCTTTTTAAATTCCTCAATTGTGATCATATTGTATATTATTTACTTAAGTGATAGTTTGCGGCAATATTTTTACCATATGAGTATAGATCTTAAAACAGTAAAGCACATTTCGAAATTAGCAAGAATTTCTATTGATGATGAAAAAGCTAACAAATTAAAGGGCGACTTAAATAATATATTTGAATTTATAGAAAAATTAAATGAATTAAATACTGATAATGTTCAAGCCTTAACATCAATTGCTGAGACCACCCTGAGATTTAGAAAAGATGAAATTAAATCAGAAAATATCAGAGAAAAAATTTTAAAAAACTCACCTGAAGAAAATAAAGATTTTTTTGTTGTACCAAAGGTTGTTGAATAATGTCAGAAATAACAAGTCAAAGTTTATTCGAATTAACATCGAATATAAAAGAAAAAAAACTATCTTCAGAGGAAATTACAAAAGCATTTATAAACCGCGCTGAAAAATCAAAAAAATTAAATGTTTATGTTACAGATAATTTTGAAAAAGCAATAGATCAATCAAAGAAATTTGATTCTAATCCTAATTTAGATTTTAAACTACCAGGTATTCCTATTGCTGTTAAAGATTTATTTTGTACAAATGGAGTTAGAACAACAGCAGGTAGCAAAATATTAAATAACTTCGTTCCTACATATGAGTCTACAGTTACTCAAAATTTGTGGAGTCAAGGAGCAATACTTCTTGGTAAACTTAATTGTGATGAATTTGCTATGGGCTCTTCAAATGAAACTAGTTTTTTTGGAAATGTTCAAAATCCAGTAGGAGAAAATTTAGTCCCTGGTGGATCTTCAGGCGGTTCTTCTGCAGCTGTTGCTGCAAATTTAACTCCAGTTACTATTGGAACAGATACAGGTGGATCTATTCGTCAACCAGCATCATTTACAGGAACTGTTGGACTTAAACCTACATATGGAAGTTGTTCTCGATATGGAATTGTAGCATTTGCTTCATCTTTAGATCAAGCAGGACCTATGACAAAAAACGTAAGAGACTGTTCTATGCTTTTAGAGGTGATCTCTTCATTTGATCAAAAAGATTCAACTTCAATTGATTACAAAAGAAATTATTATTCAAAAGAATTATCAAAAGATATTAAAGGAAAGAAAATTGGTATTCCTAAAGAATATAGAGTTGACAATATGCCTGACGAAATTGAACAGTTATGGAAAAATGGTATCGCATATGCAAAAGATTGCGGAGCAGAAATCATCGATATTTCGCTTCCACATACTAATTACGCATTACCTACTTATTATATTGTTGCACCAGCTGAAGCATCTTCAAATCTAGCTAGATATGATGGTGTTAAATATGGATTTAGATCTCCTGGTCAAAATTTAATAGAAATGTACGAAAAAACTAGATCTGAAGGTTTTGGTGATGAGGTTAAAAGAAGAATTATGATTGGAACTTATGTTTTATCTTCTGGATACTATGATGCCTATTATCTAAAAGCGCAGAAAGTAAGACAATTAATAAAAAAAGATTTTGATGATGCCTTTTCTAAAGTTGATGCAATTTTAACTCCATCTACTCCAAGCTCAGCATTTAAAATTGGTGAAAAAACAAATGATCCAGTATCAATGTATTTAAATGATATATTTACAGTTCCAATAAATCTAGCAGGCTTACCAGGAATTTCTATACCAGCTGGTAAAGATAAAAATAATTATCCTTTAGGCCTCCAAGTAATTGGAAAACCCTTTGATGAGCAAAATATACTTAATATTTCTTATGCATTAGAAGATAAGATTAATTTTAAAAATGATATTTCAGACTGGTGGTTAAGTGAGTATAAATAGTGAATATCTTATTGAAAGAGAAAATAAACAATATGAAGTGATAATTGGTTTAGAAGTGCACGCTCAAGTTACTTCAGAGTCAAAACTTTTCTCTCAATCATCAACAAAATTTGGTGCAGAACCAAACACACAAGTTAGTCTCGTAGATGCAGCATTTCCAGGAATGTTACCAGTTATAAATGAATTTTGTATTGAACAAGCAATTAAAACTGGAATAGGACTTAAAGCCAAAATAAATAAAAAATCTGTCTTTGATAGAAAAAATTATTTTTATGCAGATTTACCCCAAGGATATCAAATCTCTCAATACAAATATCCAATTGTCGGTGAAGGAAAAGTAATTTTAGATATGCCAAATGGTCAAAAAGAAATTGGAATTGAAAGATTACACTTAGAGCAAGATGCAGGTAAAAGTATTCATGATATTGATCCAAATAATACATTAGTTGATTTAAATAGATCTGGAGTGGCTTTAATGGAAATAGTAAGTAAGCCTGATTTGAGATCTCCAGATGAAGTCAACGTTTATATAAAAAAATTAAGATCGATAATGAGATATTTAGGAACATGTGATGGCAATATGCAAGAAGGTTCTTTGAGGGCAGATGTTAATGTATCAGTAAGATTAAAAGGGGAGACTGAATTTGGCACCAGGTGTGAAATTAAAAATGTTAATTCAATAAAATTTATGCAAATGGCAA
Organism: uncultured Pelagibacteraceae bacterium; assembly: GCA_902564385.1. Lineage (GTDB taxonomy): Bacteria > Pseudomonadota > Alphaproteobacteria > Pelagibacterales > Pelagibacteraceae > Pelagibacter. The sequence continues at coordinate 81,087 of CACFAT010000002.1, forward strand.
TAATATCCGAAGCAAATAGACAAATAGATTTGTTAGAGGAGGGGAAAGACATAGATCAAGAGACAAGACTTTTTGACACTAAAAGAAATGAGACAAGATCTATGAGATCAAAAGAAGACGCGCATGATTACAGATATTTTCCTGATCCAGATCTATTACCGCTTGAAATAAGCCAAGAGTTAATTGAAAAAATAAAATCAGATATACCTGAATTACCAGATGAAAAGAAAAAAAGATTTATAGATAAATTTAATCTTTCACCATATGAAGCAACAATTTTGGTATCTGATATTGAAACATCAAATTTCTTTGAGGAAGTTATAAAAAATTCAGATGTTAAATTAGCAACAAACTGGATTACAGGTGAATTATTTGCAGTTTTAAATGAAAAAAATTTAGAAATATCTCAAAGCCCAGTTAGTGCTAAAAATCTATCAAAACTTATAAACCTTATTAAAGATGGAACTATATCAGGAAAAATAGCTAAAACGGTTTTTGAACAAATGATAGATGGAGATCAAGATCCATTAATAATAGTAAAAGAAAAAGGTTTAAAACAAGAAAGCGATCCAAAAGCGATAGAGGAATTGATAAATAAAGTTATTGAAAATAATTCAGATAAGGTTGCTGAATATAAATCTGGTAAAGATAAATTATTTGGTTTTTTTGTTGGTCAAGCCATGAAAGAAAGTAAAGGAAAAGGCAATCCTCAATTAATAAACAAAATATTAAAAGAAAAGTTGAATGGATAAAAATTTCATAATTGATCAAAATATGATCAATTATATTTTTTCACATACAAATAACCTTCACAAAGTACAAAAAAAATTATTAAAATATAACGAAAAACTTGGTCATATTAAAAAATTACAAATTTCAATTCTACAAGCTAACTTCATACAATTTATCATAAAAATTAATAACTATAAATCATATTTAGAAATTGGCACTTTTACAGGTTACAGCATTTTATCTGCTGCACTTGCCTTACCTAAGAATTGCAAATTAATTGGTATAGATAAAAATTTAAAAACTAACAATGAGGCAATTAAGTTTTTTAAAGAAGCAAAGCAAGATAAAAAAATAAATCTTCTTTGTGAAAATGGAAAAATTGCTCTTGAAAATCTAATTAAGAAAAAGGAAAAATATGACGTGATATTAATTGATGCAGATAAAGAAAATTATATAAATTATTTTAAACTGTCTCTCAAATTAAAAAGTAAAAAAGGTATAATTTTAATTGATAATACACTTTGGAAAGGAGATGTTGCAAATCCAAAGATAAAAGACAAATTAACTATAAAATTAAGAGAATTTAATAAATACATAAAAAAATCACCTATTAATAAGTATATTTTACCAATTGGTGATGGTTTTACAGTTTGTTGGTAATTATGTTTGAAATCCTATCTTTTTATAAAATATCAAAACTTAATAAATTAAAAATTATTAAAAAAAATATTTTAAAAGAAACTAATAAGCTTGATATTAAAGGTCTTATAATATTATCTCCTGAAGGAATTAATGGTACAATATCAGGTAGTCATAAAAAAATTAAACTTACAATTACAAAAATAAAGAATATCTTATCAATTGATAGATTTGATATTCAAAATAAATTTAACTCAAAAATATTACCATACACAAAAAATAAAGTTAAAATAAAAGATGAGGTAGTTCCAATTAATGAAAAAATTAATTTTAAAAATTTTTTTAATAAGAAATATTTATCACCTAAAAAATGGGACGAATTTATATCTAAAAAAAATATTAAACTGATTGATGCCAGAAAACCTTTTGAATATAAGATTGGTACATTTAAAAATGCTCTTAATCCAGAAACTAAAAATTTTAGAGATTTTAAAAATTATTTATCAAAATTTAATAAAGATCAATCAATAGGGATGTTTTGCACCGGAGGTATCAGGTGTGAAAAAGCTTCTAATTATCTTAATAATAAAGGTTTTAAAAATGTTTATATGCTTAAGGGTGGTATCTTAAATTATCTTAACAAAACTGATCCAAAAAAAAGTAAGTGGAATGGTGAATGTTTTGTTTTTGATAAAAGAGTTACTATTAAAAAAAACCTAGAAATTGGAAATTATACTGTTTGTGGTGGTTGTAGAATGCCATTGCATAAAAAACTAACCAAATCAAAAAAGTATAAAGTAGGCCTATCATGTCCAAATTGTTTTGATAAATTGACAAATGATCAAATAAAACGTTTCACAATGAGGCACAATCAAATAATAAATTCAAAAAAATAATATCATGAATATATTAAGTGATGACATCAAAGAATTAATTAAAAAATTAGCGATACCTGCATCTGTAGGTACACTCTTTCAAACGTTATATAATATTGCTGATACATATTTTGCAGGAAAAATATCACCTGAAGCTTTGTCAGCTTTAACAAAATCTTTTCCAATTTATTTTATTATTATTGCCTCATCTATTGGTATCACAGTTGCAGGTACATCACTGATAGGTAATAGCATTGGAGAAAAAAATAATAAAAATGCTTCAATTTATTTCTGCCAATTAATTTTCTTTTCTTTTTTGATAATTCTGTTGATTACTTTTATTGGTTTAAATTATGCATCAGACCTTTTTTCAATTATGGGTTCAACTAACGAGGTAATAAATCTTGGCTTACAATATACAGATATCATTTTCCTTGGTTCATTTATTTTTATTTTAGTTGTTGCATTAAATTCATTACTTCATGCAGAAGGCGATACGAAAACTTATAGAAATGCTTTAATATTATCTTTTTTTTTAAACATATTGTTAAATCCAATTTTAATATTTGGATTTTATTTCATACCACCTTTGGGCATGAAGGGTATTGCAATAGCAACTCTAATAGCTCAAACGGTCGCTTTTTTAATTATATTTAAAAAAGTTTTAAAAAGTAAATTAATTAAAAACATACTTATTTCTTATTTTATTCCTAAATTTTTTTTTTTAAAAAATATTTTTTTTCAATCTATGCCAATAATAATTTCAATTTGCGGTTATTCTATTGCTTCTGCTATTGTATTCAAATATGCAGGTTTATCAGGAGAATATGCAGCAGCTGGTTATGGAGCTGGCACCAAAATAGAACAAGTGGTTTTATTGCCAATCTTGGGAATAAATACAGCAATTATCACAATTATTGCTCAAAACTTTGGTGCACGAAATATTTTAAGAATTAAAGAAACGTACTTCCAAGCTATAAAATATGCTTTCATTATAATGATTATTTCTTCTTTTATTATTTATTTTGGTGCTGAAATGATAACAAAATTATTTTCAAAAGATTTAGAGGTCGTTGAATTTGGAAAATTATATTTAGAGATTTCAGCCTTTGTGCTACCAGCTTATCCAATATTTTTTTTATCAAATGGTTTTTTTATGGCTTTAAAAAAAGCTGAAAACGCATTAATTGCTAATATTTGCCGAAATGGAATTTTTCCATTTGTCGTATTTTATACTGCAATTTATTTTAATTCTGACTTTTCTGAATTTTTTTGGTTATGGGTAATATTCAATTGGATTTTCTCTCTGATGTATCTTGGTTATACTTATTTTTATTTGAATTATAAATTAGACAAAATTAGAGCTATCAACTAACCATTCATAAAGGTGTTCTGAAAACGATCTTCTTACAAATAAATTAACATTATTCTTTGACTTGTGATGAAGAATTACATCAATATGATTTACTATCGTTTGTGTTGATGAACCAACATTATTTTTAAATTTTTCGAAATTAAAAGGTGATCCAGATGATAATAATTCAAATATATTTTCTCCTTTTATATTTATGCAAATTAATTGTGAAGAGATATCAGTAATTGATCCAAAATTTAAAGACGAAATATCTTTATAAAGTTGATCAAAAATATTTGAATTTTTATTTTCATCAAAATATATCATCCATTCATCCGGACTTAGCCACAAAACATCATAGTTTTCATTTGATGAACTGGTGTTTGACTCAGAAGGTAAAATAATAGATAGAATTTTACCCACTTTGGTAAAAAATTCTTTATCTTTTCCCCTGATATTAATTTTAATTTTTTCTTCAGATAAATTAATATCGATATTGTTTTTATTAATATTCGAAATATTTGGATGTAAAATGTCAAGCATTTAGTCTTTTATTCTCCTTGTCTAAAAAAATTGTGTCAGAAACGGTCACATTAATGTTTTTGTTTTCCATAGGAATAATTAACTTTTGACCCTTCATTGTTTTACCACTTCTAACTACAGCCAAGGCAATTGATTTATTTAGGTTTGGACTAAAATAGCTTGAAGTTACATGTCCTAGCATATCTATAGGCTTTGATTTAATGTCTGAAACAATTTGAGCACCTTCTTCCAAAATTTCTTTTGGATCATCTGTAAGTAGTCCTACCAATTGCTTTCTATCTTCTCTAATAGTATCACTTCTATATAAAGATCTTTTACCAATGAAGTCATATTTCTTTTTACTTACAATCCAATCCATCTGTAAGTCTGAAGGAGTCATTGTGCCGTCTGTATCTTGTCCAACAATAATGAAACCTTTTTCAGCTCTGAGTAGGTGCATTGTTTCAGTACCATAAGGTGTCAAATTAAACTCATTCCCAGCTTCTATACACATTTTCCATAATGAATTTCCATATTTCGACTCTATGTTAATTTCATAGCTTAGTTCACCCGTAAAACTTATTCTCATTATTCTACAATTTATATTTTCAAGTTTATCTTCTTTAAATGACATATGAGGAAAGTTTTCATCACTTAAATCTAAATTTGGAAAAAGTTTGTTAAGAATTTTTTTTGAATTTGGACCACAAATACTTGCTGTAGAATAATGATCTGTCACTGATGTTAAATAAACATCTAACTCTGGCCACTCCGTTTGTAAATAATCCTCAAGTTTGCTTAATACATTTGCGGCTCCCCCAGTAGTAGTTGTCATTAGGTAATGATTTTCAGATATTCTTGTAGTAACACCGTCGTCATAAACCATACCATCCTCGTTTAACATAAGTCCGTATCTACATTTTCCGATTGCAAGTTTTGACCAAGCATTTGTGTAAACTCGATTTAAAAATTCTGATGCATCTGTTCCTTGGATATCAATTTTTCCTAGAGTTGATGCGTCTAAGATACCTGCACTGTCACGTGCCGCTTTACTTTCTCTTTGAACAGCATCATGCATATTTTCTCCATTTTTTGCATAGTACCAGGGTCTTTTCCACTGACCAACATTTTCAAATTCTGCATTATTTTCTACATGCCATTCATGCATGGATGTTTTTCTTACTACTTCAAAAAATTTTCCAACATTTCTCCCAACTAGTGTTCCGAAAGTTAATGGTGTGAATGGAGGCCTAAATGTAGTTGTTCCCAATGTACCCATTTTTACACCAGCTGTATCAGCTATAATCCCAAGTGCGTGCATATTAGATAACTTTCCCTGATCTGTTGCCATACCAGTCGTTGTATATCTTTTTACATGTTCAATTGATCTAAAGCCTTCTTTTAAGGCTAATTTAATATCTTTTGCAGTTGAGTCATTTTGAAAATCTATAAAGCATTTTGTTTTACCTAAAGGTATTTTATTTGGTAAAAGCCATATATTTCTTTTATCATTTTCTTTAGAGCAAATTATATTTGTTTCTTGGTAATCTTGATTATCTATATCTAAGAATTTATTAATTTTATTGACTGTTTTATCTATAATATTTTCTAAATCAAAATCTCCATTGCATGAACCAACAGAAATTTGATCATCACTATTTTCTTTTGGTAAGAATACTTGGTCTTCATCTCTAAAATCTAATTTACCTCCAGATTGAGTATGCATATGCACCATAGGTGTCCATCCACCACTCATTCCTAAACAGTCACAACTTAATCTAATTTTATTGCCTACAGTAGTATTTCCATCTTCTGATAGTTTCATGATTTCTAATGAATTTATTTTTCTGTATCCAAAAGTATTTGTTACAACATGATTGAAGTAGATTTTTATTCCTAGACTTTCTGCTTGTTTGATTAATTCAGAGCTAGCAGATTTCCTTAAATCAACAATTATATTCTTTATACCTTTTTTATGAAGTGAAATTGAAGTTTCGTATGCACTATCATTATTTGTAAATAATATTATATTTTCTCCACAGGTAACACCGTAATAATCCAAATATTTGTTTATAGAATTAGATAATAATATTCCTGGTCTATCATTATTGTTGAATACAAGTGGTCTTTCAATTGATCCAGTTGCAATTACAACTTTTTTTGCTCTTATTTTCCATAATCGTTGTCTAATCTTATTTTTCTTTTTTTCCTCTGGTAAATGATCTGTTAAATTTTCTTTAGCTAAAAGAAAATTGTATCCATGATAAGCTGCAATACTTGTTCTTGTCTTAATTGTTAAATTACTTAATTTTTTAATTTCTTGAATTTCATTTTTTAACCATTCACTTGATAATTTATCATCAATCTTAATAGACTCATTGTTTTGATAAATTGTAGAACCACCTAGTATTTTTTTGTCATCTACTAATAAAGTTTTTAAATTATTTTTTGCAGCCATTTTTGCAGCAATAATACCTGAAACTCCACCACCGATTACCAATACATCGTAGTGAACATATTTGTGATCATAGATATCAGGATCTGGTTCCGTAGGAGATTTTCCCAAACCCGCAGATAATCGTATTAATGGTTCATATACTTTTTTCCAAAAACTCTTTGGCCACATAAATGTTTTATAATAAAAGCCTGCAGGAATTAACGGTGATATAAAATTATTAATACCCCCGATGTCAAATTTTACGTTAGGCCAGCAATTTTGAGAACTTGCTTCTAATCCTTCATACAATTCTAACTCGGTAGCTCTTACATTGGGTTCTGTTAGGTCTTTTTTACTACCAATTTGACAAATTGCATTAGGCTCTTCTGCTCCACAAGAAATTATACCCCTTGGTCTGTGATATTTAAAACTTCTGCCGACTAAATGAATACCATTTGCTAAAAGTGCAGATGCCAAGGTATCACCCTCATATCCAAAGTAAGTCTTACCATCATATTTGAATGAGACTCGTTTAGTTTCATCAATATATTCGGTTTTATGAATTCTATAATTGGGCATTACTTATAATTAACAGGAGGTTTTTCACCCATTTTATAAACAGATAATATTTTATCATTCGATGTGTCTCTAACGACGTTGAACCATTTTCTGCATCCGTGAACATGATTCCATCTTTCAAATTGAATACCTTTAATATTTTTTCTCATAAATAGATATTCCGCCCATTCATCATCGCTAAGTTCAGTTGGTTGTTTTGGTCTAACTATATGAGCTTCGCCACCTGAAGAAAATTCGCTTTGATCTCTCTCTCCACAAAATGGACAATTAATTAAAAACATTACTAATGTGCAACTGCTGCAGCACCATGTTCATCAACAAGATCACCGCTTACAAATCTATTTAAATTAAATGCTGCATTTAATTTATGTGGCTCATCATTTGCGATTGTGTGCGCAAACAAATCTCCCGATCCTGGAGTAGCTTTAAAACCACCTGTACCCCAACCACAATTAAAATATAAACCTTTTATATTAGTTTTACTTATAATAGGACTTGCATCTGGACATATATCAACAATTCCTCCCCATTGTCTTAACATTTTCATTCTACTAAAAATAGGGTAGAGCTCTAGAATAGCCTTTAAAGTTTCTTCTACAATATTATGACTACCTCTTTGTGTATATGAAACATATGAATCTGTTCCCGCACCTATAACTAATTCGCCTTTATCCGATTGACTTACATAAGCATGAACAGCATTTGACATTACAACAGTATCAATAATTGGTTTTACTGGCTCTGAAACTAACGCTTGTAATGGTTTACTCTCAAGAGGAAGTTTTAATCCAGCCATATTTGCAATTACACTTGAGTGGCCTGCTGCAACAACTCCAATTTTATTAGTTTTTATAAATCCTTTAGTGGTTTCTAATCCTTCAACTCTATCTCCATTTCTTTTTATTCCTTTAACTTCACAGTTTTGAATTATATCAACACCCATTTCGCTTGCGCCTCTTGCATAACCCCAAGCAACAGCATCATGTCTTGCAGTTCCCGCTCTTCTTTGTAACGTTCCACCCAAAACAGGATATCTGATATCAGGTGATGTATTTATAATTGGGCAAAATTTTTTAACTTCCTCAGTATTTAACCAAACAGCATCAATTCCGTTTAGTCTATTGGCATGTGTTCTTCTTTTTAAATCTCTTACATCTTGAAGATTGTGAGCTAAATTCATTACACCTCTTTGACTGAACATCACATTGTAGTTTAGCTCTTGAGATAAATTTTCCCATAGTTTAAGCGCATGATCGTATAAACCAGCACTAGCATCCCATAAATAATTTGATCTAATGATTGTAGTGTTACGCCCTGTATTTCCACCACCAATCCAACCTTTTTCTAAGACTGCAATATTTTTTAAATTATGTTTCTTTGCTAAATAATAAGCAGTAGCTAAACCGTGTCCACCACCACCCACAATAATAGCTTCGTATTCTTTTTTTGGCTCTGGATTTCCCCAAGCTTGTTGCCAATTCTCATGCTGTGATAAAGCATTTTTTATTAGAGAGAATACTGAATATTTGTTTTTCATATTTTGGAGAAATTACTTGAATATGATTGAATATTCAATGATTTCAAGTTACACATATTATCGTGGAAGGATGGGTGAGCTGGTTTAAACCAGCGGTTTGCTAAACCGCCGTACGCTTGAAAAGGTGTACCGAGGGTTCGAATCCCTCTCCTTCCGCCACTAATAGAGTGGATTATTTCTAAAAAAATCTTTTAAAAATATTGGTTTTTGAGACAAAATGTATCTATAAACATTGTAATTCTCCATAACCCTCTGAACATAGTTTCTGGTCTCTTTAAACTTAATAAGTTCTACCCAATCAACGTAATCGATTTGTTTCTTTTGAGGATCTTTATTTATTTTTTTCCAATACTTCACTCTTTTTGGTCCTGCATTATATGCTGCTACAGCGAAAGGGTAGGATCCATCATAATCAAGAATTAAACCTGCAATATAAAAAGATCCTAAATTTATATTATACTCAGGACTTGTTGTTAAACGAGATTTTGAATAAGAAACTTTTGCCTGCTTAGCAACTGTCTTTGCAGTATAAGGCATCAATTGCATTAAACCTTGTGCTCCAACTCTACTTCTTGCAGATATATCAAACTCACTTTCTTGTCTTATAATAGATAAAATTAAAGCTTGTTCTGGTATTTTTCTTGATCCAACTTTATTCGGAGTACTTATCACTGGATAATTATATTTGTTATGAAACCTTTTTTGATAAGATGCTATTTTAGAAACCTGAATAGCAAAATCAAATCTAGAGATGTCAGTTGCTAGTTTTGCTGCCAATATTTCACTCCCTGCTGAAACATTGTCATTTGCTAGAAATCTTAAAATATGTTTCGTATATTTATCTTTTTTTACTTCATCTAATAAATGTACTATTGCAACTAATTTATTTTTATAAAAACTTTCAGCATAATTTTTATCAACTTGAGTACTTTCTTTAAGTTCAAAAGTTTTATTTGGATATATTTTCATATGAGATAATTGACCATAATAGGTTGTTAAATATTTTGAACCTTCTTTAAACCATTTATCTGCTTCTTCTTTATTATTTAGTGCTAAATTCGCTTTTCCAAGCCAATAAGCACCTCTTGATAAACTAATTGGATATCCAACATTATTATAAAATTTAGTAAAATGACTTTTTGCTAAAATTGGGTCTTTTAAGAAACTTAAAGCAATCCATCCACTCATCCATTCAGCCTCAGCTAATTCGGCACCCTCCGATAGTCCATGTTTACTTGTAATTTTATAAGCTTGCTCATATCTTTTCTTATAAATAAGTGATCTCGCAATTATTGATCTTTCAACCCACCATTTATCTGGGCGAACCATATAGTCTTTATTATTTTTGATGCTTAATAAAATTTCTAGAGAACTATCAACTCTACCTCTTTTCCTTCTCCATTTGAGTCTATCATAATTTAAACCTGCATCTTTTTTTAAACTTTCAGGCACATTCGAGATAGCACTATCAACACCATAAGATCTGCTCATTAACAGTTGCCTTGCTGTATATAAAAGCTGATAATCTTTTGGTAGATATCTTAACATTCTTTTAAGGTCCCAATATTTATTCTCCCAAGCTAAATAATCAGCTCTTTTAATATAATCACTACTATTTAAGTATTTTTTAAATTTCTTTCTAAAAAAAATAAGATCATTTTTACTTAAATCAGCTGTAATAAATCCTTCCTTTATTAAATTTATAGCTGACTCTTTATTTTTTAATAACAAAGCATCGCCTAGCATCATTTTTCCAAATCCACTTAAAGGAGGGTGTTTATCGAACCACTGTATAATTTCATTTTTAGTATGATTTTTAGAATTTATTTTATGTTCTCCTAAGTAACGAACTCTATCTATTCTTGGATAATCTTTTACTCTTTCGATAAACTGCTTATATTCTGTAAAAGTAGCCCTGTTACCGGTTGTAAGTAGATGTCTCCATTGAATAAAATCATATATAGATTTTGCTCTTGCTTTACTTGCGGCTTTTTTTGCATCCTTCCAATTACTTTTCTCCATAAATGAAATAGCTTGTTTTGCATATCTCAAATCTCTATCGCTATAAAATTTTTGTTTTTTTATCTTTCTTAATTTTTCTTTAACTATTAGAGGCTTATTTTTTGGAATTATTACACCATCAATTTTCTTAAATATCTCCGTGGTAGTAATTTTTATTTCCTTTTGAATTTCATCTTCTTTTTCAGATGGTTTTGGTAGAGGAATGATTTCAGCTATTTTTTTTGTTGTATTTTTTTCATTTAAATCTGGTTTTTTAATAGGAAGTATAGTTTCATTTGAAAAAGCAGATTGAATCGATAAGAAAAAAAGGATAATTGTTGTTAATAATTTTAAATACATTTTATTAAATCAAACAACTTATGTTATAAATAATTATGTTTAAAGGATCAAATGTAGCATTAATTACACCGTTTAAAGACAACAAGCTTGACGAAGAAAGTTACATAAAAATAATAAATCATCATCTGGAAAATGGAACAAATGGGTTAGTTCCAGTTGGAACAACAGGTGAGTCACCAACATTATCACATGATGAACATGAGAGAACAATTGAATTGTGTATAAAAGAAGCTACTGGTAAACTTCCCATAATAGCCGGCACAGGATCTAATTCTACAGAAGAAGCTGTATCATTAACTAAACATGCTGAAAAAGCTGGTGCGGATGGTGCTTTAGTTGTTACACCATATTATAATAAACCTACTCAAGAAGGATTATATCAACATTATAAATCAATTAACGATAACTGTGGAATTCCAATTATAATTTATAATATACCTAGCCGTTCAGTCATTGATATGAGCGTTGAAACAATGGCTAGATTGTATGAACTAAAAAATATAGTTGGAGTTAAAGATGCAACAGGAGATCTAAATCGAGTTGATCAACAAAAAGAAAAAATGGGTAATGATTTCATTCAACTTACTGGAAACGATGATAATGCTTTTGAATTTAATAAACGTGGAGGCGTTGGAACAATTAGTGTTACAGCAAACGTAGCTCCTAAATTATGTTCTGAATTTCAAAAATTATCAAAATCTTCAAATGAGGATGATTTAAAAAAAGCTCAACAACTTGATGATATGTTGCAACCGTTGCATAAAAATTTATTTATAGAAAGCAATCCTTCACCAGTTAAGTATGCTGCTAAATTACTAGGACTATGCGATGATGCTGTGAGATTACCTTTAGTAAAAATAACTGAAAATACAAAAAAGGAAGTCGAGAAAGCATTGAAAGTAGCAAAACTTATTGATGAGTGATAAATCTACATCTGGCATCAAGATCATTACAATAAATCGAAAAGCATCTTTTAATTTTTTCTTTAAGGAAATCTTAGAAGCCGGAATTGTACTAAAAGGTTCTGAAATAAAATCTGTAAGAGATGGAAAAATAAATATTGCAGAGTCATACGCAGTAGAAAAAGAAGGAGAAATTTTTTTAATTAACTCACATATACCCATATATAAACAAGCCAGTTATTCAAATCATAATCCTTACTCAGAAAGAAAATTGTTATTCAACAAAAGGGAAATTAACAAACTAATTGGTAAAATGAACGAGGATGGTCTAACTTTAGTTCCAACTAAAATGTATTTTAAAAAAGGTAAAGCTAAAGTTGAAATAGCAGTTGCAAAGGGCAAAAAACAATACGATAAGCGACAAACCAAAAAAACTAAAGATTGGAACCGTGAAAAAGCGAGATATTTCAGACGCTCAAGTTAAAAATGTATATCTATCAATAGGTTCTAATTTAGGAAATAGAATACATTTTTTAGAAAAATCTAAATATTTATTGGAAACTCATGATATTAAAATAATCAAAACATCTAGCTATTATGAGACTGACTCATGGCCAGATCCTAGTTTTCCAAAATTTATTAATGCTGTATTACTGATAAAAACAAAATTAAATCAATTTGAGCTGTTTAAAATAATTAAGTCTATAGAAAAAAAATTAGGCAGAAAAATAGCACCCAAAAATCATCCAAGAAATTGTGATATTGATATATTAGATTTTAATGGAAAGATTACTAAATCAAATAAAAAATTTATCAATTTAGAGATCCCACATCCAAGAATGCATAATAGAAACTTTGTACTTATGCCACTGTTTGAAATATGTAAAAATTGGTCTCACCCAAAATTAAAAAAAAATATAGTAAAACTCTTAACTTCTTTAAAAAAAAATAATTTAAGAAGTATTAAAGTTATCTAAATAAGTGATATAATAAAATGATGCTAAATTCTGACGAATTAATAAATAAGGTTAAATCATACAATAAGTTTCTTAATCCAGAAACTCTAAGTAAAGCATATGATTTTGCAGTGAAAGTTCATAAAGATCAAAAACGACAATCAGGAGATCCCTACGTCATTCATCCTGTTGCTGTTGCAAATATTTTAACCGAACTTAAGTTGGATAGTGCAACGATAGCAACTGGGTTACTTCACGATACCATAGAAGATACTTATGCAACTTATAAAACTATAGAAGAACAATTTGGAAAAGAAGTTGCTGATTTAGTTGATGGAGTTACAAAAATTTCAGTTTTTGAAAACCAAGCTATTTCAAATTCAAAAGCTGAAAATTTTAGAAAACTCATCCTGGCAACTTCTAAAGATATTAGAGTCCTTCTTGTGAAACTTGCAGATCGTTTGCATAATATGCGAACTTTGAAGGCTATTGATAAAGAGGAAAAAAGAAAAAGAATTGCAAAAGAAACTATGGAAATTTATGCTCCTCTAGCTGATAGAATGGGAATGAATAGAATAAGAGATGAACTTGAAGATCTTTCTTTCGATATTTTAAATCCTGAAGCAAGAAAAATGATCAAAGATAGATTAGATACAATAAAAGATAATAATTTGATTAATTATAATTCAGTTCTTAGTGAATTTGAAAATCTATTAAATGAAAATAATATTGATTTTAAAATTTATTCTAGAGAAAAAACACCTTTTTCCATTTGGAGAAAAATACAAAAAAAAAGAACCTCACTAGAGCAAATTACAGACATAATTGGTTTTAGAATAATTTTAGATAATGTTGAAAATTGTTACAAAACCTTAGGCGTAATTCATAATAAATGGAATTGCATACCTGGTAGATTTAAAGATTACATTTCATCTCCAAAAATAAATAATTATAAATCTCTTCATACAGCAGTGATCGGTCCAAATAAAAGACCTATTGAAATACAATTAAGAACACAACAAATGCATGAATTTGCGCAAAGAGGTATAGCTTCTCATTGGAAATATAAATCGTCAGAAAAGTTTAACTCTTTAACTTGGAAGGAATATGATTGGTTAGCAGATCTAGTAGAAATTATTGATAAAAATGAAAATCCTGAACATTATTTTGAGTATACAAAACTGCAAATGTTTCAAGAAAATGTTTTTTGTTTTACACCAAAAGGCTCAGTTATAAAATTACCCAAAGAAGCAAGTCCAATTGATTTTGCTTATGCTGTTCACACCAAAGTAGGTGATACTGCAATTGGATGTGAAATAAATGGAAAGGAAAGTCCTCTACAATCAATATTGCGAAATGGAGATGTAGTTAAAATATTAACATCAAAAAAAGACTCACCTTCTTTGCATTGGATAACAAGTGCTAAAACTGGTAAAGCTAGAGCTGCTATAAGAAGATACTGGCAATACAAAGAAGACAGCAAGCCTACTGAAAAAAAATATAACACTACTCTTTGGATGTCTTTACCTGACAGACCTGGAATATTAGGTGACGTTACAACAATGATTGGAACGAATAATGTAAATATTTCAAGTGTTGAAATGGTGGAAAAGACTAAAAGAACCATTAATTTTAGATTCAATCTAATTATTCAAGATTTGAAAAACTTTACAAAACTTATTAGTGAGCTAAAACAGAAAGAATATAACTTCAAAATAATTAGACATAAAAATAAAAAATATGCTTTCTTTAAAAGATTCTTTAGCGGTTTTAAAAAAAACTAAGGCACTTTTAGAAGGACATTTTGTTTTATCTTCAGGTTTACATTCACCTCAGTATGTTCAGTGTGCTAAATTATTAAGTTATCCAAAAAAATCAGAAGAGTTTTGTAAATCCTTAAACACTAAAATAAAAAAAAAATTCAAAAAAATTGATATAATTTTGTCACCAGCTATGGGCGGTATTGTAATAGGTTATATTGTTGGAAATTTATTGAATAAGGAAACAATATTTTGTGAGAGAGTTAATGGGAAATTTATTTTAAGAAGAGGTTTTTCAATTAAAAAAAACTCTAAAGTTTTGATAGTAGAAGACGTAATTACTACAGGTAAGTCAAGTCTAGAATGTGCTCGACTTGTAAAAAAATATAAATCAAAAGTAGTTGGATATGCGTGTTTGATTAATAGATCTAGTAAACCAAGTTTAAAAATTAAAGATAAAAATATTGTTTCGCAAATTAAATTAGAAATACCAACTTATAAAAAAAATGATTTACCAATTGAGTTAAAAAAAATTCCAATTACAAAACCTGGAAGTAGATATTTAAAATGAAATCTAGACTCGGTGTTAACGTAGACCATATTGCAACATTAAGAAACGCTAGAGGAGAGGGGCATCCTGATCCTATTTCATATGCAAGACAAGTTATGAATTTCGGTGCAAATTCTATTACTATTCATTTAAGAGAAGATCGTAGACATATTCGAGATGAAGACGTAGCTATATTTTCAAAAATTAAAAGAATACCAATAAATTTAGAAATGGCTGCTAACAATGAAATGCTTAAAATTGCATTAAAATATAAACCTAATTTTGTATGTATAGTTCCTGAAAAAAGGAATGAAATAACCACCGAAGGAGGTTTAAATATCACAAAAAATAAAAAAATAATTAAAAAAGTAATCAGTAAATTAAATTCAAAAAAAATTAGAACAAGTCTTTTCATCAATCCAAATATTAAAGATGTTTTTGCATCAAAAGAATTAAATGCGAAATGTGTTGAACTACATACAGGAAAATTTGCTTTAAAAGTTAAAAATAACAAAAATTATTTAGTCGAGTTCAAAAAAATAAAAAATTGTGCCACGTTAGCAAAAAAACTAGGTATGGAAGTTCATGCAGGTCATGGCCTAGATTATAAATCAACTAAAATTTTAAGAAAGATTAAATCTATAGAGGAATTTAATATTGGACATTTTATAATTGGAGAGGCCATCATGCTTGGTATGAAAAGAGTAATCACTAATTTTAGAAAAATATTAAACTAATGATAATTGGTAACGGTGTTGATATTATTGATAATAAAAGAATAGAAAAATCCCTAAAAATTAAAGGTTTTAAAAAAAGACTCTTTACATTAAATGAAATTAAACAATCAAAAAAATTCAGAAACAAAACTAATTACTTTGCAAAAAGATTTGCTGCTAAAGAAGCTTTTGTTAAATCAATAGGCACAGGCTTTAGAGATAATATTAATTTTAATGATATTGAAATATACAATAATAAGAAAGGATCACCTAAAATTAAAATTTCACAGAAAATACAAGATATATTAAAAAAAAAATTTAAATTAAAGAATTACGATATACATCTTTCACTTTCAGATGAAAAAAACCACTCAATTGCATTTGTTATTTTGAATAGAAAAAAATGAAAAATTTCATAATTGATAATACTAAAACATTATTTTATGCATTAATAATTGCAGTATTTATAAGATCAATATTAATCCAGCCATTTTATATACCATCATCATCAATGGAAACTAACTTGCTTGTGGGTGACAGATTATTTGTTACAAAATTTTCTTACGGATATAGTAAACATTCATTTCCTTTTAGTCCTCCTATTTTAAAAGGACGTATATTAAATAAAAACCCTAAAAGAGGAGATGTTATAGTTTTTAAAACACCTGCTGATAATCGTACAGATTATATTAAAAGATTGATCGGTTTACCAGGTGATACAATACAATTTATTGATGGTGATTTATATATAAATTCTAATCAAGTATTAAAAACAATTAAAAGCAAAAATGATAAGTTATATTGTGGATCATCCCAAATTGATGTCAATATATTTGAAGAAAAACTTCCAAATGGAAAAAGTTATTTAGCTGCATATAGAACCGATATAACTTTTTCTAATTCAGATAAATATATTGTTCCTGAAAATCACTTTTTTTTCTTAGGTGACAATAGGGATTGTTCTAAAGACAGCAGATTTCTATCTGAAGTTGGCTATGTTAATCAAAATAATTTAGTTGGAAAAGCACAAATTTTATTTTTTTCATCTAATCCGAGGAAAGGAAGTATCTTTAACATTTTCAAATGGAATGAAATAGTTCGATTTGAAAGATTTTTTAATAAAATAATTTAAATAAATGAAGGTAAACAAACTACAAAAGAAAATAGGTATCAGCTTTAAAGATGATAAACTATTGATACAAGCCTTAACACACAAAAGTTTTGATACAAAAAATAATTATGAAAAACTAGAATTTTTAGGTGATAGAGTTTTAGGGTTTGTTATATCAAAGAAACTTTTAGAGTTATATCCAAATGAAAAAGTAGGTATGATTGACAAAAAACTTGCAAATTTAGTTAATAAAAATAAGTGTTTTGAAATTGGCAAGGAATTAGAATTGGATAATTATATTTTAACAGGAAACACAGAAAAGACAAAAAAAGTTAATATTGAAAAAAAAATTATATCTGATTGTTGCGAGTCCTTGATAGGAGCAATTTATATAGATAGAGGTTTTGAGGTTTCGTCAAAATTTATATTAAATTATTGGAAAAATTATTTAAATTTATCAGATATTACTGTAATCGACTCTAAAACAAGATTGCAAGAATATTCATTAAAGAAATTTAAAGTATTGCCAATATATAAACTTATTTCTAATACAGGACCAAGACATAAACCAAATTTTAAAATTAGTGTAAAAATTAAGGATAGCAAAACAGTTATCGCTGATGGTAGTTCAAAAAAAAATGCAGAACAGGCCGCAGCTATGAAACTTTTAGAAACTATTAAAATATAATGAATTGGCAAGATAAAGGTTACTTACTTTCAAAGAATAAATATAATGAAAATTCTGTAATATCTGAATTTTATACTGAAGATCACGGAAAAATTTCAGGAATTATTTTTGGAGGGACTTCAAAAAAAATAAAAAACTACCTATTCGAGGGTAATAAATTGCATATAAATTATAATTCAAAATCTCAATCAAAAATTGGTTCTTTAAAAGTTGAAATTGATGAATTTAAAACTCCTTACTTTTTAGAAGATAAGCAAAAACTCCTTTGTATAATTTATACAATGAATTTGATTAAAATTTTAACAGTAGAGAATGAAAAAAATAGAGAGATTTATTACTTAATTAATAATTATTTTGAGATATTAAAAAATGAAGAGTGGCTTTCAAAGTTTGTAAATTGGGAGTTAAACTTTTATAAATTAATTGGATATGACATAAACTTTAATGATTATGTAGAAAAAGTTTCTGAAGGCAATAAGATTAATTATAAATTAAAAAATTCTGGCAAAATCATTCCAAATTTTTTAGTAAATAAAGATGAAGAAGATATAAGCTTTGAAGATACTTTTGATGCTTTAAAAATTGTAGGAGATTTTTTAGATAAAACAATAGTTAAACCGAACAATCTTAATTTTCCCAAAACAAGATTTAATTTTCAAAATTCTTTAAAATTGATCTAGTTTTATCTGATCGGCAAAATAGGTTATAATTGCACTTGCTCCAGCTCTTTTAAAGGAAACTAAACTTTCATATATAGATTTTTTATCTAATATACTCTTTGAAATTGCATTTTGTATGAGACTATATTCTCCAGATACCTGGTATGCAATAACTGGAATTTTAAAATTATTCCTAACCTCCCTAATTATATCAAGATAAGGCATCCCTGGTTTTACTATAATCATATCTGCACCCTCTTTTATATCTAATGCAACTTCTCTTAACGATTCATAATTATTTTTAAAATCCATTTGATAAGTTTTTTTGTCTCCTTTTAAGAGACTTCTTGATCCAACAGCATTTCTGAATGGGCCATAAAAACTTGATGCATACTTAACAGCATATGATAAAATTTGAACATCTTTTAGATTATTTTTATCTAAAGCTTTACGAATTTTTAAAACTCTACCATCCATCATATCTGAAGGTGAAATTACATCGCAACCCATTTTTGCCTGCAATATTGATTGTTTAATCAAGATTTCTAATGTTTCATCATTTAGAATTTCATTTTTTTTAATTATTCCATCATGACCATGTGATGTATATGGATCTAATGCAACATCACACATTATTCCAATTTCGTTTTTATAATTTTTTTTGATGAATTTTATTGCTTGGCAAACTAAATTATTTTCATTTAATGCTTCATTTCCATATTCATCTCTTTTTCTTGGATTTGTATAAGGGAATAAAGCTACCATTGGTATTCCCAATTTTAGTGCTTTATCAACTACACTTTTTAATTTATCAATAGAATACCTAAAAACATTTGGCATTGAATTAATTGGAACTTTTTTTGCTTTTCCTTCAGTAAGAAAAATTGGTAAAATAAAATCATTGTAAGATAGATCATTATCTTGAACTAATCTTCTAGACCAACTGAATTTTCTTGATCTTCTCAATCTTAAATTAGGATAGCTACCTGTGATAATCATTATCAATTAATTTTTTTGATGCGACAATAGTAATATTTAATATAATAGTCTATAAGATAGTAGAGCTCCGATGTCACAATTATTCAATGATTTTCAAAAACAAGACGTAAAATTTGATATCATAAAATTAAAACAAGCTTGCGATGAAGTATTAAAAATAAAAGGTTTTGATACAAGTCTTGGAATACCTCACTTCGCTGGCATACCTTTAAATCAAATTCCAGGTGATCCAGATTCTGTTAAAGGAAATAATGTAAGAGGCATTTATTGGACTAAGCCAGATAGTACAGGTGTAGAGGTACAGAGGGAAAGTAAAATTGATGAACATAAATATACAAAATTTGTTGACGATTTTAAAAATACTTATTTCAAAGAAGTATATGATCAATTAACAAAAAAGTATAAATTAGGTAGGATGAGACTTCTTCTTAAAGAGCCAAGATCAACATTGAGTTGGCATAGAGATCCTGAGCCAAGGCTTCATATACCTATATACACAAATCCCGGAGCAATAATGGTCGTTGATAATGTTGCAAAACATATGCCAGCAGATGGCTCTGTTTGGATTACTAATAATACTAAATATCACAATGCATTTAATGGGGGTGAAGAAAATAGAGTTCACCTTGTTGCTTGTGTTTTAAATTACAAATTTAATTAAATTGAAAAAAATTTTTATTGCTTCAGATCATGGTGGATTTAATTTAAAAAAGAATATTTTAAAATACTTTAATAAAAATTATCCAATAAAAGATCTGGGACCAAAACAAAATAAGAAGTCCGTTGATTACCCTGATTTTGCTCATAAACTTTGTAAACAAGTGGCGAAAAATAAGAATCATGTAGGAATACTTGTTTGTGGTTCAGGAGTAGGAATGTCAATTGCTGCAAACAAAAACAAGGGAATACGCGCAGCTTTATGCTATTCAGTAAAAAATGCCAAATTATCGCGATTGCATAATGATGCAAATGTTATAACATTAGGGGAAAGGCTTATTAAAAAAACAGTTGCCTTAAAATGTGTTGAGAGCTTTCTAAAAACTGAGTTTGAAGGTGGAAGACATATAAAAAGAATTAAAAAAATATAGGTAAATAAATGTCTAGTGAAAAAAAATATTTAAATACTCAATATGAAAACTTTTTTGAAAAAAAATTGTCTGAAGCTGATCCAGAAATATTTGATGCAGTAAATAAAGAATTAATTAGACAACAAAATCATATCGAATTAATCGCATCAGAAAACATTGTTTCACAAGCAGTTTTAGAGGCACAAGGTTCAGTACTAACAAATAAGTATGCCGAAGGTTATCCAGGTAAAAGATATTATAACGGTTGTGAACATGTTGATGTTGCTGAGTCACTTGCTAACGATAGATTAAAAAAACTCTTTGATTGTAAATTTGCGAATTCACAGCCTCATTCTGGCGCGCAAGCTAACGGAGCAGTGTTTTTAGCATTATTAAAGCCAGGTGATACTTTTATGGGAATGAGTTTAAATTCTGGTGGCCATATTACTCATGGTCTTAAAATTGCGATGTCAGGCAAATGGTTTAATGCAATAAGCTATGATGTAGATAAAACCTCTGAATTAATTGACTATGATGAGGTTGAAAGATTAGCAATTGAAAATAAACCTAAACTTATAATTGCTGGAGGTAGCGCATATTCTAGGGTTATTGATTTTAAAAGATTTAGAGAAATTGCTGATAAGGTTGGAGCATTCTTTATGGTAGATATGGCTCACTTTTCAGGTCTTGTTGCTGGTAAAGGTTATCCAAATCCTGTTGATCATGCTCATGTCGTTACATCTACAACTCATAAAGTTTTTAGAAGTGCCAGAGGTGGAATTATTTTAACAAATCACGAAGATATTTATAAAAAAATTAATACAGCTGTATTTCCTGGTTATCAGGGTGGACCTCTTATGCATATAATAGCAGCAAAAGCAGTTGGATTTAAAGAAGCATTAGAACCTTCTTTCAAAGAATATATATCTAATGTTTTAGCTAATGCAAAAATTCTAGCTGAAACATTAAAAACAAATGGATTTAAGATTTATTCTGGTGGTACTGATACTCATTTAATGTTGGTAGATTTAAGACCCTTTGGTGTCAAAGGTAATGCTGCAGCTGAAAGTTTATCAAGAGCCAATATAACATGTAATAAAAATGGAATTCCTTTTGATAAAGAAAGTCCAATGGTAACTTCTGGTATAAGACTAGGATCTCAGGCTGCAACTACTAGAGGTTTTGGTTTAAATGAATTTAAAATTGTTGGTGAACTAATTACTAAAGTAATTAAAGGTTTGTCATCAAACCCTGACGATAATAAAAAAATAGAAGACGAAGTAAGAAAAGAAGTTGTTGATTTATGTTCAAATTTCCCAATTTATAAAAATTTGGGATAATGAATTATGATTTGTCCCTGTGATAAAAAAGGTGAAACTTCAGTTGTAGACTCCAGACCTACTGAAGACGGAACAGCTATAAGAAGAAGGAGGCTTTGTAGCTGTGGACAGAGATTTACTACATTTGAAAGAGTTCAATTTCGTGAGCTAACAATTGTAAAAAAAAATGGAAGAAAATCACCATTTGATAGAGATAAACTGTCCAAATCCATTTATGTAGCTCTAAAAAAAAGACCTCTTGATACTGAAACAGTAGAAAAATTTATTTCTAAAATTTCTCGATCACTAGAAGAATTTGGTCAAAGTGAAATTTCTTCGAACACAATAGGCACTATGGTAATGGACGGATTAAAAGAATTGGACCCAGTAGCTTATGTAAGATTTGCATCAGTGTATAGAAATTTTAGAGAAGAAAAAGACTTCGTTCAATTTGTTGATAAAATCGATGTCTTTAAGAAAAGATAAATCGTCAGAAAAAAATAAAGCATTCATGAGATTGGCACTAGAACTTGCCAATCAAAATAAAGGACTAACAGGACTAAATCCATCGGTTGGATGTGTAGTAACACACAAAGATGAAATCATTTCTTACGGAAAGACAGATATTAACGGAAGACCTCATGCTGAAGTAGTAGCCTTAAAAAATAATAAAATAAATTTCAAAAATTCAAATATGTATGTAACATTAGAACCCTGTATCCATTATGGAAAAACACCTCCTTGTACAAACATTATTATAAAAAAAAAGATTAAATCAGTTAATTATTCGATTGAAGATTTTGATAAACGAACAGCAAAAAAAACAAAAAGTGTTTTAAAAAAAAATAATATTTTGGCTAAAATTGGTTTAATTAAAAATGAGGCAAATCATTTTTACAAAGATTATAAATTCTCAAAATTTAATGATATTCCATACGTTACTGGAAAATTAGCTGTTTCTAAAAATAATAAAATTTATTTATTTAAAAAAAAAATTACAAATGAACATTCTCATAAAGTATCTCATTTATTAAGATATAGAAATCAAGCAATTTTAACATCTTATAAAACTATTAACTCTGACAATCCTAATTTAAATTGTAGAATTCAAGGTTTAGAAAAGTTTTCACCTGTAAAATTTATTATTGATAAAGATTTGAAGACTAAAATAAATTCCAATGTATTAAAACTTAACTCAAATAAAACTTATATTTTTCATAATAAAAAAAATAAAAATATTATTAATAAATTTAAAAATAAAAATGCAAAACTTATTTTTATGAAAATAGAAAATAATAGTTTTGATTTAAATACCATTTTAAAAAAAATATACTCATTAGGTTATGCAAATTTATTAATCGAGTCTGGTCCAAACCTTTTAAAATCTTTTTTAAACAACAATTTAATAAATGATTTCTATTTATTCAAAGCTGATAATAAAATTAATTTAAAAAATTCTGTTACTTTGAATTCTTTTATTGATTTATTGTCTAAAAAATTTAAAAAAAGATCGCAAATTAATACTTTTTTAGATAAAGAAAAACTTTTTAGGTATCAGTAAATGTTTAATGGAATAATTTTTAATAAAGGTAAAATTACAAATATTACCAAAAGAGCTAAAGGAATAAACGTCTTTATCAAGTCAAAATTAAAATTAACTAATAAGCAATTAGGAATATCTATTTCCTGTGATGGTGTCTGCCTAACATTAATATCATATAAAAAAGGTATATCTGAATTTTATTTATCAAATGAAACTATTAGAAAATCAAAATTTAAGAAATCTAATGTCGGTGATTATGTTAATTTAGAACTACCTTTAAAGTATGGACAAAATATTTCAGGTCATATTTGTCAAGGTCATGTTGATACAGTTAGCAAAGTTACAAATTTAACAAATGTAGATAAATCTACAATTTACGAATTTAGTATTGACAAAAAATTTTATAAATTTTTAGTTGAGAAAGCATCAATCTTGATAAATGGCGTATCTTTAACCATAGCCAAGATAAAGAAGAATAAATTTGAAATTTGGGTTATTCCACACACACTAAAACTTACAAATTTAGCAAACATTAAAAAAAATGATTTAGTTAATATTGAAATTGATATTTTGTCTAAATATGTAAAAAAATTTATTAATGATAAAAAATAAATTTAGCCCAATAGAAAAGATTATTTCTATCTCAAAAAAAGGTGGAATGTATATTCTTGTTGACGATGAAAATCGAGAAAATGAGGGGGATTTAGTATTTAATGCTAGTGATGTTAATTCTAAAAAAATTAACTTTATGGCGAAAAACGGTAGAGGTTTAATTTGTCTAACACTAAATAAAAATCAAGCAAACAAACTTGGTCTAACATTTATGGCTCCTGTTAATCAATCTAGAAACCAAACAGCCTTTACCATTTCAATAGAGGCCAAGAAGGGTATAACTACTGGTATTTCAGCTAAAGACCGATCACGAACAATAAAAGTTGCTACAAAAAAAAATGTATTAAAAAATGAAATTGTTTCTCCTGGTCACGTTTTTCCAATTATTTCTCGAGAAGGAGGTGTACTAGTTAGGGCCGGTCATACAGAAGCATCTGTCGACATAGCTAGGCTTGGCAACAAAATTCCAGCTGCTGTAATATGTGAGATTATGAATGAAGATGGTTCAATGGCAAAAGGTGATGACTTATTAAAATTTGCAAGCAAACATAAACTTCATATTGCAAAAATTGAAGATTTAATTTCATACAGACTAAGAAAAGAAAATCTTATTAAATTAAAAAAAACATCTACAATTAATTTAAATAATCAAAAATTTAAAATTTATGTTTTTGAGAACTCAATTGATGGTTCTGAGCATTTTGCGTTAGTTAAGGGTAAAGTTAATAAAAGTAAATCACCAAGAGTTAGAGTCATTTCATCGAATGTAGTTCAAAATTATCTAATTAATCAAAAACTTCCTAACTCATTTGAAAAAACTTTAAAATATTTTAAAAAATATAGCAATTGCGTTATGATTTTTATAAGAGATCCAAATTTAAAATCTGTTACTCAAACACTTAAAGAATTTAAAGATAAAAAGTCTAAAACTAAGGAAAAGGATCAATTAATAAAAAGTTATGGTATTGGAGCTCAAATAATTAAATCTTTAAAAATAAAGAAAATGATATTAGTTACTAGAACTCTAAAAAAGGTTGTTGGGTTAGATGGTTATGGTATCAAGATTATTAAACAAGAAATAATAAAATGAAAAATAAAGTATTAATTATACAAGCAAACTACTATAAAGATATTTCAACTGCTCTTCTTAAAAGCGCTAAGAATGAATTAAAGAATTTTGCAAATATCAATATAATATCTGTTCCGGGTGTATTTGAGATACCCGTGGTTATTTCCAAAAATTTAAAAAAGTATGATGGTTTTGTAGCACTTGGATGTGTAATTAAAGGACAAACCCCTCATTTTGATTTTATATCTAAATCAACAACTGATGCAATTATGAATATATCTGTGGAGTCAAAAAAACCTGTTGGTAATGGAATAATTACTTGTTTAAATAAAAACCAAGCTATAGCACGTGGCAAAAAGGGTGGAGAGGCAGCCAACGCAGTAAAAACAATATTATCGTTATAGAATGCCACTCCATTTTAGTAAAAAAAATAACCCAAGAGTTATTATAATACAAAAGCTTTACAGCAAATATTATAACAATGAAGTAGAATTAAATTTTCCAAAACATCGTTTCAAAAAATTTATAAAAGATGTAGTTAATGGCACAATTGAAAGAGATGATGTAATTCACGAAGAAATTACAAATCATCTAAATGACGATTTAAAAATATCAAACCTAGATAAAGTTTTTCAAGTAATAATTAAAAGTGCAATTTTTGAATTAATGTATAAACCAAAAATATCTTCAAAAATAATTATTAAAGAATACCTTAATGCCTCTAATTTCTTTATTGATTTATCACAAACAAAATATTTGAATGCTTTGCTTGATAAAATTTCAAAGAAATTAAGAAACTGATGAATGAAGAATTCTTAATAAATAGTTATTTAAAAAAATTATCTAAAAATAATCCATCTTCCCTTAATTTAAATGATGATGTTTTTTTTGATAAAACTAAAAGATTGGTTATTTCTGTTGATACTTACAATGAGGGTATACACTTTTTAAATTTTAATAAACCAGATCTTGTTATAAGAAAAATAATAAGATCATCTATATCAGACATTTATGCCAAAGGAGTAAAACCAAATTATTTTTTTTTAGCTGGCTCAGGTAACAAAAAACATTTTACAAAAAAAAATATGTCATTAATTAACAAATCTTTATCCAATGAGCAAAATAGATTTAATATAAAATTATCCGGTGGTGATACTACATCCTCAAAAAACCTGAGTTTTACAGTTATATCTTTGGGATATTCAAATAAAATTGTTTATAGAAATAAAGCAAAAATTGGAGACGACATTTATTTAACTGGTAATATAGGTGATAGTCACATTGGTTTAAAAGCTTTAAAAAAGGAAATTAATTTAAACTCAAATCAAAAAAAATATTTTATTGATAAATATTATTCACCCAATCTACCTATAAAGTTTAGTTTACATCTTTTTAAAATCGCAAACTGTTCTATGGACGTTTCAGATGGTTTGGTAATTGATCTGAATAAATTAATAAATAAACAAAAACTTGGTTATTTAATCGATATAGATAGGATCCCGATATCAAATCATTTAAAACAATTAATTAAACACAAAAAACTGAAGGCATTAGACTATTTATTCAATGGTGATGACTATCAAATTTTATTTACAGCTTCTAAGTCAAAGAGAAAATATATAAAAACTTTATCATCTAAAATGAATCAAAAAATTTCTATTATTGGGCAAATTAATACTAAATCAAAAAATTACTTATTAGATAATAGGAGAATTCCAATAAAATACCTTAAATATCAAGGTTATTCTCATATATTCTAAGAAGTTAAATATTGCCTTTTATAATCTTTTTTGTAATGTCCGCATTTTAAAAAATAACTAAAACACTTATTTAAGGAATTATATGTCTGTTGATACCATTTTATTATACACAATTTTTGCTGGAATTTTATCCATTGTATATGGATTTATTACAGGATCTTCAATTTTGAATGCAAGTGCAGGAAATGCAAAGATGCAAGAAATTGCTTCAGCTATTCAAATTGGAGCAAAAGCATATTTAAACAGACAATATAAAACAATTGCTATTGTCGGTGTTGTTGTTTTAGTTATTATTAGTTTTGCTTTTTCATTATTAGTAGGAATTGGATATTTAATAGGAGCAGCATTATCTGGTATAGCAGGTTATGTTGGTATGTTAGTTTCTGTTCAAGCTAATGTACGTACAGCTGAGGCATCAAGAAAAGGTTTATCTCAAGGCCTTTCAATAGCATTTAAATCCGGAGCAATCACAGGAATGTTGGTTGCTGGTTTAGCATTATTAGCTATTGCAGTTTATTACTACATATTATTGTCAGCTGGTGTTGAGGAAAGAGAAATTGTAAATGCATTAGTCGCTCTAGGTTTTGGTGCTTCTCTAATATCTATATTTGCAAGATTAGGTGGTGGAATTTTTACAAAAGGTGCTGATGTTGGTGCAGATTTAGTTGGAAAAGTTGAAGCAGGTATTCCAGAAGATGATCCTAGAAATCCAGCTGTTATTGCAGACAATGTAGGTGATAATGTGGGAGATTGCGCAGGTATGGCAGCAGATTTATTTGAAACATATGCTGTAACTATTGTTGCAACTATGGTTCTTTCATCAATTTTCTTTGTGTCAGATTTGAACATGATGGTTTACCCATTAAGTATTGGCGCGGCTTGTATTTTAACATCTATAGTAGGTACTTTTTTTGTTAAACTTGGACAATCAAAAAACATAATGAATGCTTTATATAAAGGTTTTGTTGCAACTGCTATATTATCTTTGATTATTTTATATCCAATAACAGACTATGTTATTGGATTAGACACTAACTATTCTGTTAACGGAGTTTCTTTTAATGGCATGAGTTTATATTATTGTGGAGTTATAGGTTTAATTATTACTGGATTGTTAATATGGATTACTGAATATTATACCGGTACAGATTATAGACCAGTTAAAAGTGTTGCAGAGTCATCAACGACAGGGCATGGTACTAATGTTATTCAGGGTTTAGCTATATCAATGGAAGCAACAGCAATTCCAGCAATAATAATTGTTGCAGGTATATTATTAACTAATTCAATAGCTGGTCTATTTGGTATTGCCATTGCTGTAACTACTATGCTTGCACTTGCAGGTATGGTCGTAGCTTTAGACGCATATGGACCAGTAACAGATAATGCTGGCGGGATTGCTGAGATGTCAAATTTACCTAAAAATGTAAGAAAAACTACTGATGCATTAGATGCAGTTGGTAATACAACTAAGGCAGTTACAAAAGGTTATGCAATCGGTTCAGCTGGATTAGGAGCATTGGTTTTGTTTGCTGCTTATACCGAAGATATTAAACATTTTTCAAAAGAAGCTGGATCAAAGTTGGAGGGAATTGTTGTAACATTTGATTTATCTAATCCATTTGTTGTAGTAGGTTTATTAATAGGTGGAATGCTTCCATATTTATTTGGGTCAATGGGAATGCAGGCTGTAGGAAGAGCAGGAGGCGCAGTTGTAATTGAAGTTAGAAGACAATTTAAAAAAATACCTGGTATTATGAAACGAAAGGCAAAACCTGATTATGGTAAATTAGTTGATTTATTAACAAAAGCTGCAATAAAAGAAATGGTAATTCCATCACTATTACCCGTTCTTTCACCAATAGTTTTATATCTTATAATTTTACCAATTGGAGGACAGGTAGCTGCTCTTTCATCAGTTGGTGCTATGCTTCTAGGAGTGATCATAACTGGTTTGTTTGTTGCTGTTTCGATGACAGCAGGTGGTGGAGCTTGGGATAATGCAAAAAAATACATTGAAGATGGTAAATTTGGAGGAAAAGGTTCAGAAGCTCATAAAGCTGCAGTTACAGGTGATACAGTTGGCGATCCTTATAAAGATACCGCTGGTCCTGCTGTAAATCCAATGATTAAAATAACAAATATTGTTGCATTATTGTTACTTGCAGTAATTGCAGGTTAATTATTTGCTTCTATTTTTTGCTGGTGCATTAATTTTTTCTCTAAGAGATGAGAAAACGTTATAAAGTAAATTATCTTTTTTAAATTCTTTTTGTGTAATTGTTTCAATATATTTTATATCATTCATATTTTTTAAATTTAATAGTTTCTTACTTTTTAAAATACCTTTGTTGTCAAGCTCAACTATAAGAATATTATTTTTTTTTATTTTTTGCGTACCAAGTTTTATTAAAGATTGATTGGTTTTTAATCTTTCCATATAAAACCATTTATTTTTATTAAAATCACTTATTGATGACGGAGGACCTATAATCTTTAATAAATCATTTTTATTAGTACTACCAATTATTATTTTTTCAAATTTTCTTTCTAATTGTTTTATTCCATGATAATTTGATACTTTATTGCCACTACAATTAATTATAAAAATAAATAATAATATATATAACCATTTTATGAACGACATATATTTAAATATCTACAACAATTTAATTAAACTAACCAGAAATAAAAATTTATATAATAATAAAAAACCAGATACTTTCTATGATAGAATGATTATATTTTTTTTTCATTTAAGTTTTTTGTTAAAAAATTATAAAAATGATGAAACAAAAGCTGTATTACAAAATTTTTTTGATTTTTGTATAAGACAGGTTGAACTTTCAATTAGAGAAATAGGTTATGGTGATGCAACTATTAATAAAAAAATGAAGGAATATATAAATCTTCTTTTTTCAATTATTGATAAAATTGATAGTTGGGATAAAAGAGATAGTAAATATAAAATAAGCATATTTAAATTATTTATAGATGATATTGAAAATTATGAATATTATATTGATTATTTTGAAAAATATAGGTTATTTTTATCAAAAAACACTTTCAATCGTCTCTCAAAAGATATATTAACCAATTAAAATTTTTTTATGGCTGTACCAAAACGTAAAACAACTAAATCTAGAGCTGGTAAAAGAAGATCTCATAATAGCTTAAATGCAAAAAATATAATCGAAGATAAAAAATCAGGTGAATATAGGCTTTCACACCATATGGATCTTAAAACTGGATTTTATAAAGGTAGGCAAGTTCTAGATTCAAAAGAATAATTATTTATGAACAACCCAATAAAAATTGCAGTTGATGCAATGGGTGGTGAAAATTCTCCAGATAAAATAATTAGAGGAATTGAAATCCACAATAAGAACTCAAATAATATTTTTTATAATATCTTTGGAGATGAGAATTTAATTATCCCATTAATAAAAAAAACAAGATTAAAAACTTCTGATTACAAAATAAATCACACGCAAAATTTTATAAAAGATGAAGATAGTCCACTATCAGCTGCAAAAAAAGGGAAAGATACCAGTATGTGGCTTTCAATTGAGAGTTTAAAAAATCAAGATTCAGACGCTATAGTATCTGCTGGAAATACTGGAGCTTTATTTGTAATTGCTAAATTGAATTTAAAAATGATTGAAAAAATTGATAAACCAGCTCTATCAGCTTTGTGGCCAAATAAAAATGGTATGAATGTTGTTCTAGATTTGGGTGCAAATATTGAATGTAGTGAAAAAAATCTAGTTGATTTTAGTTTAATGGGATCTGCATTGCATAAATCATTATTTGATAAAGAGGAAGCCAAAGTAGCTTTGTTAAATATTGGATCTGAAGAACTCAAGGGAAATAGTATTATAAAAAATACATACCAAATGCTTAATGAAAATAATAACTCATTATTTAAATTTGAAGGATACATAGAGGGTAATCATATCATGGATGGGAAAGTAAATGTAATAGTAACAGATGGTTTTACAGGAAATATTGCACTTAAAACAGCAGAGGGTACTGCAAATTTTATAACTTCTGAATTAAAATATGCTTTAAATTCTTCAATAATGGGTAAAATTTCCACTTTGCTAAATATTAGTAATTTAAGAAAATTTAAAAATAAACTTGATCCAAGGTTATATAATGGAGCTATTCTGTTAGGTCTAGATAAACCAGTAATTAAAAGTCATGGGGCTACAGATGAAGTTGGATTTGCAAATTCACTAAAGGTTTGTGAAAAAATAATTAAAGGCAACCTAATAGATAAAATTAAAAAAAATATTATTTAATGAGAATTAATTTAACAAAAAAGGATATTATTAATTCTATTTATATGCAAATAGGATATACAAAATCAGTTTCAGAAAATCTTTTGGATGATCTTTTATCAATTATCTTAAATGAATTGATTTCAAAAAAAAAAGTAAAAATTCCTAAATTTGGCACTTTCATTTTAAGAAATAAAAAAAGTAGGATGGGCAGAAATCCAAAAACTAGAGAAGAAAAAGTTATATCTGAAAGAAATGTAATTTTATTTAAAGCTTCTAAAGAATTAAAGAATTATATAAATTCAAATGACAGAAAATAGAAAATTATATAAGTCGATTGGCGAAGTTGCTAAAATGTTAAATTTAATTAATAAAAAAAACGGAAAATTATCAACTTATACACTAAGGTATTGGGAAAAAGAATTTAAACAAATAAAACCATATATTTTTGCTGGCAATAGAAGGTATTATGATGAAAAATCAATAGATATACTAAGAAATATTCATTATCTCTTAAAAAATAAAGGAATGACTATTAAAGGTGTCAAAAACCTATTAAATAATAATCAAACAGAACTTGACGATGATAATAATAAAACTATAAACAGAAAAATTATAAAAACACAATTAAACAAAATATCTAACTTATTAAAGAAATTAAAAAGTAATGGCTAAGAAAACTCATGTAAAAGTAAGACTAGTTCCAGAGTCTAAACCTGATAGTCCTTTTTTTTATTATGTAAAAAAACCTGCTGGTGGAGAGAAAGCCAAGGTTAAATTAAAAGCTAAAAAATATAATCCCTCAACTAGAAAGCACGAGGTCTTTATAGAAAAAAAGTTACCACCCCATAGTAAATAAATTACTTTTTCTTAAAATTTCGTTTTTCATAATCTATATATGACATAATCATATTTTTCCATATACGACTCGTTATCTTTGGATCAATTTTATTTTTAATTGATTTTTTTTTTATATTTTTAAGAATTAATGATATTCTTTTTTTATCTACTATTTCGTGTTTGTATGTTTTAAGTTTAAGAACTTCTTTAACAATATTAGTTCTAATTTTTATCAATTTAATAAGCTTATTATCAAGAAGATCTAATTTTTTTCTTAATATGTTTAATTTTTTTTTCTTATCAGGCGACATTTGATCAATTGGAATTATAGATAAATATTATATTTAAACAATTATGTATACTGAAATTAATACAAAATTGAAAATTTACATATCAAATTGGTTGTTATTTATGTTTTTTTTGGTAGCAGCAATGATTGTTGTAGGAGGCTTAACAAGACTCACAGATTCTGGATTATCAATTACTGAATGGGAATTTTTCAAAGGCTTTTTTCCACCAATGAACAATGATTCTTGGTTAGCGTATTTTGAATCATATAAACAAATTCCAGAATTTAAATTTCAAAATTATTCAATGACCTTGAGTGAATTCAAAGTGATATTTTGGTGGGAGTGGGCACATAGATTTTTTGGACGTGTCATTGGTTTGGCTTTCCTAGTGCCTTTAATTTTTTTTACAATTAAAATAGGTATAAAAAAACTTTATAATTTTTACTTAATATTTTTTTTGATTTGTTTTCAAGGTTTTTTAGGTTGGTACATGGTTCAGAGTGGTCTTGTGAATAATTTAGATGTAAGTCATTTTAGATTATCTATACATCTTTTTTTTGCATTTATAATTTTATCTCTAATTTTTTGGAATTATCTAGGTTTAGTAAATTCAAATAAAAAAGATAAAAAAATTTGTTATTATATACCTGAATTTTTTTTGTTATTAATTTTCTTACAAATTATTATTGGTGCGTTTGTTTCGGGTATGGATGCAGGAAAAATATATAACACATGGCCATTAATGGGTAATTCTTATTTTCCTGATGATAATAATTTAATAAGTTTATTTAAAATATCTGCTTTTAGCGATCCATCGCTAGTTCAATACTTGCATCGAAATTTAGCTTATTTAATATTTTTTATATATGTAGTAATTTCATATATAACTTATAAAAATAAAATATTTTATCTATTTAAATCTGTAATTATTTTAGGGTTAATTATTTTATTACAAATTATATTGGGAATTCTTACTGTTTTATCTGGTGCCAGTATTTTAACTGCTTCGTTACATCAATTTAGTTCAATATTATTAATTACATCAGCGCTTTATTTTTTATACAAGAATAGATTTTGTTGATTATTTTTTTTCAATTACAAATAATTCATTGTTAAAATATAATCCTTTGTTTTTATTGACTATATCTTTTACAACTTTTTGGTACTTATTTTTTCTTTCAGCATTCATTATTTGTTCATCTGATATTTGGTTAACATATACAGCAGCATTCCATGCTGAAAATATTAATGATGTAGCTATACCTCCACTAATTTCATTCGGTAATGCTCTTAAAACATATTTTATAGTTTGTTTTTTATTAAATTTTAATTTTTTCAAAATTTCATTATCAGTATTGTTTTTTATATATTTAATTATTGATCCGTATAGTGAAGGAAATGGTTTTTCTTTTGGCCAGATTTTCTTTATAATTTTGTTTCCAGGATCGTTACCGCAAGCATGAACTACTACTAGTTTGCCTTTGTTATCCAATGATTTTATCATTGGATCTAAAACATATTTAACTTTTTTTTCTGCAGATATCCTTGATCTATACGGTTGAGAGGCAATTATTAAGTCATAACTATTTTTTCCATTATTTTTTTTTGGAATAACATTTTTTAGAGAAAATTCTTGATCTTTTCTATAAATTACAATTACAGATGGCTCCTTGTATGTAGGATTTCCATTTCTCGGATTTCTTTCAATTTGCCATTTTTTATTTAGAAATTCTTGATTTAATCTTCTTAATTGATTTGAAAAATCGAGCGAAGAATTTCCTTTAAGTTTAACTATTTTCCAATTCATTTTTTTTTGTTTATTTTTGTCATTTGATTTAAGCGCTGTAGACTCTACATAATTTAGATTTGAAATAACAAATACTGTATTTTTATGTTCGACAAACCGATCTGGAAGTTTTTCAAGTCCTAATCTTACATCTTCCATACTTATCTCTTTTGTACTTACTAATAGAGGAATATGAGGCATTTTCTGATGACATTGTCTCATCACACTCATCAATAATGATCCATCACCCATACCTGCATCAAATATTTTTAATGCTGGAAATTTAGGTTTTAATTTTTGTACAATAGGTTTTAACGCATCAGCAATCTTATTTTTTTCATTAGTTGTTGTAACAAAAAGCAAATATTTTTGCCTATTATCAAAAAATCTAAAATTCTTTTTCATAAGTGCTAAAATATAATTATTTATTTGCTGGATAATTAGTTGTTATGAATTTTTTCAAAACATTTAATACTCGATCAGCTTCCTCTAATAACATCATATGTCCGCAATTATCTATTATATCTATTTGACTTCCTTCAATTAATTTAGCTAGTTTTTTTCCTTCTTTAACTGGGCACATCTTATCGTCAGTAGCAAGTATGGAAAGGGTAGGGATTTTTATTTGTTTTGCAGCTTCAAAACCATTTTTGTAATTATCACATGCTCTAAAATCTACACCGAGGGTATTTTTTATTGTTCTAGTTTTTGCTAACATTGAACCCGTATTAATATGATATAGGCCTGGCACAGGATGACCACCAAAGTGACCCGCAGGCCCATGAGCCCAGTCCATCATTAATTCAACTGCTTTAGGATCATTATTTTCTGCTAAAGATAATAATTCTGGGTTCATTGGAATTGCACCAGCACCACCCATTAAACTTAAAGTTTTAATTTTATCAGGATTCCTTGCTGTACACTCAACTGTAACTAAGCATCCTTGTGAATGACCGACTAAAGAAGCTTCTTTATATCCAACCGCATCAATAACATCGCTTACCCAATCAGCCATATCCTCAATTGATTTTAAACTTTCACCCCCTGATAATCCATGACCAGGCATATCTAAAGCTAAAACACTATATCCATGGAATGCAAAGTATCTTGTTTGCAAAACCCATGTCATATGAGTTAGTCCACTACCATGCACAAATATTATTAATGGCTTATTTTTATCGAAGGGTCTACCTCCCGTAGAAGCATAAACCTCGTTATTATTTACCTGAAACTTCATTGATTGGATACGAGTCTAGGTTTCCTAGCAGCTCTAAATCCATTTTCAAAGTCATTTTTAATATCATCTATATCTTCAATACCGACTGATAATCTGATCATATCATGGGATAAACCCGCAAATTTTAATGTAGCTTCATCCATTTGAGAATGTGTTGCTGATGCTGGATGAATTACTAAAGTACGTGTATCACCTACATTCGCTAAGTGAGAGGCTAGTTTAACATTGTTAATAAATGCTTCACCTGCAGCTTTTCCTCCTTTAATACCAAACGCAATCATTGATCCTTTGCCATTTGGTAACAATTTGCTTGCTAAATCATGATCGGGATGATCTGGTACACTTGGATGTGAAACCCAAGCAACACTTTCATGACCCAATAAATACTCGACCATTTTTTCAGCATTCTCACAATGTTTTTTCATTCTGACAGAAAGTGTCTCTATACCTTGTAACACATTCCATGCATTTTGAGGGCTTAGACAAGGACCAAAGTCTCTCATACCTTCTGCTCTTGCTTTCATCGTAAATGCTGTTGGCCCAAATTCTTCAGCAAAAGATAATCCATGATAACCTTCATAAGGTTGAGTCATTGTTGGAAATTTATCATTTTGCATCCAGTCAAACTTACCACCTTCAACAATTATACCAGCCATTGAAGATCCATGTCCTGCCATCCATTTAGTAAGTGAATGAACTACGATATCAGCACCGTGTTCTATAGGTTTGCATAAATAAGGTGTTTGATAAGTTGCATCTACCATTAAAGGAATACCTGCGTCATGAGCTATTTTAGCAATCTCAGGCATATTCATTATTTCATTTCCTGGATTACCTACAAGTTCTCCAAAAATACCTTTTGTATTTTTTTGAATTGCTTTTTTAAATCCTTCTGTATCTCTTGGTTTTACAAAAGTTGTTTTAATTCCAAATTTTGGAAGTGTTAATCTAAATAAATTTACAGTTCCTCCATAAAGCTGGGATGATACAACTAAATGGTCACCTGCTTCACAAAGAGTCATAACTGCAAGAAATATTGCACTCATACCAGACGATGTAGCAAGTGCAGCTGTTCCACCCTCTAATGAAGCAACTCTCTCTTCTAAAACGGCAACTGTTGGATTTGATATCCTACTATAAATATGTCCACCCCTTTCTAAATTAAATAATGCTGCCGCATGATCTACATCATCAAATAGATATGAAGTTGTTTGGTATATTGGCACTTGTCTCGAACCAGCATTTTTATGAGGTTGATAACCTGCGTGTAAACTAAGGGTATCAAATTTATATGTTTTGGGATCCATTCCTTTTTTGTCTGACATTTAGTTGCTCCTGTTTAAATTTTAAGATTTATTATAAACAAATATTATCGCTTATTTATAGCCTATTTATTAGTTAAAACTATCAAAAATGTCTTAAGTTCTAACTGTATATCGTTTGACAATATATCGATTTATAAGTATTAATCCCGCAATTATGACTAAATTTCTTAAAAAAGATGACCTCAATAGTAAATGGTTTGAAATTGACGCAACTGGAGCTGTAGTTGGAAGACTAGCAACTGTTGTATCAAAAATTCTTAGAGGAAAAAACAAAACAACATTTACTCCTCATATGGATAGTGGAGATTTTGTTGTTGTTAAAAACGTAGATCAATTAAAATTTACAGGGAATAAGTTTTCAAACAAAAAATATTATAGACATACTGGGCATCCTGGTGGAATTAAAGAAACAACACCTGAGGTATTACAATCTTCAAAACCAGGTGAAGTTTTAAAAATGGCAGTAAAGAGAATGTTACCTGGCGGTCCTTTAGCCAAAAAACAACTAACTAAACTTAAGGTTTATTCAGGATCGGATCATCCTCATTCAGCACAAAACCCTGAAGTAATAGAAATTGGAAAACTTAATTCAAAAAATATTGTAAGAAATTAAAATGGAAACAAATCAATCTACATCTTCAAAACTAAAATTAGATTTTAAAGATGCAAAATATGCAACAGGTAGAAGAAAGACTTCAATTGCAAAAGTTTGGTTAAAAAAGGGTACTGGTAAAATTTACGTTAATGGTAAAAATTTAGATGATTATTTCACAAGAGCTACTCATAAAATGCAAATACTAAGACCTTTTGAAATTATCAATCAATCTACAGAATACGATGTTAGATCCCAAGTTGTTGGTGGTGGACATACAGGTCAAGCAGGAGCATTAGTACATGGTATATCTAGAGCACTATTACAATTTGATGAAAATCTAAAACCAACACTTAGAAAAGAAAAACTTACCACAAGAGATTCTAGATCAGTTGAGAGAAAAAAACCTGGTCGTGCAAAAGCTAGAAGAAGTTATCAATTCTCTAAAAGATAATATCATTTTATTAAACAACT
Source organism: uncultured Pelagibacteraceae bacterium (assembly GCA_902564385.1). GTDB lineage: Bacteria > Pseudomonadota > Alphaproteobacteria > Pelagibacterales > Pelagibacteraceae > Pelagibacter. The sequence continues at coordinate 118,661 of CACFAT010000002.1, forward strand.
GTTATACTAGAATATGTCTAAGATTAATGCATTAGTTGCTGGAGCTACCGGATACATAGGTATTCAATTGGTCAAATTATTAGTTAAACATAAAAGAGTTAAAATTAAATATCTTTGTGGTGATACCTCCGTAGGTAAGAAAATTAGCTCTTATGATAAATACTTTAATAAATATAAACTACCAAATATTGTTAAATTTAATAAAAAGTTGTTAAAAAATGTTGATGTTATATTTACTGCATTACCTAATGGAGAGGCTCAAAAAATTTCAAAAAATTTACAAAATAAAAATATTTTAATTGATTTAGCGGCAGATTTTAGACTTAAATCAGCCAGTGATTATTTGAAATGGTATAAAATCAAACACAATGCTCCTAAATTAATCAAAAAAAGTATTTATTCATTACCTGAGTTAAATAATAAAAATATTAAGAAATATAAGATAATTTCTTGTCCAGGCTGTTATCCAACATCGATTTTATTACCCCTAGTACCTTTAATTAAAAAAAATATTGTTAAATCAAACAATATCATAATTGATTCTAAATCTGGTTATTCAGGTGCAGGCAGAAATATTCATAAAAAATATAACAACAAATTTTTAAATGAGACATTGAGTGCTTATGGTTTAGCTTTTCACAGACACAATTCAGAAATTGATCAGGAACTAAAAATAAAAACTGGCAAAATGGTAAAATTTCAATTTACACCCCATCTTTCACCAATGTTTAGAGGAATATTAACTACTATGTATTTAGATCTAAAAAGAAATGATTCTCTTGAAAAAATTTATTCTTTATTAAAAAAATATTACAAAAATAATAAATTTATTAAAATTTTGAAACCAAATACTTTTTTAGGAACTAATGAAGTAATAAATACAAATAATTGTCATATTTCTGTGTGTGAAAGCAAATATAAGAATAAAATTATTATATTGTCAGCAATAGATAATTTGATTAAGGGTGGTAGTGGACAAGCTGTTCAAAATATGAATATTTTATTTGGATATAAGTCTGAGGAAGGATTAAATTGATGAGAATACTGATAATTTTATTAATTTTTTTATTTATAAATAATTGTTCTAACCAAAAATTTGGTTCTTTTTTAAAGAAAAAAAATGATGATATGGTTGAAAAACCAAATTTAGATATTGATAAAAATATTTCTTTCGAAGATTTTAAAAATAAAATTATTAATTATGGAAAAAAAAGTAGTTTTCCAAGTTTAGATGATTGATATGACTAAAAAGCTTAATATAGCGATTGTTGGATTAGGGCAGATTGGTAATTATCTCTATAATGAATTAAATACAAAAAAAAAAGATATTCTAAAAAAAACTGGAAAAAATATCTCTGTTTCTGCAATTTCAGCTAAAAATATTAATAAAAAAAGAAAATTCAGAATTAATAAGAAAATATTTTATAAAGATCCCTTTAAAATTTTTAAAAATAGTAAAATTGATATTTTAATTGAAGCCATTGGTCAATCTGATGGTATATCAAAAAAAATTGTTGAATTTGCACTTAAGAATAAAATTCATGTTGTAACTCCTAATAAGGCATTAATTTCTAAACACGGTAATAATCTTTCTAAACTTGCTGAAAAAAATAAAGTTAATTTAGAATTTGAAGCGTCAGTGGGAGGTGGAATTCCTGTATTAAGAACTATTAAGGAAGGGCTAGCAACTAATAAGATAAGTAAAGTATATGGAATATTAAACGGCACTTGCAATTATATATTATCTGAAATGGAAGAGACTAAGTCTAGCTTTTCAACTGTATTAAAAAAAGCTCAACTATTAGGTTATGCTGAACCTGGTAATCCAAAATTAGATTTAAATGGTTACGATGCTTTAGCTAAAGTTAAAATTCTTTCTGCTTTAGCGTTTAACAATAAAATATCAAATTCAAAATGTTTAATGGAGGGTATAGAAAATATAGAATACAAGGATTTAGAAATTGCAAATCAATTAAATTATAAAATTAAATTATTGGGAATAACAGAAATTGTTAATAATAAATTATTTGAAAGAGTTCATCCGTGTTTAATTAAAAAAAATACTTACATCGCAAATGTTAATGGTGTTATGAATGCTGTTATAATTGAGGGTAATCCAGTAGGGGAGAGTGTTTTGCAAGGAGAAGGCGCCGGCCCTGGTCCCACATCATCTGCTTTAATGTCTGATCTTTTGTCAATTTTACGTGGAAATATCAAATATCCTTTTGGGATTTCAGATAATAAAAGAAAATCTCCTTCAATATATAATACAGATAATTATTCTAATGCTTTATATATTAGACTTGAAGTTAAAGACAAACCTGGTGTTCTATCTGAAATTACAAAAAAATTTGCTAAACATAAAATTTCTGTACAAAGATTAATACAAATACCAAATAATAAAAATAAAACTGCTTCTATTGTGATTATAACTCACAAATCTTTGGAAAAGGATTACCAGAAATGTATTAAATCTTTTAAATCAAATTTAAATATTATTAAAAACCCTGTATTATTAAGACTTTTTTAATGGAACTTTATTTAAAGCTCTTTGAAGTTCTATTCCCTGTATTTTTTATTGTTGGAATTGGTTTTTTATTAGGGAAAAAAAATCCAAATTTCGATACTTCGTTTATAACATCTTATGCTGGTAATTTTGGAACTCCAGCTTTAGTAATTTTCTCTCTTACATCTACAGGTGTAACTTTTGATATATTTGCAGAATATTTTATTTATGCATTAATATTACTCTCATCATTTGCTTTAATTGGTCTTGTTTTTTTAATTCTTATGAAAAAAGATTATATTAGAGAATTACCTACTTTTTTTTTACCCAATACAGGTAATATGGGTATACCAATATGTCTTTTTGCTTACGGTAAATTGGGAATGGGTGTAGCTGCAGCTATATCATCTTTGGTAATACTCTTACATTTTACTGCTAATATATTTCTTGCAAAACGAAAATTTGATTTTTCAATAATTGCAAAAAGTCCTTCCTTCTATACAATTATTTTGACCGTTATCTTTTTATACTACGGCAAGGAAATGCCAGTTTTTGTGATTAATACAACAATGCTTTTATCTTATGCAATGATTGTAATGATTTTAATGTCTTTAGGTATTGCTTTAACCCAAATGAAAGTATTTTCTTTGAGAGACTCAATTATAACATCAATTGGTAGAGTAATTCTTGGTCCGATTGTAGGTTTTTTTATTATAAAATTTTTTAATTTATCTGGTTTTGCGGCTGGAGTTTTACTAATTCAATCCTCTATGCCTAGTGCAATATTATGTTATTTGGTTGCTTCAATGTATTCACCAAAAAAAAATGTAGATAATATTTCCAGCACAATTGTTGTTTCTACTTTAATGTCATTGGTTACTGTGCCAATTACAGTATTTATTGCTCTTAAATATTTTGCTTAAATGAAAGCAATATTTTTAAATTTATCCGCATGGATGGTTTTGCCCTTTATGGATGCCATTGCAAAATACTTATCTTCGGATTTATCTTTTTTTCAAATAACGTGGGCTAGATATTTCTTTACAGTTGTATTCACAACTTTTTTTATGTTTTTATTTTATAGGAAACAATTGAAGTTTTCTCAAAATATCAAATTACAAATAATTAGAGGTTTGTCTTTATTTTTTGCAAATATATGTTTTTTTTACTCCATTTCTGTAATTTCAATGGCAAAAGCTTTAACATTGGCATTCGTTGCTCCATTGGTCACAACTGCTCTTTCTCCATTTTTACTTAAAGAAAAGGTCGGATATAGACGGTGGATTGCTGTGTTAGTCGGTTTTTTTGGTATTTTAGTTGTTATAAGACCTGGAATTATAGAGGGTAATCTTGCTAGTTTAGCAGCTATTGGAACAGGCTGTTTTTACGGCTTTTATCTAATAATAACTCGAAAATTACATTCAACAGATAGTCCTTTACTCACATTGCTGATTACTGGCGTAGTAGGGGCCGTTATCGCATCTTTTTTTGTTCCTATTGTTTGGATTAATCCTACTACAATTCAATGGTCTTGGATGGCTCTGATGGGTATATTTGCCTGTTTTGGCCATATATTAATCATTATGTCTCTTCGTTACGCTGATGCTTCAAAATTAGCACCATTTGGTTATTTCGAGATAATAACTAACCTTATTTTAGGTTATTATGTGTTCTCTGATTTTCCTGATAAATATACTTTTATTGGACTTTTCATAATTGTTTCATCAGGGTTATATGTTTTTAAAAGAGAATATTATCATAAATATAAGTAAATATAAGTGTACTATATATTAATATTATACTTTAATTAATATATGTAAACTATTGTATTTATTACATTTTATATTATATATAAAATATAGTTTTATATATATAAAATAAAAAAAATTAGAATAAGATTATATAATTTTTTATTAAAAAAGCGCTGATAATTAAAAATAATCAATAAATATGTAGTTATATGAATTATAAAAATAGACAATAAAATTGGATTATGAGATAGAGGACAATAATTCAATAAAATCAACAATTATGAGGAAATTTTAGAACAAATCTATTGATAATAAAATCTTAATTTTATTTTGATATGGAAATTTCTTAATATTAATTGATATAAATACAAAAAAAAACAATAATTTTCTTGATAATTAACTAAGTAATGCAATTTATGAATATAGTGTTTAATGCCCCAAATATAGGGCTAATTTAGAGATTTCAATTAATAAGCTGCAACCAATAGGGGAAATTAAAATTTTAATACTAAATGTTGTTAAATTTAAAAAAAACGTTGGTATTGCTTGCTTTTAGAGTAAAATTCCTTCAGATTTAAGCAATTTTTTCTTAGTTTTTATACCACCTTTTCCAGAATATCCTCCAAGAGATCCATCAGACCTGATTACTCTATGGCAAGGTATTTTAGGGGCATATGGGTTTTTTCCAATAGCATTAGCTACAGCTCTAACAGCTTTAGGCTTATTAATACCTTTAGCGACTTCAGAATAGGATAAAACACTACCTTTTTTAATTGTTTTAACAAATTTCCAAACTTTGATTTGAAATTTTGTACCTCTAAGGATCATATATAGAAAAAACCCTGTATCTCTGCACCTTTTCAGGTACAAAGATCAGTAGTTTTTGGCACGTCGTTGTATGCGCTACCGCCATGCCTTCCACCCCGCAATTTTAGCGCTACTCTGCGTGGTTTTCTGCCCTCTGGGCTTGAATCTCTCGATTTTTCCCCAGATGGTCAGTTAAGAGTTGCCTCTTAATTCATTTAAGAGATTATCATAGTGCAAATATGATTTGTATCACTTTATAGTTGATTATTAAGTGTTTTTAACAGCTGTGAATAGTGTTAATAAACTATCTAGGTCCAACGAAAATTAGAATAAAATAAGATAAATAGAAAATTATTGTTAAAACAGATAAGAAATATACTTCTAATGATTTTCCATTTTTTTTGTAAACTAAATAACTCAGTATAGTTAAACCTAAAGATATAATTAAAAAATAGCTTGTAGGAATTTCACCATCTATAGTCATGAAATTTTTGTTTTAATTCATTTGACATTTAAAATCACTTAATATATTACTAATGATAATTAATTGTTATCAATAGTAATTATATGAATGAACTGACAACAGACCTAAAATCGCTTCATGAGGCAACTTTAAATAACCTTAAAAGCTCAAAGGCAAATAATACATTAAGAGCTTATAGGTCTGACTTTAAAGATTTCGGAACTTTTTGCGCTAAACATGGATTAGATTCATTGCCAACAGAGCCAAAAATAGTTTCATTATACCTAACCCACCTCTCTAAAAACTCAAAAATAAGTACCTTAAGACGAAGATTAGTATCTATAAGCATGGTTCACAAATTGAAAGGGCATTATCTAGACACGAAACATCCAATCATTGTTGAAAATTTGATGGGAATAAGAAGGGTCAAAGGAAGTATTCAGAAAGGTAAAAAACCATTATTAATCAATCATTTAAAATCAATTATTAATATAATAAATGAACAAAAAACTGAGGAGATAAAAAAACTTAGAGACAAAACAATAATATTGATTGGCTTTGGAGGAGGTTTTAGAAGAACAGAGCTCATTTCAATTGATTGTGAGGATTTAGAATTTGTTCCTGAGGGTCTAAAAATCACTATTAAGAGATCAAAAACTGACCAATTTGGAGAAGGAATGATTAAAGGACTACCCTACTTCGGTAATGAAAATTACTGTCCTGTTATAAATCTAAAAAAATGGTTAAAGATATCTAAAATTAAATCTGGACCTATTTTTAGAAGATTTTCTAAAGGTTTATCATTAACAGATAATAGATTAACTGACCAATCTGTAGTTTTATTAATTAAGGAGTATTTAAAGTTAGCTGGTATCGAAAACGAAAATTTTTCAGGTCATAGTTTACGGTCGGGATTTGCAACAGTAGCTGCTGATTCAGGCGCTGACGAGCGAAGCATAATGGCTATGACAGGTCATAAAACAACACAAATGGTTAGAAGATATATTAGAGAGGCAAATATATTTAAAAATAATGCATTAAATAAAATTAAAATATAATAATCTTAAATTAGCATATCTCTGTATCTATCAATTTTTTTTGAAATATAATTATTTGTTAAGTAAAAATGATTATAAATCCTTTTTTGTAATGATTTCTTTAAAGACACATTTTTAATTAGTTTTTCGATTGAATTTTCAATATTTTTAACAGTTAAAGAATTTATTTTCATAGCTTTTGGAGATGCCTCACTAAGCCCACCTCTATCCGTAATTATTACAGCACATCCTGCACTTGAAGCTTCTAAAGCAGTTCTACCAAAGGGTTCGTCCCATCGAGAGCAAACAACTGAAATATCTGACTTTACAAACCATTTTGTAACAACATTATATTTTTGAAAACCCAAAATTTTCAAATTTTTATGAACAAAAATATGGTTTTCTCTAGGTTCATCACCAATAACTATAGCTTTCCAATCAGGATTATTATTTAATACACTTATAATAGCCTTTCCAAATAAATCATAACCTTTAGAGGCATTTAATCTACCAACAAATAAAATTATTTTTTTTTTATTTTTAAAATTAATTGTTTTTTTACTAGTTGATTGATTAATAACTTCGAGTTTATTAGTATTGTATTTTTTATTTAAACCTTTCATAAATTTATTTAAAGTCCAATTACTATTAAATATTATTTTTTTTGTTTTATTAAATATATCAATTCTTTCCTTCAAAGTTTTCGACGATTTCATTTCTAGTGGATTATTATGAAAATATAGAACAATATTATTATTTATCTCATAAATAGAATTTATATAATCTGGTCTATTATGTATTTCTATTAAATTTGATTTTTTTATTTTTTCAATATCCAGAAATTTTTTTACATATGCTTTACTGCTACTTCTGAAGAATATTCTTGAAAAATTTAAATTAGTATAATTAGGTAATAATTTTTTTTTAAAAGAGGTATTACCATAAACTTGAATATTTTTTTTGTATTTACTTAGTTTGATTGTATCGTTTAAAAAAAGAGAAACTGCACCAGCATAATTTGGGGTAAAATTTTCCTTGTAAGGAAGTAGAATTGAGATTTTCATTTATAAAAAATTAGATTTTATTTTATTTCTAAGTTTATAGTTTTTTTTAAGTTTATATTCTTCACTCATGGCCTTAGATTTTGTATCATAACTCATACTATAGGCTAATATCCATTTTCTACCTCTAGTAAATTTTGCTCCTTTTGAGGCATTATGTTTAGCCAATCTCATCTTCAAATTATTAGTATATCCGACGTAGCTAAAGAGTTTTTGCTTATTTTTAGATATGATTAAATAAACAAAATATTTCATTATGGCGGTCCCTAGGGGAATCGAACCCCTCTTTCATGGATGAAAACCATGTGTCCTAACCGATAGACGAAGGGACCAGAGATGGAGTTTCTATTGCAATTATTAAAAATAATCAAGCTATAGGTTCCTCACTTTTTATAATTTCTATTATAGATTCTTTGTGTGTGACAAGAGTTTCTGTAATAAATTTTGTATTTTCTTTTTTTATAGCTGCAACCATTTCGGTACTGGTAATACCTGTCGCACAAAAAATACTATCTCCTTTAACTATTTCATTTAATTCATATTTTTTATTAAGGTCAAATATTCCCATTTTTTTAGCTCTAGCTTTATCTTGATCAGTAGCAAATAAAAATCTTCCCTGAAATTTACATCCATATGCATCCAAAGCTGCTGCAGAAATTACTCCTTCAGGGCCTCCTCCAATGCCTAAAAATAAGTCTATATTATACTTTTTATCTGTAACTAAAAGAGCGCCACAAATATCACCATCTGAAATTAATTTTAAATTTACTTTTAATGATTTTAATTCCTCAATAATCTCTTTATGTCTTGGTCTATTGAGAATACATACTCTAAGTTCATTTATATTTTTGTTTTTCGCTTCTGCTATATTGGAAATATTTTTTTTTATAGAATAATCTAAATCAGTCGCATCGTATGGAACATCTTTACCCACTGCGATTTTATTCATATAAGTTTCTGGAGCATTAAATAAATTTCCTTTTTCTGAAATTGCTAAAACAGATATGGCTCCTGGAATATTTTTTGCAGCAAAATTTGTTCCTTCAAGAGGATCTACGGCTATATCAAGATTTGGACCATTACCATTTCCCAGTTTTTCTCCTATATATAACATTGGAGCTTCATCGAGTTCACCCTCACCTATCACTACTTCCCCATTTATTTCTAGATTATTTAAATCATTTCTCATTGAGTCTGTAGCAGCCTTATCGGCTAATTTTTTATCTCCTTTACCAAGATATTGATAACAATTAATAGCAGCTCTTGAAGTTACTTTTACAAGTGAGTTGATCAAATCTTTATTTAAAGACATTAAATATTTTCAACAGTGGATTCTTCTGAATTATATTTCAATCTAGCCTCAAATTCACTTAATCTTTTCCAAACTGAAATTAATTCTACTATAGTAGACCAGCTTCTAACTAAGTATTGTAATGAGTTTTCAACTCTTCCAAAAGCCCTTGTTATCTGTTGAACGAAACCTAATGTTATCGCACCTGATACTATAGTTGGTGCAAGTGCTAAATATGGAACTATGACCATACCCTGGAAATAACTCCATTTTACTGCATTAAAATATAAGTAGTGAAAATATGATTTATAGTGAATACCTCTTACTCTATCATATAATTGACCTATAGTTGGTGGGGCTGCCCTTATAGGATCATCTTCTCCATGAACTAATTCTTTTCTATAACCAGCTTCTTCTTTTTGAATATCATATTCAATACCAGGCAATTTTATACCTACAGCTGCTAATAAAACTGTTCCACCGAGTGCAGATATTATTGCAACCCAAACTAAAGCATGATCAACCTCACCAATCCATGGAAGTACATCGACTTGTTTAGATAGTCCCCATAAAATTGGCAGGAAGGCTACTAGAGTCATTATACTATCTAAAAGACCAACACCGAGACCTTCCATTATTCTTGCAAATTTTAAAGTGTCTTCTTGAACTCTCTGTGAAGCTCCTTCTGTTAAACGAGCTTTTAGCCATTGAGAGTGATAATATTCAGCCATTGAAGTTCTCCACCTAAAAACCCAATGAGATACAAAAAATCCAGTTACAATTGCAATTATAATCCAAAGCCCTGCAACTTTTGCAAATGTAAACAAATATCCAATAAATTCAGTTTCTGTGACTGAGCCAGGTTCTGTTAAAGCTTTTTGAAGAGTATCGTAAAATTCACCAAACCATTCATTAATTTTTACATCTAATTGTACTTGATACCAAGTTGAAACTAATATGAAGATTGATCCAAATATGCTCCAACCGTACCATCTTTTATCTGTAAAAAATTTAAACATTATTTTGTAAAATTATCAGCGTAAGACTTTAAAGTAACTTTTCTTTTATTCGGTTCTATTATTTCAAAATCAATATTATTTTTTTTTGCGTATTCAATTGCCAATTCTTTTGAGGAAAATTCTAATTTTAATTCACTATAAGTATCTGTAGAACTTTCCCAACCCATCAAAGGATTAGTTCCAGGATCATCAGTAATGTATTCAATAATCCATTTATCAAATTTCTTTAATCCTGACTGCATAGCAGTTTTAGATGGCTTATAAATTTTTGCTTTTTTCATAAAATGGTCGGGGTGGTAGGATTCGAACCTACGGCCCCTTGGTCCCAAACCAAGTGCGCTACCAGGCTGCGCTACACCCCGAATGCAGTACTAATACAGTAGATAAAAAAAATTTCAAAGTATATTAATCACTATTTAAAAGGATATTTTATAAAATTTGCTATATATAAGTATCTATGATCATTGAATGTCCAGCTTGTTCGAAGAAGTTTAATATTGATGAAAAGCTAATACCAGGTGAAGGTAGACTTTTAAAGTGCGGCAATTGCGAACATACGTGGTTTTATAAAAAAGAAGAAAAGATAAAATTAGAGGCTGAAACTGCAAATGCAAGTCAAATTGAGGAAAATAAATCAGTAATCAATATAGAACCAGTTGAAGAACCTATAAAACAAACAAAAAAAATAAGAAAAAAAATTTCAAAAAAATCTTTAACAAAAGAGAGTACATCAAAAGAATTAGTGTCTATCGATAAAAGTTTAGTTTCAAGAGAAAACAATATTATTAAAAAAATATTTCTAATTATTATTTCTATTATCGCATTTATTTTACTTATAGACACATTTAAAAATCAAATATCTGTTATATTCCCTGGCATATTGCAAATGTCAGATAATTTGTATTTAGTAATAAATGACTTGAAATTATTTATTAAAGATTTAGTCAGGTAAAAATGATTCAGATAATTACAAAACCATTTAGATGGTTTTTCAAATTAGAAGCTGCTAGTGGTCTCGTTTTACTTTTTGCAGCCATAATAGCTTTGATTGTAAGTAATTCTAATTTATCTGAATTATATTTTTCTACATTGAATAAATATTTATTTTTAGGAATAAATAATTTTGGTTTAAAGTTATCAGTGTTACATTGGATAAATGATGCCTTAATGGCAATATTTTTCTTCTTTGTAACTTTGGAAATTAAAAGAGAATTCTTACAAGGTGAACTTTCAAATATAAAACAAGCACTTCTTCCAATTATAGCTGCAGTAGGAGGCATGTTAGTTCCTGCATTATTTTATGTTTTTATAAATTTTGGGGACAGTGAAACAATGAATGGTTGGGCTATTCCATCTGCAACTGATATTGCATTTTCTTTAGGAGTACTTTCATTATTGGGTAAAAGAGTTCCATTATCTTTAAAAGTTTTCCTAACAGCTTTAGCTATTATAGATGATCTAGGAGCTATAGTAATTATTGCATTATTCTATTCAGGAGACCTGAGTATTAAATATTTAAGCTTAATGCTATTAGCTTTTATTGTTCTTCTAGTAATAAATAAATTTAATATAAAGAAATTTTTACCTTATTTGATTGTTGGAATATTTCTTTGGGACTTCACTCACAATTCTGGTATTCATGCAACAATTGCTGGTGTTTTGCTAGCAATGACTATACCTCATAGAAAAAAAGATAAAGACTTTTCACTACTAATAAAAATTGAACATGCGATTAGTCCATATGTTGCATTTGGTATTATGCCATTATTTGCTTTTGCAAATGCAGGTGTTTCATTAGAAGGTTTATCTTTTGCATCTTTACTTGATAAAGTTCCATTAGGAATATTGTTAGGATTGTTTGTTGGAAAACAATTAGGTGTATTTGTGTTTTCTTATGTTTCAATAAAAATGAAAATAGCTCAGATGCCTAATAATTCTAACTGGTTTAATTTTTACGGAGTTGGTGTTCTAACAGGTATTGGGTTTACAATGAGCCTATTTGTTGGAAACTTAGCATTTGTTGAAAATATGCAATACATGGATGGAGTTAAAATTGGAGTTTTAACTGGGTCATTATTATCCACTTTATTTGGGTACTTCTTAATACTACTTACTCCAAATAAGTAAGTAGTTTATGAAAAGATTAATATTATTAGGTTTTACTATAATTATGTTTTTTTTTAAAAATTCAGCAATTAGTAATAATTATAAAAGTTTTTATGATCTAGAAATAGAGAGTATTAATGGAGAAATCATTAAAATAAAAGATTTTCAAAATAAGGTTATACTTATAGTAAATACTGCTAGTTATTGCGGCTTCACAAAACAATATGAAGATTTGCAAGATTTATGGGATAAATATAAATCTAAGGGTCTTATTGTTCTTGGAGTGCCCTCAGATACCTTCAATCAAGAAAAAAAAACAAATAGTGAGGTAAAAGAATTTTGTGAAGTTAATTTTGACATAAATTTTCCATTAACGACAATTACAGAGGTAAAAGGAAAGAATGCTCACGAGATTTTTAAGTGGGCAGAAAATAATTTTGGCAAATCTGCAATTCCTAAGTGGAATTTTCATAAAATACTAATCAATAAACAAGGAAATGTAGAAGAGACTTATGCTTCTTTTACAAAACCTACATCAAAAAAAATTATAAATAAAATTGAAGAAATACTATAGTTCTATCGTTAAACCATCATGTGCTGGTATAACATTTTTGGGTACAATTCTCTTTAACTGATTATAATCTAATACTGGTGACAAATTTGAAAGTATAGTTTTTTTTGGTTTAAATTTTTTAATAAATAATAAAGATTTTTCCAAATTAAAGTGTGATGGATGAAAATTGTACCACAAACAATCAATTATTAAATACTTTAGATTTTTAAAATATGAGTAATCTTTTTTGTAAATATCACTTACATCGGTAATGTATGCAAGTTTTTTATCAATTATAAAACAATTAGAATTGACCGAACCGTGTTCAACAACAATCGACTTAAATTTTATATTTTTATTTTTATGTTTAATAAATGAATTTTTTTTTAGTTTATTTAATTTTAAAGTAGCTGGATACTCTTTTGAGAAACTTTCAAAACAATATGAAAAACTTTGTTTTAAATATTTGGATGTTTCGAAATCAGCATAAACATTAACTTGTTTTCTACTATTAATAAAAAAAGATCTCAAATCATTTATTCCGTGGGTTTGATCAGCATGCATATGTGAGTAGAATACTTTATCAATTTTCTTAATTTTATGACGCAGTAACTGTTGTCTTAAGTCAGGAGATGTATCAATTAAAATATTTTCATCAGTTGTTTTAATAAGTGCAGAACATCTTGTTCTATAATTTTTCTTATTTTTGGGATCACAATTACCAAAAAATCCATCAGGTCTTGGCACACCCATGGAACTACCACAACCTAATATTATAAATTTTATACTCATTTTTGAAAAAATAATCTTTCAAAATTATCGTTTGTAATAGCTTCCAACTCATCAAAGGTTTTTGATTTTAATCCTGAAAGTTTTTCCAATGTATATTTAATAAAAGAAGGTTCATTTTTTTTACCTCTCATTGGAATAGGTGCTAAAAAAGGACTATCTGTTTCAATTAAAATTTTATCATTTTCAATCATTTTAAACGTATCTTGAAGATCACTACTATTTTTAAAAGTAATTATTCCGCTAGCAGAAAAATATGAATTTAATGTCATCATTTTTTTAGCAAACTCTTTTGAACCTGTAAAACAGTGCATAAGTATTTTAATATCACTATTTTTATATTTATTTAAAATATCAAAAGTTTCTCTTTCGGCACTTCTAGAATGAACTATCAAAGGATATTTAAGTTCAATAGAGGCCTCTATATGTGTTTCAAAACTTTTAATTTGATCATATTTATGACTATTTTCGTAATAGAAATCTAATCCTGTCTCACCTACTCCAATTATCTTTTTAAATTTATTAGCATTTTCAACAATGAATTTTTTATCCATACTATCATTGCTAGACTCGTGAGGATGAATTCCTATGCTTCCATAAATTATTTCATCAAGATTTATAATCTTTTTAATATTTTCAAAACTTTTTGAATTAGTTGAAATAGTTAGAATTTTCTTTAATCCATTTTCCTTAGAACGTTTGATAACATCACTAATATTTGAATAAAGGGGTTCGTGATCAAGATGACAATGTGAGTCTATCATTTTTCAATTTTTTTAAACAAAATATCTAATTTATTTATTTTTAAATCTTTTTTTAAAATTTCATTATTATCAATTGATGTAAAATCAATAGAATTTTCTGTTTCATCAAAAACATTTAGAACCTTTAATGATGTTTCTGGCATTACTGGATAAAGTAAGATAGTAATTTTTCTAATTAATTCTAATGCAGTATAAACAATCGTATTTAACCTTAATCTATCGTTTTTCTTCTTCCAGGGTTCCTGATCATTAAAATATTTGTTTGCCGCAAACAATCTATCAACAATAAAACTCATATATTGGTTTATGTCTTGATTATCTATAAATGATCTTATTTTATCTAGATTATTTAATGGTTTTAAAATTTCTAAATCTTCATCAGTAAATTTATGATCAGGTATTGAAGATGAGCAATTTTTTTCAGTAAAAGAAATTACTCTTTGACAAAGATTTCCAAAATTATTAGCTAAATCACTATTAATACAATTTTCTAATTTTTCCTCGGAGATATTACCATCATTACCAAATGAAACCTCTTTAAGTAAATAATATCTTAATGGATCCAGGCCATAAGTATTTATAATTTCTAAAGGATCTAAAATATTACCTTTTGATTTTGACATTTTTTCATCACCTGAAAGGATCCATCCATGTCCATAAACTCTCTTGGGAGGTTCTATATTTGCAGCTAACAAGAATGCTGGCCAATAAATAGCATGAAATCTTAATATGTCTTTACCAATAATATGTAAATCTGCTGGCCAAAAATTTCTATATAATTCATTATTTTCATCAGGATATTTTAAGGAACTTAGATAATTTGTTAATGCATCTAACCATACATAAACTACATGATTTTCATTACTCGGTACTTTTACACCCCAAGAAAATGTTTTTCTACTGACAGATAAATCTTTTAAGCCACTTTTGACAAACCTGATTACTTCATTTCGTCTACTTTCAGGTAGTATAAAATTTTTATTTTTTTCATAAAATTCTAATAACGGTTTTTCCCATTCTGAAAGTTTAAAAAAAAAAGATTCTTCTTCGACCCACTCAACAGCTGAACCAGATGATTTTGCAACTTTTAAACCATCTTTTTCCTCAACTTCATCTTCATTATAAAAAGCCTCATCTGATACAGAATACCAACCAGAATATTTAGACAAAAAAATCTGCTTATTTTTTTCAAGTATATTCCATAAATTTTGTACAGATACTTTATGTCTATCTTCTGTAGTCCTTATAAAATCAGTATTTGATAAGTTTAATCTTTTAGTTAAATCCTCGAATGTTTTGCTTATTTCATCACAAAAAGATTTTGGATCCTTATTTAACTTTTCTGCAGATCTTTGTATTTTTAAACCATGCTCATCTGTGCCTGTTAAAAAATAGACATTAAAACCATCAATTTTTTTGAAACGTGCAAAAAAATCAGCAATTATACTTGAATATGCATGTCCCATATGAGGTTTTGCAGAAGGATAGTAAATTGGTGTTGTTATATAGTAATTTTTATTCACTTAGTAATTTATCCTTAAATTCCAAAAAAAAAGTTTCATAATCAAGATTAAATTTTTTTACATTTGATAATTTTGAATAATAATATTCTTTAACTTTATATGACAATTTTTTTGTTGTGTTTATATGTTTATAAAAAAATAATTCAATAATCATATTTAAATTATTTTTTATAAACTCTTGTTTAATATAGTGCTTATTATTAATTAAATTTACTAATAAATCATCAATTGTAGTTTCGGAAACTGATAATTCATGTTCATTCATGTAGTTTATCAAGGATATTAAAAAAAAAGGTGTTGAGTAATAATTTATCAAATTTGAATTTATTTGATCATATATATTTTCATTAAAGTAATTATTGACAATTAATCTGGTATCTTCATTAGATATACTTAATTTAAATTCTAAACATCGAGATTTTATTGTATCTATTAAAAACTTTTCTGAATTAAAAATTAAAATAAAAAAGATATTCTCATTTGGTTCTTCTAAATTTTTCAATAAGGCATTTGATGAATTAATATTTAAAAATTCAACATCATCAAGGATTATAAATCTTGACTTATTATTAAAAGAAGATTGATTTGTAAATTTTATGATTTCTCTAATTTGATCAATTTCTATATTTTTTTTATCATTATTTTTTTTTATATTTAAAACATTAGGATGAGATTTTTTTTTTATTAGTTCGTAATCGTTATTAGAATTAAATATTTTATATAAAAATTTTTCAGCAAACAATGATTTTCCAATACCTTTTTTCCCAGATAATAATATTTTATTTGGAAGTTCATTGTTTTCGTAAAGTGTTACAAATTTTTTTAAATATGTTTCATGTCCTATTAATTTATGTTCAGACATTTATATTATTTTCTCAAGTTTATTTACTATGATTTTTTTTACATCGTTAATAGTATTTGTGTTTGAATTAATTTTAATATATTTGCTCTTATTGCTTGATATTTTTTCATATCCATTCTGAACTTTGTTATAAAATTTAAGTTTAAATTTGTCATATCTATTTAATTTAGATCTATTTCTAAGTCTTTTTTGTAAATTTTTTGAATTTACAGTGCTTAAAAAAACTACATTAGGATTAAAATTTCCAATTATAAACTTATTTAACATTTTGATTATTTTTAAATCAATTTTCATTCCATAATGTTGATATGCTATAGTTGAGTCTGTAAATCGATCAATTAGTATTACTTTTTTTTTATAATTTTTTTTAATTATTTTCTCAAAATTCTCAGATCTGCCAGCATAAAATAGTAATAGGTCGGTTTTATTATTCAAATTTAGTTTCTTATTTAAAATCAATTTTCTTATTTTTTCTGAAAAAATTGATCCACCTGGTTCTCTTAATTTTACAAAACTTTTTTTTTTCTTTTTTAAATAATTAGCTGCAATTTTAAAATTTGTAGTTTTTCCTGAGGCTTCAATGCCTTCAAATATAATAATTGGATATTTAGACATCGCCCCATATCAAAAAATTGATAGAAGTTATCAACCTTGATATTGCATTTTGCTGTTTGATATTTTCTGTAGAAAATAAGTCATGATTAGATATAACTTCATCTTTATATAATATTTGTATTTCTGCTAATTTTTCTCCCTCTTTAATAGGTGCTTGTATAGGACCATCATAAACTATCTTCACTTTCATGTATTTTTTTTTAGCTTTTGGAATGGTCTTATAAATTTTATCTTTAGTATTAACTTTTACTTTTTTCTTATTTCCCTGCCAAACATCTAGTTCATAAAGATATTCGTTATCATTACTTATTTTTATTGTATCAAAATTTGTAATTCCCCATGTTAGTAATTTTTGTGATTGTTTTGATCTTGAATTTTTAGTTTCAAAACCGCTTGCAACAGCTATTAATCTTCGTTCTTTTCTTAATACAGATGATGCAAGTGAGTATTTTTCTGAACCAAGGTAGCCTGTTTTAATTCCATCTACTCCCATATTTTTATATAATAATGGATTTCTATTTCCTTGTGTAATAGGATCCCCTCCTGTCCTACTCCAAGTAAATTCTTTAATTTTAAAATACTCATAATATTTAGGATGTTCTTTGATTAAATAATTAGACATAGTTAAAATATCTCGAACGGTTGAATAATTATTGTCATCATTAATCCCTGAGGAATTTGAAAAATTAGTATTTTCCATACCAATTTCTTGAGCTTTCTCAGTCATTAGTAAAGCAAACTCATCCTCAGATCCTGCAATACCTTCAGCCAAAGCTACACATGCATCATTACCCGAAGCAACAATTATACCTAATAATAAATCTTCTACCGAAACTTCATCTCCAACCATTATAAACATTGATGAATAACCAGATGAGGATAATCTCCAGGCATTTTCAGAAACAATAAATTTTTCATCTAAAGTGATTTCACCACTTTTCAATAAATCAAAAGCAACGATTGAAGTCATTATTTTTGTCATAGAAGCAGGAAATATTCGCTCATCAGGATTTTTTTCATATAAAATTTCACCAGATAAGTAGTCTTGTAAAATTGCAGTTCGTGCATTTATGTTAAATTTTGCGTAAGAAATATTAGTAACAATTAAAAAAGATAGGACAAAACTTAATAGTGATTTTATTTTCATAATTTTATTAATTCAATATTTTCAAAATTTATATCAGCGATTTCATTATATACATTTTTAATTGATCCTAAATTATAAAAAGGACCCTTATAAACCCTATATAAATTTTTAGACATTTTTTTGATATTTATGTCTTTTAAATTGTATTCATCTTCAAGTCTTTTTTTCAATGTAATAGCAGATTCTTCAAAAAATAAATCAGCAAATTTAATTATAAATTCAAATTTTGTATTTTTTGCTTTTTTAACTTTTGTATTATTATCTTTTTCAAGGGATATATTTTGAATTGAAATGCTGTCTACTGGAGCTTTATTAGCTACTTTTTTTTCCTCATCAAATGTTTTAGCTTTATTTGCAACAAAAGTATTACTAGAATTTATTGTTTCTACACGTACATAGGGTTGATCAGGATCAATATCAAGTTCAGTCGCAATCCTTTCAGAAATTACAGAATTATAAAAAATTGGATATTTCGAATTTTTTCCTACTTTAGCAATCAAATACTTTTCATTTAACAAATTTGTTATTTTTATATCTGTATCTTTTTTAAGTTTATTATTGAAAATAATTAATGATCTTTGATCTATTTTTTTTGAAACTATTCGTTTTTTGAAAATATCATTATTATATATCAGAGCAAATCCATCATTTGAATAATTTTTGAAATCTTTATTCGTGATTACTTTATTATTAGTAGTTTCACATGATGTTAAAATTATTGCTAAAAAAATTATTATCTTAAGTTTCATTTTCAAAACTATTTTTTAATGTGCATACAGCCAAACTAAATCTTAATGACCTGTTCCACTTTAAGATTAGCTTATAATTATTAAAAATAATATATGCTGGTTTAAGTTTATTTGCATTTTCTACTATTTCAGCATCTGGAGTAACTATTGCTGCTGTCAAATTGTCATATTTATCCAAGAAAGATGTATTTTTTATATATTTTTTCAAATATTTTACTTTTCTCTCATTTTTAATTTTTTTTGCTGATGTATTTAAATATTTATCTGGAATATTTTCATTTAGATTAATTCTATAAAAACACGGAGTATTATCATTCCATCCAAGATTACTTAAATAGTTAGCTGCAGATGCAAAAGAATCCTCAATATTTTTTAGATCAATTGATCCATCTTTATTGTAGTCAATGGCATGATTTTTAATTGTAGATGGCATAAATTGAAAATTTCCAAATGCTCCTGCCCAAGATCCAAATAATGTGCTCGGATCTATAATTTTTGCATCAACTAATTTTAAAAGAGTAATTAATTCTTTAGTAAAAAATTCACTTCTTCTTTGATCGTAGCTTAAAGTTGCAAGTGAAGAAACAATATCCATTTTACCTAAATAGTTTCCAAAATTAGTTTCAATACCCATAAGTGCTAATAGCAAATTTTTATCTACTTTGTATTCAGAAGATACTTTATTAATAATATTGTTTTCTTTATTTAGTATAATTTTTCCTAGCTTTACTTTTTTTAAAGAGGTTCTTTTTGAAATATATGTCTTTGTATCTTCATAGAATTCAGGTTGGTATCTGTCATACTTTATTACATCGGGTAAGAACTCGGAGTTATCTATTAAATTATTAACTGTTGATTTACTAATACCTTCATTAATTGCTCTTTTTTTAAATTTAATTTTCCAATCATTGAAATCATCAGCAATTAGAGTTGAAGAGTTAAATATAATAAATAGCGATATAATTAATAATTTAATTTTTTTCATACAAATCTTTTAGGTATATCGATACAGCAATCCATATCAAAATAAAGCTGATTAATTTATGTATATCTAATTCCTCATTATATAAGAAATAACCCAACAAGAATTGCAAAGTTGGAGTTATATAAAAAACCATACCCGTTGGACCTAAACCACATAATTCAACACCCCTAACATATAAATATAAAGGAATCACGGTCATAGGACCTGCCATCATGAATATTAACATTAAATTAACATTCGATATATCAAAATCATTTAAATCGTTTTGTACAATTAAATAAAAAGCAAATATTACCGCTGGAAAAATAAATAAACTTTCAACTAATAAACCAATATCTGTGTCTACATCAATTTTTTTTCTTACTAAATTATAAAAACTCCAACTTAAAGCTACAATTAGTCCAACCCATGGTATTGATTGGAAACTAGAAATTACTAAATACAAAATTGATATAGTTACGATTAAAAGTGAAATTTTAGTTTTGAAACTTAATTCCTCTTTTAAAAAAAAATAACCTAAAAAAACACTTATTATAGGCATTATAAAATATCCAAAACTAGCATCTATAACTTGATCATTCCCTATTGCATAAATCCAAACAGCCCAATTCGTAAAAATTAATAATCCAGATAAAAACAGCATAATAATTTTTTTTTTATCTTTAAAAACTGAGCTAAATTTTTTCCACTTTGATAAAATGATTGTTGTTAAAATTAGCATAACAGTTGTCCATGCACTTCGATGTAGGACAACTTCAATATGGCCAGCAAAAGCAATATATTTAAAATATATAACTCCGATAAAACCCCACCAGAAAGAACCAAATGCCGTTAAAATTATACCTTTATTAAATTGATTTTTGCTTAACATTATATTGATCAATTAAACTATTTTGTTTATGAAATATAGAATTTTAATTATTACAAATTAGGAGAGATGGCTGAGCGGTTGAAAGCACCGGTCTTGAAAACCGGCAAAGGGGCAACTCTTTCCTGGGTTCGAATCCCAGTCTCTCCGCCACTAATATTTATTTTTAAATTCTATAAGTTTTTTTAAGACGATTTTATCTTCAAAATCTTTTGAATTTTTACCTAAACTTAAATCGACTAAAGTTTCGTCATCAAAATTAATTAACTTATCTAAAGAAACTAATTCTTTATGATCGAGATTGTCAATAATTGAATTAACAAATTTAGAAACAAAAATATCCATTTCTTTAGTTCCACGGTATTGAGCTCTGTATAAAATTTTATTAATTAAATTTTGTTTATTTGAATCCATTAATTAAATCTTTATATATATAAATCATGAATGATCACGAATATTTATTGTCAAATATTCAGAATATTAAAGGTATAGGGAAAAAAACAAGCCAATTATTTAAAAGAAAAAATATAAATACAATTTTTGATTTATTGTGGCATTTACCCACAAGTAAAATTGAAAATTCAAAAGTAACAAATGTTGGTGATATACAAATAGGTAAGTTACAAACAATTAAACTAACACCTATAAAATATAATTTTCCTAGAATAAGAAGATTGCCCAACCGAGTTGTATGTCAAAGTAATGATATAAAAATAGATTGTGTTTTTTTTAATTCATATGAAGGATATATAAAAAAAATCTTACCATTAAATACTGAAATAATAATAAGTGGAAAAATTAATTTTTTTAGAAATAAATATCAAATCACTAATCCTACTCAGGTTAAAGAAAGTAATGAAAATATCTTAGAGACTAAAAATAAATATAGTCTTACAGATGGTCTTACAATTAATAAATATAATAATATAATTAATGAAGTTTTAAAGGAATTACCAGATTTAGATGAATGGCTAAATGATGATATAAAGAAAAAATTTAATAATATTAAGTGGAAAGATGCAATCATAAAAATTCACAGTCTTGATACAGAAGAAATTTTAAAATCTAAGTATTATAAAAGGTTAGTTTTTGACGAATTGTTTGCTCATTTTTTATTATCCTCAAAGATAAGAACGAAAATAAAAAAAATAAAGAAATCACAAAAAATTTTTAAAGATTGTAAGGAAAAATTAATACAAGATTTAAATTTTAAATTAACAAATGATCAAGAAGCAGCAATAAAAATTATAAACGAAGATCTTAAATCAAAAAGTAGGATGTTTAGACTCTTACAAGGGGATGTTGGATCAGGTAAAACAATAGTATCAATGATAGCTGCGGTAAATTGTATAAATTCTGGATATCAAACAAGCTTTATGGTGCCGACTGAAATTCTAGCTAAGCAACATTTTTCTTTTGCTAAAAAATATCTTCCCAAAAATATTAAAATTGAAATGTTAACTGGTAAGTCAAAATATGCTGATAGAAAGAAAATTTTAGAAAATTTAAAACTTGGTAAGATAGACTTTCTGATAGGAACACATGCGTTATTCCAAAAAAAGGTTGAATATAATAAACTCGGTTTAATAATAATTGATGAACAACATAAGTTTGGAGTTCGTCAACGTAAAGAGTTATCAGAAAAAGGTGGAAACAACTGCGATGTTCTAGTCATGTCTGCAACTCCAATACCAAGAACAATGATGATGACGGTTTATGGTGATATGGATTTAACCTTAATTAAAGAAAAACCAAAAAATAGAAAAAAAATAGTAACATATAGCAAGTTAGAAGATAAAATATCTGAAATAATTAAATTTGTTAAAAAAGAAATTTCTAATAAAAATCAAATTTTCTGGGTTTGTCCTTTAATAGAAGAGTCGAAAAAAGTTGAACAACAATCTGTTGTAAATAAATTTAAGTATTTAGAAAAATATTTTAAGAATAGAATTGGATTAATTCATGGTTCACTTGATAGGGATCAAAGGAACAAAATTTTAAATAATTTCTTAGATAGAAAGCTGGATATATTGGTTTCAACCACTGTTATTGAGGTTGGAATAGATTTTCCTAATGCTAACGTAATTGTTATTGAAAATGCTGATAAGTATGGTTTATCCCAATTACATCAGTTACGAGGTCGTGTCGGACGTGGTAGTAAACAATCTTACTGTATATTAATGTTTAAATCCTCACTAAGTGAGAATGCAAAAAAAAGAATTAACATTCTAAAAAGTTCAGATGACGGTTTTGTAATTTCTGAGGAAGATATGAAATTACGTGGATATGGGGATTTGTTAGGATTTAAGCAAAGTGGAATTAAAAATTTTAGATTAGCTGATCCCATATTAAATGAAGACTTATTCTTACTTGCTGAGGCAGAAGTAAAAAAATTAGAGATGAAAGGTGATAATTTCAATAAATATAATAAATTATTAAAATTATACGATCGAGCCTCAATAATTAACGAAATTTCTTAAATTTTTTTTGGATCTGAAGTACCGGCTGAAACAATAAATTTAGAAGCTTCTTCAAAAGTCATATCTAAATAAATAACTTCATCTTTGGGAAACATTAATAAAAATCCACTTGTTGGATTTGGTGTTGTTGGAACAAATACATTAATAAGATTAGTATTTGTTTTTTTTGATATTTCACCATCGTTTTCTCTGGTCGCAAACCCTACTGCCCAACTACCTTTTCTCGGATACTCAACTAAGACTACACTTTTCTTTGATCCTTTTTTTGGTGCTAATGTTTCAGTCATTTGGCCAATTGCTGAATAAATTGTTCTAAGAATTGGTATTCTTTTTAATATATCATTAAATATTTTAAGTATTTTTTTTCCAATAAATGAAAGAGATAAACTTCCAATTATTGTAATAAAAATTATAGCTAATAATATTTCCAAACCTGGTATTGCAAAAGGTAAATAACTATTTGGATTTAATTCGTTTGGTATTAATTTTGACGATATAGATATAAAAAATCTAGTTAAATATAATGTGATACCTATTGGAACAAGAACAACTATTCCTGCTATAAAATAGTTTCTAAGTCTTCCAAGGATTGAAATGCCTCTTCTTTTTAATTTTGCCATAAATTAACTGTAACTTGCATATAAAACAAATACGACTGCCAGTACAAATAGTACTATTAAAATTTTGTTATTAAGTATCATATAAATTATTATAAAAAAGGTGTAATATATTAAGTAAAAAAAGTGAATAGAAGAAATTTCATACATTTATTTGGTTGTAGTTGCTTATCTTTTGGCCTATCTGCATGTGGTAGTGCACCGATAACAGATCGAAAACAACTAAAATTAATTCCCGAATCTAACCTCAATGCGAAAGCTGCTCAATTATATGAAAAAGTAAAAGAGAAAGAAACTTTAAGTGATGATACTAAAACATTAAATCAAATAAAAGAAATTGGATCCAAAATTGAATACTCAATATCAGAATACTTTGACCGGAATAATATACCTGACCCAACTATAAATTTTGATTGGGAATATATACTTATTGATAAAAAAAAAGTTAAAAATGCTTGGTGTATGCCTGGAGGCAAAATAGCTGTTTATACAGGTCTGTTAGATATAACTAAAAATGAAGATGGATTGGCAGCTGTAATGGGTCATGAAATAGCACATGCAGTTGCAAAACATTCAGTAGAAAGAGCAAGTAGAGGTGTTTTGTTAAATACTGGTACAGCAATTTTAGATATAGCCACTAAAGGTAAAGTATCTCAGATAAATAGAACCACAGGGATGAATGCCGTCGGGTTATTATCACAGATAGGAATTATGAATCCTTTCAATAGAAAACAAGAAAGTGAAGCTGATTATCTTGGTTTGATATTTGCATCACTATCTGGTTATGACATTAGGGAAACAATTAAAGTTTGGGAAAGAATGAAAGAAGCTAAAAAAGGAAAAGAACCACCAGAATTTATGTCTACTCACCCATCTTCAACAAATAGAATTAATAATATTACAAATTGGATAAACGAAATTATTATTAAATATCCGCCAATTGCATAAGTGGTGAGCCCTGATGGACTCGAACCATCGACCCATTCCTTAAAAGGGAATTGCTCTACCAACTGAGCTAAGGGCCCCCAAAAAGCGTTTTTATATTGATTTTTTTTTATTAATCAATGTTAAAAATTTACAATTTATTGATGTACTTATCGTGAAATTCATTAAAAGTACCTTGTTTTATATTGTCTCTTATGTTTCTCATTAAATCTTGATAAAAATTGATGTTATTAAGGGTCAGAATCATTGATGCTAACATTTCATTAGTATTAAATAAATGATTTAAATAATTCTTAGAATATTTATTTAAATTGAACTTTGTGACATTTTTGTCCAGAGGTGTATTATCATTTTTATATTTTGAATTTCTAATTTGTATTTGACCACCCCAAGTAAAAGCTAAACCAGTTCTGCCAGATCTTGTGGGCATTACACAGTCAAACATATCTACACCTCTCTTAACTGCGCCTAGTATATCAGATGGAGTACCAACACCCATTAAATATCTTGGTTTATCTTTAGGCATATGATCTTTTATTCCATCAAGAACGTCAAACATTTCATCTTGTGTTTCCCCCACTGCTAGACCTCCTAGAGCATATCCATTAAATCCAATGTCAATAAGGTTATTTAAGGATTTTATTCTTAGATCGTTAAATAATCCACCTTGCACTATTCCAAATAAACCTTTGTGATCGTTTGTTCCAAATGCATCTTTTGATCTTTTTGCCCACTCTGATGATAATTCCATTGATTTCTTAATTTTATCATAGTCTTTAGTATTTTTAGGGCATTCATCCATAACCATCACTATGTCTGAGTTCAAGCCTTTTTGAATTCTTATACTTTCTTCAGGGCTTAAAATAAAAGTTTTACCATCAATATGTGATTGAAAAATTGCACCCTTATCTTTATCAATTTTATTTAATTTCGACAGAGACATTACTTGAAAGCCACCTGAGTCGGTTAGAATTGGAAGATCACAATTCATGAATTCATGAAGTCCTCCAACACTTTCGATTCTTTCAACACCAGGCCTTATCATTAGATGATATGTATTTGATAAGATGATCTCACTACCTGTTTTTTTTATATCTTCTAAAAAAACACCTTTAACAGTTGCTTGTGTACCAACTGGCATAAAAGCAGGAGTATTAATATTACCTCTATGAGTCTCTATAACTCCTACTCTTGCATAATTTTGAGTGTGATGAACATTAAAATTGAAATCTTTTAATGACATTCATTATTAATTATTGAGATTTAAAACTAATAATTTTATCTGGATTTGAAACTGCTCCGTTATCGCCATCACCTTTTGTAATCATATCAACGAATTCCATTCCTTCTATTACTTTTCCAAAAACAGTATATTGTCTATCCAGGAAAGGTGCTGGTTTAAAACAAATGAAAAATTGACTATTGGCACTATTAGGATCTGATGATCTTGCCATAGAAACGGTTCCTCTATCATGAGGAAGTTCATTAAATTCTTGATTTAAATCTGGTAAATCAGATCCACCAATACCCGCTCTTCTTAAATCAAAATCTTTTGAAGATGAATTTCCAAATTTTACATCACCTGTTTGTGCCATAAAACCATCAATTACTCTGTGAAAAACAACATTATCGTATTGTCCTGAATTTGCTAACTCTTGAATTCTTTTAACATGATTTGGGGCAACATCTGGATACATTTCAATTTTTACATCACCATCTTTTAATTTTAAAATCATTATATTCTCCTTTGCTATTAAATTTGTTGATAAAAAAATAAAAAAAATAATTAAAATATTTAAATATTTATTCATAAACCTCTTTCAATGATTTAATTGTACTTTTAGTTGTAAATTTTTTTAAATCACCATTGTGTTGAGCGATTTCTTTAACAAATCTAGATGATATTATTTGATTTTCAACATCTGACATTAAAAAAATTGTCTCAACTTGATTATTAAGTTTTCTATTCATTCCAGCTAATTGAAATTCATACTCAAAATCAGAAACTGCCCTTAGGCCTCTTAAAATGATATTTGATTTATATTTTTTACAAAGGTCTGTTGTCAAAGTATTAAATTTTATAACATCAACCTTATTTTTTTTAAATTTCAGATCTTTATAAAGAGCTCTTTTTACAATTTCTATTCTTTCGTCTAATGAAAATAGGAAGTTTTTCTGATTTCCATCTGAAATACCTACAATTACTTTATCTACTATCTTAAGTGATTTCTTAATGACATCTATATGACCAAACGTAATTGGATCAAAAGTTCCTGGATAGATAGCTATATTTTTCATTAGATGAGATTATCATCTAATTTAATAGCAGAAACTACTTTTTCATCACCAGTCAGTTTAATTATTCTAACACCTTGTGTATTACGACCAGCTATTCTTATTTCTTTAACAGCTGTTCTTATTACCCTACCTTTGTTTGTAGAAATTAATATTTGATCTCCTTCAAAAACAGGAAAGGATGAAGAAACATTCCCGTTTCTTTGTGAATTTACAATACCAATAATTCCCTTTCCTCCTCTATTTGTAACTCTATAATCATAATGAGATGTTCTCTTACCGTAACCATTTTCTGTGATTGATAATATGAATTTTTCTTTAGCTTTAATTTCTGATTTTTGGTCTTTAGTTTTTGCTTTCTTATTTGTGTCATGATCAATAATAGACAGAGATACAATAGTATCATTTTCTGCTAAATTGATACCTCTTATACCTTTTGATGATCTGCCTTTGAAAACTCTAAGTTTTTTAGACTCAAACCTTATACATTTTCCTAATTTAGTACTTAAAATTATATCCTGATCGTCTCTACAAATTTTAACACCAATAATTTTATCATTACCGTCAAGTTTCATTGCAATTTTACCTGAAGCATTAATTGAGGTAAAATCTTCTAAATTATTCTTTCTAATTTTTCCTTCACTTGTTGCAAAAATGATATGCATGTCTTTTGTATCAACATCACTATCTGGAAATGGCATAATTGAACTAATTGATTGATGATTTTTTAGAGGAAGAATGTTAAATAAAGACTTACCTTTTGATGCAGCTGATCCTTCCGGAATTTTCCAAGCTTTAACTTTGTATGCTAATCCTTCAGTAGAGAAGAATAGAACAGATGTGTGAGTATTTACTGATAATGTTTGTACTACAGAATCTTCGTCTCTTGTTTTAATCCCAGTTTTACCCTTTCCACCTCTTTTCTGTTGTTTAACATTACTTAAGGCACCTCTTTTAATGTATCCTTGTAAAGTAATTGTAATTATTACAGACTCTTTTTGAATAGTTTCTTCAATATTATAGTTTAAAACAGCATCTATAATCTGAGTTCTTCTCGGAGATGAAAATTTCTCTTTAATTTGAGATAACTCATTACTAATTACTTTTAATAGTTCACTTTTAGAATTTATTATTTTTTTATACTTTGTAATTAATTCAGATAATTTTTTAATTTCTTCTTCAATTTCATTAATTCCAAGGGCGGTTAATTTTTGTAATCTAAGTTCTAGTATTGATGTGACTTGAGTTTCAGATAAGTTATATGATCCTTTATAATTTTTACTATCAACTAATTTAATTAATTTTGCAGATTTTGTTATTTTCCATTTAGTTTTTATTAGAGTATTTTTTGCTTCTTCTGGATTCTTTGAAGATCTAATAATTTTTATGACTTTATCAATATTTTCTACGCTAACAGATAAGCCAAGTAATACATGGACACGGTCCTCTGCTTTTTTTAAATCATATTTTGTTTTTTTAATGACTACATCTTCTCTAAATTTTAAAAAGTTCTCTAAAAAATCTTTTAATGAACATGTTTTAGGTTTGTTATCAACAATGGCTAATGAATTAAAACCAAATGAAGTTTCAATAGATGTATATTTGTAAAGTTGTCTTTTGATTGTCTCCGGTTCAACACTTCTTCTTAAATCTATAGCAACTCTTATACCTTCTCTGTTAGATTCATCTCTTATGTCACTTATACCCTCAATCTTTTTATCTCTAACTAATTCTGCAATTTTTTCATTTAAGTTGGATTTGTTTACTTGATAGGGTATTGAAGTAATTACTAATCTATCTTTACCATTTTTAAGATTTTCTACATTTATTTCACCCCTAATTTTAAAAGAGCCTCTGCCTGTTTTGTATCCTTCTCGAATAATATCTTTACCGATAATAACTCCACCAGTTGGAAAATCAGGGCCGGGTATATGCTTCATTAACTCTTTAACTTTAATATCTTTATTTTTAATAAGAGCTAAAGTTCCATCAATTATTTCACCAAGATTATGTGGTGGTATACTAGTTGCCATACCAACAGCGATACCTCCAGCTCCATTTACCAAAAGATTAGGATATTGAGCTGGCAGCACTGTAGGTTCTTGCTCGGTTTCGTCGTAGTTACTTTTAAATGAGACAGTATTTTTTTCTATATCATCAATCAAAAATTGAGATATTTTTGCAAGTTTTGTTTCTGTATACCTCATTGCTGCAGGTGGATCACCATCGATTGAACCAAAATTGCCCTGACCATCAATTAAAGGAACACTCATTGAAAAATCTTGGACCATTCTAACCAATGCATCATATACAGCTTGATCACCATGCGGATGATATTTACCAATTACGTCTCCAACAATTCTTGCAGATTTTCTAAATTGTTTTGACCAATCAAAACCACCTTTGTGCATTGCATATAAAATTCTTCTGTGAACAGGTTTGAGTCCATCTCTTATGTCGGGTAGTGCCCTACTAATTATTACGCTCATTGCGTAAGATAAATATGATGAGCTCATTTCATCATACATTGAGATTGGTTTGATATTTAAATCTTTAGTTACTTCGTTTTTTTGCATTTATTTAGAAAGGAATATCATCATCTAGCTCGTTTTGAGCCATAGAACTATCATCAAAACTTTGTTTGTTATCTTGTGATGGAATTGAATTTTGATTTCCTCCACCTAACATTGTTAATGATGAATTGTATCCTTGAATTAAAATTTCAGTAGAATATTTATCCTGACCTGATTGTTCATCTTTCCATTTTCTAGTAGTCAGTTGTCCTTCAACGTATACTTGTGCTCCTTTTTTTAAATATTGTTGAACTACATTTACTAGTCCTTCATTGAAAACAACTACTCTATGCCATTCAGTTTTTTCCTTTTTTTCACCGGTATTTTTATCTTTCCAGGATTGACTAGTAGCTAGGCTCAATCTTGCTACACTTTTACCGTTAACCATTTGTTTAACTTCTGGATCTGCGCCTAATCGACCGATTAAAAGTACTTTATTTAAGCTTCCTGCCATAATATTTATATATTTGAAATGTTATTTATAACATTAATAGGCTTGAATATTAATTTTATTAATCTAAAGCAACTAAAATTATGCTTAAAAAGATACTTATTAAGGGCGCAAAAGAGCACAATTTAAAGAATATTTCACTAGAGATTCCTAAAGATAAATTTGTTGTAATAACAGGTCTATCTGGTTCGGGAAAATCATCATTAGCATTTGATACTGTCTATGCAGAAGGTCAAAGACGATATGTTGAAAGTTTATCTGCATACGCAAGACAGTTTTTAGACAAAATGAAAAAACCAAATGTAGATTTAATCGAAGGTTTGAGTCCAGCAATTTCAATAGAACAAAAAAATACTTCTAAAAATCCAAGATCAACAGTTGCAACCGTTACTGAGATATATGACTACATGAGGGTACTTTATGCAAGAGCAGGAATACCCTATTCTCCATTTACAGGTAAACCAATTACTTCTCAAACTATTAGTCAAATTGTTGATAAGATTAAAGAATTACCAAAAAAATCAACCATATATTTATACGCTCCAGTCGTAAGAGGACGTAAGGGTGAATATAAAAAAGATATATTAGGATATAAAAAAAGAGGATTTAGAAAAATTAAAGTTGATGACCAATTGTATGATATTGAAAATGTTCCAGAGTTAAATAAAAAACTTAAACACGATATTTCAATTTTAGTTGATAGAATTGTAATAAATTCCTCATTAGGAAACAGATTAGCTGAAAGTGTTGAAACAGCTGTTAATTTAGCAAATGGATTACTTTTCGTTGAATATGAAAATGAAACACTTCCAAAAAAATACAGAAAAATTGAAAAATTAATTTTCTCAACCAAATTTGCTTGTCCTGAAAGTGGTTTTACTATTGAAGAGATTGAACCAAGACTTTTTTCATTCAACAGTCCTTATGGAGCCTGTGAAGAATGTGAAGGTATTGGAATGAAATTAAATGTTGATCCAAATTTAGTTGTTCCAAATGAAAAAAAATCTATCGCAGATGGTGCAATCGAACCTTGGGCAAAATCTACATCAATGTATTACGCCCAAACATTAGCATCTTTATCTAAACATTATGGTTTTTCATTAGATGATAAATGGTCAAAACTACCAAAAAAAATTAAGGATGTAATTTTGTATGGATCTGATGATGAAGAAATTAAATTTACTTATGACGATGGTTATGAAAAATATTCGCACAAAAAAACCTTTGAAGGTGTAGTCAATAATCTAGAGAGAAGATATTTAGAAACAGATAGCGATTGGAAAAGAGAAGAAATTGCTCAATATCAATCTGATACAAAATGTGAAAGATGCAATGGTTATCGATTAAAAGATGAAGCTCTGTGTGTTAAAATAAATGAATTAAACATTAGCCAAGTTACAGAAAAATCAATTTTTGATGCTAAGGAATGGTTTAGATCTTTAGAAGTTAAATTAGATAAAAGACAAATTAAAATTGCACAACATATATTAAAAGAAATTAATGAACGTTTAGATTTTCTTTTAAATGTTGGTCTTGATTATTTAACTTTATCTAGAGAGTCTGGAACATTATCTGGTGGTGAAGCACAAAGGATTAGACTAGCTTCACAAATAGGATCAGGTTTAACTGGAGTTCTATACGTTTTAGATGAACCATCAATTGGTTTACATCAAAAAGATAATGTTAAGCTTATAGATGCATTAAAAAGATTAAGAGACTTAGGTAATACTGTTATTGTTGTTGAACACGATACAGAAACAATGGAGAATGCAGATCATATAATAGATTTAGGACCTGAAGCTGGAAATAAAGGTGGAGAAATTGTTGCCGAAGGTACCTATGAGCAAATTTTAAAGAATGATAAAAGTATTACTGGAAGATATTTATCAAATAAGAGTTTCATACCTATTCCAAAAAATAGAAGACTTGCAAAAAATGGTAGATTTTTAGAAATCAATGGTGCATCGGGAAATAATTTAAATAACGTAAATTTAAAAATACCTTTAGGTAGTTTCACTTGTGTTACTGGTGTATCTGGAAGTGGTAAATCTACTTTGATACTTCAAACTTTATACAATGCATTAAATCTTACTTTGAATAATAATAAGTCTAGAAAAATTCCTCAGCCATTTAGAGGATTTAAAGGAATAGAATTAATTGATAAAGTTATAGATATTGATCAATCACCTATTGGCAGAACTCCTAGATCAAATCCTGCTACATATACTGGAGCTTTTGGTCCTATAAGAGACTGGTTTACCAATTTACCTGAAGCAAAAAGTAGAGGCTATAAACCTGGAAGATTTTCTTTCAATGTAAAGGGTGGAAGATGTGAAGCATGTGAAGGAGATGGTGTAATTACTTACGAAATGCACTTTCTTCCTGATGTTTACATAACATGCGATGAATGCAAAGGCACTAGATACAACAGAGAAACATTAGAGATTAAATTCAAAGATAAGAGTATTGCAGATGTTTTAAATATGACTGTTGATGAAGGATGTGAGTATTTTGAAAATATTTCAAACATAAAAACTAAACTTCTAACGTTAAAGAAAGTTGGTCTTGGCTACATAAAAATTGGTCAGCAAGCTACAACTCTTTCTGGTGGAGAGGCTCAGCGTATTAAGCTTGCTAAAGAATTATCTAAAAGGTCCACAGGAAGAACAATGTATATATTAGATGAACCAACTACTGGATTACATCAACATGATATAAAAAAACTTTTGGAAATATTGCACACCTTTGTTGCAACGGGTAATTCAGTTGTAGTTATTGAGCATAATTTAGATGTTATTAAAACTGCCGATTATATTGTAGACATGGGACCCGAGGGTGGTGTTAAAGGCGGAAATATTATTGCCGAAGGCAAACCCGAGGAAGTTGCAAAAGTGAAAGGTAGCTATACAGGTAAATTTTTAAAGCCTTTATTAGATACAAAATTTAAAAAAATCGCTTAATCTTTATAGAAAAATAATATAAAATCATTACACAGATGACTTCCATATTACAATCATTATCAAAAACTGTTCATTTATCATTAGCTATTGCAATATTACTATTCATTGGTCTTTACATCGGTAATGGTGGATTTGATTTTGATGTTTTATTTTGGAGCTGGTTATTAAGATATGTACATGTAACTGTAAGTATTATGTGGATTGGTTTACTCTGGTATTTCAATTTTGTTCAAATTCCTAACATGGCTAAAATTCCAGACGAACAAAAACCAGCAATAGGCAAAGTTATAGCTCCAGCAGCATTATTTTGGTTTAGATGGGCAGCGCTATTTACAATCATATCAGGATTATTATTAGCCTATTTTAATGGTTACGTTCATCAAGCGATGACATTAGGAATTGGATCAGGTGGTGGAAAAAATACTGCAATAGGAATTGGAATGTGGTTAGGATTAATAATGGCATTCAATGTTTGGTTTGTTATATGGCCAAATCAAAAAAGAGCTTTAGGTATGGTTGAGTGTGAACCAGAAGTTAAAGCTAAATCAGCAAAGACTGCAATGCTATTTTCTAGAACAAATACACTTTTATCCTTACCAATGTTGTTAACAATGGTAGCAGCACAAAACCTATATTAATTATTCTTTTCTTCCTTAACAATGGTTCTTTGGCTAACTTTTAAAGAGACTAGTACTGGGTTTGCAATATAAATAGATGAATAAGTTCCAAAAATTACTCCTAATATCATTGCCAACGAAAATCCTTTTAATATTTCTCCACCAAAAATAAATATAGATAAAAGTGCCAACAATGTAGTAACTGAAGTTATTATTGTTCGTGATAAAGTTTCATTTATTGAGATATTTGTTAGTTCGAATATTTTAATATCAGCATATTTACGCAAATTTTCTCTAACTCTATCAAATATTACAACTGTATCATTCATTGAATATCCAACTATTGTTAAAACAGCTGCAACGATTGAAAGATTGATTTCTAATGAAAATACAGAAAATACTCCTAATGTAATTATAACGTCATGAAATAAAGCTAAAATAGCTCCAAGACTAAATTGCCACTCAAATCTGATCCAAATATATAAAAGCATAGCCGCTAAAGATAAAGCTATCGCTATTACACCTGATCTCAGAAGTTCTGCACTAACCTTTGGCCCAACATTTTCTACTCTTCTAAAATCAACCGTACCTATAGAATTTGATAGCTTAGTTTTTATCTCCTCTATAAACTTTGGATCATTTGAATTTTGTTTTTCAAATTTAACTACAAAATCTGTTTCATTACCAAAATTTTTCACTGAAACATCACCAAGATTCATTTGATTAAAACTATCTCTTATTTTTGTTATATTAGCAGAAGATTTGTCAGTCCTTAGCTCTATTAGAGTACCCCCTTTAAAATCAACACCAAAATTCAATCCTTTAAAAACTAAGAAAACTAAGGAAGCTATGATTAATATACCTGAAAGTATATTAAAACTTTTATAAAACTTATTAAAATAGATTGTTTTCATTATATAAGTTTTTCCTTATGTTTATTTTTGATGACATAGTAAGCAGTAATCAAACGGGCAATAAAATATACTGAAAATAGTGTTGTAAGTATTCCAACTCCAAGTGTTATAGAAAATCCTTTAATTGGACCTGAGCCCATGAAAAATAGGATTACTGCAGCGATTAAAGTTGTAATATTGGCATCTAAAATTGTTGTTCGTGATTTTGTATAACCAGAATCAAAAGCTACAATTGAATTATTTTCATTTTTTAATTCTTCTTTAATTCTCTCAAAAATTAAAACATTTGCATCAACGGCCATACCTACTGTTAAAATAATACCTGCAATTCCAGGGAGTGTAAGAGTTGCTTCAAATAATGTTAAAATTCCTACTAATAAAAATAAATTAGAAATTAAGGCTAAGTTAGCAATTAAGCCGAAAAATCTATATTTATAGAACATAAAGGCAACGACTAAGATAAATCCTATTATCAATGACATAATTCCTGCATTAATTGAATCTTTTCCAAGGTCGGGACCTACAGTTCT
The DNA here is from genome assembly GCA_902564385.1 of uncultured Pelagibacteraceae bacterium. Taxonomy (GTDB): domain Bacteria; phylum Pseudomonadota; class Alphaproteobacteria; order Pelagibacterales; family Pelagibacteraceae; genus Pelagibacter. The sequence continues at coordinate 153,939 of CACFAT010000002.1, forward strand.
TTCTTCAATAATATTAAGTGGAGCCGGCAAAGCACCTGATCTTAATAGTAAAGCTAAATCTGTTGCTGATTGAAAGGTGAAATTACCAGATATCTGTCCATTTCCTCCAATAATTGGTTCTCTGACTTCAGGAGCGCTAATAATTTTTCCATCCAAAACAATTGCCAACCTTTTTCCAACACCATTTGAAGTCGCCTTACCAAACTTTTTTGCTCCTACTCTATCCAAGCTAAATGAAACAACTGTCTCATTAGTTTGATTATTCATAGTGGGCTTAGCATCCATAAGATTATCACCACTTAAAACAATTCGTTTACTAACAATGGCTTCACTAGAGCCATCCTCAAAAGAAAGTTTTTCTGTACCAAATGATTCTTCAGAACTACTGGATATAAATTGGAATGTTAGGTTTGCTGTTTTACCTAATAAAGATTTAATTCTACCAGGATCGTCTAATCCTGGCAACTCAACAAGAATTCTATCATTACCTCTTTTTAAAATATTTGGCTCATTAGTTCCTACTTCATCAACTCTTCTTCTTACAATTTCAATTGCTTGATCTAATGATGAATTTTTTAACAATACTAGTCCATAGTCAGAAAATTCTAACTTGAATGAGGTATCCATGTTTTCAAAGTTAAATTGATGGGATTTATATTGTTGAAAATAAGGATTTATCTCACTTTTATCATCATCTAACAGAGATTTAACATCCTCAATCTTAGAATTTTCAACATCGAATATAATTGACTTATCCTCAATTACAAAATTTCTAACCTTAATATCTTTATCTTTGAAAAATTTTTTAAACTCTAATACTTTACTTTGCAATCTTTGAGTAATGACTGGTTCGTTATCTATCTCTAACAATAAATAAGAACCACCTTGTAAATCTAATCCTAATTTTATATTTTTTGAGAAAAATTCATCATCAACTTTTGTAAAATTGGAAATGGTAAAATATGAAATAATAAGTGTAAAAATTAAAACACTAAAAACTCTTAATTTAGAAAAATATAACACTTTAGGAAGTTATTATTTTTTTGGTTCAGCTTTAGTAACTAGTCCTTGTATTCCTGTAGCTCGAACAATTTCAACTTTAACATTATCAGCTATCATAACTTCTACTTTCTCATTATCGATAACTCGTTCTACAGTGCCAACGATACCCCCAGAAGTAATAACTTTATCTCCACGCTTTAAAGCTTCAACCATAGCCTTATGTTCTTTAACTTTCTTTTGCTGGGGTCTAATTAAGAAAAAGTAAAATATTACGAATATTAAAATTAGGGGTATAAATTGTCCAATTCCTGCGTCCATGTTAAGTCCTTAAAAAGTTAACGATTATTTATACTATATACTTTTAGAAGACAACTCTTAATTGATACCTATTTTCTCCATATTGTTCATATATGGTCTTAGTTTTTCAGGAATAGTTATTGAACCATCCTCAGTTTGGTAATTTTCTAATATCGCAATTAAGGTTCTACCAACGGCAAGTCCGCTCCCATTTAAAGTACCAACAAATTCATTTTCGTTTTTATTATTTTTATATCTAGCTTTCATTCTTTTAGCCTGAAATGTTCCACATGAAGAACAGCTTGATATTTCTCTATATTTATTTTCAGATGGAAGCCAAACCTCTATATCATAAGTTTTTTCTGCACTAAAACCCATATCACCGGTACTTAAAATAATTTTTCTGTAAGGTAATTGTAAATCATCTAAAATTTTAGTTGCACAATTAGTCATTCTCTCTAGTTCTTCAATGCACTTATTATTTTCTACAATACTGACTAGTTCAACTTTATAAAATTGATGTTGTCTAATCATGCCCTTTGTATCTTTACCATAACTTCCTGCTTCTTTTCTAAAACAAGGTGTTGATGCAACTAATCTCATTGGCAAAGATTTTAGATTTAATATCTGATTTTTAACCATATTAGTTAAGATCACTTCAGCGGTAGGGATTAAAAACTTTCTATCATTTTTATCATCAAACTTAATTTCGAATTGATCATTTTCAAATTTGGGCAATTGGCCAGTTCCAAACATAGTGTTGTCTGTAGCCATTAAAGGTGGAGAGATTTCAGTGTAGCCATTATTAATGACATGTGTATCAATCATAAAATTAGAAATTGCTCTTTCTAATGATGCTAATTTGTCTTTAACAAAAACAAATCTTGATCCAGTTGTTTTTGTTGCTAAATCAAAATCTAACATATTCAGTTTTTCACCAATTTCATAATGAGATTTTGGTTTAAAACTCATTTCTTTAATTTCACCAGATTTTACAACCTCTTTATTGCTATTTTCATCCTTACCTACGGGGACATCATTCAATGGTAAATTAGGAATATTACTTAATATCTGATCAAGTTGGTCTTTAACACTTTTTTGATTTTTACTTAAATTATCTATTTTATTTGAAATTTCTTTAGACTTTTCAAAAAGGGTTTCATCTTTAGATTTAGAAATAGATTTTTTTTCCATTTCTAATTTTTCTTTTTCTTGAATTAATTTTCTATTTTCTTCATCGAGATTTAGTATTTGATCAAAGTCTACATCAACGTTTCGATTTTTAATTGTATTTTTAAAATTATCGATATCTTTTCTAATATCCTTAATATTGTGCATTTCTCTCTTGAGCTTTCTTTTCGATAATATTTACAGAAAAAATTGATAATTCATATAAAATTAACAAAGGTATTGCTAAACCTATTTGTGTAATTGGATCTGGTGGAGTTAATATTGCAGCAGCAGCAAATATTATTACAACAAAATATTTTCTTCTTTCTCTTAAATAAGTTGAATTTACAACTCCTATTCTTGCAAGCAAACTTAATACAACTGGTAGCTGAAAACTTAATCCAAATGCAAAAATTAACTTCATCACAAGAGATAAGTATTCATTAACTTTAGCTTCTAATTGAATCGGTAAGCTAGTCCCAAGTCCCGTACTTTCAAATGATAAAAAGAATTTAAATGCTAGTGGCATAATTAGATAATAAACAAGCATACCTCCTAGTAAAAAAAGTATTGGTGTAATTACTAAGTAAGGCATAATTGCTTTCTTTTCATGGGTGTATAATCCTGGTGCAATAAATTTCCAAATTTGAATAAGGATATATGGACTGGTCACAAAGAAAGCAGCAAAAAAAGAAACTTTAAGATATGTTAAAAATGTTTCTTGAAGAGCGGTAAAGATTAATCTTCTATCAACATTATCATCCTTTACAGCATTAGCGTAAGGTTCAACTAAAAATCCATATATGTATTCAGAAAAATAGTAACAAACTACAAATAATACTGCTAAGAAGATAAATGAATGTATTAGTCTTTGTCTTAATTCAGTAAGATGACTTATAAAACCTGTTTCTTTTTTTTTAGCTGTCATCTTTAGGTTTATCCTCTTTCATAATCTCAGTATTTTTTTTTAATTCTTCTTTAATTGAAACATCAGTTATTTCTGTAACTTGATTTTGAACATCTGAAAAATATCTCTTAGCAGAACCTATCCATGATCCAACTTTTTTTAACATTACAGGAAAGTCTTTTGGTCCTACAACTATTATTGCAATAGATACTATTATTAATATTTCAAACCAGCCGATCTGTGGCATTGATTACTCTTTTTTGTCTGAGTCTTGATTTTCAGATATATTTTTTGGTTGGCTATCTTCTGTAGCATCTGTAGCCATACCTTTTTTAAAACTTTTAATTCCTTTAGCAACATCACCCATTAGACTAGAGATTTTACCTCTACCAAAAAGTAATACTACTAAAATTACTACAATTGCAATTTGCCAAAATCCTATACTCATAATTACTTATAACCTTATAATTTTAGTTTTAAAACTATTTTTTTATTTATCGTTATCGGTATTAAGAGTGCTATTAAGCATCTCATCTATATCGGAGTATATATTTTCCTTTTTATCCTCTTGTTTTTCTTTATAGAATTTGCCTGTTCCAAATATAGATGCATCTACACTAGATGTATCAATAAGACCTGCGGTTCCTAATTCATCAACGGTTGGAAGATCTGACAATTTTTGGAGATTGAAATGACTTAAAAAGTCATCTGTTGTTCCATATTGAATAGGTTTACCAGGGGCATCTTTTCGACCTTGAGGTCTAACCCAGTTCAATTCCATCAATATCTCAAGTGTATTATTCCCGAAAGCAACTCCACGAATTTCTTCTATTTCAGCTCTAGTAACTGGTTGATGATAAACAATAATTGCAAGTGTTTCTATCGCAGCCTTTGATAATTTTTTTTCAACAGTTTTTTGTTGAGACATTAATGAGGATAAATTTGGTGAAGTTCTAAAAGACCATTTATTGGATATACAGACTAAATTTATTCCACGATCAGAATAAAAATTCTGAAGTTTTAGTAAAGATTTTTCAACATCTGTCTTTTTTGAAATTTTATTTTCAATAGTTTCAATATTTAAAGGCTCTGCAGCTGCAAAAACAATAGCCTCTATTTCTTTATCAACATCACTTAATTTAAATGGAAATGATACAACATTATTTTTTTTTAATTTATTCATTAGATTTTTTTAATATATATGTCCTCAAATAAATTATCTTGTTTAATAGATATATTACCTTCTTTTGCAAGCTCTAAAGATCCAGCAAAAATTCCTGCATTACCTGTCTTACTTAAAGTTTTAGAATTTCTAAAATTTTTTGGTATTAAATCAGTCATATTTTTCCAATCATTTAAATTATTGTAAAACTCTTTTATGACTTTAATACCCTCTTCGGTAGTAAATACTGGGAGTTTTGGAATATTCATTCTCTGAAAATCTTTTGTCATTACGATATTTGAATACGTTTTTAATAATTCAAACAATGTTAATGAATATTGAGAATTATAAATTGATCTCATTCCACTTTTTGAACCTCTCATAAAAATATCTTTACCTAATCTTTTTCTGCTCAACATCTGAGAAGACAATAATCTTATTAATTCAAGTTTTTTAAGTTGGAGTTTTAATTTCTCTGCTACTTCAAGAGCTTTAAATTCCTCTTCCTCTGTTTCTGGTAATAGTAGTTTAGATTTAAGATAAGTTAACCAAGTAGCCATTAACAAATATTCTGATGCCAATTCTAAATTTAAATTTTCAGTTTTTGTTATAAAATCATGAAATTGATCTGCTAATTTAGTGATTGATATATTTTCCAAATCAACTTTTTGTGATTTAGCTAAATCTAAAAGTATTTCTAATGATCCAGAGTAATTACTAAGATCAACATTAAATTCTAAAGAATCACTCATGGATTTAAATTTAACTTATTATTTGAATTAATTTAGAAGTTTTTTTTACAATAAAATCATCGATATAAGGTGAATTTTGACCTACTACATTCATTTCGCTCATTTTTCCATTGCAATGAAGCACCAAATTACAACCTGCACGAAAAGATTTAATAACGTTATTTTTTAAATTACCTTTAAGAGCACCCATAGAAATATCATCTGACATTAATATTCCTTTGAATGATATTTCTTTTCTAATCATTTTTATGATTTGTTTAGAATGTGAAACGTTATTTATCGGATCAAGTTTCTTAAACAACAAGTGACCAGTCATACCTAAAACAGATTTTTTTTTGGTAAATGGAAAAAAATCATATTTTTTAAGATACTTTAGATCTTTGTCTATAACTGGTAATTTATAATGACTATCAACTTTAGCTAAACCATGACCTGGAAGATGTTTAATTACTGTACCAACCCTATTTTCGTGAAATTTTTCGATAGATATATCGCCAATTTTAGACAGAGTTTTTTTATCATTTGAATAGGATCGATCACCTATAATTTTATGAGAATTATTTCGTCTTAAATCCAATACGGGTACTGTATTAACATTAATACCAATAAGTCTTAACAAATAGGATATTTGCTTCACATAAACATTGAAATAAATATCGAATTTTTTTTTATCTTTTGAATATAAATCACCAAAATATTTTGCACTAAAAATTGAATTATCTATAAATTTTCTTAATCTGCTTACTCTTCCACCTTCTTCATCAATTAGAATTGGATAGTTAGAGTTTTTAAATATTTTTTTAATCGAACCAGTTAATTTTTGAACTTGATTGATTGATTTAATATTTCTTGAAAAAAGGATTATACCCCATGGCTTATATTTTTTTAAAAAACTTACTTCACTTTTATTTAAATTATGTCCACTAATGCCACATATAAAAGCTCTTGTTTTTTTAATCATTATATAACAATTCCCAAAAAGAATATTTTTTTGTGTTTTTATTTTTGTATTCTACATATTCAATAATGTTGTCCGTGTCATTTTTAAGAATAAATAGATTATTTTCGTTAGATGATATTTTTTCATCAATACTTGAAACTGCTCTATATGATTTCTTGTAATTGTCGTCTGAAAAATAATATCTTAGAGTAAAGAATAGAAAGAAAAATATAATTATTAAATAAAATAGATATTTGAGCTCTTTTAGCATTACATTTTTTCAGGTGTATCAACACCTATAATATCCATTCCAGTTTTAATTGTTTTTGCAATAGATTTTAAAAATATTAGTTTTTCTATATTTATTGTTTTATCATCATTGATAAATCTTTTTTCAACATCATCTTTTCCCATATTCCAATAGGAATGAAACTGTGATGATAACTCATATAAATATACAGGGATCCTATGAGGTTCTAGTTTTTTAGTGGAAATTTCTACACATTTAGGCCATTCAGATATTTTTTTAAAAATTTCAATTTCTTCATTATTAAATTGCATATTATTATTTTCATTATCAATCTTGTCATCAATATTTTTATTTATATTTCTAAAAACCGATGAAATTCTAGCATAACAATATTGAACATAATAAAGTGGATTGTCTTTGGATTTTTCTTTTACTTTTGTAAAATCAAAATCTAATTCAGCATCATTACTTCTACTTAGCATAATAAATCTTGTTGCATCTTTTCCAACTTCAGAAATTAAATCTTCAACGGTAATGTAATCACCTTTTCTTTTAGACATTTTAAAAGGTTTGCCATCTTTTATTAGCTTAACAAGTTGGCTTACTTTACAAATTAATTTATTTTTTTCTCCAGATAACGCTTCAACAACTGATGTAATTCTTTTTATATAACCCGCATGATCCGCTCCTAAAATATTTATTAATTTATCAAATTTTCTATTTAGTTTTGTATTATGATACGCAACATCTCCAGCAAAATAAGTCCATGTGTTGTCAGATTTTTGTAATGCCCTATCTTTATCATCCCCAAAATCTGTTGATCTAAAAAGTAATTGATCTCTTTCTACCCAATTAGTTGTGTCTTCTCCCTTGGGAGCTTTTATTTTTCCTATATATACAAATTTATCTTTTTTAAGTTTCTCAATAACCTTATCAACCTCTTTATTTTCAACTATTTCAGTCTCGCTCGCAAAATTATCATGAATAATTCCCAAATTATTTAAATTGGTCTTAATGAGTTTAAGTGACTCTGTAATTGCTAATTTAGTAAGTGTTAACTTTATTTTTTCATAATCATCAAATTGTAAATTATTATTATTATCTATAATGTGTTGGGCTATATCCTTGATGTATTCTCCTGGATATAAATCATCCTCATTTAGTGGAAAGGTTTGATTATCTAATTTTTCTTTTATTCTCAAATATACAGATCTAGTAAAATGTAAAATTTGATTACCATGATCATTTACATAATATTCTTTTACAACTTCTTGATTGTTAAATTTTAGCAAATTAGAGATAACATCACCTAGTATAGCACCTCTACAATGACCAACGTGTAATGGTCCAGTGGGATTTGCAGACACAAATTCAATTAAATGTTTCTTTTTAGAGGCCTTAAGTGCTGCGCCAAAATTATTAAGATTATTTATATTTAAAAGAAATGAAGTCCAAAACTCTTTTTTTAAAATAATATTTATAAATCCAGGCTTTGCTATTTCTATCTTCTCAATATTATTATCGTCTTTAAAAATAATATCTTTTAATTTTTCAGCAATTTTAATTGGTGGTTCATTATTTGTTTTAGATAAAACCATTGCAACATTGGTTGACAGATCGCACTTAAATTTTTTAGGAGGTATATCTACATTTATACCAGATAAACTTTCAGGTAATAAAATTAGCTTTTCTTCACTTGCTAATTTAATTTTATTTAAAATTTTATTTAAATATTCTTCAAATATATTCATTTTGATGCTCTATATAATTGTATGGCGTACCTATCTGTCATGCCAGAAATATAATCAGATATAGCTCTTTCTTTGTTAGTTTTTAAATATTTAGTTTTAATATACTTTTTTGGATTTTTGTTAATTACATTAAAAAGCTTTTTAATTATCTTTTTTCCTTCGTTATTTTTTTTTAATACATCTTTATTATTATACATAGTTATTCTAAGGAAATCTCTAATCTCATTTATAGTTATTTTTAATTTGTTGGAAAAATCAACAATTTGATTTTTTTTATTTGATACATCTTTTTTTGTAGATATTTTATTCATTAAAATATTTCTTGTCGTAGTTTTTATTAAGTCTTGAACCATTAAATTTATAGAGTCTCTTATAGTTTGATATACAAGAATATCATTATTTTCACTTTTTAATTTGTTTTTATATGATTTTAAAATCTCATCAAAAAAAGAGATTTGTTTAAGATCGTTTAAAGTAAATAATTTAGCTTTTATTCCATCTTGAATATCATGGTTATTGTATGCAACATCATCGGATATAGATGCGATTTGAGCCTCCAAAGAGGAGTTTTTTGAAAAATTAATTTTATTTTTTAAATTTTTTAACCCAATTAAATTATTTATTTTGACTAGCTTTGTTACCGGACCATTATGTTTAATAAGTCCATCTAATGTTTCTAATGTTAAATTAAGACCTTCAAATTTAAAATATTTATTTTCAATGAACATTACTATCCTAAGTGTTTGAAGGTTGTGGTCAAATCCCCCATATTCATACATACATTTATTTAGAGACTCTTCTCCTGCATGACCAAAAGGGGTATGACCTAAATCATGAGCTAAGCTTAATGTTTCAGCTAAATCATCATTTAAACCTAAGTATTTAGCAATTGTTCTAGCAATTTGTGAAACTTCAATGGAATGAGTGATTCTGGTTCTATAATGATCTCCTTCAGTATTAACAAATACCTGAGTTTTGTGCTTCAATCTTCTAAATGAGGTAGAATGAATTATTCTATCTCTATCTCTTTGAAAAGGTGATCTGAAAGGATTGCTCGCTTCTTTGAACAGTCTACCTTTTGAAGCAAATGTTCCTAATTTTGAGTAATTTTTCATTCTTTAAAAATGGCAAAATATTATTATATTGTTTTTATCAATGTTTAATTATGATTAAAGAAATTAAATTTACAGATAATGCTATAAAGCAGATAAACCATCTTCTTTCATCAAAAGATAAAGGATCATTTTTTAGAATCGCTATCAAAGGCGGTGGATGCTCTGGATTTCAATATGATTTCTCATTTGATAATTCTGCTAATGATGATGATCTACAACAAGACAATATCCTTATAGACAAAACATCGGCAGATTTACTAAAAGGATCTGAAGTTGATTTTGTAAAAGAATTAATAGGAGATTCTTTTAAAATAAACAACCCGCAAAGTAAATCTTCTTGTGGTTGTGGCGTATCTTTCTCGCTTTAATGATAATTAGTTCCTGGAATGTTAACTCTGTAAGAGCAAGAATTGAAAATATTAAAGAGTATCTAAAAAAATATTCACCAGATATTTTAATGATGCAAGAGATTAAAGCTCAAGATGAAAACTATCCTTATGAAGACTTTGAAAAATCATATTACCAAAATTATGTATTTGGTCAAAAATCATATAATGGGGTTGCAATAATTTCTAAAAAAAAATTAGACAAAATTGAAAAAGATATTTTTAAAGATAAAAATAAACAATCAAGAATTATTACAGCAGATCTAAAACATAAATCAAAAACAATTAAATTAATAAATATATACACACCCAATGGAAATCCTGTTGATACAGAAAAATATACTTACAAATTATATTGGCTAGAAAGTTTAATTAAGAAGTTAAAAGGTTATTTAAAAAAAAAAGAAAATATAATTATTGGTGGTGATTTTAATATAATTCCATCTGCAGAAGATGTTCATAATTCTAAAGGATATGAAAATGATGCATTATTTAGACTTGAGATAAGAAAAAAATTAAGAGAATTATTAAGTTTAGGTTTTCATGATGCATATAGATATATCCACCCTGATAAAGAAGGATATACTTTTTGGGATTACACAAGTGGTGCATGGCAAAAAAATAATGGCATGAGAATTGATCATTTCTTAGTTTCAAACTCAATTATAAATCTTGTGAAAGATGTTAAAATTAACAAATTTCCTCGTGGAAGACAAAAACCTTCAGATCACACACCAATTGAAATTGAATTAACTTAAAGATTTTATTTTATTAACAAGTTCCTCATTAATATTTCTAGGTCCAGTATCTAATCTGTTTTTGTGACGTCTTTCACCAGGCAACCTAACCTCTCCCATTGATTTCATTTTCTCAAAGAATTTATTTGAATGACTATCCCAATCAGAATTTGTTAATTTGTCAGGAGATATAGCTAAAATAAACTCTCCACCACTTGGTGGTCCACCATCATCTGTATCCTTCTCAGCCGTCTCATAACTAAAATTATCTCCAACTAAGGCTCCAGCAAGTAATTCGACCATCATTGCTATTCCTGAGCCTTTATACCCGCCAAATGGCAACAAAACTCCACCATCTGCTATCTCACCAGGATCTGTTGTTTCTTTTCCATCTTTAGTTAAACCAGTTCCTATTGGGACCTTGTGCCCTTCTCTTTTTGCAACTTGAACCTCTCCCATGGCCATCGATGCAGTAGCCATATCATAAACTACAGGTGGTTTATTTTTTCTTGGCCAAGCAAATGAAATTGGGTTTGTTCCAAATAAAGGTTTAATTGCTCCTGCTGGTGCAACTGCTGGCTTATATGATGTACAGGCAAAAGCAACAAGTCCTTGCTCTGCTATTGCTTCAGTCTCAGGCCACATAGCAGCCATATGATGAGAATTAGTAATTGCTAAAACTGCAACTCCATTTTCTTTTGCAGCTTTTACGAGTTCTGGTATTCCATATTTTAAAACCATTGGGGCAAGACTATTTTTCCCATCTGCTTTAACAACACTTGGGGTTAATTTTGAAATCACTGGTCTAGCCTTACCATTAATTTTTCCACTTTTTAAACCAGATACATAAGCGGGTAATCTAAATAGACCATGAGATAATGATCCATCTCTTTCAGCATTTTTGATTAAAGTAGATAAAGTATCTGCTGTTTCTTCATCGCATCCGTTAGCTATTAATGTTTTTTTAGCTAAATGAAAAATTTCTTCTAAACTTAAAGGAACGGTTGCCATAAATAATATTAGATATTATTTACGGCAAAAGTTCAATTTTTAATTAACAACCTTTAAAAGATTTAGACATATTTCTGATTAAATCAAAATATAAGTCTTTTCCAGGATCCAAAGTAGCTCCTAATGGGTCTACAACACCAGTTTTAATATTCATATCTTTTGCTACAGCTTTAATGATATTTGGATTAAACTGTGGTTCAGAAAATACACAAGCTACTTTATCATGCTCAATTATTTCTCTGATTTCAGCCAATTGTTCTGCTCCTGGCATTACATCTGTATTAACTGTAAAAGCACCCAATATATTAACATTAAATCTTTTCTCAAAATATTGGTAAGCATCATGGAAAACAATTGATGCAACACTCTGATTTAATTCAGAAGAGACGTCACTAACAAGTTTATCAATATCTTTTAGTGCTTTCTTTAAATTGCTTTTATATTTTGATGCGTTCTTAGCATCATTTTCAATTAAATGCTCTGCCATTTCATTTAATATAACTTTAGCATTCATTGGATCTAACCAAATATGTGGGTCATGCTCACCGTGGTGGTGACCTTCATGTCCTGCATGATCATCGTGGTCATCATGGTCATCTTTCTTTTTATGTCCATGGTCATCATGATCGTCATGCCCATCTTTCTTTTTATGGTCATGATCATCGTGGTCGTCTTCTTTATGACCGTCTTTTTTTTTGTGGTCGTGATCATCGTGGTCGTCATGTCCATCTTTCTTTTTATGGTCATGATCATCGTGATCATCTTCTTTATGGCCATCTTCTTTATGTCCGTGATCGTCATGATCATCATGATCACCAAAAATATTTCGTTCTCTGAATTTTAATTTATTAAGACCTTTAATTTCCATTAATTCAATTTTTTCAGCTTTTTTTGCAATTGAATCTAATGGTTTTTCCATGAAGTTTTCTAGATCTTCACCTACCCAAAAAATAAGATCAGCTTCTTGTAACATCTTTGCATGAGATGGTTTTAACGGAAATCCATGTGGTGAAGAATATCCATCGACTATTAGGTCTGGTTTAGCAACTCCATCCATCAGATAGCTAGCTAAAGAGTGTATAGGCTTAATTGAAGCTACAACTTTTATTTCTGCTTTTGCTGATGTAAAAAGAGCTAAAAAAGATAATATTGTAATTATTAATGTTGATTTTTTTAGGTTTTTCATAATTTAATTTAGTGTTAATTGTTATAATATAACATTGTGTAATAATATAACATTAATAAGTCAAGGTAATAAATGACAATTGAGAACAATGTATTAGTAAAATTAACTGAAGTTGGATTAAAACAACGGAATAAATGGCTTGTAAAAGGCGTTTCTTTAATTGTTGAAAGAGGAAAGATAGTAACATTAATTGGGCCAAATGGTTCTGGCAAAAGCACAACTGCAAAAATTGCGATAGGACTTCATAAGAATATAGAAGGCAATGTAGAAAAATTTACTGATAAAATTGGATATGTTCCTCAAAAGATTTCAATTGACTGGACATTGCCACTTAAAGTGAGTGATTTTATGGTTTTAACAGATGAACTCGATGAAGAAAAAATAAATGAAGCTTTAAAATTAACGGGTGCAGATCATCTTAAAAACCAGAATTTAGGAAATTTATCTGGTGGAGAATTTCAAAGAGTGCTTCTTGCAAGAGCAGTTTCAAAAAAACCTGATCTTTTAGTATTGGATGAGCCGGTTCAAGGAGTTGATTTTACTGGGGAGATTGCATTGTATAAATTAATAAAAGAAATAGCAGATAAATTAAATTGTGGAATTTTATTAATTTCTCATGATTTGCATACTGTTATGACAGCAACAGATCATGTTATTTGTTTAAATGGCCACGTGTGTTGTTCAGGAACACCAAAAGACGTTGCAATGAATAATGAGTATAAACTGTTATTTGGCGAACAAGCTTCACAAACTCTTTCTATATATGAACATAAGCATGATCATGTTCATTCAAATGATGGAGATATAAAAAAAAATTAAATGTTTGATGATTTTTTTATAAGAGCTTTAATTGCTGGTATAGGTGTTGCTTTTGTAACAGGTCCTTTGGGCTGCTTTGTAGTTTGGAGAAGATTATCTTATTTCGGAGATACATTAGCACATTCAGCATTACTTGGTGTTACAATGGCATTGGCATTCGAAATTAATATAGCAATTTCGATATTTATCATTTCATCAGTAATAGCAATCATATTAGTTAAACTTGAAAAAAATACTAATTTGCCCGGTGATGCTTTACTTGGTCTTTTAGCTCACTCAGCATTAGCAGTTGGCTTAGTGGTAATTGGTTTTCTCTCATTTATAAGATTTGATGTCATGGGACTATTATTTGGAGACATATTAGCTGTTAATGTTGATGATTTGATAATTATATGGGGAGGAGGAGCAATAATTTTAATTGTATTAAAAATAATTTGGAAACCTTTATTTGCTTCAACAGTAAATTATGAACTTGCAGAAGCAGAAGGATTAAATCCTGATAGAGCAAAAGCAATATTTACTATTTTAATGGCAGCAATAATTGCAATTTCTATAAAAATTGTAGGACTTTTATTAATAACTGGGATGTTAATTATACCAACGGCTATGGCTCGTAACATATCAGATACTCCCAAAAAGATGGTAATTTTTTCTATATGTGGAGGATTATTATCAGTAATCATGGGTTTATTTTCTTCATTGCAATTCAATACTCCTTCGGGTCCATCTATCATTGCTGCAGCGTTATTATTATTTGTAATATCTCTATTTAAAGTTAAACAGACGATACAATTGAAAAACTAATGGGAAATTGATAAAAGAAAAACTATGCTTAAACAGGAAACACTATCAAAAAATCAACAAATAGTTCTTGATTACATTGAAAAAGTAAATGAGCCCATAAAAGCTTATTCAATTTTACATAATTTACAAAAAAAAGGTATTAAAGCCCCTCTTCAAGTTTATAGAGCGCTTGATAAATTGGTTGAAATTGGAAAAATTCACAAAATTGAAAGTAGAAATGCTTTCGTTGCATGCAAAAATTCAAATTGTCAGATTTCTAAGGCAACAGCATTTTCAATATGTGAAAGCTGTGAAGAAGTAAGTGAAATTAGTGACAGCAAACTTTCAAAATATTTAAAAAATTTTCAAGACAAAGCGGGTATGAAATTCAATAAATATAATCTTGAATTCTTTGGGCTTTGCAAAAAATGTTCTGTTAAATAATTTGTATATAACTATAAATATTTACAACAATGTTATTCTTTCTTTTTAAAATTATTGCTGGGGGTTTAATTATCGCATTTTCTAGTTGGTTGGCTGGTCAAAATCCTAAGCTCGCTGGATTTATTATTGCATTACCCTTGGTATCACTAATAGCGATACTGTTTTCGTATTATGAGCATAATGATACAGAAAAAACAGTAATGTTTACAAAAAGTATATTTATTGCAGTACCAGCAAGTTATTTATTCTTTGTACCCTTCTTTTTTGCAAAATCTTTTAATATGAATTTTTTCATAATTTATATTACAGGTTTAATATTGCTAATCGGAGGATATTTTATCCATAGATACATAATCAATTTAATATAAAATAATAATTTTAATAAATCTTTAACATAACTGTCATAAGTATAGAGAAAGGAGTTTTATGTTTTTAAAAAAATATCTCAAATGGATAAGCACGTTTTTAGTCTTAACAGGAATATTGCTTACAAATTTAAATATATATCCAATTAATATATATTTTCATGGTCTTGGTGTAGTTGGATGGACAATATCGGGTTTTTTATTAAAAGATAAGGCCATATTAACTAATTTTGGATTACAAATTCCTTTGTTTGTAATTGGTATTTATAAAATTATTTTTTAATGAAAAATATTTTATTTGTATGCACAGGAAATTCAGCGAGAAGCATTATCGCTGAGAGTATTATTAATAACGAATACTCAAATAAATTTAATGCTTTTAGTGCTGGTAGTAATCCATCTGGAAAAATCAATGAAGATGTTAAAAGTTTTTTAGAAAAAAATAAAAGTTATGATCTAACTAATTACAGTTCTAAAAACTTTGAAGAATTTATCAATAAAGAATTAAAAATGGATCATGTAATAACAGTATGCAACAACGCAAATAATGAGGTATGTCCTATTTGGCCTGATAAAAACCAAATTATACATTGGGATATAGAAGATCCGGTA
This sequence comes from uncultured Pelagibacteraceae bacterium, assembly GCA_902564385.1. Lineage (GTDB taxonomy): Bacteria > Pseudomonadota > Alphaproteobacteria > Pelagibacterales > Pelagibacteraceae > Pelagibacter. Next base: position 169,628 of record CACFAT010000002.1, read on the forward strand.
GCTAAACTTCAAAATGCAAATGACGAAGAAAAGCAAATAATCATTAGAAAAACTTTCAATATTATAAGTAATAAAATTAAAGATTGGATAGATGAAAAATAAAAATAGATATTTTCTTTCAGAGTTCATTGGAAGTTGCTTTCTGGTCATGATCATAGTTGGATCAGGTTTAATGGCAGAAAATCTAACTAATGATATAGCAGTAATGCTAATAGCAAACACATTGGCAACCGGAGCTGGATTGTTTGTGCTAATAACAGTATTTGCTGATGTATCTGGGGCTCATTTCAATCCATTTGTAAGTATTGCTATGACAATTACAGGAAAGTTAAAAAAAAACCTTCTACCCTTTTATATTTCTGCTCAGATACTTGGATGTTTGCTAGGTGTAGCATTAGCTAATTTCTTTTTTGAACATCAGGTTTTTGAATTATCAACAAAGTCAAGGAGTGGGATTTATATTTTTACTTCTGAAATAGTTGCTACGTTGGGTCTTATTTTAATTATTTTTGGTTCAATGAAATCAGGTAAAATAGCTGTTGCTGGATCAGTTGGTTTATATATCACTGCTGGTTATTGGTTTACCTCGTCAACTTCTTTTGCAAATCCTGCTGTAACAATAGCAAGAACATTCACAGAGTCGTTTACTGGTATAAGTTATTTAAACACTCCTTTTTATATAATTGCAGAATTATTTGGTATGTTAATTGCTGTTTATATCGCAAAAAAATTATTCTTAGAAAAAGATTGAAAAATTTAAAACTAACAAACAATATTAAATTAATTAATAAAAAATTTAAAAAAAAAGAATTTTATCATTTTTTAAAAACCTCAAACCTTTCAATAGTAATACCCAAAATTAAGAACAAGTATATTTTGGTTTCACAAAAAAGAATTCCTATAAATCAAATTAATTTTGAGTTTCCATCTGGTATAATTGAAAAACATGAAACAGCTTTAATATCTGCTAAAAAAGAATTAATTGAAGAAACAGGATATAAATCAAGAAATAAATTAAGAAAAATTACTTCATTTTATTCTGAACCAGGTCGACTCACCACTAAAATTACTGGTTTTTTTTGTAATAATCTTATTAAAATTTCAAAGCCTGAAAAAGGAATTAAAATCCACATAGTTTCAGATCATCAAATAATTAAATTAATTGAGAATGGTAAATTTAACAATGCATCTCATATAGGAATGTATTTGTTTTATAAAAAGAAATACGCTCAATAATAATACCGAGCGTATTTCAGGGGTTTAATGTTTACAATTTAATCACAGAAGAATATTACATTTGGATTAAAGATATGTTTCAATAAAATTAAAAATATATTAAAGAAGAAAAATCACTAACCTGTAAGTTGTAATAAATTAAATTATATATTAATTATTTGAATAAATTACTCTTGGTTCTAAAAATAATTCTCTCGCCAGAGCTTTAAATCTTTTTGTAACTTGTTTAGAAATTATTTCTTGGTGTTGTGCTGGAATTTTTAAAAATACAGAGTTACCTCTTTTATACAATTTAAATTCCTCTAAGAAGATAGTTGAAATAGATGTAAGTGAATGTGCAAATCTTAAGGCTGCACCAACTTGTTTACTAGAAAAAATTTCATTATTATTTAAAAAAGTTAAATATTCTATTTTAGGGTTGTATTTAATGCTGCAGTACCTCCAATAACATGAAAGAGCTATTTGAATTCTTTCTTTATGTGAAAGTCTCAATAATGGAGTATTTAATGTTTCTTGAAAAACTAATTCTGCTTTTTGAAAAGCACCAAGTCCCCAATCCATATGACTTAAAACACAAGCTAAATTAAGCAATTTTTCATCAAAATGTTCATTACCATCAAATACAGGTTTGATAAATTCATAATACTTTTTGTAGGTTAATCCCAAATCACCTCTCTTCTTAGAAATATATTCTAATGATTTTTCAAAAACTTGAGAGTTATCAATATTTTTAAAGTAATCTTTCGTCAAAGATCCCTCCCTAATACCGCTTATGGAACATATTATGTTTTTTGGATTTGTTGCTCTCATGATCTCATCTAAAATTATAGAGCTATATGGTAGATAAAGTGTTCTAGATTTAGATATATATTCAACTGTTTTTAGTTTTGCTTTATTGAACGATGCTATTTTTTCTATAAATGTTGATAAAGTTTCATAATTTACTGAATACTGATGGATTATGTGGACAGGGTGTTTATTTTGAAAAAGATGAAGTTTAAATAAAGCTCTCCATGTTCCGCCAACTAAATAAAGATTTTCAAATTTTTTTTTAGATAACCATTTTTCATCTCTCAAAAGTTTTTTTATATATTTAGAAAGGTTTCTCTTTTTTACAATTGGATTATTAATTAATCTTAAAACACCTAAGGGTAAAGATGTTTTATTAGTGATCAAACCATTTTCAACTCGAGCTAATTCTAAACTACCTCCACCAAGATCAGCAACTAACCCATCTACATTATCAAATCCAATTTTAACACCTTCAGCTGAACAAATTGCTTCTTCCTCTCCACTTAAGATTTCTATTTTTTTCTTAAAAAGATTTTCTACGTATTCAACAAATGGTTTTGCATCAGTTGCTTCTCTTAAAACTGCAGTTGCTATTATTTTTAAATTAGAAATTTTAGAAACATTTAAAATCTCTGAAAATCTCTTCAATACTTTTTGAGCATAATCAACACCAGACTTATGAAGTTTTCTTGATTTATCTAAATTTTTACCAAGTTCACAAACAGCTTTTTCATTGAAAAAAGGCACACGAGAAGAGCTAAAATCTTCATAAATTAGCATCCTAATAGAATTAGAGCCTATATCAATAACTGCTAATTTAGCAGGTTTTAATTTTAAATTTTGTTTATTTTTAAAAACTTTAATTTCCACTTTTAATAAGTCTTAAGTTTAATTTTTTCGGTTTCATTTTTAATTTAGCTTTACCTCTTCCAGATAAACTAGGATTATTCATAAAATAATCATGGGCTGAAAAAGAATCATTTTCACTATATTTAATTTTTTTATAATTTCCACTAGCATCAAGTTCCCAACTTTGTTTTTTATCTAAATAATTAGCTAACATAATTTGATCAAGAACTTGTTCGTGGACTGTTTGGTTTTCAATTGGAACTAGAAGTTCTACTCTTCGATTTAAATTTCTTGGCATTAAATCTGCTGATGAAATAAAAACTTTTGCATCTCTACTAGGCATTGTTTTTCCATTTGCAAAACAATAAATTCTTGAGTGTTCCAAAAATCTTCCAATCATGCTTTTAACTATTATATTTTCAGATTTATCTTTAACTCCAGGTCTTAAACAACAAACACCTCTTACAAATAAAAATATCTTTACTCCAGCATTTGAAGCTTCGTAAAATTTATCAATTATCGCTGGATCTACCAAGGAATTCATTTTGGCCCATATTTCACCTTTTTTACCTTTTTTGACATTTGTTATTTCGTTAGCAATACATTTGTTCAAGGTTTCCCTAAGATTAATTGGTGATATAGATATTTTACTAAGATTTCGTGGTTTTGAATAACCAGTTACATAATTAAAAAATTTTTCCACATCAGTTGCTATTTTTTTATCAGAGCTAAATAAAGATAAGTCAGTATAAATTTTTGCATTAACTGGGTGATAATTACCAGTTCCCAGATGTATATAAGTTTGAATTTTTCCCTGCTCTTTTCTTAATATTAAAGATGATTTTGCATGTGTTTTATATTTTGCAAAACCATAAACTATTTGAATTCCTGCATTTTCTAAACTTCTTGAAAGTTGAATGTTTGCTTCTTCATCAAATCTTGCTTTGATCTCTATTAAAGCGGTTACTGTCTTTCCATTTTCAGCTGCTGTTATTAAGGCTTTAACAATTGGAGAATCTAGCGTTGTTCTGTATAGAGTTTGTTTAATTGCTATAACTTTTTTATCATATGCAGCTTGATTTAAAAACTCAACGACAGCATCAAATGTTTCAAAAGGGTGATGAACTATTAAATCTTTTTTTTTTATAGTATCAAAAAAATTATTATTAAACTCCTTTAATCTCTCAACCTCCCTGGGATTAAAATTTTTAAATCTTAATTTAGAATTTTTAATTTTACAAACTTGGTCTATATCTTGAATTCCAACAATGCCTTCAATTTCATAGATGTATTCAGATTTTACGTTTAACTTATTGGTTATAAACTTAATTAAGTCATTATTACTATTTTTTAAAATTTCTAAACGTACTATGTCACCTGTTCTTCTTCTTTTTAAAGCCAATTCAAAAGATCTTACTAAATCTTCGGCCTCCTCTTGAATTTCTACATCACTATCTCTTATAACTCTAAATAACATTTTTTTATCTAAATCATGATCAGGAAATATTTCAGAGGCAAAAAAACTTATAACATCATCTATAATTAAAAATTTTTTAAAACTTTTATTTCCATCTATTTCAATAAATCTTGATAAAGCTTTTGGAATTACTATTATTGCATTTAAAGTCCTTTTTTTATTTTTCTTATTTAATCTCATAACTAATGCTCTTCCTTGATTTGCAATAAATGGAAAGGGATGAGCTGGGTCTATTGCTGATGGGGTTAGCAGAGGGTAAATTTCTTCATTAAAAATTTTAAATAATCTTTTTTGTTCAGTTTTACTTAAATTTTCAGGTTTAACTATACTTATATTTGCTTTTTTTAATTGAAGAATTAAATCTCTAAATATTTTATTTTGTTTATTAAGAAGATTATTTGTTTCCAAAATAACTTCACTCATTTGTTCATCAGGAGTAAGACCATCAGAACTAAGTGAATCTACATCTTGTTTGATTTGACTATATAAACCTGCAACACGAACCATGAAAAATTCATCTAAATTTGATCCAGCTATAGATAAAAATTTAATTCTTTCATAAAGAGGATTTTCAAAATTTTGGGCCTCAAGAAGAACTCTGTCGTTGAATTTTAGCCAAGACAGCTCTCTATTTATGTATTTAGATTTTAGTGTTTCTTTATCTTGTTTTTTTAATGCAGTCATATATTTAAAATTTATGCTTAAATTATACGTTATGCGTCATGCAAAATCTAGCTGGGACCACCCAAATCTTGATGATCATGAAAGACCATTAAGTAAGCGTGGCGAGAAAAATGCAAAAAAGATTTGTGAATTTTTTGTTAAAAAAAATTATAAGTTTGATTACATATTACTTTCATCATCAAAAAGAACAAAGAAAACCCTAAAAATTTTATTAAAAAAAATAGATAAACCAAAAAAAATTATTTCTTCAAAAAAATTATACTTATCAAGTGAAGATAAAATTATAGATATAATAAAAAAAATACCAAAAAAATATAAATCAGTGCTTTTAATTAACCATGAACCTACTGTTAGAAATCTAATACGATCACTGATAAAAAATCACAACAACAACCATTTTAAATTATTAAACTACAAATTTCCGACATCGGCATTTGCAAAAATTTATTTTGATTTTAATGAATGGAATAAATTAGATGGAAATGGTTTAATTAAAGAATTTACTAGACCTAAAGACCTTCAAGATTCTAAAGAATAACCTGCTGATCTTACAGTTCTAATTAAAGGCTTAGTATTATCTATATTAATAGCCTGTCTTAATCTTCTGATATGCACATCGACAGTTCTAGTTTCAACGTAAATATTTTCTCCCCAAACATTGTTTAAGAGTTGTTCTCTTGAATATACCCTTTTTGGATTTTTGATAAAAAAATCTAATAATTTAAATTCTGTAGGTCCTAGAGATATTTCAATGTTATTTCTATAAACTCTTTTTGTTATTCTATCTATTTTTAGATCTGTAAACTCAACAACATCAACGGTGGATTGTGGTTTTGATCTTCTGAGTAAAGATTTAATTCTTGCATTAAGTTCTTTTTGACTAAATGGTTTTGTTACATAATCATCTGCACCTGTATCAAAAGCTCTTAATTTGTCCTCCTCCTCGCCTTTTGCTGTTAACATTATTACTGGTATGTCATTATGCTTTTTGTCTTTTTTTAAATTTTTACATATTTCAACGCCTGACAAATCGGGCAACATCCAATCCATTAATATTAAGTCAGGAAGCTTATCTTTAATTTGTTTAAGCGCATCTTCACCATTTTCACAGAAACTTACTTTGTAACCTTCTTTTTCAAGGTTATACTTTAGTAGAGTTATTATAGCAGCCTCGTCCTCAGCTATAAAAATGTGAGCCGACATATTTTACTTTTCTCCAGTGACAATAGGTTCTGTGCCTTTTGGTCGATCACCCTCTAGATATTCTCCCTTAACTAAATAATATACTTGCTCAGCAATGTTGGTTGTATGATCACCTATTCTCTCTATATTTTTAGTTACAAATAATAAGTGGGTTCCATCACTTAAGTTATTTTCGTTATCTTTTAAATATCTAATCACTTCTTGCATGCATAAATTTGTTAAATCATCAATTTGTTCGTCGCTTTCCCATACATTAATTGCCATACTCGAAGATCTTTCTAAATATGCATCTAATATTGATTTCAATTGTTTTTGAGCATCCGAAGATACTCTTATAATAGCATCTACTAAATTTTTTGGTAAATTTTCATTTAACAAAAGAGTTCTTTTAGAAATATTTTTTGCTAAATCACCTATTCTCTCAAGGTCAGAAGATATCTTTAAAGCAGTGACTGTTTCTCTAAGATCTATGGCCATAGGTTGTCTTAAAGCAATTAAATTTACTACTTGCTGTTCAATTAAAGTCTCAAATTTATCAATTTTTTCATCATCTTTAATTACTGCCTCAGCATTATCACTATTTCTTGTAGTAATTGCTTGAATAGCTTTACCCAAAGCTTCTTCACAAAATCCACCCATTTTAATTATATTGCTATTTAAATTTTTAAGTTCTTCTTCGTAAGACTTTACTGTATGTGGTGCTTCGGTCATTATCCAAACCTCCCTGTGATATAATCCTGAGTTTTTTTGTTTTCTGGATTCTTAAATATTTTATCAGTAGAACCATGTTCTATCAATTCTCCAAGGTGAAAAAAACCTGTATTTTGAGAAACTCTTGCAGCTTGTGCCATTGAGTGAGTGACTATTATAATAGTATGGTCTTTTTTTAACTCATCAATTAGTTCTTCTATTTGAGCTGTAGCAATAGGATCTAAAGCAGAACAAGGCTCGTCCATTAGAATAACTTCAGGTTTAACTGAAATTGCCCTTGCTATACATAATCTTTGTTGTTGACCACCAGACAAACCAGTACCTGGTTCATGAAGTCTATCTTTCACCTCTTCCCATAATGCTGCCTTTTTTAAGCTAGTTTCAACTATTTCATCCATTTCATTCTTTGATTGAGCCATACCATGAATTGTTGGACCATAAGAAATATTTTCATAAATAGTTTTAGGAAAAGGATTTGGTTTTTGAAAAACCATACCAATTTTTTCTCTTAATCTAACAACATCACAACTTTTATCATTGATATCAAAATCATTAATTATAATCTGCCCTTTTACTCTACATATATCAATTACGTCATTCATTCGGTTTAGACATCTTAAAAAAGTAGATTTACCACAACCTGAAGGCCCAATCAGTGCTGTAACTTGATTTTCTTCAATATCTAAATTTATATTGAATAGAGCTTGTTTTTTTCCATAGAAAACATCTACATTTTTTGAATTTATCTTTATCATCTTAACTCCATTTTTTTTCAAATTTATGTCTAATTATTTGTGCAAATAAGTTCATTATAATTAAAAATCCTAATAGAACCATAATACAGGCAGAAACTTTCTCGACAAAACCTCTTTCAGCGCTCTCTGCCCAAATATAAATTTGCACTGGCAAACTTGCAGCTGGATCTAAAGGAGATCCTGGTATTGTATTTACAAAAGCCACCATGCCAATCAATATCAAAGGTGCGGTTTCGCCTAAAGCTTGGGCCAAACCAATTATTGTACCGGATAAAGTCCCTGGCATAGATAACGGAACTGTATGATGCATTGTAGTTTGCATTTTACTAGCACCCATTGCAAGTGCTGCCTCTCTTATACTTGGAGGAACTGCTTTTAAAGATGCTCTACAAGCAATAATAATTGTTGGTAAAGTCATCAACGATAAAGTTATTCCACCGACTAGAGGTGTTGACCTAGGTAATTGAAATACAGCAAGTAAAATACCCAGTCCTAAAAGACCAAAAACAATTGAAGGTACTGCTGCTAAATTATTTATATTTACCTCAATAAAATCAGTAAATCTGTTTTTAGGAGCAAATTCCTCTAAATAAATAGCTGCTAGAACTGCTACAGGAAAAGCTATCATTAAACAAACAAGTATAGAAAATATTGATCCCATAAATGAACTTGCTATACCAGCTAATTCAGCTTCTCTTGAATCAGGATATGTAAAAAAACTTAAATTGAATTTACTTTCAACTTTTCCTAGTTCTACAAGTTGATCAAAAATCTTTAATTGATAATCCGTAACTCTTCTTTGATCTTCAGGTAAATCTCTTGGATAATTGCCTTTAAATACTTGATCTAAATCATCTGAGGCAGTTAAATAAACATCTTTAGTTTTTCCAATTAATGAAGGGTCGTTTAAAAGTTCCCTTTTAATCTCTCTTTCGAAAAAGTAAGAGACCATTCTCTTCAGCTCATTTTCTTGATCCTCATTAGCATTTGGATCCAAATCAGCCATTGATTTTAATGCTATATCGTAATAATCAGCATCTTTTAAATCCTCTTTAGAAGGATTTTGCTCTAACATCATTAATTCAGCATCAAAAGTAACTGGAACAATAAGCCAAGTTTTTTGAAAGGCTGAATAGCCTGTCGAAAAAATTTTAAAAATAAAGATTGTTAAAAATAAAAGTGCCATAAAAATTGCACTTTGACCGTATAATCGAAATCTCTTTTCAGCTTTATATCTTTTATTTAATAATTGTTCTTTATTTTTATTCATATTTTTCTCTATATTTTTTAACTACTCTTAAGGCCACAATATTCAAACAGAGCGTTACTAAAAATAATGACATACCTAAAGCAAATGCAGCTTGCGTTTTTGGGTCGCCAAAAGCTTGATCTCCAATTAATATTACAACAATTTGCGCTGTAATTGTTGAAGTAGATTCTAATGGATTTAAAGTTAAATTAGCAGCTAAACCAGAGGCCATAACAACTATCATTGTTTCTCCAATTGCTCTTGAAACACCAAGCAAAATAGATCCAACTATACCAGGCAATGCTGCAGGAAAAATAACTTTTTTTATTGTTTCTGATTTGGTTGCTCCCATGGCATAACTTCCATCTCTTAAACTTTGAGGTACACTTGTAATCACATCGTCACTTAAACTTGAAATGAATGGTATAATCATAATGCCCATTACTCCGCCTGCCGCTAAAGCGCTTTCAGCTGAAACGTCTAAACCCATGCTATTACCTATTTCCTTTAAAAAAGGTCCAACTGTTAGAGCAGCAAAAAATCCATAAACAACTGTTGGTATACCAGCTAAAATTTCAATTAAAGGTTTTGCGTATTGTCTAACTTTAACTGATGCATACTCAGCCAAATAAATTCCACTCATTAGTCCAATAGGAATAGCAACACACATAGCTATGAAAGCAATAAAAAAAGTACCAGCAAAAATAGGGACTGCTCCAAAAGTATCGGAGTACATTGTCGGATCTAAAGCCTCTGAAGAATCTCTAACAAAAGCTTTTGCAGGATACCAATGAGTTCCAAAGACAAAATCAAATAATGGAATTACTTTAAAAAAATCTATAGTTTGAAATATAAGTGAAAATACTATTCCAACAGTAGTTAATATTGCAGCTAAAGAAGCTGTAAATAAAACTGCTTTAAAAAATTTTTCAACTGGTTCTCTTGTTTTAGAATTAGATGAAATTTTTTTATAAGCGTAAGCAACAGAGGCAATAATTATAGATAATACTATAACAGCTTTTGAACTTTGAGCTATTGATCGAAGACTTAAATATTTTTCAGCTGAAGCCTCAATAAAAGGTGTAATTTCTCCGGTAAATTGTCCTCGAGACAATGCTTTTGTTTTTTCGTAAATTAAATTTAATTCATCATCAAGATAGCCTTGATTTGAATAATCACTTAAGATTAATAATTTTACAATTGTGGGCTCAAAAATTGCCCATAAAGAAAAAATTATAAAAGCTGGTATTGCACACCAAATTGCAAGATAATAACCATAAAATTGTGGTAATGCAGTTAATCTTTTATTTGTAGATTGAATTGTATATGCTTTTCTACGTCCAAAATAATAACTTGTGAAACCCAGAAGAACAATAAATGTAAACAATATTAAGTTCAAAGAATCTCCTTTATTGAGGACTTTACTCTTATTTCAAAAAAAAGGGGTCTCAAAAGACCCCTTTTTTAATTATTTGTTAACAGAGTAATAATTAATTACCCATAGCAACTAGCTTCGTAGCATTAGTTCTAGTTGTTTTATACAACTTAGAGTCTAATGGAACTAAACCAATATCTGCTAAGTAACCACCTTTTCCAATAGCTTTCTTAGTTGTGAATTCTTTCACAAACTCATGTAATCCTGGGATTACTCCAACGTGAGCTTTTTTCACATAGAAAAATAATGGTCTTGCAACTGCATAACTGTAGTCTTGAATACTCGCTAGAGAGGGTTGTCCACCATCTATGCTAGCAGCTTGTAATTTATCTTTAGCAGCTAAGAAATAGCTGAAACCAAAGAAACCAAACATATCTTTATCTTGAGTTAACTTTTGGATGATTAAACTATCGTTTTCTCCTACTTCAATAGCAGCTCCATCTTCTCTGTAAAGTTTTTGTGGTTTTTTGTATTTTTTATTTCCAGCTTCAAAACCTGCTTTATAAAGAGCTTTAGCTTCTTTAGTCATACCTTTTTTCATTACTAAAGAATTCCAAGCATCTCTAGTTCCTGATGTTCCTGGTGGGATCATTACTGAAATTTTTTGTTTTGGTAAGCTAGGGTCAATTTGGTCCCAAGTTTTATAAATATTTGGAACTAACTTACCATCAACTACTGTATGAGCAGCTAATGCTAAATATAATTGTTCTTTAGTAAAGTTTACTGGTTTTGCATCTTTGCTGTAAGCTAATGTAATACCATCGTTACCAATTACGATCTCAACAATATCATTTACACCATTTTTCTTACATAGGGCTTTCTCTTTGTCTTTCATAGCTCTTGATGCATTTGTAATATCTGGATGTTGCTCACCAACACCAGCACAGAATAGTTTAGCTCCTCCACCAGTACCAGTCGACTCGATTACAGGAGTTTTGAATCCTGAACCACCAAATCTTTCAGCAACAACAGTCGCGTAAGGGAATACTGTAGACGAACCAACTATCTTAATTTGATCTCTTGCTTGAGCAACAGTTGCTATTGATAGAGCAACTAAAGAAGCAATCACTATAGTTAGTTTTTTCATTATCTTTAATCCTTTCGTTATTTATTAATTAAAAGATGCCTGACTCGTATAAATTTATTGAATCTTTAATATTACAGAATTATTACAGTTTTGTTAAAAACCTAACTTTTTAGTTGTATTTCATTGAGACAATAATCTCACTATTTTCAGTTTCTAGACCACCTTTGCATGAAACTGGATTTACGTTATCCTTAAAAGCAAGATCTGGGGTTGGTCTTAAGACAACTTCCAGTTTTACCAAATTAACTAATTCCTCAAGAACACTTTGGTCATAACGCCATTTTGGCCAACTAGTAGGAGTAGAAAAAATAGATGTTAAATAGCTTGTCGCCATAGTAAACCTATAATTACTCATATTTTCATTTCTCAGTAAATGATCTCTAACAGAATTAAATATGTTTCGACATCTCAATGAATCTGACATGTAGTTCTCTTTTTTTAAATTTTCATTTACTGGAATTGAAACAATTAAATCTACTGTATTTCTCCAATAGGAACTGAGAACATCTATATATATATCTTCATACGGTACATCTTTATGTTTTTTTATTTCAGGATATGAACTTTTTAAGTCTTCCTGTAATCTAAAGATACCAATATCAAAAACAGTTAATTGCTGGTTTCTTAAAATTGTAGAAATATCTGATGCATTACTTTTAGTAATGATCGACATTAAAAAAAAAATAATAATTAAAATACTATGTAATATCTTAATCATAAATTAATTTTAAATAAACTAAGATACGAATCAACAAAAGATTTGTTAAATCTTGGTTGAATAAGAGTTAATTTTAAACAATTTTTTAAATTAATTATTTTGTTGGAAGATATATCTTAATTTCAGTACCTTCATTAACTTTACTGAGAATCTCATAGTCACCTCTGTGTTGAGATATAATATGTTTCATTATAGCTAAACCTAAACCTGTACCACCAACCTTTTTACTTTTTTCTGTATCTACTCTAAAAAATCTTTCAGTTATTCTTGGAATTAGCTGGTGAGGTATTCCAACACCTTCATCTTTAATGATAATGGCAATATTTTTATCAATTAATTTACCTTCACTGATTTGACTTTTTACGTATATATTTTTTCCATCTTGTGAATATTTAATTGAATTATCAATTAAATTTGAAAATACAGTTAACAATTTATCATTATCACCAAAAACTAAGGTTGGTTCCATAAGTTCAATATGTAAATTGATTTTCTTTTTTTTAAGAATTAATTCAAAGTTACTTTTAATATTTGTAAAAAGATCATTTAAGCTCACAATTTTATTAGGCTTGATATGTTCTTCCAATTCTATTCTACTTAAAATCAATAAATCATTGATTAGGTTTTCCATTCTTAATACTTGATCAGACATGATAGACATAAATTTTTTTTGCGCCTCTTGGTCTTTTGAAGCTGGTCCAAGAATAGTTTCTAACGAACCTTTAATCGAAACTAAAGGTGTTCTTAATTCATGACTCACATTTGCAACAAAATCAGTTTTTAGTTTTTGTGCTTTTGTTATTTCTGTAAAATCTTTTAGAAACAATACGACAGAGTTTATTTCTGGAAACAAATGGGTCGGACCAGGAATAACATAGATTTTGTAAAGTTGATAAGATGGTAAATTTATTTCTACATTGACATTTTTTGTAGTTTGATCTTTGATAGCCTCTTCAATCGTTTCTAATAATTTTGTATCTCTAATTACACTTGAAATATTTTTATCAATTAGGTTTTCTCCAAAACGTTGTTTTGCACTTTTGTTTAGATATTTGATTAAATTATATTTATCTAAAGCAAAGAATTGATCTTCTAATTCTTCAATAATTACTCTTTTTCCTAAATCATCCTTATTAGTCTTGTTTACAACTGGTGCTGTGTTTTCTGGCTTAATATTTTTTTTAAATAAAAAATATAATAAAATGATTATTATAACTATAAGTATCAACTCTGCCAAAAACATGGATATGTTTTAACAAATGTAATGTATATTGTCTTTAATTATTAGGTGAAATATTTTCAAAAAATATTTTTGCCGTTTCCTCCCAAGAATATTTTTTTGCAAAATCAAGACAATCTTGACGACTTACCTTCAAAGCTTTTAAAGCAGAGGTTTTCAAATCATTATCTAAAGTATCAATATTAGTACCCCCTAATATATCTTTAGGTCCCGGTACAGGGTAAGCTGCGACTGGTGTGCCACAATTTAAAGACTCTAAGACAACTATACCAAACGTATCTGTTTTACTTGGAAATACAAAAACATCAGATGATGCAAAATGAGAAGCTAATTCTCCATTTGTTTTCTCACCTAAAAAAATGTCTTTTGGAAACTTTTTTTTTAAATTGTTTAAATCAGGACCTTTACCAATTATAATTTTAGTACCTTCAAGATCTAAATCTAAAAATGCTTTGATATTTTTTTCAACAGCAACTCTTCCAACATATATCCATATAGGTCTTTTATAAGGTAAGTCTTTCTTAATGGGGTTTTTAAATGCACCATGATTACCTCCTCTGGTCCATGTAACCATTTTATTGTTATCAATACCTAAAGAAATTAATTCTTCACGCATAGATTCTGTTGTTACTAAAATTCTTTCAGCTTTATTATGAAAATTGCATAAAAATTTTTCTGACCATTTAGCTGGAATGATAGGCATATAAAGTTTCATGTATTTATCAAATCTTGTGTGAAAACTTGTGGTAAATTTTAAGCCATTTTTAATGCAATGTCTTCGTGCCATAAACCCTAAGGGTCCTTCTGTTGCAATGTGTATTGCATCAGGTTTAATTGATTTAATTAAGTTACTTACACGGGGCCAAACATTTAAGGACAATCTAATTTCATTATATTTTGGCATGGGCATGGTAAGAAATTGTTGAGGAGTAATATATTCAATAGTTTGACCTTGTGATTTAAGAATTTCACCAGTTTCGTGGAGAGTTCTTACAACACCATTAACTTGAGGGTAATAAGCATCGGTAACAATTAATATTTTCATTCTTTAAGATGCTTTTTTGAATGAACCGATCCTGTTATTATCAATATTTTCTGAAATATATTCGTTTCTTTTTTTATCCCAATAAATTATCTCAAAAGTTCCATCATATTTTTCTGCCAAGGCTGTACATGACTCAACCCAATCGCCACAATTTAAATAATTAACACCATCAAGATTTAAATTTTCAGCATGATGTATGTGTCCACAAATTATTCCATCAAATTTTTTCCTTTTTGCATATGAAGAAAGTGTGTTTTCATATTCACCTATAAATTTTACAGCATTTTTTACCTTATATTTTAAAAATTTTGCCAATGACCAATAGTCTTTACCTCTCAATTTTCTAAAAAAATTTATAATAACATTAATTTTAAGTAATAATTCATAGGCAATAGCTCCTAATTTAGAAAGCCATTTAGCATATTTCATTACTCCGTCCCAAGCATCACCATGAACAACTAAATATTTTTTTCCTAACTGCGTTTCATGAATAACTCTATTTACTATTTTAATATCACCTAAATGCATTGGAATAAATTTTCTAAATACCTCATCATGATTTCCAATTATGTAAAATACTTTTGTCCCGTGCCTGGCTTTTCTCAATATTTTTTGTATGACATCATTATGCTCTTGAGGCCAATAGAAACTCTTTTGCATTGCCCAAACATCGATTATATCTCCAACTAAATAAAGGTTCTCGGATCTTGAATTCTTAAAAAATTCTAAAAGCTTGTTAGCTTGACAACCTTTGGTGCCAAGATGCACATCAGATATAAATATACTCTTATATTTTAATAACGGAGGCATTAAAAAAACCTATTTTGTAACACAACTGTAACTCGAATCATTTAGTTCTTATGTCATTGAAATGTTAAAGATTTATTAAAAATTAGTTACGAAAAAATTATGCATTATTGTTTGATTTATAACCTTAATTCTTCAACAGGGAAAAAAATAAAATTTGTAAATAAGATTTATGAAAAATTAAAAATTAACAACTCTGTAGATTATTTCAAAACCAAATCTGAAAAAGAGGCGAAAGAAATATTTTTGAAATTTAAAAATAAAAATTATGATAGATTGATAGTTGCTGGTGGAGATGGATCAGTATCATTTGCTATCAATGAATTGATAAAAAATGACTTTGATTTTAATGATAAATTTGCAATTGGGTACATACCGGCTGGAACAGCCAATTTACTTCAAGCAGAGTTATCGATAAATAAAAAAGTAGACGATATTTGTAATATTTTAACATCAAATAATTATAAACAATCTAATCTTATAAAAATAAATAAAAATTATTTTTTTTTAATGGCTGGTATTGGTTGGGATGCTAAAATTGTTCACTCTATTGATACACGTATAAAAAAAATACTTGGTAAGATAATATTTGGTTTAAAAGGGTTTCAGCATTTTTTATTTATGAAAAATAATAAACTTGATGTTTTCTTTGATGGTCAAAAATATCAAGCTGATTGGGTATTAAGTTCTAATACCAAATATTATGCTGGTCATCATAAGATAAATAAGTCAAACATTTTTGATGATAGATTAAT
>CACFAT010000003.1 GCA_902564385.1 uncultured Pelagibacteraceae bacterium
GAGACTTGAATATACTCATGAAAAAAGATGGTAATCCAGAAGGAGGCAAATGGAGTTTTGACGAAAAAAATCGAAATAAACTTCCAAAAAATATATCTATACCCAAATTTCCTAAAATTACTGAGACTGTTCATACGAAAAAACTAAAAATTTTAATTGATAAAAATTTTAAAAGTCACCCAGGTAATACGAAAGACTTTTGGTTTGCTACGGAATATGATGATGTAATTAAATTATTAAATTTTTTTATTAAAGAGAAATCAAATTTATTTGGGGATTATGAAGATGCAGTTGATCAGAAAGACAATATATTATTTCATAGTGCTTTAAGTCCTTACATCAATTTAGGTCTTATCACTCCAGAATTTATAATTAAAAAAGTTTTAGATTTTCACAACAAAAATAAAATAAGATTAAATTCCTTAGAGGGTTATATTCGTCAAGTAATCGGGTGGAGAGAATTTATGAGGGGAATATATCAAAGCTATTCAAAAGAAATGGAAACTAGAAATTTTTTTAAACAAAATAGAAAAATGAAAAACTCATGGTACGAAGGATCAACAGGATTACCACCTCTAGATTATGCTATTAAAAATGCAGTGAACTATGGTTGGTCACATCATATTGAAAGATTAATGATTTTATCAAACATAATGAATTTATGTGAAGTTAAGCCAACGTATGTTTACAAATGGTTTATGGAAATGTTTGTAGACTCCTCTGACTGGGTAATGGTCCCTAATGTTTATGGAATGGGGCTTTTCAGTGATGGAGGAATATTTGCAACAAAACCATATATTTGTGGATCTGCTTATTTCATGAAAATGATGGATTTTAAAAAAGGAGAATGGTGCAATATCATGGATGGCCTTTACTGGAGATTCATAAATAGAAATAGAGCCTTCTTCTTAAAAAATCCTAGACTATCTATGATGGTTAGAATTTTCGATAAAATGAAACCTGATAGAAAAAAATTAATTTTAGCTGAGGCAGAAAAATTTATTAAACAAAATACCGCATAGTGAGAAAAGAAAATTTACCCACAAAAATTTGCCCTGTATGTAAGAGACCTTTTACTTGGAGAAAAAAATGGAAATTAAACTGGGATAAAGTGAAATATTGTTCTAAGAAATGTTCAAAAAATAACTAATTAGCAACAAGAGCAGCTTTTCTTTTTCTCTGGTTTTTTTGCTTCAATCACTTCTTCTTTAGGGGCTGATTGTTCAAGAATTTTTGCTGCTTCACCTTCTTTCTCTTTTAATATTTTATTTTCAATGTACGCGTAAAGAGAGTTGAAGCCCAATTTTGAAGCTTTCTTTTCTTCGTAATTCCTTCTGCCTTTAAGATTTTCAATAATTTCAAGAACTTGCGGATTATTCATATCATGTTTATCTCATAATTTTGATAATTTACAATAGTTCTTTAAAAAAATTCTTTAATTATAGTTGGTATGTACTTTTTGAAATTAAAAAAACCTTTATTGCAATATTTCCAAGAACCTCGGTCTAAATTACGATAAAGAAATTTTATATTATTAATTCTTTGAGAAGTTAAAAAATCTAAGTTTTCTCCAACACAAGGATATAAAAAATAACTATTCTCAATTGTTTTAAGATTAATAATATCAATAATTTCACAATCCAAAGATTTTTCATCCAACCTTCTTTTTTGATCCTGAATTAAATTAGTCTTAAATTTCAATGTTTTTTCACTAAGTTTAATATTTCTACTGTCGTTATTATTATTAACTAAATAAATCTTTTTAAATTTATTGTCTTTGAAATCAGTCAACTCAAAAGAAAGATTATTATCAAAAATAATTAAATTTTGCTCATCCAAACTTACTGGATTACTAAAATCTTTTAAGACAGCCTTGTATATTTTCTCGCTAACTTTAGGTGGTGCATTTTCATTTAAATTAATGTTATTAAATCTGTTATTAGTAAATTTTTTTATATTCCATTCAGTTGCCAAATAATGCTTACCTTGTGTTTGTATCCCAGCAACCCATCTCCATCCCAATGTATTAGATGCTGCATCTCCATCATAGAGATGCTTCATAAAAAATTCAGCTCCTAATTGCCAAGGTAAATTTAAAGTAAAAATCCAGATACTGGCAAACCACATTCTTGTATGATTATGAAGGTAATTAAATTCTTTTAATTCTTTAACCCATTCATTAAAACATTCTATATTTGTATTCCCATCAATAGCATTTAAATAATCTTTATTATCTTCGTATTTTTCTCTTATAATTTTTAGTTCTATTATGTAATCTGTCCATACATTAGGTCTTAATTCTAACCATCCTTTCCAATAAGTACGCCACAAAACCTCCTGAATAAATTTTTCATTTTTAGAAAATGAAAATTTCTTTAAGGCTTTATCTATAACTTCTAACTCATTTAATATTCCATGAGATATATATGGAGAAATACAAGATATATTTGATCTTTTATCTGGACCAAAATCAAAATTTCTCAATCTTGAATATTCAGAAAGATTATTTTCAACAAAATTATCTAGTTTATTAATGGCTTGCGCCCGACTTGGTTCAAAATTCATGTTATTTTATTTTAATTTTTTCTTGTGAAAATTAATAAATCTTTCAACATTTGATTTATTAAAAGTTTTATTTTCCTCAAATGAAACTTTTTTCATAGAATAAGCTGAACTTTTAGTTATTCTTGAATGAATAATAACATTCCCTTTATATAACCTCAATTCAACTGATCCATTAACTTTACTTCTCTTAAGATCTACAATTCTTTGTAATTTAAATCTCTCTTTAGAAAACCAATATCCATTGTAAATCAGTTCCGCATATCTAGGCATAATTTTTTCTTTTTTATGCATTGTATCTTTATCAAGTGTAACAGACTCTATAGCCCTATGAGCGTGCATTAATAAAGTTCCGCCTGGTGTTTCATATACACCTCTTGATTTTATACCGATAAATCTATTTTCTACTAGATCAACTCTTCCAACAGCATTTTTTCCAGCAATGTCGTTTAATTTTCCAAGCAGTTTAGACGGAGATAATTTTTTCCCATTCACTGCAATTGGATCTCCACTTTTAAAGTCTATTTTTACAATTGAAGATTTATTAGGTGCTTTTTCTGGAGATAACGTTCTTTGAAAGATAAAGTCAGGTGCAGAGTTTTTTGGATTTTCTAACACCTTTCCTTCTGTTGATGTATGAAAAATATTATCGTCTACCGAAAAAGGTGGCGCTCCTTTCTTGTCTTTAGGTATTTCAATTTTATTTTTTTTTGCATAATTAATTAGATCTGATCTAGATTTCAGTTTCCAAATTCTCCAAGGCGCAATAACTTTTATTTTAGGACCAAAATAATGATAACCTAACTCAAATCTTACTTGATCATTTCCTTTTCCTGTTGATCCATGAGACACAGCATAGGCATTAAATTTTTTAGCAATTCTAATTTGATCTTTGGCTATTAAAGGTCTGGCAATTGAGGTTCCAAGCAAATAAACACCTTCATATATTGCATGGCCCCTAATCATTGGATAAACATAATCTTTTACAAAAATATCTTTTAGATCTTGAATAATAATATTTTTTACGCCAAGTTTTTTTGCGTTTCTGAAAATTTTATTTCTATCTATTTCTTGACCAATGTCTGCAGTATAACAAATTACTTCTGCATCATAATTTTCCTGTAACCATTTTAATATGATTGATGTGTCCAAACCTCCAGAATAGGCAAGAACTATCTTTTTCTTTGATTTCATTATTTAACTGCAGCTTTTTTTAGCTGCGTTATATGCTTTAGTGAAGCCCATCAAAGAGTAATGATCAATTGTTTGAGATCCAGATTTATTATATCCAGTAACCATTAATCTTGAGGCCTTTTTCATTCTGCTAACAACTTTTTTTTCAATTTTATTACTTGAAATCCATGCAAAATTATCTTGAGCTATATCAAATTTATATTTTGATTTACCAGAGCTAGCTGTAATTGAATTTTGACTGTTGTATTCATAGCCTGAGGTTGTGCTTACTTCGTCTTTAATTTTTTCAGATGGTCTAAAAGTTACAAATAATCTCGCATCTCTATCATTTTTTTTAGGAGATTGAAGAACAGGTTTAGATTGAGCAAAACATACTTTACTATCCCCATTAGTAACAACAATTGCATCCCAGTCTTTAAATGTTCCTATTTTATTTAATTCTTCTGAATAAGAAGTTGATCCTAATAAGAGAATAAAAAAAATTATTTTAAAAATTATGGACATGGATTTGGATATTTTTTTTGAATTTCATTAATTTCATTAATTATTTCTTTATCAAGATTCACTTTTACACTTTCTATATTTGTTTTCAACTGCTCCATTGTTGTTGCACCAATAATAACGCTAGACATGAAATCCTGTATCTCACAAAATTTTATACACATTTGACTCATATCAATGTTGTATTTTTCACTAATATTAAAATACTCATCAACAGCTTCGTTAGTATTTGGTTTTCGATATCTTGTCCAAAAATCCCAATCTCTTTCCATCCGAGATCCTTTTGGAAATTGCTTATTTCTATATTTACCACTTAAAAAACCACTGGCTAAAGGAGAATAAGATAAACAGCCAATATTTTCTCTTAT
Source organism: uncultured Pelagibacteraceae bacterium (assembly GCA_902564385.1). Taxonomy (GTDB): domain Bacteria; phylum Pseudomonadota; class Alphaproteobacteria; order Pelagibacterales; family Pelagibacteraceae; genus Pelagibacter. The sequence continues at coordinate 4,626 of CACFAT010000003.1, forward strand.
AGATACCTCAGCTAATCCAACTTCATATGACCTATTTAATAAACTATAGGGATTTTGTATGGACATCATTCTTGGCAAACCCTTTTCCTTTGAGAGTTTAAGATAATTCATAACACCCCAAGGAGTTTCATTAGATAAACCTACATGTCTAATTTTACCTTGCTTAATATACTTTTGTAATTCAACCAACACGTCTTCGAATTTATTCCATTCATTTTCTTTATGCACATATCCAAGTCTTCCAAAATTGTTTACATTTCTTTCTGGCCAATGAAGCTGATATAAATCTATATAATCTGTTTTAAGTCTTTTAAGACTGTTATGAAGTGCATTTTCGAGATTCTTCCCTATAAAACTATTTTCACCATTTCTAATATAATCTCTAGCAGGACCACAAACTTTAGTTGCAAGTATCACATCTTTTCTTTTTTTTGTTTTTTCAAACCAATTTCCAATGATCGTCTCTGTATGACCAAAAGTTTCAGCTTTAGGGGGTACCGCATAAAGTTCTGCTGTATCCCAAAAATTAACCCCATTTTCTAGTGAGAAATCCATTTGTTCGAAGGCCTCTTCTTGGCTATTTTGTTCACCCCAAGTCATGGTGCCGAGGCAAATTGTGCTAATATCTATATCTGTTGTTCCTAATTTTTTATAATTCATTAAATATTAAGTATTTGTTACCTATATTTTGACTGCTTGAAAAATTTAAAATTTATTACTATATATTTAATTATGGAATTCAATAGAGACAATATTTTAAATAGATCAACGACAGCAAAAAAAGCTGTTGTGATGGATGAAGGCCTTAGAGCCTACATGCTTAAAGTTTACAACTACATGGCAACTGGAGTTTTATTAACGGGAATCATTGCATTGCTATCTTTTAAAATGTCAGTAGTTACAGATGCAAGCGGATCAATAGTTGCTTTAACTGAGTTCGGAAATGCAATTTATCTATCAGGATTGAAATGGGTGGTTATGTTAGCTCCTCTCGGAATTGTTTTTTATATGAGTTTTGGGATAAATAAAATGAGTTCTTCAAAAGCTCAAACTACTTTTTGGATTTTTGCAGCCTTGATGGGTTTGTCACTATCATCAATTTTATTAGTTTACACAGGTCTTAGTGTGACGAGAGTATTTTTCATATCTTCAGCAACATTTGGAGCTATGAGTATATATGGTTACACAACTAAAAGAGACCTCACAAAATTTGGATCATTCTTAATGATGGGTTTGATCGGTATTATAATTGCATCTTTAGTAAATATTTTCTTAAAATCTTCAATGATGTACTTTGCTATTTCAATCATTGGAGTTCTTATATTTGTTGGATTAACTGCATACGACACACAAAAAATTAAGAATATGTACGCAGCATCAGATTCAGGTGAAGTAATCGGCAAGAAAGCTGTTATGGGAGCTTTAACATTATACTTAGATTTTATAAATTTATTTATAATGCTTTTAAGATTGTTCGGTCAAAGAAGATAATCAAAAACTAAAGTTTTTTCCAATTTGTTTTTTTTAGAAGTATTTCTAAATCATAAGCATTATTTAAAATTTTACCATTTCTATCAGTTATTAAATATTTCAAATTCTTATTAGAAGGTTTAAAATTTTTACAAATGTTGTAGATAGCTTTTTCTGCTGCATTTTTAAAAATACTAAAACTTACTCTTTTACTTGATATTGAGAGGCCATAGTCTTTCCAAGATCCTTCAGATACCATTTTAGCATATAGGTCTAATATAATTTTTAGTTCTTTTTTTTCAAAAAAATATCTTTGGTATTGTTCTTTATTTGAATTATTTATTACTAATTTTAAATTACTCATTTAATTTGTGTTTGTTAATCAACCCAACTTGTGATGCTGTAAAAATGAATGTAATTGGTAACATTCCCCAAACTTTAAAGTTAACCCAAAATTCTTCTGTTTGAGTTCTCCAAACAATTTCATTTAATATAGCTAAAAAAATAAAAAAATAAGTCCATCTATTATTTAAAATTCTCCAACCTTCATCAGACATTGGCAGTGTTTTTCCTAGTATTAATTTTAAAACTGGTTCATTGGTGAAGTATTTTCCAAAGAATAAAGCTAGGGCAAATAAAATATTTATAATAGTGGGTTTCATATAAATAAAGATTGGATTATCAAAATAAATTGTTAAACCTCCAAACAGAGTAATTAAAATTCCTCCCAACAAAGGAACCATTGGAACTTTCTTTTCTAGTATCCAAACCAAAAGAACAGAAATTATTGTTGCGACAATTAGAGGTGGTATTGCAACTTTTAAATTTTTATCACTGTTATAATAAAAGAAGAAAAAAATAGCTAAAGGCCCAACATCTGTAATGAATTTTAGAAGTGATTTATTCACTGCTACATATTAACAGATTAATAAAACATTTATATTTTTTTTATTGATTTTTTTTATCAAATATCCATATTTAATATCGTGAGCACTCAAAAAGCTAAATTTTCAATTGGAGACGTAGTAAAACATAGACACTTTGATTTTAGAGGTGTGATTTATGATGTTGATTTTGAATTTAATAACTCAGAGGAATGGTATCAATCGATTCCAAAAAATGTGAGACCTAGAAAGGATCAGCCATTTTACCATCTGCTGGCAGAGAATGACGAAATTACTTATGAGGCTTATGTGTCTGAGCAAAATCTATTATTCGATGATTCTGAAGAGCCTATAAAACATCCTCTTATTAATGAAATTTTTTCAGGTAAGCGTGGATCAAGCTACTTCAAGCCTTCAAATTAACCGACAGCCAATATTTAAACACAATTGTCCCAAATCTCCGTCATATCTCTTTGTTACAAATACTTAATTCTGATCAAGAGTACTGTTTTTCCTCTATCTCCCTCTGTATTCTTGGTCAGAAACTTTTGAACAATTTTAATCTAAAATTTATGTGTTATAAAAAATTATGATTAATTATTTCAATCCTAATAATACTTTAAAGATAATTAATAAAATACAAAAGTTTGTATTCGCGCTATTTATAATTGTATTGTTACTTGGATTAGTAGAGGCTTTAGTTCTTTCTCCTGAGGACTATAAACAGAGCGACACTGTTAGAATAATGTATGTTCATGTTCCATCAGCTTGGATATCACTTGGAATATTTTCAGTAATTTCCATTTTTTCTTTTGGAGTTTTTGTTTTTAAAAATAAAAACTTGTCTTTAATAACCAAAAGTTTGGCACCATCTGGTTTTGTCTTTAGCATAATTGCTTTAGTGACTGGATCAATTTGGGGAAAGCCAACCTGGGGAACTTGGTGGGCTTGGGATGCAAGAATTACTTCAATGCTTTTACTTTCAATTTTTTATTTATTGTTTATTATTTCTTGGAAGATTACGACAGATACTAGTAAATCGGAAAAAATTAGCTCAATAATAGCAATTATTGGTCTTATAAATATTCCAGTTATAAAATTCTCAGTAGAATGGTGGAACACTTTACATCAACCTGCGTCAGTAAAAATCTTGGAAGAAACTACAATTCATTCTTCAATGTTGACACCATTAGCTATAATGACTGCGGCATTTGCTCTATTTTCACTTTTGATATTTTTAATGAAATATAATACAGAACTGTTAAAGATTAAAAATAAAGGTCTTAATAGATTATGATTAGTGAACTAATAAATATGAATGGATACGGTGCTTACGTTTGGTCATCATTTATATTTACTCTACTTTCTTTTAGTTTCTTATACGCGGTAGTTAAATTAGATTTAATTAGAGAGAAAGAGAAATTTAAGGAAAATTATAAATCACTAGATGAAAAGAAACTTGCATCAGTAGCTAAGCAAAAAACGTACAGAGAGATATTAGCAAACACTTCTACATCTAAAGTTTAACTAGAATTCACATGTACGGAAAAAAAGTTAAATTTAGAGCCCTCTTTATTTTTTTAATTTTAATTTCATTAGTTCTTACAATTTTTTTGGTGGTTAAATCTCTTGAGGAAAACGTAGTATATTTTAAGTCTCCATCAGACATTAAAAACCTTAATGAAATCAAAAATGCTCAAAAAATTAGAGTTGGTGGAATGGTGAAAAAAAATTCTATTAAAATAAACGATAAAGAAATTTTTTTCGTAATTACGGATTTCAAAAATGAATTATTAGTCAACTTTAATGGAACTGTACCTAATCTGTTTGAAGAGGGTAAGGGTGTAGTTGCTGAAGGTTTCTTAAAGGATAAAAGTTTTCTAAATGCTGACAAGATTTTAGCAAAACATGATGAAAATTATATGCCTCCTGAAGTCAGTGAAGCTATGAAAAACAATTAATTTTTATGTCTAATTATTTAGGAAATTATTCTTTATATATTGCTTTAATTGCATCTGTTTATTTAATTTTTAAGTCATACTTGTATGCAAATTCAGAAAATAAATATTTAGATAAAAACTTTATTTTGATTACTTCAATACAAACTATAATGATTACAGTAAGTTTTTTTAGTCTAGTTGCAGCTTTTGTAATCTCAGATTTCAGTAATGAAACTGTTTTTAACAATTCTCATACTTTAAAACCTTTATTTTATAAAGTATCAGGCACATGGGGAAATCATGAAGGAAGTTTATTACTGTGGTTATTAGTTCTTTCAATTTTTCTTTTTATTTTTTTATTAAATTCAAGATCACAAGATACTAAATACAAACTTCTAACAGTACTATTTCAACAAATTATTATTTCAGGTTTTCTTGTTTTTATTTTATTAACTTCCAACCCATTTAAAACGCTTTATCCAATTCCTACCGAGGGATTAGGTTTGAACCCTATTTTACAAGACCCTGCTTTAGCTATTCATCCTCCAATTTTATATTTAGGTTATGTTGGAACGTCTATTATCTTTTCAGCTTCACTTGCCTCAATGATTAGTGGAAATATTGGAGATAAGTGGGCAAGACATATTAAAAAATGGGTTTTAGTATCTTGGGTATTTTTAACAATCGGTATTTTGCTAGGATCTATATGGGCATATTATGAGTTGGGCTGGGGAGGTTTTTGGTTTTGGGATCCTGTAGAAAATGTTTCATTAATGCCATGGTTTTGCTTAACAGCGCTACTGCATACTGTAATTGTATTACAGAAAAGAAATTCGTTTAAAGAGTGGACTATTATTTTGTCAATTACAACTTTCTCACTGAGTATGAGCGGCACTTTTCTTGTTAGGTCTGGAATTTTAAATTCAATTCACACTTTTGCAAACGATCCATCAAGAGGGCTATATATATTAAGTTTTCTCTTTATCCTAATATTGATGTCTATATTAATTTTCTTTTTTAATCAGAATAAAATATCAAACACAGCCAAAGAGAATTTTATTTTAAGTAAAGAGACTGCAATATTAGTGAATAACTGGTTTATGATGTTTTTTTTATCTGTTGTTCTTGTTGGTACAATTTATCCAATTTTTCTTGAAGTTTTAAATGGTTCAAAAATTTCTGTTGGTCCGCCTTTTTATCATAATCTTTTAATACCCTTCTTAATTCCTTTTTTAATATTTATGAGCTTTGGCCCAAGTTTGAAATGGATTAAAGATAAATTAAAAAAGTTTGACTATAATATTTTAATTATTTTTTTAGTTTCACTACTTATTTCATATGTCATTTTAACAAAAACCGAAAATTCGTTTCTGTTGTCTATTCCTCTTATAGTTTTGAGCATCTATCTTTTATTAGTAACAATTAAGGATTTTTTTGTTAGCAAATCATCGATTAGCCAAAAAATTTCACATTTTGGTTTTAGTTTATTAATTACAAGTATCTTATTGAATGGACTTTTTTCTAATGAATTCAATTCAAATATGAAAGTAGGAGATGAAAGAATATTCAATGAAAAAGTTGTAAAATTAAAAGAAGTTAATGTTAAAGATGTAGACAATTATAAATCTCTTAAAGCTAGTTTTGAAGTTACGAATAAAAATTCCTCTTTTGCTTTGTACCCAGAAGTTAGGATTTATCAACAGCCTTTAACTATTACTAGTGAAGCAGATATTAAGACAACATTATTTTCAGATAATTTTTTAGTATTTAATATTCTAAAAGACGATGGTTATTATAACGTAAGATATCAATATAAACCCCTAATGATTTGGATATGGATCTCAACTATATTAATTAGTTTTGGTGGTATATTAAGTGTTATTAGAAAAAATGAGTAAAAATATTAAATTTTTAGGATTACTACTAACATTAATAATAATTTTTATAATCTTGCTCAAGGGATTGAATGTTTCTAAAGATTATTCCAATGAGAAATTAAAAAGTAAAATAGACTTTTCACTTAATGCAAAAAAATTATTTTCTGATGAAATAATAAATATTTCAGACTTATTTGATAAAAATAGTCCTTCAGTAGTAAATATTTGGGCATCTTGGTGTGCACCATGTAGAGAAGAGCATCAGTTTTTAATGAAATTAAAAGATATGAACATAAATGTAATTGGAATTAATTATAAAGATAGTCCAAAAAATGCGAAAAATTTTTTGAGCTCACTTGGAAATCCTTATTCAGAAGTTATTACCGATAATGATGGAACAAAATCAATAGAATTTGGAGCTATTGGTGTTCCTGAAACTTTTATCATAAGTGGTAAAACAAATGAGATAATAAAAAAGTATATTGGTCCATTGACAAGCGAAAATTTAATAGAAATAAAAAATTTATTAAAAAAAAATGCTTAAAATTTTAAAATTAATATTGCTGCTATATTTTAGTTTTAATTTTTCCTATGCTAATGAAATAAACACTAAAGTAGATCAAATTACAAAAAACTTAAGGTGTTTGATATGCCAAGGTCAATCTGTTTACGATTCTCAGTCTGATTTTGCCATTAGTATGAAGCTTGTTGTAAAAAATAAGATTGATGAAGGTAAAGAAGATGAAGAAATATATGATTATTTAAAAAATAAATACGGAGAATGGATTGTCTATGAACCAGAATTAAACCGAAATACATTTTTACTCTGGTCAATACCTTTGATTTTGTTCGCTTTTGGCGGCCTTTTAATTATTAGAAAAGTATCTATAAAGTAGAATTAATATGAAAATTCTGTTTAATACTATCTTTTTAGTAACATTTTTCTATTCGTTGGTTAATGCAGAAATTAGAGAAGAAACATATTATAAAATAGGAGTATTTGATTATGCTCATCAAACAGATATGATGGCAATCAATAAAAAAAAGGTTACTAATAACACTTTTAATTCTAAATATCTGGGAGATCTAACCCAAATTTATGACTTAATGTTTCTTGGTGATGTGAATGAGTCATTTACACACAATAATGATAAAAAAATTAAAAACCGAGAGGAATATGCAATATATTTTTCTACTGGATATCAGAAAAAATTTAATCCATCTGATCGATTTTATATTGTACCAAGTTTTAGCATTGGTCTTTATAACGAATTTAATAAAGGAAAAGATATGGGTTTTCCTATTGAGTTTAAGAGTGAAATAGAGTTTAACTTCGAAACAAAAAATAATTTTATTTTTGGTGTTACTTATAACCACATTTCAAATGCTGATATAGGTAGTACAAATCCAGGATCTGATTCAATTTTAATTGGAATTAGATATAAAACAAACTAAAGATTTTATAGTTATAAGATGAGACTAAAAGATTGTCATAATTTTTACGATTTTAGAAAACTCGCTAAACAAAAACTACCATCTCCAATATTTCATTATATTGATGGTGCGGCTGACGATGAAATAACTTACGCTAGAAATAGCAGCGCATTTAACGATGTAGATTTAGTCCCAAACGTCTTAAGAGGTGTTGAAAATGTTGACTTATCAACTACTATTTTTGGAAAAAAACTAGACTTACCTTTTTATTGTTCTCCAACAGCTTTGCAGAGACTCTTCCACTACGAAGGAGAAAGAGCGGTTGGACAAGCTGCAAAGAAGTTTAACACAATGTTTGGTGTTTCAGCATTAGCTACGGTTAGTGTTGAAGAAATCTCATCTTTAATAGACACTCCAAAAATGTTTCAATTTTATTTCCATAAAGACAGAGGATTAAATGACTCTTGTTTAGAACGAGCAAAAGCTGCAAAATTTGATGTAATGGCTTTAACTGTTGATACGATAACAGGTGGAAATCGTGAAAGAGATTTAAGAACTGGATTTACATCACCTCCAAAATTAACACTTTCGAGTTTGTTTAGTTTTGCCACAAAACCAATGTGGGGAATAAATTATTTAACCAAAGGAAAATTTGAATTACCACATCTTCAAGATTTCGTTAAAGAAGGAACTGACACAAATACTTCAATTGGTAATTATTTTTCTACTATGTTAGATCAGTCTATGAACTGGGACGACGCTGAAAAATTGTGCTCTCAGTGGGGTGGCCATTTCGCGCTTAAGGGAGTTATGAGTGTTGAAGATGCTAAAAGAGCGGTTGATATCGGATGCACAGGTATAATGGTATCAAATCATGGAGGAAGACAACTTGATGGATCTAGATCACCATTCGATCAATTAGCTGAAATTGTTGATGCAGTTGGCGATAAGTTAGATGTTATTTGTGAAGGTGGATTTCAAAGAGGTACTCATATGTTAAAAGCATTATCTATGGGTGCAAAAGCATGTGCTGGTGGAAGATTATATCTTTATGCTTTAGCTGCAGCAGGTCAAGAAGGCGTTGAGAGAGCACTTAACTTATATAAAACTGAATTAGTAAGAGACATGAAATTAATGGGCTGCACAAAGATCAGCGATCTTAATCGAGATAATTTAAGATTCCGAAATGCATGAGTTTGAAGAATTGTTACAATTTTGAGGATTTTAGAAAGTTAGCTAAAAAAAAATTACCAGCTCCGATTTTTCATTACATCGATGGTGGTGCAGACGATGAAACCACTTTAAAAAGAAATACAAATTCATTTGATGATTGTGACTTAATCCCCAATATTCTTAGAAGTGTAGGAGAACCAGATCTATCAACCACAGTTTTTGGTAGAAAAATAGATATGCCAATTTTTTTATCTCCAACTGCTATGCAAAGTTTATATCATCCTGATGGAGATAAAGCTTCAGCTAGAGCTGCAGAAAAATTTGGTACCATGTATAGCATGTCGACAATGGCATCATTTTCCATTGAAGAAATTGCTAACATATCAAGTGGTCCAAAATTATTTCAACTTTATATTCATAGAGATAAATCATTTACTGATGATTTAATTGATAGGTGTAAAAGAGCAAATTTTGATGGTTTGTGCTTAACTGTCGATACTTTGGTTGCGGGAAATAGAGAAAGAGATCACAGAACTGGTTTTACAACTCCTCCTAAATTTACATTAGAAAGTATAATGAATTTCGCAATGAAACCTGGATGGTTATTTAGATATTTTACAAACAAAAAATTTGAACTAGCTAATATTAAACACAAAACTGATAAAGGAACTAGTATAACTAAATCAGTTATAGATTATGTTAATGAACAGTACGATCCTAATATGAACTGGGATGATGCAGAATATTGTATAAAAAAATGGGATGGACCTTTTGCGCTAAAGGGTGTGATGTCTGTAGAAGATGCAAAGAGAGCAGTTGATATTGGTTGTACAGCGATAATAATTTCTAATCATGGAGGAAGACAGCTTGACGGATCTAGAACTCCATTTGATCAACTAAAGGCTATTTCAGATGCTGTGGGTGACAAGGTTGAGATAATTTTAGATGGAGGTGTTAGACGGGGAACTCATGTTCTCAAGGCTTTAGCTGCAGGTGCAACCGCTTGTAGTTTTGGTAAAGCTTTTTTGTTCAGTTTAGGAGCGGGTGGACAGCAAGGAGTAGAGAGGCTGCTTCAAAATATGCACGATGAAATTAGAAGAAATATGATCCTTATGGGCTGCAAAAGTGTAAAAGAGTTAGATAGATCAAAGATAATTTGCCGTAATTAAATATTTTTTATAAATAATTTTTATTATTATTTTCACTTTAAATAAATAGACATGAAGTTGCTTTTCAGTTAGTTTGTCGACGAAAAATTATGATTGAATTAGCAAAAGCATTAAATCGTTTAGGAACTGAAAGTGCATTTTCTGTTTTAGCAGAAGCAAAAAAATTAGAAGCACAAGGCAAACCTATGATTCATTTAGGTCTAGGACAACCTGACTTTAAAACTCCAAAACATGTAGTTGAAGCTGCAAAAAAAGCTCTAGATGATGGTCATCATGGTTATGTTTTATCAAATGGAATTCCAGAATGTCGAGAAGCTGTCGCAAGATGGGTCAAGAGACTTTATAATGCTGATATTGATCCAAATAGAGTTTTAATAATGCCAGGTGGTAAACCTACAATGTATTATGCAATTACTTGTTATGGTGAACCAGGTGTTGAAATAATTCATCCAACTCCAGCTTTTCCAATTTATGAGTCAATGATAAATTATTCTGGAGCAAAAGCTGTTCCATATGATTTAACTGAGGATAAAGATTTAAAATTTGATCCAGACAAAATTCTGTCTTTAATAACTGACAAAACTAGACTTTTAATTCTAATAAATCCAAACAACCCAACTGGAAGCTTTGTTGAAAAACCTGCAATTGATTACTTAGCAAAAGAATTAGAAAAACATCCGCAGGTCACAATTTTAAGTGATGAAATTTATAGTAGACAAATTTTTGACTATAAGGAAATGCCAACTTTCTTTAACTATCCTAACTTAAGAGACAGATTGATTGTTCTTGAAGGTTGGAGTAAAGCATATTCTATGACTGGATGGAGACTTGGTTGGAGTTACTGGCCAGAGCATTTAGTTGAACATGTAAACAAACTTTTGATTAATAGTGTATCATGTGTAAATGCAGCAGCCCAATATGCTGGTATAGCCGCATTAGATGGTCCTGAAGACTCAATTAAAGATATGTTAGATAAATTTACATTAAGAAGAAATTTAATTCATAAAGGATTAAATGATTTACCAGGAGTAGAGTGTAGTTTGCCGGGAGGAGCTTTTTATGCTTTTCCGAATATAAAAGGGACTGGCATGAATGGATCTGAGTTTTGCAAAAAAGCTATGCATGAAGCAGGTGTTGCAATTGTTCCTGGTACTGCATTCGGTAAAACTTGTAATGATTACGTTAGATTTAGTTTTGCCGCATCTAGAGATAATATTATGCAAGCCTTAGAAAATATAGGCAAGATGCTTTCTAAATAAACTGTATTTTTAATTAATATTTTTGTATTATTAAAGAATGAACGAAACTGTCCAAGCAGAATTAAAAAAGATATTTAACGGAAGATTTTCTACCTCAGAGTCTACTCGTGCAAATTATGCAAGAGGGGAAGATACCTATAACCCAATATTATCAAAGGCAGTTGTATTTCCAGAAACTAATGAAGAAGTTTCAAAAATTTTAAAAATTTGTAACGAGCATAAAATTCCAGTGGTTCCATTTGGAACCGGCACATCTCTTGAAGGCCATGTTGTTGGAAATCAAAATGGTATTACGATTTCTTTAGAAAAAATGAATAAAGTTTTAAGTGTAAATGCTGAGGATTTTGACTGCAGAGTGCAAGCAAATGTAACAAGAAAGCAATTAAATGAATATTTAAGAGAAGATGGAGTATTTTTTCCAATAGATCCTGGTGCGGATGCTGCACTCGGTGGAATGGCATCTACTTCAGCTTCAGGAACAATGGCAGTGAAATATGGAACAATGAGAACAGTTATTTCTGGCTTAACGGTTGTTTTACCAAATGGAGACATAATTAAAACTGGTGCAAGAACTAAAAAAACTTCTGCGGGATATAACTTAACTAATTTGTTTATTGGATCTGAGGGAACTTTAGGAATTATTACAGAGGTTCAATTAAGATTATCACCAATACCTGAGAGCATAATGAGTGCAGTTTGCTATTTTCCAGATTTAGACTCAGCAGTAAAGACAGCGCAAGAAGTTATTCAGTACTGTGTTCCAATTGCAAGAATTGAAATGTTAAACAAAGACCAAATGGAAATTAGCATAAAATATTCAAAGTTAGAAAACATCAAAGCATCACCAACTTTATTCTTTGAATTTCATGGAAGTGAGCTATCGAATAATGAGTCTATTAAAATTGTAGAAGAATTATCAAAAAATAATGGTGGAAGTGATTTTCAATGGGCATCTTCTCCGGAAGAACAAAAAATACTTTGGAAAGCAAGACATGATGTTTATTATTCAGTAAAAGCCTTAGGTCATGATATGAAAGTGTATTCTACAGATGTTTGTGTACCAATTTCCAAGTTAGTTGAGTGCATTTCATGGGCGGAAAAAGAAGTAAAAAAATTAGGTCTAACTGCACCAATGGTTGGTCATGTTGGAGATGGAAATTTTCACTCCATAATATTATATGATCCTGACGATGAAGAAAAACAAAAAAAAATTAGACAATACAGCGATGATCTAATTAATAAAGCTTTAGAGCTAGAGGGAACAATTACAGGAGAACATGGAATTGGTCTTCAAAAAAAACATTACTTATTAAGAGAGCACCCAGATAATTTACCAGTGATGAAAGCTATTAAAAGAAGTATCGATGTAAACAATATCATGAATCCTGGTAAGGTTTTTGATTTAAATTAATCCAAAATAAAATGAAAAAAATTTTAATCACAAGAAGGCTTTTAAGATCTTGTGAGGATAAAGCTAAAGAATTATTTGATGCTAACTTTAATTTAAATGATGAACTCTACTCTCAAAAGAAGCTAATAAAGATGAGTACAGGCTGTGATGGTATTTTATCGGCTTTGACAGATAAGCTCGATGCTGAAACAATTAATCAATTACCTGAAAGTGTAAAAATTATATCAAATTTTGCCGTAGGTTTTGGAAATATAGATTTAGAAGCTGCAAAGAAAAGAGGGATTGCAGTAACAAACACGCCAGATGTTTTAACTGATGCTACTGCAGAAATTGGGGTTTTGTTGATATTAGGTGCATGTAGAAGAGCATCTGAAGGAATTGAAAAAGCTAGAGAGGGTGGCTGGGTTTGGTCAGCAGATATGTTGATTGGTAAACAATTAACGGGCACTAGACTTGGAATACTTGGTATGGGTAGAATTGGTCAAAAAATAGCTAAAATAGCTAAATCTCTAGGTATGATAATTCATTACCACAATCGTTCAAAATTAAGCGAAGAAAAAGAACAAGGCGCAACTTACCACGATAACTTAAATGATTTGATGAAAGTCTCTGATGTCCTTTCGGTATGTTGTCCTGCATCTAAAGAGACAATAAATTTAATCAATAAAGATACACTAGAACTATTACCAAAAGGTGCAGTCGTGACCAATGTTGCAAGAGGAGATATTATTGAAGATGAAGCTTTAATAGATGCTTTGGAAAGAAGAAAAGTTTATGCAGTCGGGCTAGATGTATACAAAAATGAACCAAATTTAAATCCAGGATATCTTAAACACAAAAGTGCTTTTATTCTTCCTCATTTAGGTAGTGCAACTAAAGAAACTAGAACTGCAATGGCCAATCTGGCCATAGATAATATGGATGAGTTTTTCAAAACAGGAGACTGCAAAAACAAAGTAAATTAACAATCTGAAGTTGTAATTGGTAATTAAAATTATTCTAACTTTCTAGACATATTTTTTATTTCAATTTAAAATTTATTTATAAAAAATAAATTTAGAGAGGAAATAATGAAAGCACAGGTTTTACATAAGTATGACCCAGAAATGAAAGCAGATGTTTGGGTCACAGGTGAAGAGTTACCAAATCCTAAAATTGAGAAAGCAAGCGATGTGATTGTTAAAATTGGAGCTGCAGGTGTTTGTAGAACTGATTTGCATATAATTGAAGGAGTTTGGAAGCACATTACAGATCAAAATAACGATCTGTTGCCGATGGTAATGGGACATGAGAACGCTGGATGGATAGAGGAAGTTGGTAAAGATGTTACAGGATTTAAAAAAGGTGATGCAGTTATTTTACACCCTAAAGTTTCTGGCACAGGAGGAACATGCTTAGATTGTAGAAGAGGAAACGACATGCATGCTGAAGATCCAATTTTTGCAGGTTTGAATGTAAAACACGGAGGATATTCAGAATTACTTCAAACTAGCGTAAGAAATCTAATAAAAATTCCAAAAGTTTTAGGTCCAATAGACGTTGCGCCATTTTCAGACGCAGGTTTGACTGCTTACAGAGTTGTAAAAAAAGCTACTAGACACCTTCTGCCAGGTGAAAATTGTGTAATCATAGGTGCTGGTGGATTAGGACATATAGCAATTCAATGTATGAAAGCAATGTGTGCTGCAAATATTATTGTTGTTGAAAAAGCAAAAGCACCTTTAGAACATGCAATGGAACTAGGAGCTGACCATGGGGTTTTAATAGATGGTAATGAAATTGAAAAAGTAAAAGAACTTACAAAAGGAAAAGGTGCAGAGGCTGTTATAGATTTTGTTGGTGAAAAAGGTTCTACGCCAATGGGAATTAAAATGACCAAAGCAACTGGGACTTTCTATATTGTAGGTTACGGAGAAGAAATAAGAGTTTTGGCGATTGATATGATCGATCAAGAAAAAAGTATAGTTGGAAGCTTAGTAGGTACATGGGCTGAATTATATGAATTAATGGAACTAGCAGATAAAGGTTTAGTAAAACTTTCAATGAAAGAATACAAACTTGAAGAAGCTAATAAAGCACTACATGATTTAAATGATGGTAAGATTAAAGGTCGTGCAGTGTTAGTTCCATAATTAACAACAAAGAGAGGAAAAAAGATGAAGACAATAAAAACTTGCGTAACCGCTCTAATATCAGCTTTGTTGGTATTTAGTCCTGTTGCGTATGCTGATAAGTGGAGTGATCAGTTTCCACATATCAAAGCAACTGGGGATATTCCTGGTGATTGTTCTTACGAGTCTATGTCTAAGAAAAACTATAAAGGCAAGACGCTTAAGATTAATACACATGCTGTACCAGTCATGGGAGAGCCAACAGCTCTACATGCTGAGCAGTTCGCTAAACTTACTGGAGCAAAAGTTGATGTTACTCATACACCAGCAGGTGACTTATATGCGAAAGCAATGGTACCATTTCAAGCTGGACAAGCTCCATATGACATCGTTTTTGGATTTTCAAACTTCATTAACGATTGGAGAAGATACTTAGAGCCAGTTCCAAAGAAATACGTTGAGATGAAACAAATGAAAGACGTTACTCCGTCTCACATCGGTGTAGCATCTTGGGATGGTGTTATGTATCAGTTTCCGGTTGATGGAGACAGACATTATCTAAAATATAGAAAAGATGTAATTGATAATCCTGAGTACCAAAAACAATATAAGGAAGCTACTGGTAAAGAACTAAGAGTTCCTCAAACTTGGAAAGAGTATGGAGAAATGGCAGCTTACTTTAATAATTGGGACTGGGATGGAGATGGCGAGAAAGAATACGGATCCGCTGAAGTAATGAAAAAAGACGATCTAATGTATGCTGCTTTCTATTCAAGATCTGCTGCTTACTCAAAAAATCCTAAAACACCTGGTGGTTTTTTCTTTGATTTAGAAACTATGAAACCACTAATTAACAATCCAGGTTTTGTTGAAGCTTTAACTGACTGGGTTGAGGCAACTAAATATGTTCCTCCAGGAGGAATAAATTTTGGTTTAGGTGATGAAATTGGATCATTTGGTGGAGGACAAACTTTGTTTAGTTTTTCATGGGATGATGCATTTGTTGCTGCTATGCAACCAGATAGTCCAATAAACAATAAAGTTGGTGCTGCACAGTTACCAGGAGCAATGAAAGTTTGGAATAGAAAAACTAACTCTTGGGATGAAGGCTTTAACCAAGCTCCTTTCTTCGTATGGGGATGGGCAGTTGGAGTAGCTAAGAAAAGTAAAGAGAAAGAAATGGCTTTCGATTACCTATGTTTCTTTGCTAACGAAGCTAACCACCAAGCAGATATTGGAATTGGTAGATTTGGTGTAAACCCATTTAGAAATGATGACTTTAAAGTTGATGTATGGACACAAATTGGTTGGGATAAAGATATTGCTCAATCATATGTTGATACTCTTGCACAAATGGAACAAAGTAAAAATAGAGTATTTCCATTAAGAGTTCCTGGAACTTTTGAGTTTAATGCTGCATTGGCTACTGCTGCTGCAAAAGCATTAGCTGGTCAATTATCTCCACAAGCTGCTTTAGACGAAGCTGCTAAACAGTGGGAAGATATACTTAACAGAGTAGGAAAAGATAACGTAAGAAAAGCCTATGCTGTTGGTGTAGCAATGGAAGATAATAAGCAATAATTTTGTAAAACTTGTGGCCGTTTTTTAACGGCCACATTTTAAAATAATCCAAAAAAAAATTATGAATTTTAAACACAAGTTTGTTTTTTTATTCCCAGGATTGTTTGTTCTTATTGGGATTCTAATCTTTCCAATTATTTTTACTATTAGATTAAGTCTTTCTGGATGGAATAGTTATACCCCAGAAATGAACTTCATAGGTATTACGAATTATATAAGGTTATTTACTGATGACCCGAGGTTTTGGGAGTCCTTTTTTAGGTTAAGTTTTTTATCTGTTACCACAGTTATTCTTCAATATGTTATCGGATTTGCTCTAGCGATGATGGTTTGGAGAGAAATAAAATTTAAAAGATTTTTTAGAGTAATTTTTCTAGTACCCATGATGACAACTCCAGTAATAATGACAGTTATTTGGAGAACATTTTTTCATGAGTCCCTCGGTCCTGTAAATGATTTGTTAGGTGGATTAGGAGTAAAACCTATTTTATGGTTGAGTGATCCAGTTATTGCGAAGTTTACTGTTATAATTGTTGAGGTTTGGCAATGGACACCGTTTATGTTTTTGCTATTACTAGCTGGACTTTTGTCACTTCCAAAAGAACCCTTCTTAGCAGCCGCTATAGATGGAGCAAGTCCATTTAGAAAATTTGTTTATGTAACTTTTCCTTTGATGGCTCCAATATCAATTGGAGCAATAATAATAAGACTTATCGAGGCATCAAAAATAATGGATACAGTATTTGTTTTGACTTCAGGAGGGCCAGGTACTGCAACTGAGACGTCAAGTTTTTATATTTATATTAAAGGATTAAGAGAATTTCAGATGGGTTATGCAGCAACCTTATCTTTTACTTATCTTGTCATAATGATTATCAGTTTAACGATAATAGCTAAAGTTTTAACCAAATTAATGATCAAAGAATAACTCTATGAGCAAACTTTACACTTTTCTTAAATATTTCTTTATTACATTTTGGACTGTATTTGTCGTTGCACCATTTCTGTGGGCTGTATCAACATCTTTTAAAGACTTCCAATCTGTAAATAGTAAAGTAACTTATATACCTTGGTTAGATTTCGAACCAACACTGGAGGGTTGGAGAGTTTTAATTAAGTCTCCTGCTAAAGGTGGAGTAGATATTGTTGAGCCTTATTTTAATAGTATTTTTGTAACCTGTACTGCTAGTTTAATAAGTATTGTTCTTGGTACTCTTGCTGCCTATGCACTATCAAGATTTACCTTTAAAGCCGGATTTGTAAGAAACAACGATATTACTTTTTTCTTCATTTCACAAAGAATCATGCCTCCAATTGTATTATCAATTCCTTTCTTTATTTTTCTAAGCACAATAGGATTGCTTGATAGTTTATTAGGTCTAGTGGTCGTATATATCGTTTTATTGATGCCAATTGCTGTTTGGATTATGGTAGATTTTTTTAATAGAGTTCCAAAAGAATTAGATGAGACTGCATTAATTGACGGGTGTAATCCCTATCAAGCTTTCTATAAAGTTGTTTTACCAAATTCAATACCTGGATTAATTGTTGCGGGAATGTTTTGTATTATTTTTGGATGGATAGATTTCTTTTTTGCATTTATTTTGACATTTACTGAAGTACAATTGTTACCTGTAAAAGTTGTTGCACTTAATTCATCAATAACACCATGGTGGAGCCTTTCGGCATCAGCTTTAGTCTCAGTTGCACCATTAATAATCGTTGCATTTATAGTTGAGAGATATCTATCAAAAGGAAATTTATCAGGAGCATTAAAATAATGAATTTAATTGGAGAGAAAATTTCTTATAAACCTGATGAGCAATTTCATTTAAACGATGTCTCGTTTAATTTTAAAAAAGGTAATTTGTATACCATTTTAGGCAGAACTTTATCTGGCAAAACGACTCTTTTAAAAACAATTGCAGGATTATTAAATCCAGATCAAGGCTCAATTTCTTTTGAGGAAAAAGACTTTATTAAAATACCAGTTTGGGAAAGAAATGTTGCTATGGTCTATCAACAATTTATTAATTACCCTCATTTAAATGTCTATGAAAACATAACTTTTCCATTAGAACAAAGAAAATTAAGTCCTGAGCAAATAAAAAAAGATGTAGATGAAGCTCTAAAAACTGTTGGATTAGTTGGATTTGAAAATAGAAAAATTCAGGAATTATCTGGCGGACAGCAACAAAGAGTTGCGCTTGCAAGATCACTTGCAAAAAAAGCAAAAATTTTATTGCTGGACGAACCGTTAGTTAATTTAGATTATAAACTTAGAGAGCAATTAAGAGAAGAATTTAAAAGAATTTTCTCAGAAGGACTTTCCCAAGATACAATTTTAATTTACTCAACAACAGATCCTCAAGAAGTAATGGAACTAAATGGAGAAGTAATTGTTTTAGATGAAGGGAGGGTATTACAAAAAGGGCCTGCCAAAGAGATTTTTGAAAATCCATCTAATTTAAAAGTTGCAGAAATATCAAATGATCCACCAATGAATGTTCTGAAGGGTTCAAAAAATTCAAAAAATCTGAACTTTGAGAATATTTCTCTAGAAATTCCAAATCATTTTAAGAATTTAGAAGATAAAGATTATAATTTTGGAATTAGAGCTTCAGAGATAAAACTTGATGAAAATGGTGAAGAATTCGAAATAGAATTGGCAGAGATTAGTGGTTCAGAAACATTGCTTCACTTAAAAAGAGGAAATTCAAAATTAATTGCTTTAATCGAGGAAGTAATGAATTTTAAAATTCATGAGAAAGTAAAAATAAATTTTAATGCAAATAAGTTTTATGCTTTTGGAGAAGATGAAAAATTAGTTTCGTCGCCATATGGAGGAACAGATGGCTAAAATTGATTTATCAAATATCTCTCATACTTATAATCCTCTAGATCCAAAACCAACATATGCTCTTAATCCGTTTTCAATGACTTGGGAAAATGGCAAGCGGTATGCAATTTTGGGACCTTCTGGGTGTGGAAAAACCACGATGTTAAACATTGTTTCTGGATTAGTGAGGCCATCCAAAGGTGAAATATTATTCGATGAAACACCTGTGACTGATTTAAAAACAGAAGATAGAAATATTGCCCAGGTTTTCCAGTTCCCAGTAATTTACAATACAATGACTGTTTATGATAATTTAGCGTTTCCACTAAGATGCAGGGAATTTACAAAAGAAAAAATTGAAGAAAGAGTAAAAGCAGTTTCAGATACTTTAAATTTATCTTCATTTTTAAACTCACCAGCAAGAAAATTAACGGCTGATCAAAAACAACTTATCTCTTTAGGTAGAGGGTTGGTTCGAGAAGACGTTGCAGCTGTTTTAATGGACGAACCTCTTACGGTTATAGACCCAGATTTAAAATTTAGACTTCGAAGAAACTTAAAAGAAATCAATGAACAATATAAAACAACATTGGTTTATGTAACTCATGATCAAAACGAAGCTATGACTTTTGCAGAAAATATAATTGTTATGGATCAAGGTGAAATCGTACAAGTTGGATTGCCAAAAGATTTATTTGAAAAACCTAAAACAACTTTTGTAGGTTATTTTATTGGCTCCCCTGCAATGAATATCTTTCATTCAACTGTTTCTTCTGATCATGAAGTAAAAATTAATGATACTACAATTAAGACAAATTCAAATTTAGGAAATTTAAAAGATAAAAATGTTAAACTGGGTATTAGATCCGAGTTCATAGAATTGGCTGAAAAAGAAAAAAGTAATACAGTTAAAATTAAACTTACAAGAGTTGAGGACTTTGGTAATTTTAAGCTCCTTACAGGAAAAATGGGTGATTTAGTGATTAAGTCAAAAGTAGAAAGAGAAAAACCCATTCCAGATGGAGAATTAAATTTATATTTTCCACCAGAGAAATGTTGCGTTTATTCTGACGAAAAATTAGTTTAAGAGATAAATGAAACTCCTAAATTTATCAGCACAACAACTTTTAAAAAAACTTAAAAATAAACAATTAACTTCCGTTGAACTTTGTAAAGCATATATCAATCAAAAAAAAAAATATGATAAGAATATTCAAGCTTGGGAATATTTTAATGAAAAAAAACTCCTAAGTGATGCAAAAAAATCTGATAATCAGAGAAAAAAATTAAAATCTTTAGGGGTTTTGCATGGTCTACCAGTAGCACTTAAAGATATTATCTCAACATCTGAAATGCCAACAAAATATGGTGCAAGAATAAATTTAAAAAAAAAGAATAATTCAGATGCTAAAATTGTTGAGCTCTTAAAAAAGGCTGGAGCAATAATTATGGGCAAAACTGTAACTTGTGAATTAGCTTTCTTATCGCCATCAAAAACCAAAAATCCACATGATTATTCAAGAACACCAGGAGGTTCATCTAGTGGTTCTGCAGCTGTTATTGCATCTGATATGGCACCATTATCAATTGGAACTCAAACGGGTGGATCTGTAATCAGGCCAGCCTCTTATTGTGGAGTTGTTGGTTATAAACCTACCTATGGATTAATTTCTAGAAATGGTATTTTGCAAACATCATATAATTTAGATCAAGTCGGAGTATTTGGAAAAACAATTAGTGATGTAGCACTATTATCGAAAGTTTTGTTTGCTAGAGACGGTGCAGATGAAACAACAACAAATATTAATTTTCTTAATAAAAAAATTAAAATAAAAAAATCAAAATTTGTTTTTTATAAAACCAAACGCTGGAGAAATGTTGACAGTATTTCAAAAAAATCATTTAACAAATTTATTTTAAATAATAAAAAAATAGTAAAGGTTGAAACTGCTCCTAAATATTTTGAAGATATGATTGATTGTCATACAATTATATATGAGACAGAGATGGC
The DNA here is from genome assembly GCA_902564385.1 of uncultured Pelagibacteraceae bacterium. Classification (GTDB taxonomy): domain Bacteria; phylum Pseudomonadota; class Alphaproteobacteria; order Pelagibacterales; family Pelagibacteraceae; genus Pelagibacter. The sequence continues at coordinate 25,785 of CACFAT010000003.1, forward strand.
TCAAAATTTCCATCATTATTACAAAACTTCAAAAGGAAAACTTTCTATAGAAATTAAGAGAGCAATTATTAACGGACTAAAACATTCGGCAAAAGATTATGCTTTAGCTTTAGATGCGATGAGAACATACTCAAAAAACTTAGATAGTATATTTGAAAGGTTTGATGCAATTATAACGCCAAGTAGTTGTGGAATTGCTGACAAAGGATTTAAGACAACTGGGAGTCCAGAATTTAATAAGATTTGGTCTCTTGCACATGTGCCCTGCATTTCACTGCCAATTTTAAAAGGCGAAAAAAATTTGCCTTTAGGAGTTCAAATTATAGGCAAACAATTTGAAGATCTAAGCATGTTAAACCATGCCAAAATATTCAATAATTAAAGATAATTCATAAACATTTACAATCATAGATTGTAATTAAGTGAAAAATCCTCACTTTTTTAAAATGACTCTAAGAAACATATATGCTTTAAATGCGTCAGTTAATTAACTTAAAGAGGAGAAATAATGATTAAAGAAAAAAAGCTATTGAAGGGTAAAACTCCTTCAAGACGTAAATTCTTTAAGGCTGCTGCTGCGACTGGTGTTGCTGCTGTAGCTGCATCATCTTTAGCTGCTCCAGCCGTTGCCAAAGAAAGAATTGAAGCTTCTATGGTAGCTACATGGGGAAGAGATTTCCCAGGCTTAGGAACTGGTGCGCAAAGATTTGCTCAAAGAATTACAGACATGAGTGATGGAAGAATTCAAGTCACTTACTATGCAGCAAACGAGAGGGTTAAAGCGTTTGACTCATTTGATGAAGTTGCTTCAGGTAACTCGCAAATGTATCACGCTGCTGACTACTACTGGGTTAAAAAAGATCCAGCTTGGGGTTACTTTACAGCTGTACCTTTCGGTTTCACTTACACTGAAATGAACGCATGGATTAGATTTGCTGGTGGTCAACAATTATGGGATGAACTATCAGACAAATTCGGTCTAAAAAACTTTATGTGTGGAAGCACAGGAGTTCAAATGGGTGGATGGTTTAACAAGAAAATTAGAAGCCCTAATGACTTCAAAGGTCTTAAAATGCGTATGCCTGGATTAGGTGGACAAGTTATTGGTAAACTTGGAGGATCTCCAGTTTCACTTCCTGGTGGACAAATTTACGAAAACCTTGTTTCTGGTGCAATTGATGCAACAGAGTGGGTAGGTCCATGGAATGATGAAGCTATGAAATTCCAAGAAGCTGCTAAATACTACTACTATCCTGGAATGCACGAGCCAGGATCTATGTTAGCATGTGGTACTAACAAATCTTGGTTTACAAGCTTATCAAAATCAGATCAGCTATTAATTGAAGCTGCAGCTGCGATGGAAAATGACGTTATGATGTCAGAGTACAACGCTAAAAATGGTGCTGCGCTTGCAAGATTAATAAACGATCATGGTGTTAAACTAGAGAAGTTTAGCGACAAAGTTTATGATGGTTTTGCTAAAGCTGCTAATGAAGTATTTGAGGAAACAAGAGCAAGCAGTGGTCTCGCTGAGAGAATCCACTCTAGTTTCTTACAGGCTAGAAAAGACATTGGTTCTTGGACCAACTTGTCTGACTCACCTTACATTTCTCAAAGAAACAGAGCATTAGGAATGTAATCTAACTAAATTTAGTTATTAAAGGGCCCTTAATTGGGCCCTTTTTTTTTAAACAAAAACGAGTATTACTTAGGTATTTTAAAATACTATGGTGACAAAAAATTCAAATCTTTCTCTATATCTTAGAATAATCAGTTATTCAGTTTTAGCTTTTACTTTAGCATTTCTTATTAATAATGTTTTAACAGTTTGGAGTGATTGGCCAGGAATAAAAAAAATTTTTTCGCATCATGAGATGTTTGGATATAAGAAAAAAGCTCTAGAGGGATCTGATTTAAATTATGGTTATATGCAAATTGGATTGTATTTGATTTGTATTGCTGCAGTCGTTTTTTATGTTTTTAAAACATATAGCCAAACTTTGGAGCAAGATTCAAAAATTTTATCAAGATTTTCAGCATATCTTGTTAGATCATCATTTTGGGCAGTATTTTTAGTTGGCGTAGCTGACTTTGTTATATCTTTTATGGTTGTTGAAAGATTATGGGAAGCAATCTTCAGTCCTGAAGTAAAAGCATTGATGGTTAAAGCCCCAGTCAGAATTACTTATATTCACTTTCCAATAATATTAATTTCTTTCGTGATTGGATATTTTACGAAATCAGTTGGCTTTATTTGGCTAGCAGTATTGGTTGTAGTAAGTGAATTCGTAATCGTATTATCAAGATTTATATTTTCATACGAACAAGCATTTCAAGGGGATCTAGTTAGATTTTGGTATGCTGCACTTTATTTGTTTGCTAGTGCATACGCCTTAATTCATGAAGGGCATGTAAGAGTTGATGTACTCTATTCTTCTTTTAGTGAAAAAAAGAAGGCATGGACAAATATGGTTGGATCGGCAGTTCTAGGAGTACCACTTACATTAATAGTTATATTTTTAGGTCTTAACGGAAAAGCCAGCATAATAAATGGTCCTGTTGTAGCTTTTGAAGTTACGCAACAAGGATCTAATGGTCTTTATCTTTTATATTTGATGGCTGTTTATCTAGCTGTTTTTGCTGTTACGATGTTAATTCAATTTACTAGTTATTTTATGGAAAGTAGTCACAAAATTTTAAAAGGTGTCAAAAATTAAATTATGGAAACATTCTTTTTAGCTGTTCTAGTTGTGATAATGATTGTTGCTCTTGCATCGGGTTACCCGGTTGCTTTTGCACTTCCTGGTTCAGCTATAATTGCAATTGGTTTAGCTGCATTTTTTGGCTACATCTTCGAGGGAGACTCCAGTGCCTTTTTTGCTGTAGATGGACCCATAGAATGGCTCGTTGCTGGTATTACAAATTTTAGGAGTAATTACTGGGATGTAGAGACAGATACTTTGATAGCAATTCCTTTATTTATATTCATGGGAATTATGCTTCAAAAATCAAAAATTGCTGAAGACTTATTAATAACAATGGGCCAATTATTTGGACCAATTCCTGGTGGTTTAGGAATTTCAGTTATATTTGTTGGAGCTCTATTAGCAGCAACGACTGGTATCGTTGGAGCAACTGTAATTGCGATGGGACTAATTTCGTTACCAACAATGTTAAATAACAAGTATGACAGACAACTTGCTAGTGGAATAGTTTGTTCATCAGGAACATTAGGTCAAATTATTCCTCCATCAATTGTTTTAATTATTATTGCTGACCAGTTGGCAAGTGCATCTGATGTTGCAAACAACTTAAGACAAAATGATTATAAAGCCTTAACTGGTGAATTTAATATGCCAGGTGAATTTAGAGTAGGTTCATCAAGTGCAGGTGATATGTTCTTAGGAGCACTTTTACCAGGTCTTGTTTTAGTTGCTCTTTATATGATCTATGTGTTTATTTTTGCTAGAATAAAGAAAGGTGTTGCACCACCAGTTCCATTTAAAGGAAATTTTGATTTAAAATTTTGGTTAAGAGTAGTTGTAATTATCATACCACCACTTGCATTAATATTCGCTGTATTAGGTTCAATTTTAATGGGTATTGCTACTGTAAACCAAGCAGGTTCAATTGGAGCAATTGGTGCCACTTTGATGGCTGGTTATAGATTATATGAAGGAAAGAAAAGTGCTTTCTATCCTTTAATTTTAATTATTGGATCTCTAATTCCAATTACATTCTTTGCATCAAATTATGAATTAAATGTAAAAAATTTGGAGGAAAGAGATTTAAGTGCAATCTTTATAACCGCTTTCTTTGTGGTCATACTTGTATACGGAATAGGTTGGAGTTTTTGGAGAACTTTTAAAACAGAAAATGTTTTAAAAGAAGTTGTAACAGAAACTTGTGTGACTACTTCAATGGTATTTATTATCCTTTTAGGAGCAGCAATGCTTACTTCAGGATTTAGAGCTTTTGGGGGAGAAGAATTAGTAAGAGACTTTTTACAAGATTTACCGGGTGGTTTTTGGACACAATTTGTTGTTGTGATGATTGTAATTTTCTTGCTAGGATTTTTCTTAGACTTTATTGAAATTGCAGTTGTTGTTGTTCCAATAATTGCACCAATATTATTAGCTGAAACAGGGGCTAACGTCACAGCCGTTTGGTTGGGAGTTATGATTGGTGTTAACTTACAGACTTCCTTCTTAACGCCGCCATTTGGATTTGCACTCTTTTATTTGAAAGGGGTAGCTCCAAAAATTGTTAAAACACTTGATATTTGGAAAGGTGTTGTGCCTTTTATAATCCTTCAGCTTATAGGATTGGGAATAGTCGGTGCATACCCTAGCTTAGTAAATTATCTACCAAATAGAGTATATTTAACTTCGAATGTTGCTCCTCCACCAATGAATCCTAAATTACAGTACTGTTTGCAAGAGTACAAATTTGCAAGATTTGATTCAAACGGTGAGACAATTAAAAATGCAATATTAAAATTCCAATCTGAGGCTCCAACTAATCTGCCAGATGATAAAATGGAAATTTTAGAAGATCATTTTGATAGTGCACTAGGAACTTTTGCTCTAGTCGATAAATTAAAAAAAGTTGAGGTCGAATACAATGCATATGCTGTTGATTATAGGGATCTGCATTTCACTGTTAGAAAGAAGCAAAAGAAAATACTTAAATTAAATAAAAAAATAGAAAAATATAAAGCAGAGATTAGAAATTTAGATGATGACGAATTAGATGAGAAAAACAAAATAGAATTAAGAATTGAGGATGTAAAACTTGAAATTGAGGAAATTCAAAACTCAATTCCAGAAACTTGGCAAGCTAAGAATTCAGAATTCGACAAAATAAATAAAGCTAAAAATACAACAACAAAAAGATATAGAAAGAATGTAGATGAAGCCTACGATCTACTTGATCAGTTCGCAATGTTCATAAACGATGGAGTAAAACTTCAAGAAGTATCAAAAGATATTAAACAGTTAGATTATTTTATAGCTATGGAAAGCAATACAAAAGTATATGAAAGATCAGTTACAATTATGGATGGATTGTTTGACAAGTTGAGTGAGATCTCTGGAATGGATGAATTTTTAAATAGTGTAGATGATTTATTATCAATGGTAGACTCAGACGAACTTGATCCAATGGCGATTAGAACAAAATCAAAAGAAGTTGTTGAGTTATTCAATAAAGAAGTTAGCTGGAGAGCAAATGCTAAAGAAAACTTAATGCCAAAACTTGAGGAATATAATAATGCAATCAAAGAAACAATTGGATTAAGGTTGCAGTCTAAACTTACCAAAGAGCAAGCTATCTATGTATCTAAATGTAATTCAATACATAGAGATATTTCACTAAATTTTTAAACTGTTAATTTATCAATTAATTCTGATCTTGTATAAAGACCCAAGTCTTCTGCCTTGGACTTTAATTTTTCATTAATCTCTTTTAATTTTGGAACATTTAAATCAAGCTTATTTGCAATTTCTATAATTGAACCAATTATTGGATCTATTTCTAATGGTTTGCCAGCATTTAAATCTTGAGCGGTTGAAGGTCTATGTCCTATAATTGAGACTCCACCCTTAATTCGATCCTCAATTGATATATTGAATTTAACTCCGATTTTTTCTCCAACTTGTTGGCACTCCTGCATTAAAACTTTTATTAAATTGTAAGTTTCAGGATCATTACCCATTTCATCCATAGTTTTATTTGTTAGAGCACTTACTGGGTTGAATGAACAATTCCCCCATAGTTTCACCCAAATTTCGTCTCTTAAATTCTTCTTCTGAGGAGCTTTTAAACCGCCTTCTATGAATAAACTTGAAATTATTTTTAGTCTTTCTGACCTGGTTCCATCTGGTTCACCTAAAGAAAATCGTTCACCATTACCATTATGTTTAATAACACCTGGCTCTAATATCTGACAAGCTGGATAAACTACACAACCAATTGCTCTTTCAGGCCCAAGAGTTTGCCATATTTTTCCACCTGGATCCACACTTTCAACTATTTGATTGTCTAATTTGGTACCCGTATTAGCTTTATGAAAGTACCACCAAGGTAATCCATTAATGGCGCATATAATTGAAGTTTTTTTACCCATAATTGGTTTTAAGCTTTCTGAAATTTTACTAATAGCGTTAGCTTTTACAGAAATAATTATGAAATCTTGTTCATCTAAATCTTTAGGATTGTCTGTTACATCAAATTTAAAATTAACTTTATTATCATCTCTTATAAAAGTTAATCCATTTTGCTCTATTGCTTTTTTATGTTCTCCTCTAGCAATTAAAGAGACTTGTGCGTTTGTTTTTTTTAAACTTGTAGCAATAAATCCACCAATAGACCCAGCTCCAAATATACAAATTTTAGTCATTAGTTCACTAATCCAAACTTTTTAGCTAAAGTATTTCTTTGTAGTTTACCTGTTGCACCTTTAGGAATTTCATTTACAAAAAATATTTTCTTTGGAATTTTAAATTTTGCAAGTTTTTCATTTGCATACATTTTTATATCATCTTCAGTACACTTCATGCCCTCTTTTATGATTATTGCGGTAGCTATATCTTCCCCAAGCATTTTATCTTCATATCCAAAGCAAACAGCTTGCTCAATATTTGGATGATCCATAAGAATGTTATCGACTTCTAAAGGTGAAATCTTTTCACCACCTTTATTAATTATTTCCTTCAATCTTCCTGAGATTTTTAGATAACCATCTTTATCAAAATATCCCTGATCTCCTGTTCTAAACCAACCATTTGAAAAGCTATTTTTATTTGCATCTGGATTATTTTCATATCCGGAAGTAACATTTTCACCCCTAATGCAAACTTCTCCCTCTTCTCCTTGATTTAAAATCTTGTTATTAGTATCCATAATACAAACTTCTGGCCCAGCAGGAATTCCTACAAAGCCAGGTTTTTGGGACTTAGGCGGTAAAGGATTTGAGGTCATTTGATGAGTAGCTTCCGTCATCCCATATGCTTCTATTACTGGACAATTAAATACCTCATTTAGTTTTTCAAATACAGCTGGAGGTAGAGATGCTGATGATGATCTTAAAAATCTAAGATTTAATTGTTTAGCAGTTTCTAGATTTTTATCTGCTCTCATCAATATTGCTTGATGCATTGTTGGTACTCCAGAATACCAAGTTATTTTCTCTCTTTTTGCATTATCTAAAAATTTTAATGCATTAAATCCACTACTTGCACATACAGATGCCCCTACCTTCATAGAGGCTGCAAGAACTGCAATTAAGCCATGTATATGAAATAATGGCATAATATTTAGACAATGATCTTTATCAGTTAAATTAAGACTTTTGGAGATATTATCTGCTGAAGAAAAAATATTTTTATTTGTTAATGGAACAATCTTAGGTCTTGATGTAGTGCCCGAAGTATGCAGCACAAGAGCTTCATGATCTTCGCCTGGCAAAACATAATCACTGCTTTTTTCAAAAAGATTGAAATCTCCGCTTAAAGTATTTCCGTCTGATTTTATTTCGCAAACAGGAATTTTTAATTTATTTGCGACTTCTACTACTGGATTTTTAGAATTTTTCTCTACAATCACTATCTTTGGTTTTAAATCCTCTAGGTAAAATTCGAATTCTTCAGATTTATAGTTAGGGTTTAAAGGTGCAGCAGACATGTAGCTTGAAATCGCCAAAAAACTAGTTGCCATGTAAGGACCGTTTGGCAAAACTATTGCTGCACGATCTTTATTATTAATACCATTACCTGATAATTGTTTTGAAATTCTTTCTATTAATGATTTTAAATCAACAAATTTTAGTGGAGAACTACTTTCAGATGTTATTGCAATTCGATTATCATTTTGTGTTTCTATAATATTTCTAACAATTCTAGAGTTCATTTAAATTAATAACCTTTTGCGTATCCATCTTTTCTTGGATCTGAACCGCCAACTAAATTTCCTTTTTCTCTATCTATTTGAATTGCTTGTCCACCTCCATGAGTACCATCTATATACTCAACATTATGACCGACTTCTTTTAAATTATTAAAAATTTTTTCATCAATACTTTTCTCTAATTTATAAATGTTATTGAAATGGAAAGCTCTAGGAAATGAAATGGCTTGTTGAGGAGTTAAGTTATAATCAATAATGCTATTTAAAACATGAACTTGTCCAACAGGTTGATATTGTCCCCCCATTACTCCATAAGATAATTCACATTCTCCTTTATTGTTCATAACTATTCCAGGAATTATGGTATGTAGTGGTCTTTTTAATCCCTGAATACAATTAGGATGACCTTCCTCAACTCTAAAATTAGTTCCTCTATTGTGAAGAACCACTCCAGATTTATCACCTGTTATTCCAGATCCAAAAGCATAGCAAACAGAATTTATTATTGAAACTACATTTAAATCTCTGTCTACCACGCTTAAATAAACTGTTTCAGGATGGTTTGGAATATTTAGATCTCCTACATCTGCACAGCCATTAATAGATATATTTTTTGAAATATTATCTATATTTTGTTCACTTAATATTTTTTTCAAATCTAAATCTACAAATTCTGGATCACCAATATTTTCCTCTTTGAGTTTATATGCCTGCTTTGTAACTTCTGCTTCAAGATGAAATCTTTCAAATGAATTCACATCATATTTTTCAATACCTAACTTTTCTAATAACTTCATCATTATTAAAACTGTTATTCCAGGTCCGCTCGGAGGACATTGATGTATGATAATATCTCTATATCTATCTGATAAAGTGTCTGATTTAATAGTTTTTTGCTTATGGAAATCTTCAATTGTATGTAAGCCTCCAAACTCTTTTAAAGTTTTAACTAAATCTTCAGCAATTGATCCTTCATAAAATTCTTTAACTCCATTTTTTGAAATTTTTTCGAGAGTCTCTCCAAGTGCAGGATTTTTATTTACCTCATTAAATTGATAACTTTTACCATTATTTAGCATATGTTTTCTAGAATATGGGTTATCGTTTAATTTATTAAATACGTTGCTCCAGGCGTTAGCAACAACTTTAGTCACTTTAAAACCATTCTTTGCAATATCTATACCTTTGTGAAACAACTCCTCAAAATCGAGTTTTCCAAAATCATTATGAATTGAATTCCAAGCATCTAATGCACCAGGAATAGTTACTGCGTGAGGACTTGTTAATCCAATTTTATCTATATTCTTTTCCTTGAAATAATCAAAATTCGCTTTTGCTGGAGCAATACCTGATCCATTATATGAAACAGGGCCTTTTCCATTCATTTTTATTATTGCAAAACAATCTCCACCTATACTTGTGGCATTAGGCTCTGCAACAGACAGAACAACAGAAGCTGCAATAGCTGCATCAACTGCATTTCCACCTTTTTGTAATATTCTAAGAGCTTCTTCTGTAGCTAATGGATGTGATGTTGCGGCCATACCATTTGAAGAAATGGCATCTTTATCTTTTGTTGAATGATTATTCATAATAGAACTGTAATTTCATAAAAAATATAAATGATCAATAAAATAAATAAAAGTATTCTAATTTTTTCTGTATTTGCCTTTGGCTTTTTTATATCAAATTTACTGAGATCAATTACCGCAACATTAACACCTGCTCTTTCAACTGAATTCAATTTAAGTGCCGCAAATCTTGGACTTTTAGCTGGAGGATATTTTCTAGGGTTTTCGCTCATGCAAATTCCTACCGGTATGTTATTAGATAGATTTGGTCCAAAAAAAGTTATCGGATATTTATTAATCATTGCTCTTATTGGAACTATTTCATTTGCTTTTGCTAAAAGTTTTGCAGGTTTATTAATTTCTAGAATTTTCATTGGTGTAGGTGTTGCTGCTTGTTTAATGGGTCCTTTAACTGGTTATAGAGTATGGTTTGAAGAAAAATATCAACAACGTGCAAATTCATGGATGTTGATGGTTGCAAATTTTGGATTTGTTGCATCAACTCTACCAGTTCAAATTTTATTACCAATAATTGGTTGGCGATCTATTTTTTTAATTATAGCCTCTTTAATTTTGATAAGCATAATATTAATATCAATTTTAATACCTTCGTGGGAAACTAAGAGGGATGAAGACCAAAATAATAATCTTCAAAATCTTTCCCACATATGGAAAAATAAATTCTTTATTAGCTTAGTACCGCTTGCATTTTTTAATTATGGAGGCGTTCAAGCAATACAAACATTGTGGGCTGGACCATGGATGCTAAATGTAACAGGTTATGATGCAATACAAAGTGCGAAAGGTTTATTTTGGATAAATGTAACTATGCTTTTTTCTTTTTTAATATGGGGATATTTTTTGCCAAAACTATCTTCCAAGGGAATTGACAGTATGAGAATTGTAAAATTTACACTTCCTGTAAGTTATATAATTTTATTTTTAATAGTCATAATGGGAGACAAAGCTGGTGCAACCATGTTCACTCTTTATATTTTATCATCAATAGTAATTTCTTTAACCCAACCAGCAATAGCATTAAATTTTCCTACTAAACTAGCAGGAAAATCTTTAACTTCATTCAATGTATTTTTATTTTCTGGTACTTTTTTTGTACAATGGATAATTGGTTTAATAATAGATTTTTCCAGAAATTTAGGTGCTACTATTACAATGAGCTATCAAATTTCTTTTTCAATTTTTTTATTTTTATGCATTTTAAGTTACTTATTTTTTTTAATATTAAATAAAAATGAATAAAAATTTTATCGGATATTTTCTATTATTATTTCAGCCACTTTTTATGGCTAGTAATTTAATTGTAGCAAGAGGTGGTGTTGATGATGTTCCTCCCATATCTTTATCTTTTTGGAGATGGTTTATTTTTTTCATTATTTTATTCGTCCTAAATTATAAGTATTTAGTTGATAATTTTCAGACTATTAAAAAAGAGAGTAAAAGAAGTTTTTTTCTAGGTTTGATGGGATGTGGTGTTTGTGGAATATTTCCATATATGGCTGGTTCATCTACAACCATTGTTAATATGGGAATTCTTTATACTTCTTCACCAATATTTATAATTTTAATCTCATATTTTCTTTTTAAAGATAAGATAAATATTTTCCAATTTATTGGCTTACTTTTTTGTCTAGTTGGAGTGTTTGCTGTAATTTTAAAGGGCGATATCAATTTACTTCTTGAATTAAAATTTGCTTCTGGAGATTTTTGGATGTTAGGAGCAGCATTAGGCTGGGCAATTTATACAGTTATGCTTTTTCAATGGAATTCAGAACTTAAATTTTTTCCAAGACTAACAATTATATCTTTCTTTGGTTTTTTATCTATTTTGCCTTTTTATTTTATAGAGCATTTTTATTTTGAAAAAACTTTATTTAATGAAGAATTTTATTATTGGATTTTGTTTGCAGCAATTTCTCCAGGTATAATCGCTTTCTCACTATACACATTAACTATTAAATATTTAGGACCATCAACAACTGGTTTCACGCTATACCTCTATACAATTTATGGAGCTTTTTATGGAATAATATTTTTTTCAGAGATTTTGGAAAATTATCATTTAATAGGTACCATATTTGTGTTTTTTGGTATTTATTTGGTAAGAAGAAAAAGTAAAAATGAAATTAAAGCCTAAAATGTTATTTGCAAAAATTCTGTTTTATATTTTTATTATTTACTTTGTAGTTTCTCTAATAGTTTATTTTTATCAAAGAAAATTATTATACCATCCTGGAGAAAATAATTATTTAGATGAGGGACCTCTATCTCACAAAATCGAAAAAGTAACTATTCAATCTGATAATGATCTAGTTGGATGGTATTACAAAAAAAATAATAACTCTAAAACTTTGCTTTTTTTTCACGGAAATGCTGGAAAATTAGATAATAGAATTTATAAACTAAATGAGTTTGCAGATTTAGATTTAAACTATTTAATTTTTGCATATAGAGGCTTTAGTGGAAACAAAGGCAAACCAACAGAAATTGGACTTTACAAAGATGCAATTAAAGCCAAGGAATGGCTTAATCAAAACAATATAGAAGATAAAGATATTGTTCTCTATGGAGAGTCTCTTGGCACTGCTGTAGCAATAGAGACCGCAAGTAACAATTTATTTGCAGGTATAATATTAGAGTCCCCATTTACATCCATGGAGATTTTGGCACAAAAATATTACCCATATCTTCCTGCAAAAATTATTTTAAAAGATAAATACAAATCCATTGAAAAAATTAACAAAATAAAGTTTCCCATGCATGTGATGCACGGGAAAAAGGATAATATTGTGCCATTTTATATGGGTGAAGAAATATTTAATAAATATGGTGGAGTTAAGTCAAATTATTTTAATGACAACGATGATCATATGATGGAATTTAATAAAGCTTTAATTCAATCAATCGATAATTTTATAAAAAGTTTAAATTAAGACATAATTTAAACAAATCCACATCACTTTTAAATTATAATTTTAGATATGTTTAAATTTCTTTTATTACTTTTTTTATTAATATTGCCAACAAAACTTAGTTCAGAAATAAATAATGAGTACTATGATAACAATTATTTCCATATTGGAAAAATGAACTCTTACAATAGCGAGTTCACTCTATATTTTAAAACACGGAAGAAAGCTATTTTAGCAAAGGGAGAATTTTCTAATTATATCAATGATTTTCCACAGGACTTATACTTATATGATAAAAATTTAAATAAAGATTACCCTTTGATTTCATATGACTGGTTTCCAAAAAAAGTAAAAAAAATTTCAAAAAAATATAATTACCCACTTTTCCCAGAGGATTTTGCTTACTATTTATTAAATGACAACAACACTTTAATTTTGATAAGTGCAAAAAAAAATTTTTATGAAAATTTAAAATATGACATAAAAAATAATAAGCTAGAAATTGCTAATACTTCTGGCAAATTAAATTTTATAATCTCTTCTTATGCTGAAAACTGTGGTTATAAATCTCTAAAAAATAATTTTGAGTGTAACATCTATAAACCTTTAATCTCTAAAAATTTGCTTAATTAACTTGGGTAAAAGCACTTGCAAACTTCTCAGCTTCAAATATTTGTAAGTCATCCTCTTTTTCTCCGAGCCCGAGACCAACAATAGGTACTTTATATTTCTTTGAAATCGCAATCAATATTCCACCTTTTGCAGTTCCATCAAGTTTTGTCATTATGATGCCTGTGATTGGAAGTAATTTATTAAATTCTTCGAGTTGATTAATTATATTTTGTCCCGATGTTGCATCTAAAACTAAAATAACCTCGTGAGGTGCTGTTTCATCACTTTTTTTAATTACATTTCCTATTTTTTTTAATTCATCCATTAAATTCTTTTTATTTTGCAATCTTCCTGCCGTGTCTACTATTACTTGATTTATGTTTTGACTTTGAGCTATTTCCATTGCTTTAAAAACAACTGAAGCTGGATCTGAACCGGGATCTGATTTTACAATTTTAGCATCAACCCTGTTAGCCCATTCTTCCAATTGATCAATAGCAGCTGCTCTAAATGTATCGCATGCTGAAAAAAGAACTTTATTATTATTTTGTATAAATATTTTTCCTAATTTTCCAATAGTAGTTGTCTTGCCAACTCCATTAACACCTGAAACTAATATTATATTTGTCTTTTCTTTTTTTAAGAAAAAATCTTTCTTTTCTAGGGGTTTCATTAGCTCTAAAATATAATTATTAAGTATTTCAAAAACTTCCTTTATTGGATCATTTTTAGGATCAATCTTTTTTTGAGCAATTATAGATTTTATCTCTGAAGCTGCATCTATGCCCACGTCTGAGCTGATCAAGAATTCCTCTATTTTATCAAGAGTTGTATCGTCAATTTCTTTCTTAACTATTATTTCTTTAAGACCTGATGCTATATTACTTGCACTTCTTTTAAATCCGATTTTAAATTTTTCAAAAATACCCATTATATTTTGATATTAATTTTTTCAATTTCAGATACAGGACCTCTCATTTTTATATTTAATTCATTATCAATTTGAATATTTAAAATTCCTGTTGAAAATTCTATTTTTGAATTACTATTTTGTAGTTGATTTAAATTAGCTGCGACTGCTGTTGCACACGCCGCAGTCCCACAAGCTTTTGTTAAACCAGCACCCCTCTCCCAAACTTTAATTTTGTAATGTTGTTCACTAATTTTTTGAGCTATTGTGACATTACATTTTTCAGGGAAAACTTCATGATTTTCTATTAATGGTCCATATTTTTTTAAATTTATTTTTTCTATATCCTCGCAAAAATATACAACATGAGGGTTTCCAACATTCACTGCAATACCACCATTCATTTTGTTTCCGTCAATATCAATCATACCAAGTGATAGATTTTTAGTATCAATATCTTTACTTAAAGGAATTTTGTTCCACTCTAAATTTGGAGTTCCAATTATTGTCTCAACATCTTTATTATTAAGGATCTTAGATTTTAATATTTTTGAGGATACTGAAATTTCAATTTCTTTTTTATTTTTTTCAATACTTAGTAAATAAGCAACGCATCTAGTTCCATTTCCACATGCATCTGAGCGGCTTCCATCCGAGTTAAAAAAAGCAACATCAGCATCAGCTTTTTGACTTTTGTTTATGTAGATCAACTGATCACACCCTATGAAATCTCTGTCACAAATTTTTAAGATTTGGTCATTTGATAAGTCTAAACTATTTATTCTCTGATCAATAATAACAAAGTCGTTACCTAATCCATCCATTTTAAATGCTTCAAATTCCATATAAATAATACTTAACTTATTTATTGACTTTTTGAACCTCTAATATAGTTTACGCGCACTTCCGCAAAATACGGCAATTTGCGGTGTCTTTGGAAACAAAGAGATCGACACCAGTCAGCGAGGGTTCGCCCACTGGTGCGATACTTGCTGTGCGAAATTATGTTTGAAAATTTAACTAATAAATTTGAGGAAATTTTCTCTTCATTAAAAAAAGCTCCTTCTCTTGATGAAAAGCAAGTTGATGAGGGTTTAAAAGGTATAAGGTTGGCCTTATTAGAAGCCGATGTTTCTTTAGATGTAGTTAAGGAGTTTATTAGTAGAGTTAAGCCCAAAGCGCTAGGTCAGGAAATTATAAGGTCAACTTCTCCCGGAGATATGGTTGTAAAAATCGTTTATGACGAAATAGTATCTTTTTTAGGTGATAAGAATTCTGAAATCTCCCTTAATGCTGTCCCTCCAGTTCCAATCATGTTAGTTGGATTGCAAGGTTCAGGAAAAACCACAACAACCTCAAAATTAGCAAAATTTTTAGAAAAAAATAATAAGAAAAAAGTAATGATGGCTAGTTTGGACGTTTACAGACCTGCCGCGCAAGAGCAATTGAGACTTTTGGGTGAACAAAATAATATTGAAACATTGCCAATTATAGAGGGCCAGCTTCCTGCTGATATTTGTAGAAGAGCTTTAAGTGCTGCAAATTTAAATGGTTGTGAAGTAGTTTTATTTGATACCGCTGGAAGAACACAAATAGATTTTCAAATGATGAATGAAATCAAACAAATTGAAACTATTATTAATCCTGCAGAAACTATACTAGTAGCAGATTCTCTAACAGGTCAAGTTGCTGCTAATGTAGCCAAGGAATTTAAAAATACAGTAAATTTAAGCGGTATTATACTCACAAGAGCAGATGGAGATGGAAGAGGTGGAGCAGCATTGAGTATGAAATATGTTGCTGAAGTACCCATAAAGTTTCTTGGTGTTGGAGAAAAAATTGAGAATTTTGAAGTTTTCCATCCTGATCGAATTGCAAATAGAATTTTGGGAATGGGAGATATCGTTTCCTTAGTTGAAAAAGCTTCAGAAGATTTAGATGAAGAAAATTTAAAGAAAACAGAAGAGAAACTTAAAAAAGGTCAATTCTCGATGGAAGATTATCTTTCTCAATTACGTCAAATGAAAAAGATGGGTGGAATAGAAGGCATAATGTCATTTCTCCCTGGAGTTTCAAAAATTAAATCACAAATGGACCAATCAGGAATAGATGAAAAAATTATAACTCAAAATGAAGCTGTTATTTTATCAATGACAAAGCAAGAAAGAGAAAATCCTAAAATTATAAATGGATCAAGAAAAAAAAGAATTGCTAATGGCTCAGGTACAGACATTGCCACTATCAATAAGTTGTTAAAACAATTTAAGATGATGTCAGAAATGATGAAAAAAATGTCTAAAGGAAACATGAAAGGAATGGCGGATAAAGGGATCCCGCCTGAACTATTTAATCAATTAAAATAAAGGAGATATAAGTAATGTTAAAAATGAGACTATCAATGGGAGGTACTAAAAAAAGGCCAGTATATAAAATTGTTGTGGCTGATAGTAGATTTCCAAGAGACGGAAGGTTTATAGAAAAATTAGGTTTTTATAATCCATTATTACCGAAGGATAAAAAGGAAAGAATTGGCTTAGATTCTGAGCGAATTAAATATTGGTTAGGTCAAGGAGCTCAACCAACAACAAGAGTTGCAAGATTATTGGGAGAAAACGATATAATGCCAATGCCTGAAAAAGGAAACAATCCTCAAAAAGCAATTCCTAAAAAAGATAGAAAAAAAGCTGACGAAGGTGGAGAAGCGAAACCAGAAGGAGATGCATCTAAATCAGCAGAAGCACCTAAGGAAGAAGCTAAGCCAGCAGAAGCACCTAAGGAAGAAGCTAAGCCAGCAGAGGCACCTAAGGAAGAAGCTAAACCAGCAGAAGCACCTAAGGAAGAAGAAAAAAAATAATGTTAGAAGCTCGTATATTCACACTCTATCCAGATTTTTTTCCAGGCTATTTAGGCCAAGGTATTTTTGGTAAAGCACTATCAGAGAATAAATGGAAAATAGATACTGTGGATATAAGAGAGTATGCATTTGATAAGCATAAAACTGTTGATGACACTCCTTATGGAGGAGGTGAAGGTATGTTAATGAAAGCAGATGTATTAGCAAAATCAATAGATAAGAATGTTAAAGATGGCGAAAAGATTATTTATCTAAGTCCGAAGGGTAAGTTGTTCAATCATCAATTAGCAAAACAACTATCTCAAGAAAAAACAATAAATATAATTTGTGGACACTTTGAAGGAGTTGATGAAAGATTGTTAAAAACAAGAAATATTGAGGAAGTAAGTATAGGAGACTTTGTTTTATCTGGAGGTGAAGGAGCTTCATTTGTAATTCTTGATGCAATTTTAAGATTTATTCCTGGTATTCTTGGTAATACAAATTCAGCCAAAGAAGAAAGTTTTGAAAACGGACTTTTAGAGTATCCTCAATTTACAAAACCTCAAATATGGGAGGAAAAAAGTGTTCCAGATGTGCTATTATCAGGCGATCACGCCAAAATTAAAGACTGGCGTTTATCTCAATCTGAGGCTATAACACGCGACCGAAGACCGGATTTATGGCAATTATATAAAAAGACTAAAAAGAATTAAAATGAAGACAATTGAAGAAATTAATCAATCTAAAGTAAAAAAAATTATTTCTGAGAGAAAGCATCCAGAATTTTTCCCAGGTGATATTGTTAAAGTAGGAGTTAGAATAACCGAAGGAAAAAGAGATCGTATTCAATATTTTGAAGGCGTGTGTATTGCGAAAAAAAATAGAGATATCAATTCTTCTTTTACTGTAAGAAAAATTTCTTTTGGTGAGGGTGTGGAAAGAACATTTGCCTTATATAGTCCGATTGTAGATACAATTAAAGTTGTAAGGTCAGGAAAAGTTAGAAGAGCCAAGTTATATTATTTGAGAGATAGAACAGGTAAATCTGCAAGAATTGCAGAAAAAATTAAAAAGAAAATAGGTATAGATGTCGAAACTAAGATTCACGAAGTAACAGAAGAAAATGTTATGCCTGATACAGAACAAAAAACAGCAGATAGCCAACAAGATTCCAATAAAGATGCTCCAAAAGTAGAAGCAAAAAAACCAGAAGAAAAAAAAGAAACTAAAGAAGAAACCCCATCAGTAGAAAAAAAAACTGATGAAAAAAAAGATAATCCTGAAGTAAAAAAATAATTTTTTACAATGCCTCAAACTATATACGATAAAATATGGAATGATCATCTTGTTCATCAACAAGAGGATGGGACCTCACTTTTATTTGTTGATAGACATTTAATTCATGAAGTTACTAGTCCACAAGCATTTGAAGGTTTAAGAAATTCTAATAGAAAAGTTAGACAACCTTCTTTAACTTTAGCAGTAGCAGATCACAATGTTCCAACAACGGATAGATCAGTGCCTATTACTGACGAAGATTCAAAAATACAAATTGAGACACTAGAAAAAAACTGTGCAGAATTTGGAATAAATCTTTTTGGAATGAACGATAAAAGACAAGGAATAGTTCATATTATTGGTCCAGAACAGGGATTTACACAACCAGGAACGATTATCGTTTGTGGTGATAGTCACACTGCTACTCACGGAGCATTTGGTGCATTAGCATTCGGAATTGGAACTTCAGAAGTGGAACATGTCTTGGCAACACAGACTTTAGTTCAAAAAAAATCAAAAAATTTTAGAATAAATGTTAATGGATCTCTTCCTGTTGGAGTAACATCTAAAGATGTAATATTACAAATAATTGGAAAAATTGGTACAGCTGGTGGCACTGGTTATGTAATTGAATATGCTGGAAACTTAATTTCGAATTTAAGTGTCGAACAAAGAATGACGATTTGCAATATGACAATTGAAGGTGGTGCAAGGGCTGG
Source organism: uncultured Pelagibacteraceae bacterium (assembly GCA_902564385.1). Taxonomy (GTDB): domain Bacteria; phylum Pseudomonadota; class Alphaproteobacteria; order Pelagibacterales; family Pelagibacteraceae; genus Pelagibacter. The sequence continues at coordinate 44,546 of CACFAT010000003.1, forward strand.
ACTTATAGAACCAGATGAAAAAGTATTTAATTATTTAAAAGGTAAACCAATGTCTCCAAAGAATTCAAATTGGGACAAAGCATTAGAATATTGGAGCAAATTAAAGTCTGATAGCGATGCAGTATTTGACAAAGAAATCAGTCTTGAGGGCAAAGATATTAAACCAATGGTAACTTGGGGAACTTCGCCTCAGGATGTAGTAGATATTGATGGAATTGTTCCTGATCCTGAAAATGAGCAAAACGAAGACAGAAAAAATTCTATTAACAGGTCATTAAAATATATGGGTTTAAAGCCGAAAACTAAAATAAAAGATATTAGAATTGATAAAGTTTTTATAGGAAGTTGCACAAATGGAAGAATTGAAGATTTAAGAGAAGCTGCAAAAATCTTAAAAGATAAAAAAATTGCTTCTCATGTAAATGCAATGATAGTTCCTGGTTCAGGATTAGTAAAACAACAAGCAGAGCAAGAAGGTTTAGATGTAATATTTAAAAATTCTGGATTTGAATGGCGTGAGCCAGGTTGTTCAATGTGTTTAGCTATGAATGCAGATAAGTTGAAGCCAGAAGAAAGATGTGCATCAACATCAAATAGAAATTTCGAAGGAAGACAAGGACGAGGTGGAAGAACACATTTAGTTAGCCCAGCTATGGCTGCTGCTGCTGCTATATCTGGAAATTTAGATGATGTTAGAAAATACAATAGTTAAATGAACAAATTCTCAACATTAAAAAGTATTCCTGCATATTTACCAATTGTAAATATTGATACAGATATGATTATTCCAAAGCAATTTTTAAAAACAATAAAAAGAACAGGACTTGGAAAAAATTTATTTTATGAAATGAGATATGACGAAAAAGGTAAAGTAGTAGATGACTTTATCTTAAATAAATCCCCATATGATAATTCTAAGATTCTAATTGCAGGGAATAATTTTGGATGTGGATCATCTAGAGAACATGCGCCATGGGCACTTTTAGACTTTGGTATCACTTGCGTTATAAGCACTAGTTACGCAGATATATTTTATAATAATTGTTTTAAAAATGGAATATTGCCTATTAAAGTTAATGATGAACAGATAAAAGAACTTTCCGAATATTCTAAGAGAAAAGAAGAAATTGCAATAAATTTACAAGATCAAAAAATAATCTTTGGAAATAAAGAAATCAAATTTGAATTAGATGAATTTAAAAAAAAATGTTTAATTGAGGGACTAGATGATATTGCACTGTCTTTGGAAAAGTCTAATAAAATAATTTCATTTGAAGAAAAATTAAAATCCGCAAAGCCTTGGATATTTAATGATTAAAGTCAAAAAAAGAAAATTCTTATTATTACCAGGTGATGGTATTGGTCCCGAGGTTATTGGTGAAGTTAAAAAAATTATAACTTGGTTTAATGTAAATAAATCTCTTGATTTTGATATGGAAGAAGCTTTAGTTGGTGGAGCATCTTACGATAAGCACGGAACACCGATTACAGATGAAGTATTTTATAAATCATTAGAATGTGAAGCAGTCATTTTAGGAGCCGTGGGTGGACCAAAATATGATAATTTAGATTTTTCCAAAAGACCTGAGAGAGCTCTTCTTAAGCTAAGAAAAGAATTAAAATTATTTGCAAATTTGAGGCCTGCAATTTGTTTTAAACAATTAGTTGAGGCATCTACGTTAAAACCTGAAATCGTATCAGGTCTAGACATAATGATTGTTAGAGAATTGACAGGTGGTATTTATTTTGGTGAGCCGAGAGGTATCAAGCCAATTGATAATGGTGAACGTAAAGGAATAAACACTCATACTTATACCTCATCAGAAATTAAAAGAGTTGCTAGAGTTGCATTTGATTTAGCAAAGAAGAGAAACAATAAAGTTACTTCCTGTGAAAAATCGAATGTTATGGAAGCAGGTCAATTATGGAAAGAGGAAGTTCAAAATCTTCACGATAAAGAATTTAAAGATGTTGAGTTAAATCATATGCTTGCAGATAATTGTGCAATGCAACTTTTGAGAAATCCAAAGCAATTTGATGTAATTGTGACAGATAATTTGTTTGGTGATATGTTGTCAGATGAAGCATCTATGCTGACGGGATCTTTAGGTTTATTACCTTCAGCTTCTCTAGGTGCAAAAAATAAAGATGGTGAAATGAGAGCAATGTATGAGCCTGTTCATGGATCTGCTCCAGACATTGCTGCAAAAGGGATAGCAAATCCAATTGCAACTATCTTGAGTTTTGCAATGGCTTTGAGGTACTCTCTTGATTTAGATAAAGAAGCTGATGACTTAGAAAAAGCAGTGCAAAATGTACTAGATGATGGGTTAAGAACTAAAGATATTATGTCAAAAGGAACAAAAGAAACTTCAACTTCTGGTATGGGAGATGCGATTATTGCATATTTGCAAAAATAAAAAAATTAACTTAATTTGATACTATTAAATTTATGACTGTTTATTCTGCACCTGTGAAAGATATGATGTTCTTATTTGAACATCTAAAAGATAATAAAAATTATAACGAAATTGAAAAATATAAAGAAGTTACTTCTGATCTAGTAAAAGATATATTAGAGGAAGCTGCAAAAATTAATGAAGAAATGCTTCTTCCTTTAGCAAAAGCTGGAGACGAAAATCCTTGTGTCTATGAAAATGGAGTAGTTAGAACCCCTCCAGGTTATAAAGAGGCATATTCAAAATTTATCGAAGATGGATGGGTATCTTTAACATGTGATCCAAAATACGGTGGTCAAGGAATGCCGAAAACTGTAAGTGCTTTTTTTGATGAAATGCTTTCATCATCAAGTTTATCTTTTAAATTATATAGTGAATTAAGTATAGGTGCATACAATTGTATTTTGAGTCATGCAACTGAAGAAATTAAAAACACATATCTTCCTAAAATTGTTGAGGGTAAATGGAGTGGGACAATGTGTTTAACAGAACCTCAGTGTGGAACAGATTTAGGATTAATTAAAACAAAGGCAATTAAAAATGAAAATGGCACTTATAATATAAGTGGACAAAAAATTTTTATTACATCTGGTGATCATGATTTGACTGAAAATATTATACACCTTGTTTTAGCAAGAACGCAGGACGCTCCAAAAGGAACGAAAGGGATAAGTTTATTTTTAGTGCCAAAATATGAAATTAATGAAGACGGATCAATTGGTCCAAGAAATGGAGTCAATACTGTTTCAATTGAATCAAAAATGGGTATTAAAGGTTCACCTGCATGTGTATTAAGTTTTGATGATGCCAAAGGTTATATGATCGGACCAGAGAACAAAGGCTTAAATTCTATGTTTACAATGATGAACTTAGAAAGAATCGTTGTCGGTATACAAGGACTAGGTCTATCTGAAACAGCTTATCAAACTGCTTTAAGTTATTCGAAAGAGAGAAAGCAAGGTAAATCAAACAATAATTCTAATGGAGAAACAGATTTAATCATTAAGCATGCAGATATAAGAAGAAGTTTATTAAATATGAAGTCTATAATTGAGGGAGAAAGATCTTTATCCTTTTGGATGGCTCAGCAAGTAGATGTAAGCTTAAGTCATAGCTCGGAGGAAGTAAAAAAAGATGCATCGGATATTGTAGGTCTTATGACGCCTGTAATTAAGTCATTTTTTACTGATATGGGTATGGAAATAACCAATGAAGCAATTCAGGTTTTTGGTGGATATGGTTATACAAAAGACCAAGGGATAGAACAATTATTTAGAGATAATAGAATTACACCTATTTATGAAGGAACTAATTCAGTGCAGGCAATTGATTTTGTATTTAGAAAAATAAGTCAGAAAAAAGTTTTTGATAATTTTATGAAATATGTAGAAACAGAAATTCAAGATTGTTCAAAAGTAGATAAATTAAATGAACATGTAAAAAAAATATCTGAATTAAAAAATATATTGTCAGATTTCACTGACTGGATATCTCCTAATGGTAACACACCAAAAGACGATATAAGCGCATCATGTAACGATTATTTAAGATTTTTTGGTTATTTTTGTCTTTCATTTATATGGCTAAAGACAATGAGAAAAAGCTATGAAAATTTGGAAAATAATAAAGAGTTTTATGAAGATAAATTAAATACAGGAAATTACTATTTCGATAAAATTTTGCCTAGAGCTGAGAGCCATTATAAATCTGCTATTTCTGGTAGTAAATATACTATGAGCGCAAAATTTAACTGATGAACAAATATAATCAGAACTTAGATAAAAATCCCTCAAATTATGTCCCTTTAACGCCGCTAAGCTTTCTAGAAAGAGCGAAAGACATTTATCCAAATTACGAAGCTTTAGTATATGAAACAAAATCTTTTACATGGACGGAAGTATTTAACAGGTGTATCAAATTTGCAAGTGCACTAGAGAAAATTGGTATTGTTGAAGGAGATACAGTTTCAGTTATGACCTTTAATACTCCAGAAATTTTCGAGGCACATTATTCTGTTCCTATGACAGGAGCTGTTTTAAATACAATTAATTCAAGACTTGATTCAAAAACTGTTGCTTATATTTTAGAACACAGTGAAGCAAAAGTATTAATAATAGACAGGCAATTACATGCTGTTGCAGAAAAGGCTTTATCAACTTTAAAGGACAAACCAATTGTAATTGATGTTCAAGACGATTTTGCAGATCAATCCTTATTAAAAAAAATTGGAGATAGAGAATATGAGGAATTTTTAAATACTGGTGATGAAAATTATATTTGGAAAAAACCAAAGGATGAGTGGCAAGCGATTTCTTTAAGTTATACATCTGGAACCACTGGAAATCCAAAAGGTGTTGTTTATCATCATAGAGGTTCTTATTTAATGTCAACAGGTAGTGCCGTTGCTTGGAATATGCCAAATAGATTAAATTTTTTAACAGTTGTACCAATGTTCCACTGTAATGGATGGGGGTACCCGTGGACAATACCAATGTTAAATGGAAAAACAGTTTGTTTAAGAGCTATTGATGTAAAAAAAATATTTGAATTAATTGAAAAACATGAGATTACCCATTTTGGAGGGGCACCTATTGTACTTAATATGATAACAGGTGCATCACAAAATGATATCAAAGAATTAAAAAACAAAGTTTACGTTTTAACTGCTGGAGCACCACCTCCAAGTATTATTTTCAAAAAAATGAAAGCATTAGGATTTGAGGTAATGCATGTCTATGGTTTAACAGAAACATATGGACATGTTTTACAATGTGCTTGGAATGATGAATGGAATGGTTTTGAAGAAGATAAAATTAATGAAATTAAAGCAAGACAAGGTGTGAGATTTCCAAACACAGAAGGAGTGGTTGTTTTAGATCCAGAAACTATGAAACCCGTGCCTAAGGATGGAGAAACAATTGGCGAGATAATGATCAAAGGTAATGTTGTTATGAAAGGGTATTTTAAAGACAAAGAGGCCACTGAAAGGGCTATGAAAGATGGATGGTTTCACTCTGGTGATTTGGCAGTTATTTATCCAGATGGATACATAAAGGTTAAAGATAGGTCGAAAGATATTATTATTTCAGGTGGAGAGAATATTTCTTCTATCGAAATCGAAAACACACTTTCTAAGCATCCAGCTGTTTCAATTGTTGCTGTAGTAGCAAAACCAGATGAGAAATGGGGAGAAGTTCCATGCGCATTTGTAGAGAAAGTGGCAGATAAAGAGATAAATGAAAAAGAATTAATCGATTTTTGTAGAGAAACTCTAGCAGGGTTCAAAATTCCAAAAAAAATAGACTTCTGTGAACTTCCAAAAACATCAACAGGTAAAATCCAAAAATTTGAATTAAGAAAAAGAGCTAAGGAACTTACTTAGATTTCTTTCAAATAAACAACTTACTTTCTTTACAAATAGATAAAAAGATGACACTAAGCTAAAAAATGAAAAACTTTTCTATTGCAAAATCAAGAAGACTTAGAGGTACGCCTTATACATCAAGAATTGAAAAACAAGGTGTTACAGCTTACACAATATACAATCATATGTTGCTTCCTGCTGCATTTGGTTCTTTAGAAGACTCATATCATCATTTAAAAGAGCATGTTCAAGTTTGGGATGTGGCTGCTGAAAGACAAGTAGAGATTACTGGAAAAGATGCTGCAAAATTGGTTCAACTTATGACTTGTAGAGATCTTTCGAAATCAAAAGATGGAAGATGTTATTATTGTCCAATCATAGATGATAATGCTGGATTAATTAATGATCCAGTTGTTCTAAGATTTAATGAGAATAAATGGTGGGTTTCTATTGCAGATACAGATGTAATCTTATTTGCCAAAGGATTGGCAATTGGGAATAAATTTGATGTAAATATTATCGAACCTGAAGTTGATATTATGGCTGTGCAAGGGCCTAAATCATTTAAATTAATGGAAAAAGTTTTTGGTGAAAAAATAACAAATTTAAAATTTTTTGGTTTTGATTATTTTGATTTTGCTGGAGCCAAACATTTAATTGCTCAATCAGGATGGTCTAAACAAGGTGGATATGAAATTTATGTAGAGAATAATGATGCGGGTTTAAAACTATACGATCATTTATTTGAAATCGGAGATGAGTTTAATATTAGAGCAGGATGTCCTAATTTAATTGAACGTATCGAAAGTGGATTACTTTCTCAAGGAAACGATATGGACAATGGAGACAACCCATACGAATGTGGCTTTGATAAATATATTAATATTGATAACGATGTTGAATTTTTAGGAAAAGAGAAATTAAAAAAAATAAAGTCTGAAGGAATTAAAAGAAAACTAATGGGCGTTAAAATTGATACTGATAAAATAAGTGTAACTGGTTCAATGAATTTAACTGATGAAAAAAATAATGTAATCGGAGAACTAAGATCAGGTTGTTACAATCCAACTTTTAAACAGGTAATTGGTATAGCTATGATAAAAAAACCATATTTTGAAGCAAAGCAAACATTCAAAATTAATATAAATGGTAATAGTTTTAACGGAACAGTTTGCGATTTACCTTTCATTTAGTATAAATCTTTAAAATGACTAATATAGCTATCATCGGTGCAACCGGCAATGTGGGAAGAAAAACACTAGAAGTTATAGAAAAAAAGGATATTAAATTTAATAACCTTTTTTTAGTAGCTTCTTCTAATAGTGCTGGAAAAAAAATAAGTTTTAAGGGCAAAGATTATGAAGTCCATGATCTTGAAAAATACGATTTTTCAAATGCAAATATAACTTTTTTTGCAGCAGGTGGTAAAATTGCAGAACAATATGCAGAAAGTGCAGCAAAATTAACAACTGTAATTGATAATTCTAGTTTTTTTAGAATGGATCCTGACGTTCCACTTATTGTACCTCAAGTGAATGCAGAAAAAATTAATGAAATGAAAAAAAATATTGTGGCAAATCCTAACTGCTCAACAGCTCAGTTAGTATTAGCTCTTAAACCATTACATGATTTATATAAAATAAAAAGAGTAATAGTTTCCACCTATCAATCTGTTTCTGGAGGCGGAAAAGCACCAATGGATGAATTGATTGAACAAACTAAATCTTATCTTGATGGAAATTCTGTTGAATCTAAAAATTTTACTAAACAAATAGCTTTCAATATAATTCCTCACATTGATGTTTTTTCGGATGATGGATACACAAAAGAAGAATTGAAAATGAGTAATGAAACAAAAAAAATACTGGACAATAATATAGAGCTAACAGCTACGTGCGTTAGAATTCCTGTTCTTGTGTCACATTCAGAATCAGTAAATATAGAGTTTGAAAATCCTTATTCTCTAGAACAAATCAGAGAAGCATTAAATAATGCTGATGGTTGTAGCGTTATAGATAAAAGAGAAAATGGAGGATATAGTACACCAATAGAAGCAACTGGTTGTGATGAAACATTTATCTCAAGAATTAGAGATGATAAAACAAAAGAGAATTCAATTAATTTGTGGATCGTTTCAGATAACCTATTAAGAGGCGCCGCATTAAATTCCGTTGAAATTGCAGAAACAATAATGAAAGCAAATCAAAATGGAAAATAATCCTTTATCTCCTCATATTCAAATTTATAGATGGCATGTATCATCTTTAGTTTCAATATCTCATAGAATTACAGGAATAATAAATATATTAGCAATAACTTTAATTTGTATCTTTTTTATTTTTTTTTCATTTAGCGAAGGAAGTCATGAATATATAAAATTATTCCTCCAATCTTTTATTGGGAAATTTTTCATCTTGGGTATTACATGGTCTTTTAGTTTTCAAATCTTAAGTGAGATAAGACATTTAATTATGGATTTTGGTTATGGATTTGAGTTAAAAACCACAAAAATTACTGGCTTAGTTGTGATCTTTGGATCTTTTATATTAACCGTTTCAATTTATTTAATAGGACGAAATTTATTTTAATGAGAGCAGTAACAAAAAAATGGGTATTTTTAAAAGTGAGTTCTATCATATTAGTACCTTTGATGTTATGGTTTGCTTTAAATTTGGTTAGTATTTATGACAAAAGCTACTTAGAGATATTAACTTTTCTAACTTCTCAACCTTCAAAGTTTATATTTAGTCTTTTTCTTATTTTTGCTTACTTTTTCTCGGCATTAAGCATCAGCGAGGTTTTTGAAGACTATATTAAAGATGAAAAAATCAAAAATGCCGCAAACAAAGCTTTAAATTTTTTTGCTATAACAATTCCTTTAATTACAATATTTGCAGTATTTAAAATAACTATATGAAATCTTATAATATTATAGATCATGAATACGATGTCGTTGTCCTTGGCGCTGGAGGTTCTGGCCTAAGAGCTGCGGTTGGCTTAAGTGAAGCTGGATTAAAAACTGCATGCATTTCTAAAGTCTTTCCAACCAGAAGTCATACATCAGCTGCCCAAGGTGGAATTTCAGCAGCCCTTGGAAACATGGGAGAAGACGATTGGCGTTGGCATATGTACGATACTGTAAAAGGAGCAGATTGGTTAGGCGATCAAGATAGTATTGAATATTTGTGTAAGGAAGCTCCAAAAGCAGTACTAGAATTAGAAAAGTATGGTGTTCCTTTTAGTAGAACAGAAGATGGAAAAATTTATCAAAGACCATTTGGTGGAATGACAAAAAATTATGGAAATGGAATTGTACAAAGAACTTGTGCTGCAGCAGACAGAACTGGTCATGCAATTCTCCACACATTATATGGTCAAGCACTTAAACATAATACAGAATTTTTTATTGAATATTTTGCATTAGACTTAATTATGAAAGATGGACAATGCAAAGGTTTAATTGCTTGGAATTTAAATGATGGAACAATTCATCGTTTTAGATCTCACATAACAATTATAGCCACAGGGGGATATGGGAAGGTGTATTACTCAGCAACATCTGCACATACTTGTACTGGTGATGGCAATGCAATGGTATTAAGAGCTGGATTACCTCTTCAAGATATGGAGTTTGTACAATTTCACCCAACAGGAATATATGGACACGGAACACTTATTTCTGAAGGTGTGAGAGGTGAAGGTGGATATTTGGTAAACTCTAAAGGTGAAAGATTTATGGAGAGATATGCTCCCAACGCTAAAGATCTTGCATCAAGAGATGTAGTTAGCAGATCAATGTCTATTGAAATCAATGAGGGAAGAGGTGTAGGTAAAGATCAAGACCATGTTCATTTATATTTAAGTCATTTAGATAAAAAAGTTATTGAAGATAGATTGCCAGGCATTACTGAGGCAGCAAGATTATTTGCAAATGTAGATGTAACCAAAGAACCGATACCAGTTGTTCCAACAGTTCATTATAATATGGGTGGTATACCAACAAATTATAAAGCTGAAGTTTTAACAGTAAACGGATCTCAAAAAACAGTCCCAGGTTTGATGGCGATTGGTGAGGCCGCGTGCGTATCCGTGCATGGAGCAAATAGATTAGGTTCAAATTCACTTATTGACTTGGTTGTTTTTGGAAGAGCAGCAGCAAAGAGAGCAGCGGAATTGGTAAAACCTGGAACGCCTCACGAAGAAGTTAGTGAAAGCGAAACTGAAAAATGTCTAAATAGATTCGATAAACTAAGGTATGCAGAGGGAGATAATGGAACTGCTGAACTTAGACTAGCGATGCAAAAAACAATGCAGTCTAAATGTGCTGTATTTAGAACTGAAAAGAATCTTAAAGAGGGTGTAGATGAGATCAGAAAAACATATGACGGCATGGAATCGATTTCTGTTAAAGATAAATCGTTGGTATTCAATACTGATTTAGTTGAGACTTTAGAATTTGATAATTTAATTAGACAAGCGATAACAACTGTAGATTCTGCATATCACAGAAAAGAAAGCAGAGGAGCTCATGCTCGTGAAGATTATCCGAAAAGAAATGATGAAAAATTTATGAAACATACATTATCTTGGTGTGATGGAAAAAATACTAAAATTGAATACAGAGATGTACATACTTCAACATTAACAAATGAAGTCCAATATTTTCCTCCACAAGAAAGAGTGTATTAATGGTTCAATTAAATTTACCACAAAACTCAAAAGTTAATAAAGGTAAATATTTTAAAGACAAAACCGGTTCAAAGAATATCAGAAAAGTAAATGTTTATAGATGGGATCCATCCACTGGAGAGAACCCAAGAATAGACACATATGAAGTAGATATGGATAATTGCCCATCTAAAGTTTTAGACATACTAAATAAAATTAAAAACGAAATTGATCCAACACTTGCATATAGAAGATCTTGTGCGCATGGAGTTTGTGGTTCTTGTGCAATGAATATGGGTGGAAAAAATGGTCTTGCATGTACTAAGCCACATGCAGAAATCAAGGGAGATATAGATATATACCCTTTGCCTCACTTAAAAGTAAAAAAAGATTTAATAGGAGATTTAAGTGGATTATATAAACAATACCAATCTATTGAGCCTTGGTTAAAAAATAATTCAAAAAGTGAAACAACAGAAATACATCAATCTCCAGAAGATAGAGCTAAACTTGATGGAGCTTATGAATGTATAATGTGTGCTTGTTGTTCTACTTCATGTCCTAGTTATTGGTGGAACGGAGATAAGTATTTAGGTCCTGCAGTTTTATTACAAGCTTATAGATGGATAATGGATAGCAGAGACGAGGATAGAAAGGAAAGACTTCAAAAGGTTGCAGATGAACTTAAGCTTTATAGATGTCATACGATTTTGAACTGCACTAACGCATGTCCAAAAGGATTAAATCCAGCAAAAGCTATTGCTGAGATAAAGAAAATGCTTGCAACCACATAATTACTTATTTAAATACATCCATGAATTTAATTGAGCATTTTATCGATGGTAAAATTGTTTCAGGTACATCTGATAGAAAAGGAAAAGTATTTAATCCTGCTATAGGCAAACAAGAGTCTGAGGTTAGACTTGGTACAAAACAAGATCTTGATTTAGCAGTACAAAAAGCAAAAAAAGCATTTGAAACATGGTCAAATGTAACTCCAATACAAAGAGCTAGAATAATATTTAAATACAAAGAAATAATTGAAAAAAATTCTGACTTGCTAGCCAAGATGATTGTATCAGAGCATGGAAAAGTTTATGAAGATGCAAAAGGTTCTCTCACAAGAGGCTTAGAGGTAGTTGAATTTGCATGTGGAATTCCACAAATGCTAAAAGGTGACTTTACAGAAAATGTAGGTACAAACATTGATAGCTGGTCAGTGAGACAGCCATTAGGTGTATGTGCAGGTATTACACCATTTAATTTTCCTGCAATGGTTCCAATGTGGATGTTTCCAATGGCAATAGCTTGCGGAAATACATTTGTATTAAAACCTTCTGAAAAAGATCCATCTTGTCCATTAAAACTTGCAGAGCTTTTTAGTGAAGCTGGTTTACCAGATGGGGTTTTGAATGTTGTTAATGGAGATAAAGAAGTTGTAGATGCAATTTTGGAACATAAAGATATATCCGCAGTAAGTTTTGTTGGATCAACACCTATTGCTAAATACATTTATGAAAATGCAGCCAAAAATGAAAAACGTGTTCAAGCTCTTGGAGGAGCTAAAAATCATTGTGTTGTCATGCCAGATTGTGATTTAGATCAAGCAGTAAACGGTCTAATGGGTGCAGCATATGGGTCTGCAGGAGAAAGATGTATGGCTCAATCTGTTGCTGTTGCTGTTGGTAATGTAGGTGACAAACTAGTCGATGAATTATCTAAAAAAGTGGAAGCTTTAAAAATTGGACCAGGCATGGATAAGAATTCTGAAATGGGTCCTTTAGTAACAAAAGAGCATCTTGAAAGAGTAAGAGGTTATGTTGATTTAGGTATTAAAGAAGGAGCAGACCTTGTGGTTGATGGAAGAGATATCAAACTTCAAGGTTATGAAGACGGTTATTATATTGGTGGTTGCTTATTCGATAATGTTAAAAAAGATATGAGAATTTATAAAGAGGAGATATTTGGACCTGTATTATCTGTTGTCAGAGCTAAAGATTTTAACGAAGCATTAAATTTAATTAATGACCATGAGTTTGGTAATGGAACAAGTATTTATACAAGAGATGGAGATGCAGGAAGAACATTTGCAAATCAAATTAAAGTAGGAATGGTTGGAATTAATATCCCTATCCCTGTGCCAGTTGCTTTTCATAGTTTTGGTGGATGGAAGAGATCATTATTTGGAGATCAACATATGCACGGGCCAGAAGGAGTTAGATTTTATACTAAATTAAAAACAATTACTTCAAGATGGCCTTCAGGTGTTAGATCAGATCCTGAATTTATAATGCCAACAATGAAATAGTAAAATGTCAAAAATATCATTAATAGGAGCTGGACAAATAGGTGGAACTTTAGCACATTTAATTGGACTAAAGGAGCTTGTTGATGAAGTAGTATTATTTGATGTAGCAAGTGGAATTGCAAAAGGTAAAGCATTAGATATTGCACAGTCTTCATCCGTTGATGGATTTAATGTAAAATTTTCAGGTACTGATAATTATGAAGATATAAAAAATTCAGATGTAATCATTATTACAGCTGGTGTTCCAAGAAAACCAGGAATGAGTAGAGATGATTTATTAGGAATAAATTTAAAAATTATAAAACAGGTTGCTGAAGGTATAAAGCAGCATGCACCAAATGCCTTTGTTATATGTATTACAAATCCATTAGATGTAATGGTTATGGCTTTTCAAAAATTTTCCGGACTATCGCCTAACAAAGTTGTTGGAATGGCCGGAATATTAGACACATCGAGATTTAAACTTTTTTTATCTTTAGAATTAAATGTGCCTGTTAGAGAAATTGAGGCAATGGTAATGGGAGGACATGGAGATACTATGGTTCCTCTACCAAGATTTACAAAAGTTTCAGGAAAACCATTATTAGATTTAGTTAAAGAAGGAAAAATTTCAAAAGATAAATTAGAAAGTATAAATCAAAGAACTAGAGATGGAGGTGCTGAAATTGTTAAATATTTAGAAAAAGGTTCAGCATTTTATGCACCAGCAGCTTCAGGAGTTGAAATGGCAGAAGCATACTTAAAAGATAGCAAAAAAATGCTTCCTTGTGCTGCTCATTTAAATGGACAGTACGGAATAAGCAGCATTTACGCTGGAGTGCCAGTAATTGTTGGAAAGAACGGTATAGAAAAAATCGAAGAAATTGAGCTAGATGAAAATGAAAAATCTGAGTTTAATAACTCAGTAGATGCTGTAAAAAAATTATGGGAAGCTGCATCCAAAATTGATCCTAGTTTAAATAACTAGTTAATGAATATTCACGAACACCAAGCAAAGAATATACTTAGAAAATATGGAGCTAAAGTTCCGGACGGAGTTTATGCTCTAGATGTAAATGAATTATTAGAAAAAGCTAAAAACCTTAAAACTGATAAATATGTATTGAAAGCACAAATTCATGCTGGAGGCAGAGGTAAAGCTGGTGGAGTTAAAATAGTAAATGATTTAAAAAGTCTTGAAACAGAGGCAAAATCCTTGCTTGGAAAAAAATTAATAACTCATCAGACAGGACCTAGTGGAAGAATTGTTAAAAGATTATATGTCGAAGTTTCATCTAACATTGATAAAGAATTTTATTTGTCTTGTGTTGTAGATCGTGCGAGCTCAAAGATAGCATTTATCTCAAGTGATCAAGGGGGTATGGATATAGAAGAAGTCGCAATCAAATCTCCTGAGAAAATTTTAACAACAAAAGTAGATTTAGATAACGAAATATCTGATGAAAATTGTAATAAAATAATAAGTATTTTTAATCTAGATGAAGAAACAAAAGAACAAGGAATTAGTCTAATCAAGTCCATATACAAATTATTTATAGAAACAGATGCTAATTTAATTGAAATTAATCCTTTAATTTTAACAAAAGAAAAAGAGTTGATTTGTTTAGATGCAAAAATGAATTTTGATGGAAATGCTTTATTCAGACATCCAGAGCTAATTGAGTTGAGAGACCTCAATGAAGAAGAGGAAACAGAGATAGAAGCTAGCAAGCATGATTTAGCATATATTAAACTTGATGGAACAATTGGATGTATGGTTAATGGAGCTGGGCTCGCAATGGCAACTATGGACATAATTAAATTATATGGAAAGGAGCCAGCAAATTTTTTAGATGTTGGTGGTGGCGCTTCTAAAGAAAAAGTGGCGGCTGCTTTTAAAATAATTTTATCAGATAAAAATGTTAAAGGAATATTAATTAATATTTTTGGCGGAATAATGAGATGCGATGTTCTTGCCCAAGGTGTAGTGGATGCAGCAAAAGAAATAAAAATGAATGTTCCTTTAGTTGTAAGATTGGCCGGAACAAATTTTGAAGAGGGAAAAAAAATACTTGATAATTCAGGTCTTGAGTTAATTTCTGCTTCTGATTTATCAGATGCTGCTAAAAAAATTGTAGAGGCTATTAAATAAATGTCAGTTTTAGTTAATAAAAACACGAAGTTAATTTGCCAGGGTTTTACAGGTAGTCATGGAACTTTTCATTCAGAGCAAGCAATTAAATATGGAACAAATTTAGTCGGAGGGGTCACACCAAAAAAAGGTGGTCAAACTCATCTAGATAGACCAGTATTTAATACAGTAAAAGAAGCAGTAGATAAAACTGGTGCCAATGCAACTATGATTTATGTTCCTGCGAAATTTGCATCTGCAGCAATCATAGAAGCCATTGAGGCTAATTTAGAATTAATTGTTTGTATTACTGAGGGAATACCAGTTCTTGATATGATTAAGGTCAAAAAAAAATTACTTAATTCAAAATCAAGATTAATCGGTCCCAATTGTCCAGGGATAATTACTCCTGATGAATGCAAGATCGGAATAATGCCAGGAAATATCCATAAAAAGGGTTCTGTTGGTATTGTATCAAGATCCGGAACTTTGACCTACGAGGCTGTCGCACAAACTACAGAGAATGATTTGGGGCAATCAACATGTATAGGCATAGGTGGTGATCCAATCAATGGCACAAATTTTATTGATTGCTTAGATTTATTTTTAAAAGATGAGGAAACTAAATCAATTTTAATGATTGGTGAAATAGGTGGATCAGCTGAAGAAGAAGCAGCTGAATTTGTAAAAAATCATGAAATAAAAAAACCCATGGTTGGTTTTATTGCAGGAGTTACAGCACCACCGGGTAGAAGAATGGGACATGCAGGGGCCATAATATCAGGTGGTAAAGGTGGGGCTAAAGATAAGATCAAAAAAATGGAAGATTGTGGTATCGAAGTTGCCACATCACCTTCAGAAATTGGAAAAACATTGTTAAATAAATTGTCCAATTGAAAACAAAATTTAGTATTATAATAATATAAAATGAGCTCTCCTAAAAATCTGGAATATAAAAAAACATCGTTTTTAAATAAGGCCAATAGTGCATTCATTGAAGAAATGTATGTAAAATTTATAAATAAAGATCCATCTCTCTCTGAAAGTTGGATTGAATATTTCTCAAGTGTAGATGAGGATATGAAGATATTAGTCGACGAGATAAATGGACCGTCGTGGAAACCTTTTTCAAAGAAAATAAATATAAATGATGTCGAGAAAACAGCTAAAGAAAATGAAAAAAACAAAGAAAATTCTAGCAAGTTTAATTTCCAAGTAATTGCAAATTCAAATAAAAATTCAATAAGTGCTGTAGCCTTGATAAGAGCTTATCGCTTAAGGGGACATCTATTATCAAAATTAGATCCTTTGGAATTGATGAAGTCAGAATATTTAGACGAATTACATCCTGAGTACTATGGTTTTAAAAAAGAAGATTATGACAAAGAAATTTTTCTAAACGGAATAATAAATAAAAAAAGTGCAAATATTAGAGAAATACTTAAGTTTTTAAAAAAAACTTATTGTGGTCCCATAGGTTATGAGTACATGCATATTTCAAATCCAACTGAGAGAATGTGGTTTAGAGATAGAGTTGAAAAAGATGAGAATGCACTCAAGTTTACAAAAAATGGAAAGCAAGCAATTTTAAATAAATTAATACAAGCAGAGGGATTTGAAAAATTTTTAAACACAAAATATGTTGGTACTAAAAGATTTGGTTTAGATGGTGGAGAAAGTTTAATACCTGCTCTTGAGCAAATCATAAAAATTGGAGGACAATCTAAAATAAAAGAAGTTAAAATAGGAATGTCACATAGAGGAAGACTAAATGTCTTAGCAAACGTTTTACAAAAATCTTATAAAAGAATTTTTAATGAATTTGCTGGTGAAATGGATGGTTCAGAAGATGGTGCTGGAGATGTCAAATACCATTTAGGAGCCTCATCTGATAGAGAATTTGATGGAAATCCTGTACACGTTAGCTTAACAGATAATCCTTCACATTTAGAGGCAGTTAATCCTGTTGTTCTTGGGCAAACTAGAGCTAAACAATTTTTTCACAAAGACAAAGAAAGAAATAAAGTTATACCAATATTAATTCACGGCGATGCTGCATTTGCAGGGCAAGGAATAGTGGCAGAGTGTTTTGCGATGTCCGGACTTCCTGGTCATAACACTGGAGGGACAATCCATATTATTGTTAACAACCAAATTGGATTTACAACAAGTCCTAGATTTGCGCGATCTTCCCCTTATCCTTCTGATATAGGTAAAATGGTTGATGCACCAATCATCCATGTTAATGGAGATGATCCTGAGGCAGTTGTTTACGCAACTAGAATAGCAACTGAGTTTAGATTAAAATTTAATAGAGATGTTGTAATTGATTTAATATGTTACAGAAGATTTGGACACAATGAGGGAGATGAGCCATCTTTCACCCAACCACTTATGTACAAAAAAATTAGATCTCATCCATCTACAATTAAAATTTATGGTGAAAAGCTAGTAAATGAAGGACTTTTTACGAAACAAGATTTAGATCAACAAATTATTGATTTTAAAAATTTATTAGATGATCAATTTAAAAATGCGAAAGATTATAAACCTAAAATTAGATGGTTCGAGGGAACTTGGTCGAGATATAAACCCGAAAGAGGTAAAGATAAAAGAGGTGTAACTGGATCAGATTTGAAAATTTTAAATAATATTTCTGACAGAATACATGTTTTTCCAACTGATAAAAATATTCACAAAACCATAACAAAAATTATGGAAAATAGAAAAAAAACTATTAATGAAGGCTCAGGAATTGATTGGGCAACAGCTGAGTCTTTAGCATTTGGTTCATTATTAGTTGAAGGTTATCCAGTAAGGTTAGTAGGTCAGGACTCAGGCAGAGGTACTTTTAGTCAAAGACACTCAGTTTTAAGAAATCAAATTGATAATTCAAGGTACATACCTTTAAACAATATATCTAGTAACCAAAAAAATTTTGAAATTGTAGATAGTTTTTTATCTGAACTTGCAGTTTTAGGATTTGAATATGGATACAGTTTAGTAGAACCAAATACATTGACAATTTGGGAAGCTCAATTTGGTGATTTTGCAAATGGTGCTCAAGTAATTATTGATCAATTTATATCATCTGGTGAAAGAAAGTGGAAAAGAGCATCAGGACTGGTTATGTTATTACCCCATGGTTATGAAGGACAAGGTCCAGAACACTCCTCTGCGAGATTAGAGAGATTTTTACAATTATGTGCAAATGATAATTTACAAGTTATGAATTGTACTACACCTGCAAATTATTTTCATGCTTTAAGAAGACAGATGCACCGTGATTTTAGAAAACCTTTAATTATAATGACACCTAAGTCACTTTTAAGAAATAAATATTGTGTATCAAATTTAGAAGATTTTAGTAAAAAAAATTCTTTTCATAGAGTGCTATGGGATCATGCTAGAGATAGTAAGCAAAAAGGTTTTATTAAGTTAAAAGAAGATAAAAAAATTAGAAAAGTAATATTATGCTCTGGAAAAATTTACTTTGATCTTCTCGCAGCAAGAGAGAAACTAAAAATCAATGATGTAATTTTGTATAGAATTGAACAACTATATCCTTTCCCTGCAAAAAGTTTGGTTAAAGAACTAAAACCATTTGCAAAAAATGCAAAATTTTATTGGTGCCAAGAGGAGCCCAAAAATATGGGTGCTTGGTTTGCTGTTAGAGATTATATACAATGGACATTAGAGACTATTAAGGCTAAAAACAATGCAATTTCTTACATTGGAAGAAGTCCAGATGCTACACCTGCTACAGGTTATGCAAGAAGACATAATTCTGAACAACAAGAAATTATAAATAAAGTAT
This sequence comes from uncultured Pelagibacteraceae bacterium, assembly GCA_902564385.1. Classification (GTDB taxonomy): domain Bacteria; phylum Pseudomonadota; class Alphaproteobacteria; order Pelagibacterales; family Pelagibacteraceae; genus Pelagibacter. The sequence continues at coordinate 63,272 of CACFAT010000003.1, forward strand.
TTGAATAAATGAGTGAAAAAATATTAGTTCCAGTTTTGGGAGAAAGTATTACAGAGGCTACGGTCACGAAATGGTTAAAGAAAAAGGGTGATAACGTAGTTGCTGATGAAGCTGTAGTAGAATTAGAAACTGACAAAGTAAACTTAGAAGTTCCTGCACCTGCAAGTGGCGTTATATCAGAGATCAACTCAAAAGATGGTGATACAGTTGAGGTTGGAACTGTATTAGGAATGATTTCAGAAGGTAGTGCCCTTAAAGAAGAAAAGAAAGCTGAGCCAATTAAAGAAAATGTTGAAAAAAATAATGTAATAAATTTAGAAATCGAAAAGAAAAAAGATACAAAAAAAACCCAAGAACCTTTATTGCTTGATGAAGAACCATTGGTATTAACTGATGAAGTTGAAGAAACTAAATCTATTAAACAGAATAAAACACTTTCTCCTGCTGTAAGAAAAATGGTTGTTGAAAATAAAATTAATTTAGATGAAGTAAAAGGGACAGGTAAAGATGGTAGAATTTTAAAAGGTGATTTAATAAGTTTAATGGGAGCTAACCCTCAACCTAACGAAAGAAAAATTCAATACGGTGAAGAAGAACGAATTAAAATGTCAAGACTAAGACAAACCATTGCTAAACGTTTAAAAGAGGCTCAAAATAATGCAGCTATGCTCACAACTTTTAATGAGGTTGATATGTCAAATATAATTTCGATGAGAAAAGATAACCAGGAAGATTTCCAAAATAGTTATGGAATTAAACTAGGCTTCATGTCCTTTTTTGTAAAAGCTTGTATAGTTGGATTAAAATTATTTCCTGCAATAAATGCTGAAGTTGAAAATGATGAAATGGTTTACAAAAATTATTATAATGTGAGCTTTGCAGTAGGAACTGAAAAAGGATTAGTAGTTCCAGTATTAAAAAATGCTGATGAAATGTCTTTTGCTGACATTGAAAAAAACATAAAAGATCTGTCAGACAAAGCAAAAAATGGTAGTCTTACCATAGAGGATCTTCAAGGAGGAACGTTTACAATTAGCAACGGAGGTGTGTATGGATCAATGTTATCTACTCCTATTTTAAACCCTCCACAATCAGCAGTTCTTGGAATGCATAATATTGTTGAAAGACCCGTTGTTGTTGATAGTGAGATAAAGGCTAGACCTGTAATGTTTTTAGCATTGTCTTATGATCATAGAATAATTGATGGAAAAGAATCTGTAAGTTTTTTAAAAACTGTTAAAGAAAACTTAGAAGACCCAAGAAGGTTGTTTTTAAATTTATAATATGCCAAAAAAATTTGATGTTACAGTAATTGGTGGTGGTCCTGGTGGTTATGTTTGTGCAATTAGATTGTCTCAACTTGGACTTAAAACTGCATGCATAGAGTCTAGAGGATCTCTAGGGGGGACATGTTTAAATATTGGATGCATCCCATCAAAAAGTTTACTTAATTTATCTGAAAAATTTCACAGTGCTAAAAATTTCGAAAAAATTGGAATTGAGACTGGAGAAATAAAACTTAATTTAGATAAAATGATGAAAAATAAAGACAAAGCTGTAACAGTTTTGACTAAAGGAGTTGAATTTTTATTCAAAAAAAACAAAGTTACTTATTTTAAAGGCAAAGGTTCATTTGAGAACGAGAATTCAATAAAAATTGAAGGCTTGGAAGGCACTAAAATAATTCAAACTGATAAAACAATAATAAGTACAGGATCAGAGCCAGTTTCATTGCCTGGAGTAGATTTCGATGAAGAAAGAATTCTCTCTTCAACTGGAGCCCTATCTATTCCCAAACTCCCCAATAAAATGATCGTTGTTGGTGGAGGATATATAGGATTGGAAATGGGATCAGTTTGGTCAAGACTTGGCACTGAAGTCACAGTCGTTGAATTTTTAGATCATATCACCCCTGGAATGGATCGAGATATTTCAAATGAATTTATGAAAATATTAAAGAAACAAGGTATAAAATTCAACCTTAATACTAAAGTCGATAAAATAACTAAAAACTCTAACGGTGTGACGGTTGAGACTTCACAAAATGATGGCCAAAAAGTTAAACATGATGTTGATGTTGTTTTAATTTCTGTAGGAAGAAGACCTTATACTAAAAACTTAAATTTAGATAAAGTTGGTGTAAAGTTAGATGAAAAAGGAAGAGTTAAAGTAAATAAAAATTTTGAAACGAATGTTAAAAATATTTATGCAATAGGTGATGTTATTGATGGCCCAATGTTAGCCCATAAAGCTGAAGAGGAAGGAATTGCAGTTGCAGAATTAATAGCGGGTCAATCAGGTCATGTTAATTATGATATTATTCCTGGAGTTGTTTATACATCTCCCGAGGTTGCTTATGTTGGCAAAAGCGAAGAGCAATTAAAAAAAGAAAACATAGGGTACAAAATTGGTAAATTTCCTTTTATGGCAAATTCAAGAGCCAAAGCAATTGATGAGCCAGAGGGTTTTGTAAAAATTTTGGCAGACCAATCAACTGATAAAGTACTTGGTGTACATATAATTGGTCCACATGCAGGAGAAATGATAGCTGAGATGGCTGTCGCAATGGAATTTGGAGCTAGTTCCGAAGATATTGCAAGAACATGTCACGCACATCCAACATTTTCTGAAGCTATAAAAGAAGCAGCATTATCAGTAGATAAAAGACAGATACACTCTTAATATATATCATAATTAATTTATGAAATATCCAGTTTTGTTGCCAAATATCTTTGATTATCCTTTTACATATGAAAGTGATATTAAATTAAAAGCAGGAGATTATGTAAAAGTTCCATTTGGTAAGAAAAATATTATTGGTGTAATTTGGGATTTTTTTGAAGAAAAGAATAATAAGGAATTTAAATTAAAATCTATAACTGAAAAAATTGAAATTGAACCACTAAGTAAAAATACAATCAATTTTCTAAAGTGGTTTTCCAATTACAACATTGTACCCCTAGGAATGTGTTTAAAACTGCATTTGATTAATGACGAAAATTTAAAAATAAAAAATGACAAAGATTTATTAAAATATGCTCTATCAAATGAAAAAGAAAGTTATCAACTTTCTGAAGAGCAAGATAAAGCCTATAAAGAGTTATCCAAAAATGATACCAGTTTTAGAGTTCATTTACTTCAAGGAACAACAGGTTCAGGAAAAACAATAGTTTATTTTAAAGCTATTGAAAAAATTATAAATATAGGATTGCAAGCTCTAATTTTATTACCAGAAATAGGACTAACAAATGAGTTTGAAAAAAAATTTAAATCTTATTTTGGATTTGAAGCTGCAGTTTGGCATTCAAAAGTCAGCCCAAAAAAAAGAAAAATTATATGGAATGGATTATCAGCAGGAAAAATTAAAGTAGTACTCGGAGCAAGATCATCCTTATTTCTGCCATTCAAAAAATTAGGTTTGATAACTGTAGATGAAGAGCACGATCAATCTTATAAACAAGATGAAGGAATTATCTATAATGCTAGAGATATGGCAATATCAAGAGCTAAACACGAAAATATTCCAATAAATTTAGTAACTGCAGTTCCATCAATCGAAACATATGAAAATATTAAAATTAAAAAATATAATTACTCAAGATTACTTAATCGATATAAAGGTGCAAATTTACCCAAACACCATGTTATCGATCTTTATCAAAATCAACTAGCGACCAAAAGTTCTATATCTCTTAAAACTCTTGAAAAAGTAAAAGAACATTTAAATAAAAAAGATCAAGTTCTCTTTTTCATAAATAGAAGAGGTTTTGCACCCTATGTTTTATGTAAAAAATGTTTAAATGTTTTTACATGCCCAAGGTGTTCTATAAATTTAGTATTTCACAAAAATAAAAAAATTCTTTTGTGTCATTACTGTGGATATAATTCAAAATTAAATAGAGATTGTAAAAAAGGAAATGTTTGTGACTTTGTATTTAGTGGGCCTGGGGTAGAAAAAATTGCAGAGGAAGTTAAAAACCTCTTTCCTAATAAAAAAACAATAATTTTTTCTAGCGACACAATGAATAAAGCATCTGGCAAAGATAAATTGAATAAAATTATATCTGGTGAAATAGATATTCTTGTAGGTACTCAATTAATATCAAAAGGATTTCACTTTCCAAAATTGAATTGTATTGTTGTATTAGATATTGATTTAACTTCTCAAGGACATGATCTTAGGAGCACAGAAAAAAATTTACAACTTTACCACCAGTTATCAGGAAGAGCAGGTAGAACCGGCAAACCAGCTAATATTTATTTCCAAACATACAATTTAAAACCAGAAGTTATAAATCAAATTACAAATGAAGATCCTTTTAAATTTCTAGAAAATGAATTAAATTTAAGAAAGAGAAATAATTTACCGCCCTACGAAAGATTTATCGCTTTAATCTTATCTTCATCAAATGAAAAAAAACTTGATATAGATGCCGTAAAACTTAAAAATATTTTATCAAAGTCTATAGATGCAAAAATTTTAGGACCAGTTAATGCTCCAATATATAGAATTAATCAAAAATTCAGAAATAGACTATTAATAAGGGCAAAAAAAACATCTAGTGTTCAGAAAAAATTGAAAGATGTATTGAAAGATTTTCAACTCTCCAAAGGAATGAAACTTTCAGTTGATGTTGACCCTATCAGCTTCAATTAGCCCATTAAATCTTACCATTTTTCACAATCTGAGCCTTGAAGACTGATAATTCGTATGTTATCTAAGCGAAATTTTAAACATCTTCACAATTGAGAGTATAAATTGAGCGAAAATAAAATATCAATAACTTCTAATAACAGTTATGCTCAAGCATTATTTGAGCTGGCTAACGAAGATAAATCTCTAACAAAAGTAGAGGAACAAGTAGTTGCAATTAGTAGACTCATAAATGAAAGTGAAGAATTTAGATATTTAATCAAAAACCCTACGACTAGCATTGAGGATTTAACTAAAGTTATTGAAACAATTTCTGAAAAAAACAATTTTGATAATCTTTTAAAAAGATTTCTAGTTTTTTTAATTCAAAAAAGAAGATTTTTTTATTTAAAAAAAATTTTAAGTGACTTTATAGAGGTATGTTCGAAAGCTAGAGGTGAAATAAAAGCAGAGCTTTTTTCAGCTAAAGAACTTAATGAAACAGATATTTCTAAAATTAAAGAAGAGCTATCTCAAAACTTTGGAGCAAAGATACAGTTAAATTATAAATATGACCAAAGTTTAATTGGTGGCTTGGTATTAAAAGTAGGAAGTACAATGGTAGATAATTCTATTAAAAATAAACTGCAACAAATTCAAAAACAAATGATAGAGGCATAAATGGAAATAAATCCTTCAGAAGTAACAAAAATATTAAAAGAACAGATAAAAAAACTTGGCGATAGAGCTGAGGTTTCAGAGGTCGGACAAGTATTGTCTGTTGGAGATGGAATTGCAAGAATTTATGGCTTGGATAATGTTCAAGCAGGAGAAATGGTTGAGTTTTCTGATGGCTCTAAAGGAATGGCGTTAAACTTAGAGAGTGACAACGTTGGTGTTGTTATATTTGGCGATGATAGAGAAATTAAAGAGGGCGATACTGTAAAAAGAACTGGTGCGATTGTTGATGTACCAGTTGGAAAACAACTTTTAGGAAGAGTTGTTGATGGATTAGGAAATCCAATTGATGGAAAAGGAGCTTTAGATAAAAGTTTAGAAAGAAAAAGAGTTGAAGTTAAAGCTCCAGGAATTATTCCACGACAATCAGTTGGAGAACCAATGCAAACAGGTTTAAAAGCAATTGATAGCTTAATTCCTGTTGGAAGAGGGCAAAGAGAACTTATAATTGGAGATCGTCAAACTGGTAAAACCGCAGTAGCTATCGATACAATTATCAATCAAAAGAAAATTAATGAGTCAGACGATGAAAGTAAAAAACTTTATTGTATATATGTTGCAATTGGACAAAAAAGATCAACTGTTGCTCAGATTGTAAAAACTTTAGAGGATGCTGGTGCAATGGAATATACGACTATAGTTTCCGCAACAGCCTCAGACTCTGCGCCTCTTCAGTTTTTAGCTCCTTACACAGGGTGTACTATGGGAGAATATTTTAGAGATAATGGAATGCACGCTTTAATTATTTATGATGATTTATCTAAGCAAGCAGTTGCATATAGACAAATGTCATTATTATTAAGAAGACCACCGGGGCGTGAAGCATATCCTGGAGATGTGTTTTATTTACATAGTAGATTATTAGAAAGAGCTGCCAAATTAAGCGATGAAAATGGTGGGGGTTCTTTAACTGCGCTACCAATTATTGAAACACAAGCAGGCGATGTCTCTGCATACATTCCAACAAATGTAATATCTATTACAGATGGACAAATATTTCTAGAAACTGAACTATTCAATCAAGGAATAAGACCAGCAGTAAACGTTGGATTATCAGTATCTAGAGTAGGATCAGCTGCACAAACTAAAGCGATGAAATCTGTGGCTGGATCAATTAAATTAGAGTTAGCTCAATACAGAGAAATGGCAGCTTTTGCTCAATTTGGATCTGATTTAGATGCATCTACACAAAAACTTTTAAATAGAGGTTCGAAGTTAACTGAACTTTTAAAACAAGGACAGTATTCTCCCATGACAGTTGCAGAACAAGTTATATCAATTTTCTGTGGCGTAAAAGGTTATTTGGATGATATTGAACTTAAAGATGTAGCAGACTTTGAAAATAAAGTTCTACAAAAGTGTAAATCTGATAAGCCTGAGATTATGGAGTCTATTGCCAAAACTGGGAAGATCGAGGAAGACATTGAAAAACAATTAGTAGAATTAATTAAAGGAATTAAATAATCATAAATGCCAAGTTTAGACGATCTTAGAAAAAGAATAACGAGTGTTAAATCAACTCAGAAAATAACAAAAGCTATGAAAATGGTGGCTGCAGCTAAGTTGAGAAAAGCACAAGAAAATGCTGAAAAAGGCAGACCTTATTCTGAAAAAATGAATAATGTAATTTTAAATCTTTCAAAAAGTATAACAGATAAAGAAAATGCTCCCAAATTACTGGTTGGGACAGGTGAAGAGAAAGTTCATTTATGTATTGTACTCACTGCTGATAGAGGTTTATGTGGAGGTTTTAATACTAACATTATTAAAAAAGCAAAAAGTTATTTTGAAAAAATAATATCTGAAAACAAAACTTTAAAGATTATTACTGTTGGATCTAAAGGATATGATCAACTTAAAAGACAATATAAAAGTTATATTTTGGAGAACATTTCTTTTAAAGAGTCAAAAAATATAAATTACTTTGATGCAGATAAAGTCGGAAAAATTATAATTGAAAAATTTGAAAAAAATGAATTTGATGTTTGCGCAATATTTTACAATAAATTTAAAAATGTAATTACACAAATTCCACAAGAACAACAAATAGTTCCACTTAATGAAGATAAAAATGATAAAGATGACTCTGGTAATGATAATGACTATGAGTTTGAACCAGATGAAGATGAGATTTTAAGTAATTTATTGCCGAAAAATATTTCAACACAAATATTTAAAGCAATGTTAGAAAATTCTGCCAGTGAGCAAGGTTCGAGGATGACAGCAATGGATAATGCAACCAGAAACGCAGGCGAATTGGTTGATAGGCTTACAATTGAGTATAATAGAAGCCGTCAAGCAGCAATAACAAAAGAGTTAATTGAAATTATATCAGGAGCAGAAAGTTTATAATTATGAGCAAAAAAGGAAACATAACACAAGTAATTGGTGCAGTCGTTGACGTAAAATTCGATGGAGAACTGCCAGAAATATTAACAGCCTTAGAGTGTGATAATGGAGGTAATAGACTAGTTTTAGAAGTTGCGCAGCATCTTGGAGAGTCAAGTGTTAGAACCATTGCAATGGATAGTACAGAGGGACTCAAAAGGGGTGATGAAGTAAAAGATACAGGCGCTCCAATTCAAGTTCCAGTAGGTCCAGAAACATTAGGACGAATTGTAAACGTAATAGGTGAACCAATAGATGAGAAAGGACAAATTTCTACTAAAGAAAATTGGCCTATACACAGACAAGCTCCTTCTTTTAATGATCAGTCTACAGAAACAGAAATTTTAGTAACTGGAATAAAGGTAATCGACTTATTAGCACCTTATGCCAAAGGTGGAAAAATTGGATTGTTTGGTGGAGCAGGAGTTGGAAAAACTGTAATTATAATGGAACTTATAAATAATATAGCCAAGGCCCATGGTGGATTTTCAGTATTCGCTGGAGTGGGAGAGAGAACTAGAGAAGGGAACGATTTATATCACGAAATGATCGAGTCAGGAGTGATCAAGCCAGAGGGAACTGGGTCTAAAGCAGCATTAGTTTATGGACAAATGAATGAACCTCCAGGAGCTAGAGCTAGAGTAGCTTTAACTGGTCTAACTGTGGCAGAGTATTTCAGGGATCAAGAGGGTCAAGATGTTTTGTTCTTTGTTGATAACATTTTTAGATTTACTCAGGCAGGTTCAGAAGTATCAGCTCTTCTAGGAAGAATTCCTTCAGCGGTTGGTTATCAGCCTACTCTTGCAACAGATATGGGAAACCTGCAAGAAAGAATTACAACAACTAATAAAGGATCAATTACATCTGTTCAGGCAATTTATGTACCTGCAGATGATTTAACAGATCCAGCTCCAGCAACTTCTTTTTCACACTTAGACGCAACGACAGTACTTTCAAGACAAATTGCTGAATTAGGTATTTACCCAGCTGTTGACCCTTTGGATTCTACTTCTAGAATTTTAGATCCAAGAGTTGTTGGTGATGAACACTATCGAGTAGCAAGATCTGTTCAGAAAATTTTACAAACATACAAATCTTTGCAAGATATTATTGCAATTCTTGGAATGGATGAGCTATCAGAGGATGATAAACTTACTGTTGCTAGAGCTAGAAAAATTCAAAGATTTTTATCACAACCTTTCTTTGTGGCTGAAGTATTTACAGGATCTCCAGGTAAACTAGTAGATTTAGAGTCAACAATTAAAGGGTTTGATGCAATATGCAAAGGAGAATATGACCATCTGCCTGAAGCTGCTTTTTATATGGTTGGCACAATAGAAGAAGCAATAGAAAAAGCTGAAAAAATGGCAAAAGATGCAGCTGCTTAATGAGTAATCTTTTTAATATAGATATTGTTAATCCAGAACAGTCTTTTCTTTCTAAAGACAATGTATTTGAGGTTGTAATACCTGCTGTAGAAGGAGAGATTGGTATTCTTAGAGACCATATTCCAATTATCTCTTTTTTAAAACCAGGTATAATTAGAGTATTCTCTGAGTCTGAGGAACAAAGTTTTTATGTTGAAGATGGTATTGTCGAATTTAAAGACAATACATTATCTGTATTAACTAGTTCAATTTTTGATTTAAAGGATGCTGATAAAAATTTTGTATCTGAGTCGATAAGCAGTGCTGAAGCAGAATTATCAAAAGATAATATCGATGATCAAAAAAGATTTCTTTTAAACCACAAAGTCGAAGTTCTAAAATCTATAAGTATTAATTAACTACTTTTTCTAGTTCTTTTTGAATTTCTTGGTAAACATGAAGTTTAAAATCTACAACTTTAGTTGTTAAATCTTTAATATCTATCCATTTCCAATCTAAAAATTCAGGATTTTTAGTTTTAATGTTAATCTCATTTTCCTCTCCATTAAATTTTACAATAAACCACTTTTGCTTTTGGCCTTTATATTTTCCTTTCCAAATAATTCCTAAAAGGCGATCAGGAAGATCGTAAGTTGTGTATTTGCTTATTTCTTTAACTAGTTCTACTGACTTTATGCTTGTTTCTTCTTTAAGTTCCCTCAACGCTGCATCAAAATAATTTTCACCTTCATCAATACCGCCCTGAGGCATCTGCCAAAAATCAGCAGGATTATCAATTCTTTTTGCAACAAATATCTTATTTTCTTTATTTAAGACTGCGATGCCTACACCATTTCTTAATGGGAGGTTTTGAAATTTTTCTTTCATTCTTAACCATTTAATAATTTAAGAGCAAATTCCAACTGGTTATCGGTATCTGTATTTATTCTAAATTCATCTGAACCTTCAGCAATAACTATATCTGGGTTTACACCTACTCTTGAAATCGATTTACCTGATGGAAGATAGTATTTAGATACAGTAAGTCTTATGGCACCTTCATTTTCTAAAGGAATAATTGATTGGACTGACCCTTTTCCATATGTACTCTCTCCTACTAATATTGCTCTTTTGTGATCTTGTAGTGCTCCTGCAACAATTTCAGATGCTGATGCAGACCCATAATTAATCAAAATAACCATTGTTTCTCCATCAATTATATCTCCTTTTTTTGCAAACCATTTTCTATTTTCATATTTTCTTTTACTTTTTGTTGAAACTATTTCTCCATTTTCTAAAAAATAATCTGAAATTTTTATTGCTTGAGATAACAGTCCACCAGGATTATTTCTTAAATCTAATATGTAATTTTTAATTTTCTTATTTTTCTTAAATTCTTTGATTTTATTTTTTATTTGTTTACTACTATTCTCATTGAATGATGTTAATCTTATATAAGCTGTTTGATCATCTTTAATTTCTGACTTTACAGATGCAACTTGTATAATTTCTCTTGTAATTGTAAATATAAGTGCTTTTCTTTCTCCCCTTCTTCTAACAGTAATTTCAATATCAGATCCAACTGGGCCTCTCATTAATTCTACAGCCTCAGAAAGAGTTTTTCCTTGAACTTGAACATCATCGATTTTAACAATGTAATCTCCAGCTTTAACACCAACCTCCTCAGCTGGTGAGTTATCAATTGGAGAAATTACTTTTACGACACCAGCCTCCATACTGACTTCAATTCCCAATCCTCCAAATTCTCCGCTAGTCTCAGTTTGCATATTTTTAAACGAGTCTGGTGACATATATGCTGAATAGGGATCCAAAGATTGCAAAACACCGTTTATAGCAGCATCCATTGCTTCACTCTGATTTACTTCATCAACATATTCTTTATTAATTTTATCTAATACTTCACTGAATAAATCAATTTTTTTGTAAATATCGTTTTCATTACTCAAAATTGGATTTGTAAATATAAAAAAAAATAAAGAAGTTATTAAGTATACTTTTTTCATATGATCAGTTTTTCTTTAGGAATTAATTCTGACCACATTTTTTCTAATTCGTAAAATTTTCTTTTTTCAGGATTAAAAATATGAACTATTAAGTCTATTCCATCTACAAGCTTCCAATCATTGCTATCTTTTCCTTCAATCTTACAATTATTCACACCATTAATTTTTAGTTTTTCAAAAACTTGTTCGGATAATGCTTGAATATGTCTTGATGATGTACCACTAGCTATAATCATGAAGTCCGCAACTGATGATTTACCTTCGAGATCTATTGAAACTATGTCTAAGGCTTTATTAATATCAAGCGTTTTGATTATTTCATCTTTAAGAGCTGATATTTTTTCCATTAATTAAATAAAGAGTATCAAATTTTTCTTAATTGAGAAGATGAAATATTGACTTTATTAAACTTTATAAATTCAACTGCTTTTTTATTATATTTCTTAAATGATTTAGATCTAAAAGCCTTTGATTTGTATCCATTTCGATCAAATACCAATATTTTGCACATTTTAGTTATTGAATTGTACCCTTTCCATTTATGAAAATTTATTAGGTTATCGGCCCCCATTAAAAAAAATATTTCTGAATGCTTAAATTTTTTTTTTAAATATTTAATTAAATCTACTGTACGATTAGATTTTATTATTTCTTCAAAACATTTAACTTTTATAAATTTATTATTTTTATTAATTTTTTTTGCATAAGCTGTTCTTTTATATAGATCATTTGGATTATTTTTTTTAAATGGATTTTGTTTTGTTATAGCCCATATAACCTGGCTCAAATCATAATTTTTTTTTGCTAATTTAGAAATTCTTACATGACCAACATGCGCTGGATCAAACGATCCACCGAGTACACCAATCTTTTTATTTTCTAATTTGCCCTGTACCATAAACTTCATATTTATAACTTACTAACTGATTTAGACCGACAGGACCTCTTGGTGGCAAGGTGTTTGTTGAAATTCCAACCTCTCCACCAAAACCAAATTCTCCTCCGTCAGCAAATTGTGTTGATGAATTTTGAATAGCAATAGAGCTTTTTACATTCTTAATAAAGAATTTTGCTATATTTTTGTTTTTGGTTACTATTGCATCTGTATGCATAGTTCCATATTTGTTGATATGGGCAACTGCTTCTTTGACATTATTCACTAATTTAACTGAAATAATCGGTGAAAGATGTTCTTTTGACCAAGTATTATTATTTGCAGGATATGTTTTGCCTTTAAATAATTTACTTATTTTTTTATCAGCTAAAATTTTACAACCGCTTTTAGCTAGTGAATTTAAAATTAAATTCACTGATTTCGATTTACTTTTATGTATTAAGAGAGTTTCAGTTGCACCACATATACTAGTATTTCTCAACTTAGCATTTAATACTATTTTGTTTGCCATATTATCTTCTGCCTCTTTATCAATATATGTATGACAAATTCCTTCCAAATGACCAATAACTGGAACCTTTGAAAGTTGTTTAACTTTTTTTACTAAATTTTTTCCGCCTCGTGGTATTACAACATCAATGGAGTTTTCCATTTTTGATAATAAATAATCTACGAGTTTTCTGCTCTTGTTATTTATAAACTGGACATAATTTTCGTTTACTTTATTTTTTTTTAGAGCTTTCCTAAATAAATTTACTAAAATTTTATTACTATTGTAGGCTTCGGAACCACCTCTTAATATAACAGCATTTCCAGATTTAAAACATAGTGCTGATACATCCGAAGTTACATTGGGTCTACTTTCAAATATTACACCTATAACTCCTATTGGTATTGTAACTCTTCTAATTTCAAGTCCATTTGGCCTTTTCCATTTGGAAGTTACTTGATCTATAGGATCTTTAAAAGAAGTAATAGTTTTAACAGAGTCAATTATACTTTTTAATTTATTATTACTAAGAGTGAGTCTTTGAATTAAGTTTTCTTTTAATTTTTTTCCTCTTGCATATAAAATATCTTTCTTATTTTCACTAATAATTTTATTCTTATTAATCTCAATTAATTTTACAAAATCTTTTAAAACTTTATTCTTTTTTTTTGGACTAATACTTGAATTCAAAGCTTTTCTAGAATTCAATCCAATTTTTTTAAGTAGTTTACTCATTAAATTTTAACCATATCATCTTTATGTATAACTTCAGACTTTGTAACATAGCCTAAAAGATTACTAATTTTGTTAGAATGTTCTCCTTTTATTTTGGATATCTCATCAGATGTAAAACTGCTCAACCCTCTAGCAAATTCTTTGTTATTTTTATCTAAAATTCTAACATGATCACCTTTAACAAATTTTCCTGAAACTTTTCTAATACCTGCAGCTAATAAACTTTTTCCATTTTTTAAAGCATTTAAAGCACCATCATCTATAATAATTTCTCCTTTTGGAGATATAGAGCTAATTATCCATTTTTTTCTTGCATCTAATTTAGATACTTTTGGCAAAAACCATGTCCCAGAATTATGTTCTAGTATATTTTTAATTGGTCTTTTAATTAAACCATTTGCAATAGCCATATAGCAACCCGAGACTTGACATACTTTTGCAGCATCAATTTTCGTTTTCATTCCACCAGTACCATACTCACTTGTGCTTTTACTTGAAAAATTTTCAATTTTAGAATCAATATTTTTTATTTCTTTAATCAATTTAGCATTTTTATGAATTTTTGGGTTTTTAGAATACAATCCATCAACATCAGACAATAATATTAAGCAATCTGCGCCTGATATTTGTGCAACTCTTGATGCTAATCTGTCATTATCTCCGTATTTAATTTCAGAAGTTGCAATACTATCATTTTCATTAACAACAGGTACAAAATTAAGCTCAAATAAGTTTTCGAAAGTTCTTTTAGCATTTATAGCTCTTCTTCTTTGTTCAGTATCTTCTAAAGTAATTAGAATTTGAGAAATATTTATTTTATTTGAGCTAAATGTCTTTTTAAAAAGATTAATTAATTCTATTTGTCCAATTGATGCTACAGCTTGACTTTTATCAAGCTTTAAAGTTTTTTTATTTAATTGTAATTTTTTACACCCTAAAGCAATTGCTCCAGAACTCACTATAACAACGTTCTTTTTAAGTTTTTGTAACCCTTTAATATCTTTAGCAAATTCCAAAAGCCATTTTTCTCTAATAATTTTATTGTCATTTATTAATAAAGATGAACCTATTTTTATTACTACAGTTTTGGAGTCCTTAAGATACATAGTTTACCAACTTTGACTTTATATCTGATACTGATTTTTTATCCATTGTTGACATTAAAAAGATATTTTTTTTTAATTTATTCTTGAGTTTTGTTATCTTCTCTTTTTTTTCCTCTTCATCAATTAAGTCAGTTTTATTTAAAACTACTATTTCTTTTTTTTTAACTAAATCTTTACTGTATTTTGATAATTCTTTTCTGACTTGATTGTAAGAAATAAATAAATCATCTTCAGTTATATCTATTAAATGCAGCAAAGTTTTGCACCTTTCTATATGTTTTAAAAACTTTATTCCAAGACCAGTTCCGGTATGAGCACCCTCAATTAAGCCTGGTATATCTGCTAAGGTAACTTCTTTGTCATCATAACTAGCAACACCAAGATTTGGATTAATTGTAGTAAATTTATAGTTTGCTATTTTTGGATTTGCACTCGTCATTGATGCAAGCAAGCTGGATTTTCCAGCATTGGGCAATCCTATGATACCGATATCAGCAATTGTTTTTAGTTGAAGCCAAATCCAAAATTCCTCTCCTTGACCCCCTTTTGTAAATTTCTTTGGGGCTCTATTGGTTGAGGACTTAAATCTTGTATTTCCAAATCCTCCTTTACCTCCGCTTGCTACTAAAAATTCCTCTTTCTGACTTTTAAAATCATAAATAAGTGTTTTATTATCTTCTTCAAATACTTGTGTTCCTAAAGGTACTTTTAAATATAAATCTTCACCACCTTTCCCAGTTTTGTTTTTTCCGCTGCCATCCTTTCCTCTTTCAGCTTTGAAGTGTTGTTGATACCTGTAATCAATCAAAGTATTAAGATTTCTTTCACTAATAAGAATTACAGATCCTCCTTTCCCTCCATCGCCGCCATCAGGGCCACCAAACTCTACAAATTTTTCCCTACGAAAACTTGGAGATCCCGACCCTCCGTTGCCAGCTTTTACATATATCTTAACTTGATCTAGAAATTTCATATAACAACTATGTGAATGTTGTATCTATTAATTGGGCTTTACAGAAACGTAAGTTCTATCAGATTTTGATTTTTTAAACTCTACTTTACCTTTAACAACTGAAAATATCGAATGGTCTTTACCCATGCCAACATTTTCTCCAGGAAATATTTTAGTTCCCCTTTGTCTTACAATAATGTTGCCAGGCACAACCATTTCGCCACCATATTTTTTAACACCAAGTCTACGACCTGCACTATCTCTTCCGTTTCTTGACGATCCACCTGCTTTTTTCGTTGCCATAAATTACTTTTTATTTAGCTGCTTCCTTAGTTTCAACTGTTTTTTTTGATGGTATTTCTTTTCTTTTTTCTGCTTCAGAAATAACTTTACCATCTTTTGAATAGATTTTACTTATTCTTACCATTGTAAATTTTTGTCTATGACCATTTTTTCTTCTCGAATTTTGCCTTCTCCTTTTTTTAAAAATAAGAACTGTTCTATTTTTTCCATTTTTTATTAATTCAGCTTCAACTTTAGCTCCACTAATTGTCGGTTCTCCTAATTCTAAATTTTTATCATCTCCGTAAGCTAGTATTTCATTAAACTCTATTTTTGAATTTTCTTTTGAATCTTCGAGCTTTTCAACTTTGAGAATTTCTCCAGCTTTCACTTTATACTGTTTACCACCTGTTTGAATTACCGCGAATGACATAGTTAGCCCTAATTTTTATAGTCAGCAATATAGTCTGGGTTGCATCATAGTCAAGGTTAATAACTTAGAAATTATCCTTTAAATCCCTCAATTTTTTGAAATTTTCTAGATCGTTTGACTTAAGAAAAATGTTACAATTAAGTTCCTCACCAATCGTTGATGGCATACTAGTTTTACCTTGTTTAATTTTTTCTTTAATTTCTTTAATTTTGTTTAGTAATTCATTGTTATTTGAATCTTGTGCTAAACAAAATTCAGAATTCTTTAAAGTATATTCATGTCCACAATAAATTTTTGTATCTTTATCTAAATTTTTTAAAACTTGTAGTGAGTTGTACATTTGCTCATAACTCCCTTCAAAAATTCTTCCACATCCCATAGAGAATAAAGTATCTCCTGTAAAAATTAACTTATTTTTAAAAAAATGAAAACAGATATGACCTATTGTATGGCCAGGGACATGATATATTTTTGCTTCAAAAATATCCTTCTTCCAAATTTCACCATCACTTAAGCAAATATCAATTTGAGGTATTCTATTTTTATCTCCAATATAACCTATTACTTCTGCATTAAATTTTTTTTTTAATTCTTTATTCCCACCAACATGGTCATGATGATGATGTGTATTTAATATATATTTTAAATTTAATTTATTTTTCTGTAAATAATTTATAATTGGATCTGCTTCACCAGGATCAACAACACAACAATTTCTATTAGCTTCATTAATTAAAATGTAAGAAAAATTATCTTCCAGACACTTAATAATTTCTACTTTCATTTAACTTTCTATTAAAAATATACCTAAATGAGAGTCAAGATTTTTATAATCTAAATTTGATTTATTTATTTCTGAAATTCGACTTTTTTTTAAAGCGATAGACTTAAATATTTTAATATTCTTACTACTGCAAAAATTATAAAAATCTTTAATTGTGCACATATGTAAATTTGGTGTATTGTACCATTCATGAGGTAAATTTTCTGTTACAGGCATTGTGCCTTTAAACAATAATTGTAGTCTAACTCTCCAGTAACCAAAATTAGGTATAGTAACAATTACTTTTTTTCCTACTTTTAGTAATTCATTAATTACTAATTCAGGATTAAGAAAAGCTTGTAATGTTTGGCTTAAAATAACGTAATCAAAAGACGATTTAGGAAATTGTTTTAAATCGCTTTCAGCATTCCCTTCAATTACAGTTAATCCTTTTGATAAACAATTTTGAACTTTTTCTTTAGAAATTTCTAATCCACGAATATCTTTAGTTTTGTTTTCTTGTAAAAATTTCATCAAGTCTCCATTGCCACAACCGACATCTAGAACTCTAGTATTTTCCTCTATCAAATTAGATATAATGTTAAATTCTTCTTTCATTTATAACTTTGTAGGTTGAATTAATGTAATCGCCAAGTGTCTTTAGGAAACTTGGAACATCGAGCAAAAATGAGTCATGCCCCTTATCAGATTCTATTTCTACAAATCCGACATCTGCACCAATAGAATTTAGTGCTATAACTATTTCTCTATTCTCCGATGTTGGATACAACCAATCTGATGTAAATGATATTACAAAAAATTTTGTTTTAGTTTCTTTAAATGCATCAGATAAGTTTCCTTTGTACTGTTTGGATAAGTCAAAATAATCCATTGCACGAGTTATATATAAATAACTATTAGCATCAAATCTATCAACAAACACAGATCCTTGGTATCTAAGATAACTCTCAATTTGAAAATCTGCCTCAAATCCATATCTTAGGCTATCCCTATCTTGCAATTTTCTTCCAAATTTTTCCTGCAATCCTTTTTCAGAAAGATAAGTAATATGTGCTGCCATTCTTGCTACCGCTAACCCTTTGTCAGGATTTAATTTGTAATTACTATAAAATCCATTTTCCCACTTACTGTCAGCCATAATTGCCTGTCTTCCTAATTCATTAAACGCTATGTTTTGTGCCGAGTGACTAGATGTGCAAGCAATCGGTATTGCAAGTTTTGCTTTATCTGGAAAATTGGTAACAAATTGAAGTACTTGCATTCCACCCATTGAACCACCTACTACAGCAAAAAGTTTTTCAATTTCTAAATATTTAATTAGCTCATATTGAGCGTTAACCATGTCGTTAATAGTTATAATTGGAAAATCAGTTCCTATTTGTTTACCAGTGGACTCATTTATTGTGCTAGGTCCGTAAGATCCCATGCAGCCTCCAATAACGTTTGCACAAATCACAAAAAATTTATTTGTATCAATTGGCTTATTTTCTCCAACAACATAACTCCACCAACCATCTTTATTAGTTATTGGGTTTTTTCCAGAAACATATTGATCTCCAGTCAAAGCATGGAAAACTAATATTGCATTACTTTTTTCACTGTTTAATTCCCCATATGTCTCATATGCTATTGGAAAGTTATTAATTTCCTTACCACAATCCAATTTAAGGGGATTTGATATAATTATTTTTTTTGTATCAATATTCTTATTCATAATAATTGTACTGATTGAATTGTGAGAAAAAAAACATTTTAGCGGTTTTTTTATAGCGCTCGCAATTCAGTATAAATCAGCGCATGCAGCTTTTACTTCAAAGGAATTTATATGTCAAATATTGCTCAATTAATTATTGTTTTATCTAGTTAAAAGACTATTTATAGTTAAATATTTACTATGACAGAGCTAAGATTTAAAAACATAAAATTACAGAGTTACAAACCTGGAAAATCCTTATTGGCTGGTAATAAAAATATTATTAAGTTATCTGCAAATGAATCTGCTTTAGGTGTAAGTAAAAATGTCGAAAAAATTGTTAAGTCTAAATTTGATATATCAAAATATCCAGACAGTAAATTTTCGGAATTAACACAAAAAATATCAAAGAAGTATGGTTGTGATAAATCCAAGATAATTTGTGGCTCTGGTTCTGACGAAGTAATTCAAATGCTTTGTCAATTGTTCCTTAGAGAGAATGATGAAGTTGTTGTTCCTCAGTACAGTTTCCTCATGTATAGGATATACTCCAAAATCGTTGGGGCAAATGTAAAATTAGCTAAAGAAATTAATTTTAAAGTTTCAGTTAAAGAAATTCTTAAAAAGACATCAAAAAAAACAAAAATTGTTTTTATTGCAAATCCAAATAATCCAACAGGCACTTATTTAACAAAAAACGAGCTATTAGACTTAAGGAGAAGATTAAATAAAAATATTTTATTAGTTGTTGATGATGCATATTTTGAATATATGAAGAATAAAGATTACAAATCTGGAATTGAGTTATTTAAAAACTCTAAAAATGTATTTATTTTAAGAACATTTTCAAAAATCTATGGTCTAGCTTCATTAAGGATAGGCTGGGGATACGGTGATAAATCTATAATTAAAGAATTATATAAAATTAAACCACCTTTTAACGTAAATAAATTTGCTCAAATTTGTGCTGTTGAATCACTTAAAGATGATAAATTTGTTAAAAAGTCAGTAATACATAATCTTAAATGGTGCAAAAAAATTAAAAATGAGATGTTAAAATATAATATTGGTACAAACAAAATATCTGGAAATTTCTTTTTGTTAGATTTCAAAAAAGCAAAATTTACCGCAGATACAACTTTAAAAAAATTACAGAAATATGGAATTATACTAAGAGAAATGAATTCATATGGCATAAAAAATTGTCTAAGACTTACAATTGGCAACACAAAAGAAAACCAAATATTCCTTAAAAGAATGAATACTATTTTTAAAAATGTTTAATAATATTCTCATTATTGGTTGCGGATTAATAGGCTCATCAATATTAAAGGCTTCAATACAAAAAAAAATTTCTAAAAATTTTTTTGTATTTGAAAAATCAAAAAAATATAAATCTATTATTAAAAAATTTAACAAAAAAATTAAATTTTTAACAAGGTTAGATAAAAATTTAAATAAAATTGATCTTGTGATTTTAAGCACTCCTATGAGTGAATATCCTAAATTTTTTTCGTCATTAAATAAAAATCTCAATCATAATTCAATTATAACTGACGTTGGTTCAACAAAAAAAAATCTAATTTCTTTAAAAAAAAAAAAATTATCAAAATATCTTGATTGGGTGATGAGTCATCCTATCTCAGGATCCGAAGTTAGTGGGCCCAAATATGGTAATGCTAATTTGTTCAAAAACAAGTGGTGCATAATAATAAAAGATAAAAATGTTCTAAAACAAAAAAAAGTAGAGAGATTTTGGAAATCTTTAGGATCTAAAATAATTATTATGAACCCCGATGATCATGATAAAATTTTTTCAGTCACTAGCCATCTACCTCACTTGATTGCTTACAATTTAATAAAAACTGCTCAGGATTTTCAGAAAAAAAAGAATAAAAATTTGATTAAATTTAGTGCAGGTGGATTAAGAGATTTCTCAAGAATTGCTGCTTCCAACGAAATAATGTGGAGAGACATATTTTTCGAGAATAAAACTAATATGATTGAAGCAATAAATCTTTTTATGAAAAATTTAAAAGATTTTAAGAAGAATATAAGTAAGAAAGAAAATTCGAAGATAATAAAAAAATTAATCAATTCGAAAGTAGTAAGAAAACAAATAATTTCTCAAAAACAAGATATTTCTAAACCTGATTTTGGTCGAGAGTAATTCAGATCCTTGTTACTTTTTTTACATCTAATTTCGCAGTTTCTTTAATTAGTTTTATCGTTTTTTTAATTGGCATTATGATCACTCTTTTTTTTGGACCATAAGCGTGGATAAGATCATTTGTATTGATGCATATAGCAACATGTCCTTTCCAAAAAATAATATCACCTTTTTTAAATTTTTTTTTGTATCCCACACCTTTTTTCAATTTAACTTGATCAATAGTGTCTCTTGGAAAAAAATTATTATTAAATTTATAAAATATTTGTAATAGAGCTGAACAATCAATTCCTTCGAATGTTTTTCCACCCCATTTATATTTACAATTTAGAAAACTTTTAAATATCTTTACAAAATCAGAATTTTTTTTTTGGATTGGAAATATGTCTTTTGATCTTAACCATTTATCTTTTTTATACATAATGAAATTTTGATCCTTTTTTAAAATTTGTATTTTGCTCGTAAATGGTAAAAACTTTTTTGATTTCTTTTTTTTATTACCTAAATAAATTCTAGCTTTTAAAATTCCAACTTTGTGAGTTGGATTGAATTTTTCGTAGCTATCAATTTTTTTTATAAAGCCCGAATATTTGTCATATGAAGTCTTTATTTTAAAATAATTATTTTTTTTACTAATTATTTTAAAACTCTCACCGTAGATAAGTTGAGAGCTAACATTAGAGTTCTTTTTTGGTTCCTCTAATATATCGACAAAAGGCTCTTTTAAAAAAAAACTATTTTGCACCAATTTTAATTTTATTCCTTATAAACCATAAACAAATCAAAGATGGGATAACCATTAAAGTGGTAATTATAAAAAAGGTTCCCCAGTCTCCATTTAGCCAATCAACTAAAGCACCGGATGAAGAAGCAAGTGTCGTTCTTCCTGCGGTTCCAATTGAAGCTAGAAGTGCATACTGTGTAGCAGTATAAGTCCTATCCACTAAAAGAGAGATAAAGGCTACAAAAGCAACAGTTGCAAATGCTGCAGATATATCATCAGCGATAACCGCTAAAGCAAACAACCATTCAGATTTTCCTGACCACGCGAGAGCAGCAAATAATAAATTTGTTGCTGCCATAAATCCACCGGCAACAAACATTGTTTTTATTGTGCCAGCTCTCATAGCAAATATTCCACCTAATAATGTAAATACAACTGTCGTTATCCAGCCTAGAGTTTTAGAGTATATCGCTATTTCACCTTTTGAAAATCCAACCTCTTTATAAAAAACTATGGACATTCTTCCAAGAAAGGCTTCTCCAATTTTAAAAAGAAAGACAAAGCCTAGGATTCCAACTGCAATTGAGAAACCATTTTTTTTGAAGAAACTAATTATTGGACCTCCTATTGTACCAGTAATATAAGCAATAAATTTTGTTATTATATTATTTGATCCAAGTTTTGATTGTATTACTTCGTCTGTTTCTTTTTGTTTGTTTTGCCTATCTGTTGTTATAGGCTCGTGTATAAACATTAAACCAATATTCATCAGGATTACCACAACACCAAGAACTAAAAAAGTAGTTTGCCAGTAATCTTCAATTCCAATGTTTTGAAAAAATTCGGCTGTAAACAATGCTATAACACCACCTAACTTATATCCGGTCCACCATCCAACTACAGCCATAGCAGCACCTGCTGCCATAGATTTTCCTTCATCAGCATTAATTTGTTCGATTCTCAACGCATCAACTGTAATATCTTGTGTAGCCGAAGCTATTGCTATAACTAATCCAACACTAATTAGTAACGCCAAATTTTCTGTAGGGTTAATAAAACTCCAAACAATTAAACTAAATAAAATTATAATTTGCATAAGGACAATCCAGCCTCGTCGATGCCCTAATCTTTTTGTTAAAAATGGAATTTGTATTCTATCAATTATTGGTGCCCACAAATAATTAAAGGCGTACACTCCAAATATTAAACCTGCCCATCCAATAGTCGATCTACTTAAACCTTCTTCTTTTAGCCAAAGGCTTAAACTGCTGGCAATTAAAACCCAAGGAAATCCACTAATTGCACCAAGAAGTAATATTCTTAGCATTCGAATATCATTGTAAACTAAAATAGATTCCGACCAGGTTTGTTTTTTTTCAAACATTAAAATTTTCTCCAAAAAGATGGAATAAATAATACTAGAATTGCAAATAATTCCAACCTTCCGAGTATCATTGCAGCACTGAGAACCCATTTAGAAAAATCAGACAGGCTTGAAAAACTTCCGTTTGGACCAATAATATCACCTAAACCTGGACCAACATTTGAAATTGACGTGGCAGCTGCTGAAATTGCTGTAATAAAATTTAATCCATCAAGCGATAAAAGCGCAGTTACAACAAAAAATATTAATATGTAAAGGAATATAAAAGAGATAATTGAGTCCATAAATTTTTCATCCACATTATTATTTTGATATTTAATTTTGAAAATTCCTCGAGGATAAATTATTTTTTTCAGCTGGTTTGATATAAATTGATACAAAATTTGAACTCTAAAAATCTTTATTCCACAAGTTGTAGAGCCCGCACACCCCCCAATGAACATTAAAATTATGAAATATACTAATGGAAATTGACCCCAATTACTAAAATTTTCTGTAGCATATCCTGTTCCAGTTAAAATAGAAATTATATTAAAACTAACAGATAAAAAACTTATCTCAGTTAAGCTTTTATTTATAACAGATAAATAAAAAAACATTAAAAGAATTGAAATTATAACTAAAATTATAAAAGTTTTTATTTGTGTGTCTTTGAAAAATATTTTCTTATCTCCAGCTAAGTATTTTATGTAACTAATAAAAGGTATACTTCCAAGAATAATAAATATTATTGCATTAATTTCTATTAATGAGCTGTTAAAATAACCTATAGATTCATTATAATTTGCAAAACCTCCGGTCGCTATTGTAGTCATGGCATGCACGATGCTGTCAAAAAAACTCATCCCAAATACAAAATAAAAAAAAGCACAAGTTAAAGTTAATAAGGAATATATAGACAATAATCTCAAAGAAACTTCTTTAGTTTTAGGAAAAATTTTTTCAGAAGTATCATTAGATGAAATATTGAAAAGTTGCATACCCCCTATATTCATTAAAGGCATTAAAGTGATTGCCATTACGATAATTCCAATACCACCAAACCACTGCAACATTCCTCTCCAAAGTAATATCGCTTTAGATGTTTCATTTAGATTCGTGATAATTGTAGATCCTGTTGTTGTAATACCAGACATGCTCTCAAAAAACGCATCTGTAAAACTCAAATCCGTACTAGAAAAAATTAAAGGTAAAGAACCAAATATAGCAATACTTAACCATGAAAGTGCTGTGAGCAAAAAAGCTTGAGGTAAACTTATCTTTTTATCGTGATCATAATTAGAAATGAAAAATAAAAATCCAAAAACAATAGTAACAATCATTGATCCGATAAATCCTGCATCAATTTGATCAAATATTAATTGAACCAAAATAGGTACAATCATTGAAAGACCTAAAATAATTTGCAAAACCCCTAATGTAAAAAAGACAGTTTTATAATTGGACATTTTGAATGGACATTATTTTATGGTAAATAAATTTCAACTCTATATGAATTATTAAAAAGGCTTATATTAAGGATATTTAAGTAGTTGTGATAGACAAAACAAATTTTGACAAAACAAACGCCTGGCCATTTGTCGAGGCTAAAAAGCTATTAAGAGAGAGAAAATCGAACATAGAAAAAAAAAATAAAATAGTTTTACAAACTGGTTATGGTCCTAGTGGTCTACCACATATAGGTACATTTGGAGAAGTTGCAAGGACGACAATGATTGTCAACGCTCTTGATCATTTAACAGATATTCCAAAGGAAATTATTACATTTTCTGATGATATGGATGGTCTTAGAAAAGTACCTGAAAATGTTCCAAATCAAGAAAAACTCAAAAATAATCTTCACAAACCTTTAACGGATGTCCCCGATCCATTTGAAAAGTTTAGTAGTTTTGGAGAACATAATAATAATATGTTGAAACAATTTCTTGATAATTTTAAATTTAAATATTCATTTAAAAGTTCTACAGAACTCTACAAGTCTGGTTATTTTAATGACACCCTAAAATTAGTTCTAGATAATTATGAAAAAATTATGGAAATAATTCTTCCAACTTTAGGCAAAGAAAGACAGAAAACCTATTCCCCCTTTTTACCAATATGCCCAGAAACTGGAAAAGTTCTCGAAATACCTGTTTTAGAAATTGATTCTAAATCTTCTAAAATCATATTTGACAATAATGGATCAAAATTGGAAAAAAGTATTTTAGATGGGAACTGCAAATTGCAATGGAAAGTTGATTGGGCAATGAGATGGTACGCTTTAGATGTTGATTTTGAAATGTATGGAAAGGATTTAATTGAGAGTGCAATTCTTTCAACTAAGATTATTAAAACATTAGGCAGATCTAACCCATCTGGTTTTGCTTATGAACTTTTTTTGGACGAAAAAGGTGAAAAAATATCTAAATCAAAAGGTAATGGAGTAACTATAGATGAATGGCTGAATTATGCATCTCCTGAAAGTCTATCTCTTTACATGTATCAAAATCCTAAAAGAGCAAAAAAATTGTACAGAGAAGTTGTTCCAAAAGCTGTTGATGAATATCTAGATTTTATAGAAAAAGGAAAAACTCAAAATGATTTACAGAAGTTAATGAATCCAGTTTGGCATGTACACAATGGATCAATGCCAGAGGAAAATACAATTATGACTTTTTCAATGCTTTTAAATTTAGTTGAAACAAGTAATGCGGACAGCAAACAATTACTTTGGAAATTTGTAAAAAAATACAAGTCAGAAATTAATGAAAATGATCATCCAATTTTTGATAATTTAATCGAGTATGCAATAAAATATTTCAATGATGTTATAAAAACAAAAAAGATTTACAAAACTCCAAATGAAAAAGAGAAAGTTGCACTGAAAGCATTAATTAAGTCTTTAGATAATTGTAATGATAAAATGGCTCCTGAAGATATTCAGACAAATATTTTTACAGTAGGAAAAGAAAATGGTTATAAAGAAAATTTAAGAGAATGGTTTAAGCTTATCTATGAGGTTGTATTTGGTGACGAAAATGGACCCAGAATGGGCTTCTTCATTAGTTTTTTTGGAGTAAATGAAACCAAAGAATTGATAAGAAAAAAGGTTGAAAATGTTTAATCTTATAAGACCTTTTATATTTAAATTTAGCCCTGAAGTTGCACACTCACTAGCAATAAAGGCTTTAAAGTTAAATCAGATACCAACTATAGATAAAACAACCAGAGTTACTATCCAAACTAAATTTTTAAACAAAACTTTAAATTCTCCTCTAGGTGTAGCTGCTGGATTTGATAAAAACGCAGAAGTTTACAATCCTCTTTACAAACTAGGATTTGGTTTTGTTGAGGTAGGTACAATTACTCCTAAACCACAAATAGGAAATCCAAAGCCAAGAGTGTTCAGATTGGAAGAAGATGAGGCTTTAATTAATAGACTTGGATTTAACAATATTGGATCAGAAGAAAGTAAAAAAAATATTGAAAATAATTCACCTAATGGATTACTTGGTATTAATATAGGACCTAATAAAGATACTGAAAACAGAGTTGAAGATTATTTAATTTGTTTCAGAAAATTTCATAATTTAGCAGACTATATTACAATTAATATCTCTTCTCCTAACACAGAAAATTTAAGAAACTTTCATAAAAATGAAGAGTTAGATAATCTTTTAAAATGCATAAATGAAGAAAAGAAAAATTTAAATTCAAATGTGCCAATAGCAGTCAAAGTATCTCCTGATATTGATGAAAAAAGTATTGATGAAATCTCAGAACTTTTTTTAAAATATAATGTTCAAATAGTTATAGTTTCAAATACGACAGATAGAAATAGGGAAAGTATATCTAATATAAATAAATTAGAGAAAGGCGGATTGTCTGGAAAACCACTTGAAAATATCTCCAATGAATTAATTAATAAATTTTTTAAATTAGTTGGAAAAAAAATCTTAATAATTGGAGTTGGAGGTGTTGATTCTGCTGATGGCGTTTTTAATAAAATTGTAAGCGGTGCAACTCTTGTGCAATTGTATACAGGCATGGTTTATAAAGGACCAACTATTGCTTCAAAGATTAATAAAGATCTCGACGAAATTGTAAAAAGAGAAGGTTTTAAAAATATATCTGAAGCTATTGGAACAAAAAATTAATCTTGACTGGTATTCTTTAAGACCATATACATCTTGAAAATTTATGTCTAAAAAATGCGAACTTACCGGTAAAATCCCTCTAAAAGGCCATAATGTTAGTCACGCTAACAATAAAACTAAGAGAAGATTTCTTCCAAATTTAAAGAAAGTAAAATTTAAAAGTGAACTTTTAAAAAAATCTCTGAGATTAACAGTTTCAAATGCAGGTGTTAGATCTGTAGATAAAAAAGGTAGCTTTGATAATTTCTTAAAATCTGCAAAATCAAGAGATTTATCGTTAAGATTAAAAAAGCTTAAAAAATCGATAATTGCAAAAACAGTATAATGAATAAAGTTTTCCTTACTCTCTCATTTTTAATGGGATTGGTTGTGCTAGCATCTAATTATTTAGTTCAATTTCCTATAAAATATTATGGTTTAGAGGAAATTTTAACTTATGGTGCTTTTAGTTATCCAATTGCATTTTTAATTACAGATTTAGCCAACAGATCCTTTGGAAAATTAGTAGCAAGAAAAATTGTCTATATAGGCTTCACAATTGGAATTTTGTTTACTTTAATATTTTCAACTAATTTTACTGATCTTATTTCTATAAGAATAGCAATTGGTTCAGGAACAGCTTTTATAATTGCTCAACTTTTAGATGTTCAGATATTTGATCAATTAAGACAAAAGAAGTGGTTTATAGCACCTTTGACGTCTTCTTTGATAGGTTCAACAGTTGATACTTTTTTATTTTTCTCAATATCATTCTATGGAACGGGAATTCCTTGGGTAACTTTATCGTTAGGAGATCTTGCGGTAAAAATATTTGTTGCTCTTGTAATGTTGATACCTTTTAGATTATTACTCGGCACACTAAAAGCAGCATAACTAAATTTTAGGTTCTTGTTGGGTCATGCAATGTATTGCACCAAATCCCCATATCAATTTGCTACAGTCAACTGTTTCGATTTTTCTATTTCTAAAGTAATTTTTGAAAATTTTAATTGCAATATTGTCTTCTTTTACTCTGAATATTGGAAGAATTATTTTTTTATTACAAATATAAAAATTCATATAACTTGCAGGAACTCTTGTATTCTCAATATAAATTGGTGAAGGCATAGGAACTTTTATAATTTTGAATTTCTTTCCTTTCTCACATTTACTTTCTTTCAATATATTTAAATTCTTATTTAGGTTTTTATAATTTATATCTTTTTTATTATTTTCAACCGCAGTCATAATCGTATTTCTTGAAACAAATCTTGTTATGTCATCAACATGTCCATGTGTATCATCGCCTGCAATTCCTTTTTTAAGCCATATAAAGTTTTTTATATTTAAGTATTTATTAAACATTTTTTCGTAGTCCTGCTTTTTAAAATTTTTATTTCTTTCTTGAATTTTGCTTAACAAACATTCTTCAGTTAATAGAATTGTACCTGAGCCATTTACATCAAACGCCCCTCCTTCCATGATTATTTTTCTAATTCTGCCTTTTTTTTTGATTATTGGATCAATCTTTTTAAAATTAGCAATTTTACTAATACTATTATTGATTTTATTGTCATTTTTATAATTATTATACTTTGACCATGCGTTAAAACCAAAATTTAGTATTACTTTTTTCTTTTCAACTTTATTTGTTATAAATATGGGTCCAGAATCTCTTAACCATATTCTATCAGTTTTAATATAGTGGAAGTTGATATTTTTAATTTTATTAAGTTTTATTAATTTTTTTATATTTTTTATATTTTTGCTTACGATTAAGTTAACTTTCTGATTTTTTGAAATTTTTTTTATAATATTTAAAATTACTTCAGGAATAAATTGATATAATCCAGGCCAATCATTTTTATTATAAGGCCAAGCAATCCAAACTGAATTTTGAGGCTCCCATTCAGCCGGCATTCTAAATCCATTAAAGTTTTCATTCATCTGCAGGATTTTTTAGTATTCCTTTATAAAAATCGATTCTTCTATCCCTTAAAAAAGGCCAATGCTCTCTGGCTGAATCAATTTTTTTATAGTTTATTTCACGAATTAAAATTTCTTCTTTTTTATTCCCAAGTTTTCCAATTATTTGCCCACTAGGATCTATAATCATTGAGTTTCCCCAGAATTCTATTTTTTTCTTACCTTTTTTTTCTGTTCCAACTCTATTTATAGCAACCACATAAGTACCATTTGCGATTGCGTGAGATTTTTGTATTGTTATCCAAGAGTCTAGTTGAGATTTTCCAAATTTCTTTTTCTCTTTAGGATGCCATCCAATAGCAGTAGGGTAAAAAATTATTTGTGCACCTTTAAGTGCAGTCAATCTTGCAGCTTCCGGGAACCATTGATCCCAACAAATTAAAGGTCCAATTTTACCAAATTTTGTTTTAACAGATTTAAAACCTAAATCTCCAGGAGTAAAATAAAATTTTTCATAATAACCAGGATCATCTGGTATATGCATTTTTCTATATTTCGATAAAATTTTACCTTTCTCGCTAATAACGATACTAGTATTATGATAGAAACCATGTGTTTTTTTTTCAAATAATGAAATCATTAATACTATTTGTAAATTTTTGGCTAATTCACAAAATATTTTTGTAGTTCTACCAGGTATTTTTTCTGCTAGCTTAAAGTTGGAATGACTTTCTGTTTGACAAAAATAATTTGATAAAAATAGTTCTGGCACACAAATTATTTTAGCTTTTTTTGATGCTGCTTTTTTTATATTTTTAATAGCTGAATTTATATTTTTTTGAATATTATCTGAAATTTTGCTTTGAATAATTCCAATTTTTACTTTTTTGATCATCAATCAAAATATTTTGGAAAAGTTTTTTCTGTCTCTATTTTTCCACTCTCCAGTATGATAGGCGTCACTTGCTATTAATGGTAAAACACTGGTAGCTTCAGCAAATACCATTTGTTCTTTGGTAGTATCAACCTTACCCCATGAACTTGCTTCTTTTAATGTTGAACTACTGCAAGCTCCATCTCTTGAGTCAGCAACAGTAATTTGTATTGCATATTTGTGCATATCTACATTTTTTCCCAAAAGTTCAGCACAAATTACCGTGTCTTGTATAAAGTTTTTAGGAACTCCACCACCAATCATAAATAATCCCGATCCTTTAGATTTAATTTTAATCTCTGTTAATTCTCTAAATTCTCTAATTGAGTCTATTGTAATATGATTTTTTGGATTTCTCTCTTGATGCATGACTAATCCAAAACCTGCACTTGAGTCTGTAAATGCAGGACAGAATATAGGTACATCGTTATCAAAAGCTGTTTCAATTAAAGAACCTTTCTTTTTAGAATTAGTTTTTAGATATTTGCCAATCTCTTTAATAAATTCTCTCGATGTGTAAGACTTCGGCTCAAGTTTGTCTGCTATTTCTCCTATTGTTTTATCACAAACCTGGAGCTCCTCTTCATCGATGTAAGTATCATAAATCCTATCTATATAATTGTCTCTAAGTTCATTATCATTTTGATATTGTGATCCTTGGTAATGTTTAAATCCAAGCGCTTCAAAAAAATCCATATCTATTATAGATGCTCCAGTTGCTACAATTGCATCTACCATGTTGTATTTAACCATATCTCTATAAATATGCATACATCCAGCGGCAGAAGTAGACCCTGCAAGAGTTAAGAATATTGTACAATCTTTATCTTTAAGCATTTCATTATATATCTTGGATGCATTTGCAGTTTCTCTTGAAACAAAAGACATTTTTTCCATAGAAGATATAATTTTTCTAGAGTCAAAAGATGTAATATCAATATGCTCAACTTCTTTACTTAAAAAGTCTTTTTTTCTGTTATGATTAAGATTTTTTATATCTGACATTATGCAACAAGAAACTCTTTATTTGTTTCTTTGTCATACATCGTCATTATTGGATCATCACATACTTCGTAAATACTATCAGAATAATATCCATTAAATTGAGTTCTAAATGTCAATCCGTATGCTCCTAATTGACCTAATTCAATGTAATCACCTTCTTTAATATTATTAGGTAGAATAAAAGGTCCCTTCATATAATCCATGCTATCACATGTTGGTCCATAAAAATCAAATGAAGTCAATTTTTTTGATATAATTCTTCCACTTGTAATTATCCTTGATGGATAAACTATATTAGGCACACCTGCATCAAATAAAGTTCCGTATGTTCCATCATTGATATATAGCTTTTGTTTTTTTCTTAAGTTTACTCTCACAATTGTCGAACCACTTTCTGCAACAATTGCTCGACCTGGCTCACATATAATTTCTGGTTTTTTTTCTAATTTTAATTTATTTAATGAATTTTTTATTTCCTCAAAATAAGAGTCTAATGATTGAGGAACTAAGTCAGGATAGATTGTTGGAAATCCTCCACCTATATTTATAACATCTGGAACTATTTTTGTTTTTTTTATTATATATTTAATTTCATTAATCCCTTTTGAATAGGATATTGGATGCATACATTGTGAACCCACATGAAAACTTAATCCTATTTTTTTTGCATACTGTTTTGTTAATCTATAAAGCCCTATTGCTTCAGAAGTTTGTGCGCCAAATTTTTTAGATAAATCTATTTCTGCGTGTTCATTAGAAACTGCAACTCTCACAAATAACTCTAAATCCTTAGCTTGATTAGTACTATTAAGAATTTTTATTAATTCATCTTTTGTATCTATTGAAAAAGTCTTAATATTATATTTGAAATATGCTTCGTTTATACTTTCCTTGCTTTTTACAGTATGCATGTAGGAGCATTTTGCATCTGGGCTAACACTTCTAATTGCCTCAACTTCTTTAATTGAAGCGATATCAAAATCATTAATTCCGCTTTCCACGATAGTTCTTAATACTAATGGATGCGGGTTAGTTTTAACTGCATATAGGATTTTACCAGGAAATTTATTCTGAAAAAATTTAGAAGCTATGTTTATAGAATCTCTTCTAATACAATAAACAGGTTCTGTTGGTTTCAGTTGGTTTACTAATTTATCAACTGATTTAAATTTTTGCATTTAAAGCTCCAAAAAAAATTTAACAAAAAAAACCGGCATAACTGCTATGCAAGTTTATATAAAACGAGCATTTATGCTGAAAATGAGCCAATGTAAAGTAAAAATGTACCCTTGAAATAATTTAGAATGTTTCCATATAAGGTCCATGCCAGAAGCAGAAGTATTAAAAAAAATAACAGAATTCGAGGATAAATCTCTACTTATAGTAGATGATGACAACCCTTTTAGAGAAAGACTAGCTCGAGCAATGGAGAAAAAGGGCTTTTCTGTTTCACAAGCAGAGGGTGTAAAAATTGGAATAGAGTCTGTGAAATCAAAAAAACCTGCTTTCGCAGTTGTTGATTTGAGACTAAATGATGGAAACGGACTAGAAGTTGTAAAAGAAATCCAGAAAAATAACTCAGAGAGTAGAATAGTGATGCTTACTGGTTATGGAAATATACCAACTGCAGTTGCAGCCATTAAAGAGGGTGCAATTGATTATCTAGCTAAACCAGCAGATGCAGATGACGTAGAAAAAGCACTTTTAGCTGATCCAAATAAAAAAGCTGCTCCACCAGAAAATCCAATGTCCGCTGATAGAGTAAAATGGGAACATATTCACAGAGTCTTTGAGCTATGTAACAGAAATGTATCTGAAACTGCAAGAAGACTTAAAATGCATCGAAGAACTCTTCAAAGAATTCTATCAAAAAGATCTCCAAGATAATACTAAATATATTTTCTAAATTTAATAATTTTATTAACTAAAGCTGTTAGTAATAATATCTTAAATAATTCAGCATAAAGAAATGGGTAAACACCAAATTCTAATATTGGTTTATCCCAACCGATTAAATTTCCAAGCCACAAAATACCCAAAATATATATTACTGATGTTGCTATTATAATTTTTAAAAAATTTAATATATGGTTTTTATCGTATGTAAATATGCCTGCTATCAGACATGCAAATATAAAACCTATTAAATATCCCATTGTGGGACCAACAAAATAAGCTAATCCTATTCCTTTCTCTGGTGAGTTAGAAAATACCGGTAATCCCATAATTCCTTCTATCAAATAAAAAACTACCGAAAGTACCCCGACTTTATATCCAAAGGAAATTCCTAAAAACAAAACTATAAATGTTTGCATAGTCATAGGAACTGGATAAAAAGGTATTTTAATTTTTGCAGATATTGTCAATAAAATAGAACCTATTAATGCAAATATTATGATTTTAATTATTTTATTATTAGAAATTGAATTTACTAATTCCATTAGGTTTAAATTACTATTTTAATAAAGTTTAATCCACTAATATTTATTAACAGGATGTTTTATTCTTACTATAATACGTCAATTTATTATAAATTAAATTATGGGTAAAATTAAAAAAACAGATCATTTCTATCTTATTGATGGGTCCGGATACATATTTAGAGCCTATTATGCATTGCCACCATTAACACGAAAAAGTGATGGTTTGCCAGTAGGAGCAGTAAGTGGATTTTGTAACATGCTGTTTAAATTATTAGAGGACTCTAAATCTAGCGAAAATTTAGAAAAACCAACTCATTTCGCAGTAATTTTTGACTCTGCAAGAAAGAATTTTCGAAACGAAATATATTCAGATTATAAAGGAAATAGGTCTGATGCTCCCGATGATCTAATTCCACAATTCGATTATATTAGAAAGTCAGTATTAGCATTCAATTTACCCTCTATAGAAATGTTAAATTACGAGGCTGATGATTTGATAGCCACCTATGTAGAGCAAATATTAGACGAAGGTGCTAAGGTTACAATTGTATCATCTGACAAAGATTTAATGCAACTTTTCAAAAAAAAAGTTCGTATATACGATCCAATGAAGAATAAATTTATATCTAATGAAGATGTAATCAATAAATTTGGGGTTGGTCCAGATAAAGTAATTGATGTTCAATCGCTGGCAGGGGATAGTACAGATAATGTACCTGGCGTTCCAGGTATTGGTGTAAAAACAGCGGCAGAATTAATTAAGGAGTATGGAAATTTAGAAAACCTTCTCAAAAACGCAAATAAAATAAAACAGAATAAAAGAAGAGAAACACTTTTAGAAAATAAAGATAAGGCTCTGGTAAGTAAAAAACTAGTCACATTAAAAAATGATGTTCCGGTGAAAGACAAATTAACTGACTTTGTTCTAAAAAAAGTAGACGTAGACAAGTTATACAATTTTTTGAGAGAAATGGAATTTAATAGGTTATTGAGTTCGGCAATTTCGACGTATGGTCAATCCAAATTTAGTGATGAAATAGAAGTCAAAAAAGAAACATCTAAAATATCAAAAGATAAATATGTTTTGATAAAAAATTTATCTGAAATAAAAGATTGGATGCAAGAAGCCGAAGAAGCTGGTGAATTTTCTATTGATACTGAAACAGATTCTCTTGACCCACATCAGGCAAATTTAGTTGGTATCTCAATTTCAAGCAAAATAGGTAAAGCTTGTTACATTCCAACAGGTCATATTGATAAAAATAATCTAAATGAAAAAGATGTTTTGAGAATTTTAAAACCATATTTAGAGGATAAAAGTTTAAAAAAAATTGGGCAAAATATTAAATTCGATTACATAATATTTCATAAAAGGGATATAGATATTCAAAGCATGGAAGATACAATGTTGATGTCATATGTTTTAGATGCTGGGAAAAATAGACATAATATGGATACCCTTTCAGATATTCATCTTGGTCACAAAACAATTAAATATAAAGATCTTGTTGGATCTGGAAAAAAAGAAATTAAATTCAGTCAAGTAGAATTAAATGTTGCAAAAGATTATGCGGCAGAAGATGCTGATATAACTTACCGTTTATATAAAATATTCTTGAAATCGCTTAAATCAGAAAAATTACTAAATATTTATGAAATTTTCGAAAAACCTTTAATTAAAATTTTAGCATCCATGGAAATCAATGGCATAAAATTGGATAATAATTTTCTTAAAAAATTATCTGTTAAGTTTGAAAAAAAACTTCAAGATTTAGAAAAACAAATTTTTAAAATTTCAAAAAAAAAATTTAATATTGCATCGACTAAACAGTTGGGTGAAATAATGTATAATGACCTCAAAATTGCATCGCTAAAAAAGACTAAAAAAGGGAGTTTTGCAACTGGTGCAGCAGTTCTAGAGGATTTAGCTTACAAAGGGAATGAATTTCCTAAATTGGTTTTAGAATGGAGGCAATCTAGTAAATTGAAAAATACATATTCAGATTCTTTGCCAGAGCATTTAAATCCCAATACAAAAAGAGTGCACACATCTTTTCTGTTAGCAGCAACTACAACAGGTAGACTTGCATCTAGTGATCCAAATTTACAAAATATTCCTATTAAAACTGAGGAGGGCAAAGATATTCGTAAAGCCTTCATATCAGAAAAAAATAAAAAACTTATATCAGCAGACTATAATCAGATCGAAATGAGAATTTTGGCTGATCTAGCTGATGTAAAAGAACTAAAAAAAGCTTTTAAAAATAATGAGGATATTCACTCATTAACCGCTAGCCAGGTTTTTGGTGCAGACATAAAAAAAATTGATGCTGATATGAGAAGAAAAGCGAAAGCTATTAATTTTGGAATAATTTATGGAATATCTCAATATGGTTTGGCCAAACAAATTGGTGTATCAAACAATGAAGCCGAAGAATTTCTAAATTCATATTTTATTAAATTTCCAGAAATTAAAGAATACATGAATAACACAATTAAATTCTGTAGAAAAAGTGGATATGTAAGAAATATTTTTGGTCGAAAAACTCATATTCCAGGAATCAATGACAAAAATTTTAATGTTAGAAATTTTCAAGAAAGGGCAGCTATAAATGCACCTATCCAAGGATCTGCATCAGAAATAATGAGACTTGCTATGATTAGAATCAATGATGAGCTTGATACTAAAAAAACAAATGAATTTAATATGTTGCTTCAAATTCACGATGAATTGATTTTTGAGGTAATTGATAATGGTACTAAATCTGCTTCTAAAAAGATTAAAGATATTATGACAAGTGTGAAAGATAGTGATTTGCATTCATTTTCTATACCATTATCGGTAGATGTAAACATAGGTGATAACTGGGGAGAGCTTCATTAATAAACATTTAATTGCCCAATTTTAAACATTTTAGTATTTTTATAGTTAAACATGAAACAAACAATTGCCCTTGTTGATGATGATAGAAATATATTAACTAGTTTAAGTATTGCTCTAGAGAAAGAGGGTTTTAATATTCAAACTTATTTGGATGGAGAAAGTGCCTTAATAGGTTTGTCAAGAAATCCCCCAGACCTTGCAGTTATAGATATTAAAATGCCAAGAATGGATGGAGAAGAATTGTTAAAAAAATTGAGAAAAAAAACATCTATGCCCGTTATCTTTTTAACTTCAAAAGATGAAGAGGTTGATGAGCTCTTAGGACTAAAACTAGGGGCTGATGATTTTGTAAAAAAATCAGGTGGCTTTTCAACTAAAGTTCTTATTGAAAGAATTCGTGTACAACTTAGAAAAAAAGATAATAATTTAGAGGATAATAGAAATATAATTTCACATGGAAAATTAAAACTTGACCCTTCACAGCTAGAGTGTGAATGGGATGGCAAGCAATTACCAGATAAATTAACAACAACAGAATTCTTAATTGTAAAGGAATTAGCAAAAAGACCTGGAATTATTAAAGAAAGATCTCAATTAATGGATGTTGCTTACAGAGAAGACACAGATATTGAAGATAGAACAATAGATAGTCACGTAAAAAGGATTAGAAAAAAGTTTAAAAAAGTAGATAATAACTTTTCAGCGATAGAAACCAGATATGGCAGTGGTTATCGTTGGAATGTTAAATAATGGCTACTTCAAAATCTAATAATCAATCTATTTTAAAAAAATTCTTAGTTATCAATTTTATTGTTTTTTTAGTGATAGGTGTATTAACATTATTTTACCTTAACACAGTAAAACCTACGCTCATTAAAAATAAAACTGCCTCGCACATAAAAATTATTGATAATACAACAGAAAATATTGATCGTTTAAAAATAAATTTCTCATCTGAAGATATTAGAGAGTTTCTGTTTTCCACTAAATTTTTATTTCAAAGTATAGATAGAGTACAGATATTTGATAGTGAATTTAATCTATTAGGAGATACCGACACATTAGACTTAGATCCAAATGCTTTCTCAAGAAGTCTAAACATAATTGAAATGAGTGACTTAAATAATCAAAGTATTCAAAATAAGAATTTGGATGAGAATAATAAAAGCTTTGAAAGTAAAGAAATATTTGAAGATTTAAAAAAGTACTCATATTCATCAGATTATGGAAAACCATTAACTTACTCTAAAGAAAACTATGATCAATTTTTATTAGTAACTGTTAAAAATGTAGTCAGTGAAAACAAAACAATAGGCTATTTAGCTATTACTGAAAATGCCAATGAAATAAAGGTTGCAATAGATGAAAGAAGAAATTTTATAATCAGAACTGCTTTGCTAGTCGCATTAGTAATTTTAATTTTTTCATATGTATTAAATAGATACTTCTTAAAACCAATTAAAAATTTGGTTCAATATACAAATATTATAAAAAACAAAAGTAAGGAAAAGACCAATATTGGAAATATAAAAAAAAGAAATGACGAATTGGGAAAATTATCAAATTCTCTTGATGAAATGACTAATGAATTAAACAAAAGAATTACTACAGCAGAAAATTATTCAACAGATCTTTTGCATGAAATCAGAAATCCTTTAGCATCTCTAAAAAGTGCCTCTGAGATAATTTCTGAAACTAATGATAAATCTCAAAGAAACAAATTAATTAATATTGTATCACATGACGTAGAGAGAATTGAAAGATTAATAACTGATTACTCTCAAATGCTAAGAGATGAGGCTGCAATTTCCTCTGAGAAAATGCAAAAATTAAATTTAAAAGAGATTGCTCAATCTGTTGTTGACGATTTTAACAGTATCTATGAAACAAAAAAATCGATTGGAATTAAATTGAAATCTAATGGAATTAAAAATTATAGTATCTTAGGGATAGAAAATAGAATTGAACAAATTATTGCAAACTTATTAGAAAACTCAATTTC
Organism: uncultured Pelagibacteraceae bacterium; assembly: GCA_902564385.1. Lineage (GTDB taxonomy): Bacteria > Pseudomonadota > Alphaproteobacteria > Pelagibacterales > Pelagibacteraceae > Pelagibacter. The sequence goes on from CACFAT010000003.1 coordinate 101,359, forward strand.
TTTTAGTGAAAATAATCAAGAAATTACCGTTGAAATATCAAAAGATAAAAATGACAAAATTAAATTAGTTGTCGTTGATCAGGGATCTGGATTTAGTGAAAAAGATACAAATAAGATATTTAATAGATTTTATAGTAATAGACCTGAAAACTTTGGAGAACATTCGGGTTTGGGATTAAATATTGTCAAAAATTTAGTTGAAATTCATGGTGGTGAAATCAACGCATCTAATAATAAAGATAAAGGGGCAAGAATTGAAATAATTTTCCCAGAAGCATAAATCTTTGTTGATATATTAAGTGAAATTGTTAAAAGCCTCTTTCTATGGAAGATTTTAAAGTAAAAGATATATCCCAAGCGGAATATGGAAGAAAAGAAATTTCACTGGCTGAAACTGAAATGCCAGGATTAATGGCTCTTAGAGAAGAATACAAGGGTAAAAAACCTTTAAATGGAGCTCGGATTGTTGGTTGTTTACACATGACAATACAAACAGCTGTCTTAATAGAAACTTTAGTTGAGTTAGGTGCCGAAGTAAGATGGTCTTCATGTAATATTTTTTCGACACAAGACCATGCAGCAGCAGCAATTGCAAAAGCTGGCATTCCTGTATTTGCTTGGAAAGGCGAAACAGAAGAAGAATATTGGTGGTGTGTAAAGCAAACTATTGAAGGAAAAGATGGCTGGAAACCAAATATGATACTTGATGATGGTGGCGATCTTACAGCATTGATGCACAAAGATTATAAAGAATTATTAAATGATGTTAAAGGTTTATCAGAAGAGACAACTACAGGAGTTTTGGCATTAAAAAAAATGGAAAGTGAAGGAAATTTACTTGTCCCAGCAATAAATGTTAATGACTCAGTAACAAAATCTAAGTTCGACAATTTATATGGTTGCAGAGAAAGTTTAGTTGATGGAATTAAAAGAGCTACTGACGTCATGATGTCAGGTAAGGTAGCTATTGTAGCTGGATTTGGAGACGTTGGAAAGGGAAGCGCTGCTTCTCTTCGTCAAAGCGGTGCAAGAGTTATGGTTACAGAAACAGACCCAATTTGTGCTCTCCAAGCTGCAATGGAAGGTTATGAAGTAGTTTTAATGGATGAGATGATAAAAGAAGCCGACATTGTTGTTACGGCAACAGGAAATAAAGATATTGTGACAGCTGACCATATGAGAGAAATGAAAGATAGAGCAATTCTATGCAATATTGGTCACTTTGATAATGAGATCCAAGTAGATGCTCTTAAAAATTATAAATGGGATGAAATAAAACCACAAGTTCACGAGATTACATTGCCGGATGGAAAAAGAATTATTTTATTAGCAGAAGGTAGATTGGTTAATCTTGGATGTGCAACAGGACACCCAAGTTTTGTAATGAGTGCTTCTTTTACAAATCAAGTAACAGCTCAGATAGAATTATGGAATAACTCAGATAAATATGAAAAAAAAGTATATGTTTTACCTAAACATTTAGATGAGAAAGTAGCCAGACTTCATTTAGAAAAAGTTGGAGCTAAATTAACCAAATTATCAGATGATCAAGCAAAATATATAAGTGTAACACCAGAAGGACCTTATAAACCAGATGCCTATCGCTACTAAAAGTAGCAAAATAGATATTTCAAAAGAAATTATCACACAAAAAATTGCTGAAAAAATTGCAAGTAAAGTTAGTAAAAACACAACTTTACTTTTTTATGGAAATATCGGAGTAGGTAAGACTACATTTATTAGATATCTAATTAATTATCTTCAAATAAAAAATGGTTTAGAAACAACAGAAATACCTAGTCCAACTTTTAATATTATAAATGAATACGAGATTAATTCCTTGATTATTAGACATTTTGATCTTTACAGAATTAAAGATAAGAAAGATTTATATAATTTAGGAATTAATGAAAATTTAGAAGATTACGCTAGATTAATTGAATGGCCTGAAATCTTGGGTCAAAATATAGAAAGTACTTTTACATTAAAATTTGAATACGATGAAAAGCTTGAAAATAGGTACTTAATTATATCTAATAATATTGATTTTGATTTTAATGAATTTGAAAAAATTTAAAAAGTTATCAGGAGATGCATCATTTAGACAATTTTATAGAACAAATAATTCAGTATTAGTTTATAGCAAAATTCAAAAGCAATCAAACTTGTTAAATTATGATGCAGTTAACAAAATATTGATTAAAAATAAAATATTAGCGCCAGGTTTAATTAGTCAAAATTATAAAAAAAACTTTATAGAAATTGAGGATTTCGGCAATAAAAACATGTTGGATAAAATTCAATCATCAAAAAATAAATTAAATGAATACAAAAAAATACTAAAAATTTTATATCAAATTCAAAAAATTAAAAATTTTAAAACTCAAAATTTTCTTAAAAAAAAATTTAATTTATCAAACTATTCAAAAGCTAAAATGCTTAAAGAGTCTTACCTTTTTTTGGATTGGTATTTACCAGCAAATAAATTAATTATTCAAAAAAGATATTTAAAAAAAAATCTCAAAAAAATAATAGATAATTTGTATTTAAATTTAAAAATCAAACACAAAGTATTTGTACATAGAGATTTTCACGTTTCAAACATGATGTTTTATAAAAATAAAATCGCTTTAATAGATAGTCAAGATGCTGTCTTAGGCAATCCAGCATATGATTTAGCCTCTCTTATAGATGATGTAAGAATAAAAACTTCAAATAGTTTCAAGTCAAATATTTTAAAAGTATTTCTCAGTAAATTTAAATATAAAAATGAGTCACAATTTATTAATGATTTTGAAATTTTATCTGTTTTAAGAAATCTAAAAATAATTGGTATATTCACAAGACTTGCAAAAAGAGATAAAAAAAGAAAATATCTAAAATTAATACCTTATGCGTGGAAATTAATCGATAATCGTGTCAAGAGTAATACAAATTTCCATGATTTAAAAAATTTTCTACAAAAAAACCCAAGAATAAAAAAAATATGAAAATTAAAACAGCAATAATTTTATGTGCAGGATTTGGAAAAAGATTAATGCCATTAACCGAGAAAACTCCAAAACCACTCTTAAAAATTAATGAGATTAGCTTATTAGAAAATACTATAAACTTGATAAAAATATTAGAAATAAAATCTTTAAAAATTAATACTTTCTATTTAAGTGATAAAATAAAAGAATTCATTTTTTCAAATAATTTTGGTTTAGAAATTCAAATTATAGAAGATGGTAAAGAAATATTAGATACAGGGGGCGGTCTTTTAAATGTAGTAAATAATTCAGTTGAAACAGATTTTATAGTTTTTAATCCTGATACAATTTGGAACGCTGAATATGCAAATGAAATTAAGAAGATGGAAAATATATATTTTAAAAATAACTTAGAAAATATTTTAATGGTTGTAAAAAAAGATTTAAGTTTTGATAAAAGATTTAAAGGTGATTTTTCTATGGATGGCAATAATTTAAAAAAGAACAATGATAAAAATTATATTTATACAGGGTGTCAAATTATAAATAAAAAAATATTTAAAAATTTATCAAAAAAAATATTTTCAATGAATGAGATTTGGAATAATTACATTAAAAAAGAAAATTTGTTTGGTTTCGAGAGTGGTATTGAGTTTCTTCATTTAACAGACAAAGATATTTACGAAAAACTTCTTCAAAAAGGTTAGAATTTAATTAAATCCCTAGATCTACTTTGATCTAGGTATTTAGCTTCTTTTATATTCTTTTTTTCAAATTTTAAAAGTAGAGGATTTCCTGTTGGTATTTCAAGTTTAGAAATTTCATTGTCATCAATTTTAAATAAATATTTTAAAAGTGATCTAATAGAATTACCATGAGCAGATATAATTATATTATCCTGCAAATTTTTCTCTATGTTTTCAACAAAATAGGGCACAACTCTTTCATAAGTATCTTTAAGAGACTCTGTGTCTGGAATTAGGTTACGGGGTATATCATTGTAAATACTTATATTTTTTGGATGGTACGGACTATTTATATTTAAAGGTTTTGGTGGGTTATCCCATGATCTTCTGAATTTGTGAACTTCATCTTCTCCTAGTTTTTTTTTCATTTCATCTTTATTTAATCCTGTAAGTGATCCGTAGTGCCTTTCATTTAATTGCCAAGCCTTAATTATATGATTTGGTTTTACTCTAATTGTATTTAAAATAAGTTTTAAAGTATCAATGGATCTTAGTTGATAAGAAGTATAAAAATGTTTTATTTCTAAATTTAATTTTTTTATGAATTCGCCAGCTTTACAAGCTTCTAATTTACCTTGTGGTGCGAGTTCAACATCGACCCATCCTGTAAATTTATTTTCTAAATTCCATTCGCTTTGACCATGTCTAACAAGTATTAAGTGACTCATTTGTGAAAATTTAATATAGATTAACTATGAATTACTTAAAGCAGTTTTTTTATCTGTCTAACGTAGTTTTATTTATTTTTTACTTATATCCTGGAAGTATTTTAGGATATTTTTTTTATGGAAACTCCAATATCCAACCACAATTAACAAGAGATTTTTTAGTATCTTCAAATCACGTTTATGTTTTCTTTGTTGTATCAATTCTAGGATTAATTGCTTTTAGACATAAATTAAAAAATATATTTATTTATCTTATTTGTATTTCTATTGTTTTAGAAATTCTGCACTTAATTATTCCAGAAAGAGGATTTGAATTAGGTGATTTGTTTGGTAATATAATAGGTGTATTTATATCATTTTTAATATTTAAAATAATTTATAAAGGTAGATTGCAATGAGTTCATTTGATGAAAGAAAAAAAGGTTTTGAAAAAAAATTTGCTCATGATGAAGAAAAACAATTTAAAATTAATGCAAGAAAAAACAAATATTTAGGAGAGTGGGCCTCAGAAATTCTGGGATATGATGAGGAAAAAAAAAATCAATATATTCAAGATGTAATTAAAGCAGATTTTGCTGAGGCAGGTGATGAAGATGTTTATAGAAAGCTTTATGGAGATTTAAAAGATAAAAATATATCTGAAGATCAAATTAGAAAAAAAATGCAAGAATGTAATGAAAAAGCAACTACTGAAGTTAGTTAGTTTTCTATTTTTATTTACATTTGTAGCAACAAATTACTTACTATCAGAAACAATCATAATTTCAGATAACATTAAAATAATTGATGGTGATACAATTTTATTAGATAATAAAAAAATTCGTTTTTCAGGAATAGATGCTCCAGAAACCAAATTTAAAGGAAAGCAACAGTTTTGCTTAAAAAATAAAAAAAAAATTAATTGTGGAAAAATTTCAAAAAATTCTCTTACAGAAAAAATTTTAAATAAAAAATTAAAATGTCTAATCGAGCCCCAAAAAGACTATTTTGGTAGGTATTTAGGAGAGTGTTTTATCAATAATGTGAGTGTTTCAGCTTATATGGTAAGAAATGGATTGGCCTTTGATTATCCAAAATATTCTAAAAAAAAATATTCTAAAGATCAAATTTATGCAAAAAATAATAAGTTAGGTTTATGGAGTATGGAATTTGATTATCCATGGATATGGAGAAAAAATAATAGATAATTTATATTAAACTGTGATTCTTTTTAGAAAGTATTTTTTATTTTTTGGTCTATTATTTTTTACTGCTTGCTCATCGATACCTCAAAATACATCAGATGGCTGTTCAATATTTTCTGAGAGATATCTTTGGTATAAACACGCAAAAAAAACTGAAAAAAAGTGGGGGACACCAATTAACTTACAATTAGCAATAATAAAAATGGAATCTGATTTTGACTGGCTCGCTAAACCTGCTCGTCAAAAGTTATTTAAAGTTATACCTTATAAAAGACCCTCTAGTTCATTCGGATACTCACAAGCTATCAAAGGTACGTGGAAACAATATAAAGATGAGACCGGAAATAAATATGCTTTGAGAACTAGATTTAAAGATAGTGTTGATTTTATTGGCTGGTATACAAATAAAACAGAAAAAATTTTAAAAGTTTCAAAAAAAGATGCTTTCAGACAATATATTGCTTATCATGAAGGTTGGGGAAATTATAAAAATTATAAAAGTAATCAGAAAGTTATAGTATTGGCAAAAAAAGTAGAGGGATATTCAAATAAATTCAAGAAACAGCTTAATAAATGTAGTAAATCTTTAACTACTAGAAAATATATTATTTTTTAATCAATTGCTTTTCTAGTTCCAGATCTACTGCATCTATCCTCTTGGTATTTTTTGCTAGTGTTAAATACATAGTTGGCGTTACATATAATGTAAAGAATGTAGAAATAATCATTCCACCAAAAATTGTTGATCCAACTGCTAATCTAGATGCCTCACCTGCACCTGGACCTATGTTACCTACTATAAGAGGTAACATTGCAATCATGGTGCTTAAAGAAGTCATTATGATTGGTCTTATTCTTAATTTACAAGCTTCCATAAGTGCTTCCTCAATTTTTGCACCTGTTGTTCGAATTTGATTAGTATAGTCAACGATAAGAATGCTATTTTTAGTGGATATACCGATTAATATAATCAAGGCAATTTGTGAAAATATATTTATCGAACTATTTAGAAATAAAATGAATACAAGACCTCCAAAAACTGCAAGAGGAACAGTCAATATAATAATAAAGGGATGGACAAACGAATTAAAAGTAGCAGCCATTACTAAATATGCAGTTATTAATGCTAAAGCGAAAATAAGAAAAATTTCGTTACTTGTCTCTTTTAGTTCTTCGGACTTACCTTTCCAAGTAATTTGATTTTGAGGAGCAACTCGCAACATTACATCTTCTAAATATTTTATAGCTTCAGACAATGTATATTCTTCAGATAAAGCTGCTGATATAGTAACTGCTCGTTGTCTATTATATCTAGGTAATGATTCAGCAGTTCCTTTTTCTTCAAATTCTACCAAACTTGCAACAGACACTAATTTTCCCGTAGTTTCAGATCTTACAAAAATTTTTGATAAGCCATCTTTATCTCTTCTATCTGCTAAATACTGCTGAAGAATAATGGGGTATTCTCTTCCTTCTTTATTATATGTTGTGACCCTCTTTCCACCGTATAATGTTTCGAGTGTTCTACCTATATTTTCTATTGAAACTCCTAAATCATTTGCTCTATTTTTGTTAGTTATTAATTTTACTTCAGGTTTATTTTTTGTGTAATCACTTTCAATTCTAAACATATTTCTATTTCTTCTTAGCTCCCTTAAAACTTGGCTTTGAATTTGTTCTAACTCTTCATAACTTGTCCCATAAATCACCATTTGGACTGGTTTATTATAGCTAGAAACTCTTATAGATTGAGGTGATATAGGAAACGCAAACGTCTCTGGTACACTAACAACTTGTCCAATAGCTTCTCTTAAAACAACTTGTGTACTCTTTTCTCTATTTTTCCATTCATCTAAAAGTGCAATTATAATAAAAGTATTATATGAAGTTGCGGACCTACCGAAACCAGGCACCCTCATAATTAATCTTTGGTAAGGGCTGTCTTCTGCTTGTAACAATTTTAATATTCTTCCCTCAATTATTTGAGCTTTTTCTTGTGTGTACTCGAATGAGCTTCCTTCATCTGTAGAGCCAATTATTAAATAAGCTCCTCTATCTTCTAGTGGTATCAATTCTTTTTTTGTGAAGTTAAATAAATATACTGAGGCTGCAATTAACAGAATTATAAATATCGAAATTGTTTTTTGTTTATTAATCCAAAATTTTAAGGTGTCGGTATAAAATTCTGTAAAAGATTTAAATCCATTATTGAATTTTTTTACAAAAAAATTAATTTTTTCTTTTTTATTTAAAAACTTACTTCCTAACATTGGTGAAAGGGTTAAAGCCACAAATGAAGAAACAACAATTGAGAAAGATAGTGCTATTGCAGTTTCCTTAAACAAGGTACCAGCTATACCCTCAATAAAAATTAAAGGTAAAAAAACTGCAACTAAGATTAAAGTTGTAGCTATTATTGCAAATGTTATTTGTCTTGAGCCTTTATAAGCAGCTACAAGTGGTGTTTCTCCTTTTTCAATTCTTGTATAAATTGCATCTGTCATTATTACAGAATCATCAGTAATTATTCCGATTGCTAAAATAAAACTTAGGAGAACAAATATATTTATTGAAAGATCAAATATATATAAACCTAAAAATGAACCTATTAAACTTACTGGCAAAGCTACAGCTGGTACAATTACAGCTTTTAGGTTTCCTAAAAACAAGTAAATTATTACCACGACCAAAATAAAAGCAATAATTAAACTTTTATAAACTTCCTGTATTGCAGTTCCTACGTAAGTTGCTCTATTAAATGCTATCTCTAACTTTAAACCATCTGGTAAAGACTGATTTAAAACATTTATTTTCTCTTTAATTTGATTTGAAAGTTCAACAGTTGATGCTCCACTTTTTGCGTATATTCCAATCCCAACTGTTTTTAAATTAGCCGCATTTTTTCTTTGAGCTTTAAATAAAGTTTTCTCAGAAACTGGACCAAGCTCAACATTTGCAACATCAGAAAGGGTTGTGACTTTATCTTTGTTTTTCTTAAGAGGAAGCTGTTTGATTGTTTCAATATTAGAGTAAGATTTATCAATATTAAGAGTTAAATCTTTGTTGCTAGCCTCTAAAGTTCCGGCGGGGATGTTTATATTTTCATTTCTTAATGCTCTCTCCACTTCCTGAATAGTAAGATTATTTGCTGCTAATTTGATAGGATCTACCCAAACTCTTACACTTAGTTCTCTTAACCCACCGACTAAAATTCTACCAACATTTGGTACACTCGAAAAGGCATCTATAAGATATCTTTCTGCATAATCACCTAAATCTAAATCATTCCAAGTTGGTGAGGATAATGCAACCCACATTGTAGTTGTAAAACCTGCTGCTTGTTTCAAAATTTGAGGTGGGTTTGCTTGATCTGGTAAATTATCTGCAACTCTTGATACTCTCTCTCTTATGTCATTTGCTGCATCATCTAAATCTATATCTGTATTAAAATAAATATTTATTCTACTTCTTCCATTAAGCGAACTAGAGTCAATGTTCTTAATTCCTTCCGCTCCTCCTATAACATCTTCTATTTTTTGTGTTATCTCTTCATCAACAATTTCAGCTGAAGCAGATTTATAATCGGTTTGTACCTGTACCACTGGAGGCTGAATGCCATCTGGTAATTCTCTAACAGGTAATTCCCAAAATACAAAAATTCCAAAAATAATTAGTATCATTGACATTACCCATGCAACGACAGGTCTTTTAATACTAACTTCAGTTATATACATGTATTAATTATTTTTTATTTTCTTGTTTTTCAGAGTCAGACTTTTTAAATATATTTAATTTTTGTAACCACGCAAACATACCATTCTTGTTTTCTTTAGTATCTTTTTTCTTTTTTTCACCCCAACTAGATTTGTTTTGATTAGCTACTTTAGCACCCTTTTCTATAGGTCTTATTGTTAGATTTGGTCTGACTTTTTTTGTACCTTCAGCAACAACTTTGTCACCAACTTTTAGACCATTTAAAACTTCAACAAAACCCAGGTATCTATCGCCAGTATCAATATTTGTTTTTAATACTTTATTTTTTTCGTCAACTTTATAGATAAATATATTATCACCTTCCACTATTGTGCTGGTATCTGGGATACTTAAGCTTTCTCTTGTATCATATTTTATTGAAATTTCTAAAAATGAGCCAGGCAAAATTTCACCAGATGTATTATCCATTTTTATCCTTGTTGGTAATGATCTAGTATCCTCACTAATTCGACTAGCTAACGAGTCAACTTCACCTTTATATGTTTTATCTTTATATCCAGAAAATTTTATATCAACAGGTAAACCAACTTTAATAAATGGTACAAACATTTCAGGTATATCTACATCACAATAGATAATACTGGTATTTTCGAGATTAACTAAGATTGAAGATTTTGAAACTTCGATGTCTTCTGAAAATTCTCTTTTTCCAATTGTTCCATCAAACTGAGCAGTAATTTTTCTATTTTTAAGTTCTGCAATTACATCACCTTTTTTTACTTTTTGATTGAAGTTGATAGGTTTAAGTATTTCATACTTCTCAATTTTATAGGATTGTGTTTTAAATGGTCTTGCTGTTCCGTATGTGCTTATTAAATTTTCAAAAACTCTATTTTCAGCTGCAGTAACAATTATTCCTGGAGGTGGTCTTTTACTAAATTTCTTCTTAAAATGATTTCCAATCATTGTTCTACCAACAATCACTGTAGCTATAATTAAAAAGAAAATTATTATTATGCTTGTAATTTTTGTTGATCTTTTCATATTCTATATTTTACCATATTCAGCCCATGAGCCATCATAAATGACTGGAAGATACTTATTATTTACTTGAGAATATGCAAGTGCCAAAACACATGCTGTGATCCCAGAACCGCATGAAAACACAACATTTACTGGGTCATTTAAAGATAAATCGTTAAAATAAGAAGAAATTTCAGATTTACTTTTAAAAGTAAAATCGTCATTAATAAGGGTTTTAAACGGTAAGCAAATTGAATTAGGTATTGAACCACTTCTTACATTTTTTCTTGGGTCTGGAGTTAAACCAGTAAAACGATCTTTGCTTCTCGCATCAACTAAATCAAATTTTTTTTTAATTATATTTTGATCAATCTGATCTTTACTCTTAACCATTTCATTATTTTCTTTTGCTTTGTAGCTGGTTATTTGAATAATTTCATTGTTATCAGAAGTTATTCTTTTTTCTTTTTTCCATTTATTAAAACCTCCATCTAAAACATGTACTTTCTTTTTATCATGGCCAAAGTAAATTAAATTAAACCATACTCTACAAGCACTTAAAACATCAGAATTATCATAAATCACAATTTCGTCTTCGTTAGATATGCCCATAGATGATAGTATATTTTCCCACGAACTAATGTCCGTTAACATATGCGGTAAGTCGGTTGATTTATTACAATTTTCATCAATATCAAAAAAAATTGAATTTGGTATATGCTCTTTATTAAATTCTTCTTTACCACTTCTTTTTGTTGCAGGCATATGCCAAGAGCCATCAATTATTTTTACATTTGAGAGATTTTTTTCTAGCCGCTCAGTTGATATAAGTGACATTAAAAACTTTTTTCCAAATATTTCTGATGATAATCTTCGGCTTTGTTATAATTTTTTGATTTTGATATTTTGGTAACGATTTTACCCTTAAATTTTTCATTAATTTCTTTCAATACTTTGTTAGCGATTTTATTTTGATTTTCATCATGAACAAATATTTCACTTCTATACTGAGTACCTACATCTGGACCTTGCCGGTTTAAAGTAGTCGGGTCATGAAATTCAAAAAAATTTCTTATTATTTCCTCATAAGAAATTTTAGTATTGTCAAATTCAACTTTAACTACTTCAGCGTGATTGGTATCACCATAACATACTTCTTTATAAGATGTTTTCTCAGTATTACCTCCACAATATCCAACCTCTGTATTTATTACTCCATCTAACTTGCTAAATTTTATTTCAGGTCCCCAAAAACATCCAAGTGCTAAAGTTGCTATTTCCATTGCTAAAAATTTTAATTAATTTAAAGTTATTATCATGCTTTCCAAAAATCAATTAGGCTTTTTTTACATGTTTTTATCAGTATGTGCCTTTTCATTTATGGATGTTATAGTCAAGTGGTCATCAGATTATCCAATTGGACAGGTAATGTTCTTTAGAGGTCTATTTGGTATTTTGCCAATTATTTTTTTAATTCCCAAGACAAGATTTAGAGATTTTTATAAAACAAATAGACCAGGTTTACATTTAATTAGATGTTGTTCAGGACTGATAGCTTTAGCTGCAATATTTTTGGCACTAAGAAACCTACCACTTGCAACAGTGACAAGTATTTCATTTGCTGCACCTATATTTACAACTTTGCTATCAATATTTTTACTAAGTGAGAAAGTAGGAGTATATAGATGGGCTGCAGTATTTGTTGGTTTTATTGGTGTTTTAGTAATTACCCAACCAGGATTTTCTAGCTTAAATATTTATTATTTATTTCCAATAATCTTTTGTATTGGAATGTCTTACGTTGCAATTACAATTAGAAAACTTTCATCCACAGAACCAGTCTGGTTGATCTCATTCTTTTTTTCTTTTGCAATTACAATTGTTGGAGTTTTATCAATACCATTTGGGTGGATCATGCCAACTTTCAATGATTTCTTACTATTATGTACAATTGGCTTGTTGGGAGGAACAGCTAATTTATTATTAAGTCAATCATATAAATTATCCGAGGTTTCTCTGGTTACACCTCTTAAATATTTAGGATTAATATTTGCAATATCTTTTGGATATTTTATTTGGGATGAAATTCCCACAATTAAAACATTGATGGGTGCTTCACTGGTAATAATATCATCAATCATTATATTTCGAAGAGAAATATATTTAAATAAACAAGTAACGGTAAGTAGAAATGAGTAAGGCACCGACATATTGGAAAAAAGCTAGAATATATCTTTCAAAAAAAGATAGTATTATGAGATCATTGATTAAAAAATATAAAGATAATAATTTAACTACTAGAAAAGATGTCTTTTATTCTTTATGCAAAAGTATAATAGGACAACAAATAAGTGTTGCTGCTGCAGACTCTGTCTTCAAAAAATTTGAATTGGCATGTAAAAAAAAAATTAATCCAAAAATTGTTTCAAAGCTTAAAACATCACAACTTAAAAAATGCGGTCTTAGTCGTCAAAAAATAAGGGGTATCTTGGAAATGTCTCAAAAATTTAAAGATAAAAGTTTTAACCCAAGATTAATTTCGAAAATGAGCGATGAAGAAGCAATTATATACCTATCAACTTTAAGACAAATTGGAAGATGGTCAGCAGAGATGATTTTGTTATTTACTTATAATAGGTCTAATATCTGGCCAGTTCAGGATATTGGGTTATTAAGAGCAATATCAAACAACTATAAAAAAAAATATTTTCCACCTGAAATTTTTGTAAAAAAGCTTCAAAAAAGATTTTCTCCATACTGCTCTGTTGCCACTTGGTATTTGTGGCGTTCAATTGATGACGATACTATTCAGTATTAGTACCCTCCACAATAAACATATGTCTTTTTGTAGTTTGTTCTGCATAAGACCAAGCTTTTAAATAATCTACTGAGTCATGACAAGATATGGCCATGTCATAACTGGGAAATTCCCAAATGACAGTCCTTAATATTTTGTCACCACTATAATATTTTAGTTTGCCTCCTCTAACTACAGGAGTACCACCAAATTTTTTTATAACTGGTATTGCATTTTCACCATATTTTTTTAGGTTATCTTGGTTTGAAATCTCTGTATACAAACTCACCCAATATGCCTTCATATTTGCCTCATTTCTAAGTTATTCCATTCCTTCAAATATCATATGTTCTCTAATTACATTATCTTTAAGATATGTTCTTGCCTCAACATATTCTTCAGAATCGTAGCATTGTTTAGCAGTTTCCACGTCTGGGAACTCTGCAAGTGCTATTCTAACCATTTCTCTACCCTCAAGTGCAATGTTATTAGCACTTCGAGCTAAAATTTTTCCAGAATGTTTTAATACAGCTTCCTTTGCTTTATCTGCATATTTTTTCATTCTTTCAGGGTCTTTAATTTCACTGTAAGTTGCAATCCAGTAACCTTTCATAATTCTCCTTTTTAATTTTTTTTTTTTATGTTACCAAATTTTATGGCAGAAAAATTAATAATCAATTATGAAGATTATAAATTAGCAGTTGAAAAGTTAGCTCTTACAATTGAAAAAAATTACAAACCATCTGTTTTAGTTGGAATAATGAGGGGTGCAGCACCTATAATTGATATGCTATCAAGAATATTTAAATTGCCCACTGCTTATGTTGTTATTCAAAGTTATTCTGGAGAAACTGTAGAAAATAAACAGGGCGAACTTATTTTTGCAAGAGATATAAGCTCAATAGCTAAAAATGAAGACTTTAAAAATGTTTTATTAGTTGATGATTTATCCGATACTGGACTTACATTAAATGAAAGTATTAAATGGTTAAAAAATTATGCTCCAGTGAAAAACCATATTCAAGAAATAAAAACAGCTTGTCTTTGGAAAAAAAAATCCTCTTCTTTTACTCCAGATTTTTGTCCAATTTTACTAGATGGAGATCCTTGGATAGTTCAACCTTCAGAATATTATGATGAAATAGATATTAATGGTTTAAAGAAAAAACATTCATAAAAAAAAAGGCCAACTATATAAGTTGGCCCTTTTTAATTTTTTTTTAAAAATTATTTTGGAATATCTCCTTCAACACCTTTTACATAAACACTCATTCCAGCTAACATTCCATCATCAGCAACTTTCCCTTCTGCAACTAATATATTACCTTTTTGGTCATAAATAGGACCTGTGAACGAATGAACTTTTCCTGATGCTAGATCTTTTTGAAGCTGCTCTACTTCTTTAACTAAGTCAGCACCCATTGCAGAATTATATGGTCCCATAGCCACCATACCTTCTTTTAATCCATGCCATGTGTCTTGTTGATTCCATGTGCCGTCTCTTGCAGCAATAGCTCTTTCAACATAATATGGTGCCCAATCATCAATAATAGAAGTCAAAATTGATTTAGGAGCAAATCTTTGCATGTCACTTGCTTGACCAAATGACCATACACCTGCTTTCTCCGCTGTTTGAACTGGTGCTGTACTATCTGTATGTTGCATAATTACATCTGCACCTTGATCGATTAAAGCTTGCGCTGCTTCAGCTTCTTTACCTGGATCGTACCAAGTAAACACCCATACAATCTTAGTTTTAATATTTGGATTGACCTTTTGTGCAGCAAGAGTCATTGCATTAATTCCTCTTATTACTTCAGGAATTGGAAAAGATGCAATATAGCCAATCGTGTTAGTTTTGGTCATTTTTCCAGCAATATGGCCTAAAATAGTTCTTCCTTCGTAAAATCTTGCAGAATAAGTAGAAACATTTGAGTGCTCTCTTTTATAACCTGTTGCGTGTTCAAATTTTACGTTTGGAAAGTCTTTTGCAACTTTGTTAGTTGGATCCATATATCCAAAACTAGTTGTAAAAATTAAGTCGTGGCCAGATTGAGCCAGTTGTCTTATTACTCTTTCTGCATCAGCACCTTCTGGAACACTTTCAACAAATGTTGTTTTTATTCCAGCTGCCTCTACAGCGTTTCTACCTTCGTGATGTTGAAATGTCCATCCATGGTCACCAGTTGGGCCAACATAGACAAAACCAACTTTAAAATCCGTATTTGAGTTTACACTAAACCCAAGTAGAAAAATTGCAGAAATTAAATATCTAAAAAAGTTTTTATACATTTTGAATTTCCCCTCTAAATTTTTTTTGTGAAGCTTTAAGTTAATCAAAATTCAAAAAAAAAAAATAATTATTTTCGAATAGCTAACATTACTTTTCCTTATAGAATATTCTTCCTAAGGAGGTTGGGGTATTCAGTTTTATTTTTCTACTGTCACGAGAGATTACAACTAAAACTATTATTGTCATCAGATAAGGTAATGCACTTAAAAATTGAACTGGTATTCTAAACCCAATTGCTTGCATATGTAATTGTAGAATTGTAATCCCACCAAAAATTAAAGCACCAATTAAAACTTTTATAGGACTCCAGGTTGCAAATACAACTAAAGCTAAAGCTATCCATCCTCTACCAGCTGTCATATTTTCAATCCACTGTGGAGTGTATATTAAAGATAGATATGCACCTGCTAAGCCACACATAGCTCCTCCATAAAGAATACAACAGTATCTAACTAGAATAACATTTATACCTTGATTAGATGCGGAAACAGGCGAATCACCAACAGCTCTAACAATTAAACCTAATTTAGTTTTTTTCAAAAAATAATTAGTTAAAAATGGTAAAGCAAAAGCAAAATATAAAACTATAGAGTGTCCAAATAATATTGGACCAAAAAACGGAATATTTTCTCTTAAACTTGAAAATAAAATTGGAAATTCTTTTCCAGGGATACCAACAAAATTTTTTCCTAACATTGCGGATAAACCAATGCCAAAAATAGTTAATGCCAAACCTGTTGCAACATGGTTTGTAAGAAGAGATTGTGTTAAAAATCCAAATATTAATGAAATTATAACTCCTGATAACATAGAGCCTACGATTGCTATAAATAGGTTGTCTGTTATTACCATTAAAGCAAAACCAGATATTGCTCCGATTATCATCATTCCTTCGACACCTAAATTTAAAACGCCCGATCTTTCAGTAATCAATTCACCTGAAGCAGCAAGTATTAATGGCACTGATGACGCCATTATCGATCCTATCAGAATTCCTATAAAACTAATGTCTAAGCTCATTTTTTTTTAAACTTAAAATTTTAACTTTGAAAAAAAGCAAATAATCAGATGCGAGTAAAAAAAATAAGATCATACCCTGAAAGACTTGGCCGGTATATTTTGGTATTTGTAAAAAAATTTGAGCCGTTTCAGCACCTAAGTATGTCAATGCAACAACCAAAGATGCAAAAATTATGCCAAAAGGATTAAGACGACCTAAAAAAGCAACAATAATTGCTGTAAAACCGTAATCGGGGGATATCATTCTATGCAGCTGTCCAATAGGTCCAGTAATTTCACCAACTCCAGCTAATCCCGCACAAGCACCACTAATCATAAAAACAACCAAAATCATAGTTTTTCCTTTAAACCCAGCATACTTAGCAGTTTTTAAACTTAGACCAGATACTTTAATCTGAAAGCCTAAATAGGTTTTATAAAGAATAAACCAACTCAGCATAACTGCTGCGAGAGCTAAAAAAATACCAGCATGAATTCTCAAACTCTCAAATAATAATGGCATTCTAGATGAGTCACTAAATTGTCTTGTTTCAGGAAAATTAAAACCCTCAGGATTACTCCATGGCCCAACTACTAAGTAATCTAAGATTAGCTTTGAAACGTAAACCAACATAAGACTAACTAAAATCTCGTTTGTATTAAAATATGTTTTAAGGATTGCTGGGATAAGTGCAAAGATCATTCCCCCAATTGCTCCAGCAAGTATAACTAAAGGCAGTATATAAAAACCTTCTTGATTATAAAATAAAAGAGCAACTCCTCCTCCTACAATCGCACCAAACGTTAATTGTCCTTCTGCACCAATATTCCAATTATTACTTTTAAAACAAAATGATAAACCAATAGCAATTAAGCAAAGAGGGGTTGCTTTGAGTAGCAATTCACTGAATCCATATAAATTTGAAATTGGAGTTATAAAGTAAAATTTAAGTGCTTCTATTGGATTAAAACCTAAAATATAAAAAATTATACCACCACCTAAAATTGTAAGTATGATTGCAATAAAAGGTGTAAAAAAATATAATGCCATTGGCACGTCATTTCTTTTTTCAATTTTAATCAATGGAACCTCCTCCCATTAGAACTCCTAATTTTTCTGGAGTGACTTCCCCTGAAGACATTATTTTTGAAAGCTTGCCTTTGTAAATAACTGCAATTCTATCACTGAGTTTTAATAACTCCTCCGTATCTGTAGAAATTAAAATCGTTGATTTTTCTTGATCATTAATTTTTATAAGTGTTTCATGAATATAATTGATTGCACCCACATCGAGCCCCCATGTTGGATTGTAACAAATTAATAATTCTGGAGCTGTAATTAATTCTCTCCCTAAAATAAGTTTTTGTAAATTTCCACCCGATAGAAATTGACTTTTTAATTCAACATTGTCTGTATTTACCGAGAAGTCAGATAATATTTTCTTTGAATGATCCTTAATTTTTCTTTCATTTACCAAACCTTTTTCAAAAAAATTAGATGCCTTGAAATTATTTAAAGCTACATTTTCATATATTTTTAATTCAGGTACAGCTGCTTGAGATATTCTATCTTCAGGAGAAAAAGCCATTAAATACTCTCGTCGTTGCTTTGGATTTAGTTTAGCAATTTCTTTATTTCGAAAAATGATTGATGTATTAGGTGTAATTATTTCTCCACTCAAAATTTGAAAGAGTTCGTTTTGACCATTGCCAGAAATACCTGCTATACCTAAACATTCTCCTTTCTTCACAGAAAAATTAAGATTAACTAAATTTGTTTCAAAAGGATCATCGCTATAAAAATTTAAATGTTTTACTTTAAATATCTCATCTTTATTTTTGGAAATATTAATTTTTTTCTTAATTTTCGCTAGTTTTTGACCAACCATCTTATTTGCGAGAGTTTCAACTTTTTCATTTTGTGTTTGGCTAACAGATACGACCTTACCTTTTCGCATTACTGCAACTTCATCGCATAAAGACAAAACTTCTTTTAGTTTGTGAGTAATGTAAATAATTAATATTCCTTCATCACAGAATTTTTTTAAAGATATAAATAATTCCTCTGTTTCTTGCTCAGTCAAAACAGATGTAGGCTCGTCCATGATTAGAACTTTTGGGCTTCTTAAAAGACATCTTATAATCTCAACTTTTTGCTTTTGTCCTGCTGATAAATTTAATACAGGAACATCAAGGTCAATACTAAAGTTATATTTTTTAAATATTTCGTTTATTCTTAACCTTAAACTTTTGTTATCTTCAGTTGCATCTATACTTAAGTTTTCAAATACTGATAAAGTTTCAAATAAATTGAAATGCTGAAAAACCATTCCAATTTTATTTTTTTTGGCGTCGAGTGGAGAGCTTAATTTTAAATTTTTTTCATTTAAAAAAACCTCACCATTATCAGGGCTTATTACACCAGACAAAATTTTTACTAATGTAGATTTTCCAGCTCCGTTCTCTCCTAATAGCGCATATATTTTTCCACTTTTAAATTGAAGAGATACATTATCATTAGCTATACACCCTGGATATATTTTTGATATATTTGATATTCTTAAGTCTGTTGCCATAACATTTCTTTAATATAATAAATCAATAACTTAATAATCTTTAAAATTTCCTATCTTTTCAAATTTGTATTAAATTCAAACAATTTAATGAAAGTTTTGAACAAATTGTTAACATAATTCAACTTTAGGTATGTATTAATGATTATTGCTTTTAAAAATAATACTTTATCAAAAAAATTTATTGCTCTGTTTATCACATTAACAATAATTTTTTTAACTGGATGCCAGACAATTAAAAAGAAATCTGATGAAGTGGCTGAAAAAGAGAATGAAAAATTTGGTCAATTCGTTGGAAAAGAAGTTAATGAGATGAGATTAGAATTAGGCTCACCTTCAGAAGATTTTGTCAATGAACTCGGAAATGAAATGCTTATCTACAAAACAAAAAAATATGGAATTCCTTGCGAAAGAAAATTTGAGGTGAATGCATCAGGGGTTATTATCGGATTTAGTTCTAGCGGATGCATTTAGTCTTGTGGGGACTAGCCCCACAAGCAAGGCACTTATTTAATTTCAATAAGTTTCTTTTTTTTATGGTCTGGAATAATCCTTTCACATGCAATTGTTAAAAGACCATCTTTTAACTCTGCACCATTCACTTTTACATCATCAGCAATTGTAAATGATCTCGCAAATTGTCTTTGCGATATACCTTTGTGGATTATCTCTCCATCTTGGTTTTTATTTTCACTTCTATCAACTTGTTTAGTTCTTACAGTTAATAGATTATCTTCAAACTCTACCTCAACATCTTTTTTGCTAAAACCAGCTAAAGCAACTTCAATTGAGTAGTTATCTTTGCCAGTCCTTCTTATGTTGTACGGCGGGTAGTTTGATTGCATACTTAAACCACCATTGCCCAACATGCTTTCGAATTGGTCAAACATATCGTCAAAACCAATTGAGAAAGGCCGAAGTGAGTTGAAAATTGATAGATCCTTACTTGTCATATTATCCTCCTTTAATTAAGCAAGTTTATTTATTGCTAGCCCCATTAGGCGACTAACTTGGTATATATGGTAATTAATTTTGATATTTCAAGATCAAGTTTTTAATTTTCCAGCTATTTTCAAAGCGAATGCGTAGTCAACTGCAATCTCCTCAATTGCTCCATCTCTTCCAGATTTTCCTCCATGACCTGCATTCATTTCTGTTTTTAATAAAAGTAAATTGTTATCCGTTTTGTAATCCCTTAATTTTGCAGTAAATTTTGCTGGCTCATCAAATAATACCCTGTTATCACTTAGACTTGTTGTTATCAAAATGTTCGGGTAATCCATCTTTTTAATATTGTTATAAGGTGCATATGAAAATATGTAATCAAAGTGTTCTTTTTTATCTTTAGCATTTCCAAATTCATCAAATTCGCCGACTGTTAATGGTAACGAATGGTCTAAGTTCGTGGTCAACGAGTCAACGAAAGGAACAGCCATAACAATACCCAAAAATAAATCAGGCGCTTGGTTAACAACGGCTCCCATTAAAAGACCTCCAGCAGATCCACCCATTCCAATAATATTACCTTTAGACGTAAACTTTTTTTCAATTAAAAATTTTGCAGAAGCAATGTAATCTTCAAATGTATTTTTCTTGTTTAATAATTTTCCCTCTTTCCACCATTTCATTCCTTTTTCCATACCACCTCTAATATGAGAAGTTACCCATATAATATCTCGCTCAATTAAACTTATTCTGGTTGAGGAAAAACTTGGTGACATAGAACTTCCGTATGATCCGTATCCATATAATAATAACTTTGCAGACCCATCTAATTTAGTTTTTTTATGTCTTGTTATGGTAATAGGAACCATTCTTCCATCATGAGAGGCACACTCTAATCTTTCAACTATGTAGTCATCAGAATTGTGGCCACTAGGAATCTCTTGTTCTTTAACTAATTTTTTCTCCTTTGTTTTAAGATTGTATAGGTAAGTCTTTCCAGGAGTTTTTGGTGATGAATATGATAAATAAACGGTATCAGTATTTCTATTTCTTTGGGTTAACGAAACACCAGGTACTATAACTTTTTCATCTGAAAAAAATATTTCTTCTTCTTCATTATTTTTTGGATTTCTTAATATTAATTTCGATAATGCATTAGAAGTTTCAGATCTTATAATCCAATTATTTAAGAAAATTAATCCACCAATTAAAACCTCTTCTCGTGCAGGTATAAATGTTTCCCATTCCTTTCTTTCTAAATCATTTGTTTTTTCAATCTTAAAATCTTCCGCATCTTCATTTGTATGCTTGTAAAAATTACCATTCCATGAATTAACAGAATATATTATCCCTCTTTTTCTTTTATCAATTATTTTTGGTTTGGGAATTATTTCATCTGCTTTAAAATAATACTGTTCCGAGGTATTATGATCAGATGAAGTAATAAAAAAATATTTTTCATCAGAGCTAAGACCTATTCCTACAGTAAATGCTTCACTTTCTTCTTTAAAAATAAGAATATCTTTAATAGTAGGAGTTCCAATTTCATGCCTGTAAATTTCTCTCGGTCTGTGATTGTCATCAAGTTTTGAGTAAAAAATATATTTGTCATCTAAGCTAAATGTTATTCCACCACTAGTATTTTCAATTTTTTCGCCAACTTGCTCTCGACTTTTAATATCTCTTATATGTATGGTGTAATATTCAGATCCTTTTAAATCTAATGAATAAGCTAGTAATTTATCATTATAGCTAACTTCTAAGTCTCCAAGCCCAAAATATTCTGTTTTAAGCTTTTCTTTTTCTAAATCGCCATTCCAAATTTCTTCTATTTCTTCTGAATCAATTTTTTTTCTTAACTTTATAGAATAATTTCCTTTTGTTGTTGTTTTTGTCCAGTAACTGTATCTTACATCCTTAAACGGAAGAGACTCATCATCAAGTTTAATTCTTCCTTTAATCTCATCGAATAAAACTTTTTGAATTTCTTTTGTATCTGACATTTGATGACTAAAATAATCATTTTCATCTTCAAGATATTTTCTCACCTCTGGTAACAATTTTGAACTATCTTTCAATACTTCGAGTATATTTTCTTGATGTATCCAACTATAATTGTCTTCCCAGGTTACGTTGTGACAAGATTTTAATTCTGGTTTTTTTTTAAGCTGTGGTATTTTCATTTAAATTTAATTAATTTATGAATATTTTTTTTGCAATACTAATAATCTTTATAATTCTTTATATTTTACTCAATTGGTTTGCCAAAACCTCAACAAAAAAAATATCAAAATTTGTAAGAACATTTATTATAATTTCTTCAATATTGTTAGCGGTAATAATGGCATATGCAGGAAGATATATATTTTCCTTACCATTTATGTTGGCTATTTTGCCTTTAATTAAAACGAAAGCAGGTATTTCTTTATTTCAGCTATTTAGATTATGGGGACTTTTTAGAGTTTTAAAAAATTCTGGCAGATTTAATTTTAATCAATTTAATCAAAATATGTCATCTCAGAATATGAGTTTAGATGAAGCATATAGAATTTTAAATTTAGATCCCAAAAAAAAATATACAAAAGATGAAGTGATGAATTCTTATAAAAAAATTATGAAAAAAATTCATCCAGATAGAAGTCCAGAATTAAATAATATTGCTACTTTAGTGAACCAAGCCAAAGACACAGTCTTAAAATCGGTTGTTTAAGTATAACTTAGTATTGATTTGTACACTTGTTCGACCTTTATTAAATTTGGATCAATTTCACTTCCGTGTGTAATATTATTAACATCATATCCTTCAGGAATAATTCTAATATGATTAGGAGTATAATCCGTATATGCTTTTGGTGAGTCCAATAAAATCACAAGGCTTGGTTTGCCAGATTGTGATGAAATATGTGAACCAAATGAATCATTCCCCACATACATATCTGCAGAAGCTATAAAAGGTATTACTTCTGAGATATTTTTGTTACTTAGATCTGTAATATTATCTCCTTCAACCTTATCCATTATTTCTTGAGCAATTAATTTTTCATTAGGACCACACAAAATAAAAAAATTAAATTTATTTAGTTTATTTAACTCATTTATTAGATTTGAGTAATTATCAGTGCCCCATTTTGTTGTTGGACCTGAAGATCCAGCTCCTATTACAATGTTAAATTTTGATTTATCAAAATAAGTTGAGACACTTTTAAGTTTTTTTTCATTTATGTGAATTTTTGTGTATGTTTGACATTTCTCTATGTTTAATACACTCGCAGTAAACTTTTGTGCTGCGTTGATTAAATGAAGATTTTTCTTTTTAAATAAAGGATAGTGATAAATATCTTTTATTCCAGCCAACTTACAGGCGATGAATATTCTAGGACTTGGATAATAAATAAATATTTTATCAAAATTGTATTTTTTTAATTCCGATGAAAAACTAAATATATTCTTAAATTTATTATATTTTTTATCTATTACTATGACTTCTTTAATTTTAGGATCATCCTCTAATGCATCCGACAAATTCTTGCATAACGTAGAAACTGTTATAGGTCCAAACTTTTCAGATAACTGATGCACATAACTTAGATGTAACAAATTTGCTCCAAGACCTATATAGCTAAGATAAACACAAACTTTCATAAGTATTTAGAATATATTTTTTTATTATTTTTTTCTTAAATCTATTCTATAATTATAGTCATATAATTAAGTTATGATTAATGGAATATATGCAGCTACATTGTCAGTATTAGATAAAAATCTGGCGTTAAATAGTGAAAAAACGATTAAATATGCTGAAAATCTAATCGACAAAGGTTGCCATGGAGTAGTTTTTTTTGGAAGTACTGGACAATCACAACTCATATCTCTTTCGGAAAAAATTCAATTAATCAATTTGTTACCAAAAAGTAATTATAGGGATAAATTTATAATTGGAACTGGTCTTAATTCGCTAGTTGACAATATTAATTTGATAAAAATAGCTAAATCAAATGGTTTTAATAAATTTTTAATTATGCCCCCTGCCTATTATAAGTATAGTGATCACGATGTGATTAATTTTTACTCAAGAATAATAGATGAAATTAATGAATGTAAAATAATTTTATATAATTTCGAAAAACTCTCAGGATATAAATTTAGTATTGATTGTGTTGAAGAGCTAGTAAAAAAATTTCCAAGTCAAATAGTTGGAGTAAAAGACAGTTCTTATAACTTGTATGAAAATTTGAAAATAGATAATTTTTCAGTAATGCCAGGTTCAGAGTCAAAATTATTGAAAGGACTTGAATTAGGTTGCTCTGGAATAATTACAGCAACAACAAATGTTACTTCAGTTTTAGCAAGAGATGTTTACGATAAATTTCAAAATGGATCAGATCAATCTTCAAACGAAAAGTTGTGTTTAGTAAGAAGCATTTTCGATAAATTTAATTTAATCTCTGGATTACATACTTTTATGGCGCAAATTGATCAGGACTACCAGAATTTAATTCCACCATTGAAGTTATTAAATGAAAACGAAAAAAAAA